>NZ_JBFAPZ010000002.1:443917-626896 GCF_040676935.1 Saccharopolyspora sp. NPDC049426 | reverse complement strand
GCCAAATTCCCCATCACCATCCCGAAGCAGTGGTAGAACGGCGGCACGATCGCCACCCGATCCACCTCCGAATACCCGCACAACTCCCCCACGAAGAACCCGTTGTTGAGGATGTTGTGATGCGACAACGTCGCACCCTTCGGAAAACCCGTCGTCCCCGACGTGTACTGAATGTTGATCGCATCATCCGACGACAGCGCCGACTGCGCCGACCGGACGCGCTCCCGGTCGGCCGCGCGCCCCGAATCCAGCAACCGCTGCCAGCTCGGGTCGTCGAAGTACACGACCTCCTCCAAGGCCGCGCACCTGCCGCGCACCTCGTCCACGATGGCCACGTAGTCCGAGCTCTTGAACGACTTCGCCGACACCAGCATCCGAACCCCGGCCTGGTTGAGCACGAACTCCAGCTCGTGCGACCGGTAAGCGGGGTTGATGTTGACCAGGATCGCGCCGATCCTCGCCGTCGCGTACTGGGTCAGGGTCCACTCGGCGCGGTTGGGGCCCCAGATCCCGACCCGGTCGCCCTTGACGACGCCCGCTTCGAGCAGACCGGCCGCGACGACGTCCACCTCCGCGAGGAACTCCCGGTAGGTCCAGCGACGACCCGTGGCGACCTCCACCAGCGCGTCCCGGTCGGGGAAGCGGGCGGCCGTGCGGTCCAGGTTCTCCCCGATGGTGTCACCCAGCAACGGCACGTCGGAAACACCGGACGCGTAGGACAGCTCGACCGCAGGCACGTTTTCCTCCCGGCAGGTGGCGTGTGTTCGTGACCGCACACGGTAGGGACCGGGATCGTGCCTGCGTTACACCCGAATTGGGGTAGACCCCGGCGTCACGGCAGCAGCCAGGCGGATCGCGCGCGCACGACGGCCTCGTGCCGGGTGCGCGCGCCCAGCCTGCGCATCGCCGCGCGCAGGTACGCCTTCACCGTCTCGGGCGCGAGCGAAAGCCGTTCCGCCACCTCGACGTTGGTGCAGCCGAGCGCCACCTGCGAGAGGACGTCGAGCTCCCGCCGGGACAGCCGGAGCTGCGGGGCCGGCTCGGTCTCGCCCGACCGCAGGTCGGTGAGGCGCTGCGCGACCTCGTACATCCGGGCCCGCAGGTTCCCGTCCTCCACCGAACCGGCGATCGCGCACAGCTCGGAGTGCACCGACCGCAGCTCTTCGAGGTTGGCCACGTCGGCGACGTCGGGGCGCCGGGTGGCCGCGATCGCCTCGGCCATCGACATCCGCCGGTCGACCTCGTCGCGGACCGCCAGTTCAGCGGCCAGGCGTCGCCCGGCCGCGATCAGCGAGTCCCGCGCCCGGTCCCCGACGGCGACCCGCTGGCGGATCGCTCCGTAGAGCACGGCACGGCACTTCCCGCGCACCCGCACGGGGACAGCGAGCACCGCCGACAGCCGCTCGGCCATCACCGGGCCGTCGTAGTCGTGGGTGATGTGCCGGGCGGTTCCGTAGTCGACGACGCCGATGGGCCTGCCGAACGCCAGCGCCTGGCCGCCGACTCCCCTGCCCTCGTGGACCTCCAGGTCGCGCAGGCGCGTGGTCAAGGTGCCGAAGCACTCGGTGAGCCGGACGCTGGAGCTGGTGACCTCGCCGCCGAAGGCGACCGGGAAGTCCGATTCCGCTGACACCGAGCGCAGTTCAGCACGCAGCGCGTCGCGATCGTCCGGTCGCAGACGAGCTCCGCCGCTCGTCCGGTCCTCTGGTCTCCGCGTCACGGCGCCGTTGCCGTCTCCGCTGCCGGCCATAGTGTCCGTCCTCCATTGGCTGATCGACGCGTTCCGGTTCGCGCCGAAGACACCCACCCCGTAGTGGCACTGAGTTGAGCGACTATACCCGCCATTTGGCCGCTGAAACGATTCCCTCCGCGCACAACACGCCTCGCATGCCCCCTTACAGGTGCGTCCGTTCAGGTGATTGTTCGAGCACTTCGCGTAACGAAAGCATGACGCCGGTCACACCTCCGGGTCGCTGACCTCCGGTGATCCGGATCCGTCCGTTCCGCACTGTCCGTGACCTCCCGATCACCCCATCTCGGGGGTATTGGAACCGGAATCCGGTCCTGCAACATGACTCGCCAACCGACTCGCACCGACGAGTTCTCACCAGACGGAAAAACACCGCGACACCGAACTTCCCGAACCTCGCGACGCTTCCGAACTGACAAGCCCGTCGAAAGGTTGCCCCATGCGCTCCAGTCGCACGGACACCACCGCACCCGGCGCCACCACGCCCAGCAGGCGCCGCTTCCTCGGATATCTGCTGGCGGCGCCGACGCTGGTGGCCGCCGCCGAGCTCGGCGGCGGATCCCTCCTCGGCCCCGCCGCGGCCGCCGCGACCGGCGCGGGCGTGCCGCCGACCCCGCAGGTCGCCGACCACGTCGACCTCACCGACGGACTGGTCTACGCCGCACGCCCCACCGCGAACCTCATCTCCGTCCAGCTCAACGAGGACGGCTCCGCCAGCTTCGCGCTCAACCGCACCGAGGTCGGTCAGGGCCTGAGCACGGCCATCGCGATGCTCATCGCCGAGGAGCTCGAGTTACCCCTGGAGAAGGTGCACATCACCCTGGCCGACGCGCGCCCCGAGCTGGTGTTCAACCAGCTCACCGGCGGTTCCGCCTCGATCAGCGCGCTGTACTGGCCGGTGCGCACCGCGGCCGCGATCGCCAAGGGCCGGCTGTTGGAGGCCGCCGGCCACGTCCTCGGGGAGCAGGCGGACCTGCTGACCGCCAAGCTCGGGACGATCACCTCGGCGACCGGCAACGCCATCCCCTACGGCGACCTCGTCCACAAGGCCGCCAGCGACACGACCACCGAGGTCGAGGTGGCCCTCAAGCCCGAGTCGGAGTTCCAGGTCGTCGGCAAGCCGACCAGGCGCATCGACGCGCTGGAGGCGGTGACCGGGCGCAAGAAGTTCACCACCGACCTCCAGGTCCCCGGCGCGATGCCGACGATGGTCTGCCGGCCGCCGACGATCAACGGCACCGTGCGCGGGGTGAACAACATCGACCAGGTGCGCACGATGCCGGGCGTCACCGACGTCGTGCAGATCAGCAGCGGTGTCGCGGTGCGCGGTGAGACCTTCGGGCAGTGCATCGACGCGGTCAACGCGCTGGACGTGTCGTGGGGTCCGGGCCCGGTGGACGACGAGTCCGACGCGTCGGTCGAGCAGAAGCTCAAGGCCGCGACGCCACCCCCGGTGATCCCACCGACGCCGGCGACCCAGACCTTGGAGCGCCAGTACACCTTCGGCTTCGTCAACGGCAGCGCGCTGGGCGTCAACTCCGCGATCGCCGACGTCCGGCCCGACCGGGCCGAGATCTGGTCCACCGTCAAGATCCCGATCGTCGCCCAGGCGGCCATCGCCGAAGAGCTCGGGCTCGCCCAGCCCCAGGTGACGGTGCACGTGGTGCCCGGTGGCGGTTCGTTCGGCCGCTGCCTGTTCCACGACGCCGCGTCCGAGGCGGCCGAGATCTCGAAGAAGCTCGGCAAGCCGGTCAAGCTCATGTGGCACCGCGCCGACGACTGCAGGCAGGGCCGCGTCCACCCGATGTCGGTGGGCACGATCCGGGCGTCGTTCACCAACGACGTGATCAGCCTGGAGCAGCACCTCGCCGGTGTGCGCACCGACTTCAGCCACGGCTTCGGCGAGGCGCTGACCTCGACGGCGACCCGGCTGCCGCTGGCCGGGTACTCGGTCTCGGAGGTCATCTTCACGCTGACCACGCCGTCGCTGTACAACTTCGGCGTCACCAAGACGTTGCTGACCGAGACGCACCAGAGCGCGGCCAACAACCAGAAGCGCGGCGGTTTCAACACCGGCAGCACGCGCAACGTGTACTCGCCGGACGTGGCGACCACGCGGGAGCTGTTCGTCGACGAACTCGCCGAGAAGATGGGCATGAACCCGTACGACTTCCGGCGCAAGTACGTCAAGAACGAGAACCTGCTGAAGGTGCTGGACAAGGCCGCTGAAGTCGGCGGGTGGGGCCAGCCGACCCCGGACGGCGTCGGGCACGGGATCGCGCTGCACCACGAGTACAAGAACACGATGGCCTGCTTCGTGGAGATCGACTGCCGCCCGGAGACGGTCAACCGGCCGATCCGCAACGGTGTCACCGGGCCGCGGGTGACGCGGGGCGTGCTCGTCACGATCCCCGGGCACATCGTGGTCAACCCGCTCGGGCTCGAAGCCATGATGCAGGGCGGCTTCATCGACGGTCTCGCCCAGGCGCTGACCGCCAGCGTCCACCTCAACGAGGGCCGCATCGCCGAGGCCAGCTGGGACAACTTCTTCTACTGCAGGCAGTGGAACCTGCCGTTCGAGTTCACGCCGGTGATCCTGCCCGCCGAGGAGAGCGAGATGCCCTCCGGTGGCGGCGAGATGGGCGTCGCTCCCGCGTTCGCGGCCACCGCCTGCGCCTACCGCGCGGCCACCGGCACGACGCCGACGTACTTCCCGATCAACCACAACGATCCGCTCGCGTTCGAGCCCTACCCGCACGTCCCGCCGTTGCCGCCATCGCCGACCAACGGCCTGGACTACACCTACTGAGGAGGCGGAATGCCCGAGCACACCTTCAAGCTGAACGGCAAGCAGATCACCGTGGACGTCGAGGACGACGTGCGGCTGCTGTGGGTCATCCGCGACCTGCTCGGCGTCACGGGACCGAAGTACGGGTGCGGGATCAACGTCTGCAAGGCGTGCACCAGCCACATCAACGGCAAGGCGTTCAACCCCTGCGCGGTGCAGGTCAAGGACGTCGAAGCGTCCGATGAGATCACCACGATCGAGGGCCTGCCGGACACCGTCGGCGAGGAGCTGCACCCGATGCAGGAGGCGTGGCTCGACCACGACGTCGTGCAGTGCGGCTACTGCCAGCCCGGCCAGATCATGGCCGCGGTCGCCAAGGTGAAGCAGGCCCGCGCGAAGGGCCGGGAGATCACCGACGCCGACATCGAGGAGATCCGCAACGTGTGCCGCTGCGGCACCTACTTCCGGATCCGGGAGGCCATCAAGGACGGCTCCACCAAGATGTGACCCCGTCGCGAAGGGCCGCCCCGCACCGCGTGCGAGGCGGCCCTTCGCGAGTGTCAGCCCTGCTCGGCGACGGGTTCCAAGCGGACGATGACGCCCTTGGACGTCGGCGTGTTGCTGACGTCGGCGACGCTGTCGAGCGGGACGAGCACGTTGGTCTCCGGGTAGTACGCGGCGGCCGATCCCCGCGCCGCCGGGTAGGCGACCACGCGGAAGTTCGGCGCGCGCCGCTCGACCCCGTCGTGCCACACGCTGACCAGGTCCACCGCGGAGCGGTCGGCGATTCCGAGCTCGTCGAGGTCGGCGGGGTTGACCATGACGACGCGGCGGGCGTCGTGGATGCCGCGGTAGCGGTCGTCGTTGGCGTACGGGATGGTGTTCCACTGGTCGTGCGAGCGCAGCGACTGCAGGACCAGGTACCCGTCGGGCGCCGAGAGCCACTCGAACTCGTTGGAGCTGAACACCGCCTTGCCGCTCGGCGTGCGGAAGACACCGCTGTTGACCGGGTTCGGCAGCGGGAATCCCGCCGGGTCGGCCACTCGCCGGTTGAAGTCCTCGAAGTCGGGCACGACGCGCGAGATCCGGTCGCGGATCGCGTCGTAGTTCGACTCGAACTCCTGCCACGGGATGGCCGGGTCCTCCCCCAGCGTCCGGCGGGCCAGCCGCGACAGGATCGCGACCTCGCTGAGCAGCGCCTCCGAGGCCGGTTCGAGGCGGCCGAAGGACGCGTGCACCATGCTCATCGAGTCCTCGACGGTGACGAACTGCTCCACGCCGTCCTGCACGTCCCGGTCGCTGCGCCCCAAGGTGGGCAGGATCAGGGCGGTTTCACCGCACACGGTGTGGGACCGGTTGAGCTTGGTGGAGATGTGCGCGGTCAGCCGGCACTGGCGCATCGCCTTCTCGGTCACCTCGCTGTCCGGCGAGGCGCGGACGAAGTTGCCCGCCACGCCGAGGAAGAACCGCGCGCGTCCGTCGAGCATGGCCCGGATCGAGTCCACCGAGTCCCAGCCGTGCTCCTTCGGCGGTGTGAAGCCGAATTCCGCTTCGAGGGAGTCCAGGAAGGACTGCGGGACGCGTTCCCAGATGCCCATGGTGCGGTCGCCCTGGACGTTGCTGTGCCCGCGCACCGGGCACGCACCGGCACCGGGTTTGCCGATGTTGCCGCGCAGCATCAGGAAGTTGACGACCTCGCGGATGGTGGCGACGCCGTGCTTCTGCTGGGTCAGGCCCATGGCCCAGCAGGCGATGACGCTGTTGCTGGCCAGGACCCGGTCGCGCACCTGCTCGATCTCGGCGCGGGTGAGCCCGGTCGCGGCGTGCACCTCGTCCCAGGACAGCTCGCGCGCCTGGCGTGCGAACTCCTCGAAGCCCGTGGTGTGGGTGCGGATGAACTCCTGGTCCAGGACGGTGCCCGGGGCGGCGTCCTCGGCTTCGAGCAGCAGCAGGTTCAGCGCCTTGAACAGCGCGAGGTCGCCGCCTGGCCGGATCTGCAGGAACTGGTCGGCGATCGGGGTTCCCCGGCCGAGCACGCCGCGGACCTTCTGCGGGTTCTTGAACCGCATCAGCCCGGCCTCGGGCAGCGGGTTGACCGCGACGACCTCGCCGCCGTTCTGCTTCGCTCGTTCCAGCGCGGTCAGCATCCGCGGGTGGTTGGTTCCCGGGTTCTGGCCGATGACGAAGATCAGGTCGGAGTGGTGCAGGTCGTCGAGGCTGACGGTGCCCTTGCCGACGCCGAGCGTCTCCTGCATGGCCGAGCCGCTGGACTCGTGGCACATGTTGCTGCAGTCCGGCAGGTTGTTGGTGCCGTAGGCCCGCGCGAACAGCTGGAGCAGGAACGCGGCTTCGTTGCTGACCCGGCCCGAGGTGTAGAACAGCGCCTCGTTCGGCGAGTCGAGCGAGCGCAGTTCCGCCGCGAGCAGGTCGAGGGCGTCGTCCCAGCTGATCGGCTCGTAGAAGTCCGAGTCGGAGCGCTTGACCACGGGTTCGGTCAGGCGTCCCTGCTGGTTGAGCCAGTAGTCGGACTTCTCGTCGAGCTCGGAGACCGAGTACCGCTGGAAGAACTCGCGGGTGATGCGGTGGGAGGTCGCCTCGTCGTTGACGTGCTTGGCGCCGTTCTCGCAGTACTCGTTCCTCGGCCGGTGCTTCGGGTCCGGGTCGGGCCACGCGCAGCCGGGGCAGTCGATTCCCTTGCCCTGGTTGAGGTTCAGCAGCGTCAGCGCGGTCCGCCGCGGCGAGGTCTGGCTGAGCGAGTACTGCAACGCGTGCGCGACGGCGGGAGCGCCGGTCGCCCACGTCTTCGGCGGAGTGACCTTCAGGTCGTCGATCGGGTCGTCCATCCCACTCATGCTGTGGCCATTCCCCTGTTCATGCTTCGCGCGCCGATGCGCCGCAGAATCGCGGTGAAAGCCAGCCTTGGCCGCTCACGAGGTGAAGTCAAAGAACCCGCGCGTATGGTTTGATAAACAGCGGTTTCCAACACCGGCGATCAGCACTTCCACCACCGCGACACCGCAGGTGGGAGGCCTAGTGGAGCTCTCGCGCGCGGAACCGGAAACCGCATCGGATGTGCCTGGGATCACGCCGTTGGCGACACGGCGATTCCTCCGCGAACAATGGGGCCGGGAATTCGAATTGCCCCAGGATCGAGTTCCGCGGGCCCCGTTTCACCCGGGGCCCGCGGAGCGTTTCGGGCTCACCCCGAGAGAGTGCTCGCGATGCTGGTGCACAGCTCGTAGGTGGCCCAGAGCCCGACGCCGCCGATGAGGGCGAGGACCGCGGTTTCCCACCACTTGTTGGCGTAGCCGTCGGCCATCAGGGAGCGCTTCGTCGTCATCACGATGAGCCCGACGGTGATCATGGGAACGGTCAGCACGTTCACCGAGTTGCCGAGCAGGGTGATGATCACCATGCCGGGCATTCCCGGCAGCGAGAACACGATCGGCACGGTCATGATCACCGTGAGGATGATCCAGAACAGCCGGTCGTAGGAGAACGCATCCTTGTCCGCCACACCGGTCAGGTCGCGGTGGGCGCGCAGGCGTTCCAACCGTTCGGGACGGGACTTGTGCAGCGACTCCACGAACATGCGCACGAACACGCGCGGCTGGGTGACGATGTTGTTGAACACGGTGAAGAAGATCGCCAGCCACATGATCGGCGGCCCGGCCGGGCCGATCGCCTTCTCCATCATGCTCGCCAGACCGTCCGCGGAGGACACGCTTTCGCCGGTCCCGTGCAGGGTTTCGGCCGCGACCACCCAGACCGCCAGCACCAGGCCGAACATCACGAAGCTGCCGAAGCGCAGGTCCAGCCGCTGCAGCTTGAGGTATCCGGGGCCGCGCCAGCCCTTCTCGTGCATCAGGTACGGGTAGAGCAGGTTGGCCGCCGAGCCGCCGACAGCACCGATGAGACCGACCGCTGTGCTCGCCGCCGTGATGTACCCGGCTTCACCGGGTGGCATCTCGAACAGCAGCCCGCCGAACAGCTTCGGCACGTCCAGCCCGGTGCCGATCAGCGCCAGCAGGAAGCAGACCACCAGCACGGCCATGGTGATCTGGGCGACGATCTCGAGCCCGCGGAAGTGCCCCTTGCGCCGCGAGGCCAGCGCGTACGCCACGCCGGTGGTGAACACCGCCCACAGCGGGATTCCCCAGCTGCCCAGCGGCAGGACCGCTCGGAACAGGGCGTCGAGCGCGGTCGCGGCGGCCAGCGTCAGGAAGGAGACGTAGACGAAGCCGAGCACGCAGGTGGTCGCCCCGATGAACATCGGGAAGCCCTTCCACACCCTGCCGTAGCCGTCCAAGATGGTCTCGTCGCCCACCGCGTTGCACAGCTGGTACTTCGACATCGCCGAGACGATGAAGTACCGGGAGAAGGTGGCGACCACCAGCGTCCAGATCAGCGCGTAGCCGAAGGTGGACCCGGAGACCGAGGCGCTGATGAAATCGCCGGTCCCCAGCCAGGACATCACCACGACGATGCCGGGGCCCATGTTTCGCAGAAATCCCGACCAGGTGTCGGGTGGGCCCGGGTGGGTCACCGCCGGAGATTTCGCGTTGAGTTCACTAGCCATGGCTGCTCCATTGCGAGGCCGAGGTTCAGCCGCCGAACCAGGTGGGCGACACGCGAACGTGCTTGATGGCCCGGCGGAAGTAGGTGAAGGCGACGTGCAGGTCGCCGTCATCGGTCTGGGTGATCGAGGGGTAGGACAGCTCGCGGTTGAGGCCGTCGCGGGAGTTGTTGGTCAGGCAGTAGCCGTCGCCGACCTCCACGTCGCGGCGCACCGGCCAGCTGCGGCCGCCGTCGGCGGAGAGGGCCACGGTCAGCGGTGCCCGCGGGGCGCCCCAGAACGCGGTTCCAGGCGGTCCTTCCTGCACCGCGGCGGGGTCGGTGATCGAGTCGCCCTCGATCTCGTCGTAGAGGGAGGCGCGGCGCTCGGTGGCGTCGGCGGCGCTGCTGTGGTTGTACGCCAGCGCGAGACGCCCATCGCGCAGCGCGGTGACCTGGATCGACGAGTTGTTGTTGGGCAGCTCGGTCGGTTCCGGTTCGCTCCACGCGATCCCGTCGGTGGAACGGCTGGCGAAGATGGCGTCGGCCTGACGGCGTCGGAACAGCGCGAGCAGGCCTCCCTCGGCCAGCGGCACCACGTTCATGTGCACGCACCCGGTGCTGCCGGGAACCTCGTGGTGCGACCAGGTGGCGCCCTGGTCGTCGGAGACCAGCACCGCGCTGGTGTCCTCGTCGCCGCGCCACCGGCCGGTCTCCGGGCGCACGCAGTGGAAGACCGGAAGCACCCAGCGGCCGGAACCCAGCACCACGACGGGTTGCCGGACGAACACACCACCGGTGTCCGAAGCGGGGATGAGGGTGCGCGGCGAGCTCCAGCTGCGTCCGTCGTCGCCGGAGACGACGAGGCGCACCTCGGCGGTGTCCTGGTTCCCGGAGTGCTGCGCGGTGTACAGCAACCAGAGATCGCCACCGGGCGTGGGGAAGAGGACGGGATTCTGCTCGGAGCGTTCGGGGTCGGCCGAGACCTGGACCGGGTCGCTCCAGCGTCCCGCGGGATCGAGGCGGGCGAACCAGACGTTGATGTCCGAGAGCCCTTCCTGCGTCCCGGCGAACCAGGCGCAGCCGAGCTCTCCGCCGGCCAGCGGCATGAGGTTGGCGGCGTGCGATTGCGCGGTGCCCGCGCTCAGGTGGGTTTCGGCCCGGTGGGGCTCGACTTCGCGGAGCACGCCGTCACTGATCAGGTCGGTCATGACTTGGCCGCCTCCAGGTGCTCGCCCGCCGCCCGCTCCAGGTGCACCAGATCGCAGGCGACGCTGGCGAAGGTGTAGCCCTGCTCCAGCCTGCGCGCGGCGGTTGCGCCGTCGGGCGTGTGGATGCCCGCCGCGATTCCCGCTTCGGCCGCCGCCTCCCGGACGTCGGCCACCGCCTGTTCGAACTCCTCGGCCACGGCCGGGTCGCCCGGGAACGCTCCACCGACGGCCAGGCACAGGTCCGACGGGCCCACGTAGACGCCGTCGATGCCCTCGGTCGCGCAGATCTCGCGGACGTTGGCCAGTCCCTGCGGGGTCTCGATCATCGCCAGCAGCACGACGCTCTCGTCAGCAGCGGCCGGGCGTGGTCCGATCCGCAGGCCCGAGCGCATCGGCCCGTAGGAACGTCGTCCGCGCGGCGGGTAGCGCGTGGCCGCCACGGCCGCGCGGGCGTCCTCGGCCGAGTCGACCAGCGGGACGATGACCCCACCCGAACCTGCGTCGAGGGCGTGCCCGATGGCAGCGGGATCGTTGGCCTCCACCCGGGTCAGGCCGACGGAGCCGCCGCCGGCGTCGATGGCCATCATGGCGTTGAGCAGCCCCGAGTAGCCGAGCAGGCCGTGCTGGGCGTCGACCGCGACGTAGTCGTAGCCGAGCCGAGCGATGCGCTCGGTGCCGATCGGGTTGTCGAGCACCACCCAGTAGCCGACGACCCTCTCGCGGGCGCGCAGCTTGCGCGCGAATTCCGCTGCGGACACGGACTCTCCTTTCGTTTGCAAGGTTTTCAGCGGTTGTAGGCGGGCATCGGACCGCGCAGGAACGCCCCGACGGAGTCGCACGCCTCGACCACGTCCGAGGGGAGCGGCCCGGCGCCCAGCGCCGCGATGTTGGCTTCGAGCTGTTCGGTCTTGGAACCGCCGAGCAGCACGGCCGAGGTGGCCGATTTGCTGAGCACCCAGCGCAGCGAGAGCTCCACCAGCGGGATCCCGGCGTTCTCGGCGACGCTGTCGAGGCGTTCGATCGCGTCGAAGAGCCGCTCGTCCCAGTAGCGCTTCCGGTACATCTCGGCGAGTCGCGAGTCGGCGAAGCGCCCCGAGGACGGATCGCGCTCGAAGCTGTGCCTGCCGGTGAGCAGCCCTCCGGCCAGCGGGTTGTAGACCACGGTCAGCAGACCTGCCGTGTCGGCGAACTCGACGTACTCGTCCTCGACGCGACGGGCCAGCAGGTTGTACAGCTGCTGTGCGACGACCGGCCGCGGTGCGCCGACCTCGTCAGCGACGTGGTTGAGCTCGGAGATCTGCCAGGCGGCGAAGTTGGAGACGCCGAGGGCACCGATCTTGCCCTCGGCGACCAGGCTCGCGATCGTGGTGAGCGTGTCGGCGAGCGAGGCCGCGCGGTCTGGTTGGTGCAGGTAGAACAGGTCGATTCGCTCCGCGCCGAGCCGAGAGAGGCTCCCGTCGACGCTGGATCGCAGGCCCTCGGGCGACAGCGGCGAGTGGTCGCCCGCGTCCGGGTGCGGCATGCCCGCCTTGGTGGCCAGCGAGATGCGGTCGCGGCGGGCGGTCAGGAGCTCTCCGAGGATCCGCTCGGTCTCGCCGCCCGCGTATCCGTTGGCCGTGTCCACCGCGGTGATGCCGGCGTCGAGCGCGGTGTCGAGCATCTTGGCCGCTCCGGCGGCGTCGACGGTGTCGCCGAAGGTCATCGTCCCGAGCACGAGGGACGACATGGGCACCTCGACGCCGGGCACCTCCAAACGCGGAAAGGTCATGCGGGGACTCCTCGGGGGGAATGCGGCGGCCACGCGGCCTCGTTGCGTGGATCACCATCGCAGGACTGCGCGTTTCGCGCAATAGCGATGGCGCGAAACGCGCAATTCCGCTAGCGTGGCCGTCACGTCGCACGACCGACCCCGGTCGAGCCGCAGGGACCGCGCCGCACTACGACGAGGAGCCGGAATTGCTGGATAACGGACTTCTCGCGCTGGCTGACGACTTGTCCGGGGCAGTCGAGGCAGCTGCGTGCCTGCGACCCCTCGGGCAGTCCACGACGGTCGAACTCGCGGGGAAGGGTTCCGCTCCAATTGCGCACAACGCGCAATCCGTGGTCGTGATGGACCTCGACATCCGGGAGCTCCCCGCCGCCGAGGCGGGCCGGATCGCCTCCGCGGCCCTGCGCGAAGCGGGCGACCGCGGCGTCTTCGTCAAGATCGATTCGCAGCTTCGCGGCAACGTCGCCGCACTGCTGAGCGCCGCCGCGGATCGACCGCTGGTCATCGCACCCGCGCTGCCGGCGATGCACCGGACCGTGGTGGGCGGTGTCGCGCACCTGCGCGGCGTCCCGCTGCACCACTCGGCCGCCTGGCAGGTCGAGGCCACGTCCCCGCCGCGCAACATCGCCGAGACCCTCGCGCCGCTCCCCTGCCGCACCATCCCGCTGGAGACCGTCCGCTCGGCATCGCTGCCCGCCGCTCTGGCCGAATGCATCGCCGCCGGTGCGGTTCCGATCTGCGACGGTGAGGTGGACGCCGACCTCGACGCCGTGGTGGCCGCGGCTCCGGACGGGACTCGACTGGCCGGTTCAGGCGGCCTGGCCGCGGCCCTGGGGCGCACCGCGCCGGCTCCTGCCGACGAAACTCCCCTCGCGCCAAAGGGAAACCCGCTGCTTCTGGTGGCCGGGACGGCGTCGCCCGAGGCCGCCGAGCAGTTGCGCGTCGCCGAGCTGCGCGGAACGCGCATCGTGGCCTGCAGCACCGCCGACCTCGTCGGTCCCGACGCCGGCGAGTCCGCCCTCTCCCGCGCCCTCGTCGCGCTCGAACGCGGGCCCACCGCCCTGCGCATCGACCCGTCCGAGCCGGTCGCACCCGGGCAGTCCCGAAACCTGGTGCGGGGTCTAGCATCCACGGCCGCACGCGTCGTCGAACGCCTCCCCGGCCCGGTCGACGTCGTGCTCACCGGCGGAGAAACCGCGCGGCTGGTGCTCGACGCGCTGGGCGTGCGCGCGCTGACCCCGGTCGGCCAGATCCACCACGGTGCCGTGCACAGCCGCACGCCCGCCGGTACGTCCGTGGTGACGCGCCCCGGCAGCTTCGGTGAGAGCGACAGCCTCGCAAGGATCGTCGAACACCTCCGTCCCGCTGGAATCGAAAGGTTGACGAAGTGAACAGTGCCTCCACCACCCCCGTGATCGCCGTGACGATGGGCGACGGCGCCGGTGTCGGACCCGAGGTCACCGTCGGGGCGCTCCTCGACGAGGCCACCACCGGCCGGTGCCGTCCCGTCGTCATCGGCGACGCCGAGCGGCTGCGGAAGGCCGCCGGCATCCTCGGTGTCGACGCCGAGGTGGTCGCGGTCGACTCCGTCGACGACGCGGTCTTCACCCCGGGCCGGATCAACGTCATCGACCTCGGTCTGCTGCCCGCCGATCTCCCGTGGGGCGCGGTGTCCCCGGTCGCCGGTGACGCCGCCTACCACTACGTCCGCGTGGCCAGCGAGCTGGCGACGAGCGGTGCGGCGCAGGCCATCTGCACCGCACCGCTGAACAAGGAGGCGCTGCACGCCGCCGGGCACGTCTTCCCCGGCCACACCGAGCTGCTCGCGCACCTGACCGGCACCGACGAGGTGTCGATGATGCTGGCGACCCCGGCGATGAAGGTCATCCACGTGACCACCCACATCGGACTGATCGACGCGGTCGCCGCGATCGAGCCCGGCATCGTCGAGCGCACCGTGCGCCGCGGTGACCGGACGCTGCGCGACTCGGGCGTCGAGTCCCCGCGCATCGGCGTCTGCGGCATCAACCCGCACGCCGGCGAGAACGGCCTGTTCGGCTACGGCGAGGAGGACGAGAAGATCGTCCCCGCGCTGGACAAGCTGCGCGCCGACGGCATCGACGCCCAGGGCCCGCTGCCCGCCGACACCGCGTTCTTCCTGGCCACGCGCGGCGAGTACGACCTCATCGTCGCGATGTACCACGACCAGGGCCACGGCCCGGTGAAGGTGCTCGGCATCGAGACCGGGGTGAACATCACCGTCGGCCTGCCCGTCATCCGGACCTCGGTCGACCACGGCACGGCCTTCGACATCGCGGGCACCGGCAAGGCGGGCACCGAGAGCATGGTCGAAGCCATCCGCCAGGCCGCGAACCTGTGCGCGTGAGCTGAACGGGAGGCGAAGCGATGCCCAGTGGTGCGCAGGAGCGCCGGGCCGCGATCCTGCGGCTGGCCGGCTCCTCCGGATTGACCAGCGTCGACGAGCTGTCGAGCACATTCGGGGTGACGACCTCGACGATCCGGCGCGACCTGGCGCAGCTGCAGGCCGCGGGCCGACTGGCCCGGACCTACGGCGGCGCGATGCCGCTGGCGCACGAAGCGCCGCTGCGGCAGCGCAACGGCGAGGCGACCGAGGCGAAGCAAGCCATCGCCCGCTGGGCCGCCGACCAGGTGCGGCCCGGCGAAACCGTGCTGCTCGACTCCGGCAGCACGACCACGGCTCTCGCCCGCGAGCTGTCGCACCGCAGCGACCTGACCGTCGTCACCACGGGGATCACGGTGCTCCACGAGCTCGCCCACGCGGATCTCCAGGTCGAATGCCTGGGCGGGGCGTTGCGGCAGCTCAGCCAGGGGCTGGTCGGCCCGCTGACCGAGGCCGCCCTGGAACGCCGGACGTTCGACCGCGCGTTCCTGGGCGCCGACGGCGTCACCGCCGAGCACGGCATCTGCGAGGCGGATCTGGAGCAGACCCGCCTCAAGGAGCTCATCGCACAGCGAGCCGACCACGTCTACGTCCTGGTGCACGCCGACAAGCTCGGCCAGCGACCCTTCCGGGCGCACACCCGGTTGAGCCCGCACTGGAGCCTCGTCACCGACGACTCGGCCGACCCGGTGATCACCGCTCACTTCCGAGCCCGGGGCCACGACGTGGTCGTCGCCGGAATCAGCTCAGCTTCGGGGTGAGCACCACCGGGAGGGTGCGCGGGGCGTGGACGTGGACGCTGCGGCGGTAGGTGAGCTCGGCCGGGTCGGCGACGACGCGCAGGTTCGGGTGGCGGCGGAACAGGGCTCCCAGGGCGACTTCGCCTTCCAGGCGCACCAGGGCCGCGCCGAGGCAGCGGTGGATGCCGTGCCCGAAGGCGAGGTGGCCGCCGGTGTCTCGGTCGGGGTCCAAGGTGTCCGGATCTGGGTAGTGGTCCGGGTCGCGGTTGGCCGCGCCGGTGGAGAGGGTCACCGATTCACCCCTGGCGATCTTCACGCCGCCGATCTCCACGTCTTCGGTGGCGAAGCGCAGCGAGGCGTTGAGCGCCGGTGACAGCCAGCGCAGCAGTTCCTCGACCAGCGAGGGCGCCTTCGCGGGGTCGGCGAGGCGGGCGCGGGCGGAGTCGTCGTCGACCAGCGCCCGGACGCTGTTGGTGATGAACACCGCGGTGGTCTCGTGGCCCGCCATCAGCAGCAGCATGGCCATCGCGACGATCTCCAGGTCGGAGAGCCGGTCGCCCTCGTCGGAGGCGGAGATCAGCGCGGACAGCAGGGCGTCGTCGGGCGCAGCCCGCTTGGCGGCGACCAGCCCTTCCAGGTAGGTGGCCATCTGCGCGGAGGCTCGGGCGAGCTCTTCGTTCGGGCACTCGTCGATGAGCACCGTGGACAGCCGGGCGAACTCGTCGCGGTCGATCTCCGGGACGCCGAGGAGTTCGCTGATCACCACCATCGGCAGCACGATCGCGAAGCGGGCCACCAGGTCGACGGGCTCGTCCTGCGGCAATTCCGCCAGCAGTTCCTCGGCGAGGGATTCGACGCGCGGACGCAGGGTGGCGATGCGGCGGGTGGTGAACGCCTGGGTGACCAGGCTGCGCAACCGGGTGTGCTCCGGCGGGTCGAGCGAGGTCAGCATGTGCGACATCGGGGCGGGAAGTCCGGGTGGGGCGGAGGCGCGCTCCTCGGCGGGCAGGCTGGAACGCCAGTCCTTGGCCAGGCGTTCGTCGGTGAGCCCCGCCTTCACCTCGTCGTAGCGGGTGACCAGCCAGCTGCGCCCGCCCTCGAAGTCGACCTCCTGGACGGGGCAGGTCCGGCGCGCTTCGGCGAAGGCCGCGTGCGGGTCCTGCCAGTAGTGCTCGGTGAAGGAATCCTTCTGCGTCGCACCGGTCATCGGGTTCTCCATTCCGTGAAGTGCCGCGGTCAGCGCAGGGCGTCGCGGTAGCGGCCGAGCGCGCGCAGCGCCATGCCCTGCGCCAGCGCCGGGTTGCTGTAGCGGCTGACGTGGCGGACGTACTCGTTGACGCTCTCCGAAGGCCAACCACCGCCGGGTTCGCGCTGGTCGAGCAGCCAGTTCAGCCCGTCGCGCACCGACTCCGGGGAGGCGCCGGCGGCGAGCAGCCCCGAGATCGCCCACCCGGTCTCCTCGACGGTGGCGGGCGCGCCGTGCCCGTCGCCCCACGAGCCGTCGTGGTCGCGGGCCTGCTCCAGCCAGGTCTTCGCGCGCCGCGCCGGTTCCTCCTCAGCGCGTCTGGCATTGGAGAAGGTTTCGAGCACGGCGGCGGTGGCCATCGTGTGGTGGCGGTACCAGACGGATTCGAAGGAGCCGTCCGGCAGCTGGGCCTTGGCGAGCCAGTTCAGGGCGCGCCGAACCCTGCTGTCGTCGGCCGGGATCCCGGAGTCCAGCAGCGCGTCGACGGCCTGCGCCGTGGTCATCGGGCACGGTCCGCTGTTGGCGACCTTGGTGTTGCGCACGCACAAACCCCACGAGCCGCGCGAGTCCTGCAGGCGGGTCAGCCAGTCCACGCCCAGCTCGACGGACCTCGCCTGCGCGTCGCCGGGCATCCGGCACAGCACGGACAGGATCTCGCTGGTCTCCAGCGTCGACGGCCAGCCCGCGGTCCCGGCCCAGCCCCAGTAGCCCGGCGGGCAGCCGAAGGCGAGGAACGGCCGGTGCTGCTGCAACCGCACGAACAGCTCGGTGGACGCCGCCAGCCTGGGGTCGTCGGCGTAGCCGGCCTCGGCGAGCCCGCGCGCGGCGTACATGGTCCACGCCGCGTCGAGCGGGCCGGTCTGCCACCAGCCGTCGGGGTCCATGGTCTTGCGGAACCACTTCACGGCGGCGTCGACGAGGTCCGGCGCCAGCTCCGCGCGGGCCAGCCCGGTGCACACCAGTCCGGTGACCCACGCGTTCTCGCACCAGGCCCCGGTCGAGCCCTCGTGCTCGTGCACCTGCCGGATCGCCTCGAGCGCGTTGGCCTCTCCGAGCCTGGCCAGCAGGCGGTGGAAACGGTTGAGCGGCTTGTGCCTGGCCTGGGCCAGCCCGAGCGCGAACGCCATCGGGATCCGCAGGTCGAACAGCCTGCGGTACAGGCTCGGAACGAGCGCCACTTCCAGCGGGAACCGGCGCATCTCCTCGTGCGACAGCCAGCCGACGAAGCCGTAGTACTGCCGGCACCAGGACACCACCTCGGGGTGCGGGATCGCGTCCAGGCCACCGAAGTCCGCCATCCACCGCTGACCGGAGCGCACGGCCTCGGCGCTGCCCTCCGGGTCGACCAGGTGCAGCACCGCCGAGCTCACCGCCGTCGGGCCGGCTTCGCTGTCCAGGCCCGGCACCATGGCCCAGCCGCCGTCGGCGTTCTGGGTGCGCCGCAGCCATCCGGCGCCGGCCTCGATCAGATCGGCGCTGCCCCGCGGGTCGGCGTGGTGCAGCGCGGACAGCGCGCCGACCGTGCCCAGCGTGGAGGTCAGGTTGTCCTCGCAGTAGTCGAACACGCCGTCGGCGCGCTGGGCCAGGAACAACGCCTCCGCGCCCTCGCTGATCGCCTGGTCGAGGGCGTCCGGCTCGGGCTGCACCGTCGTCATGCGGTTTCCTCCAGTCCGGCCGTGCGCTAACCGGGCACGGCCTCCTCCGCAAGGATGTCGCCGAATTCGCGGCTGCGGATCGACTGATGAGATTCGTTGCCCGCTGGCCCGTTTCGGCTGGCCGGACTCTACGCGAGCACATCGGGTTTGGACCACATCCGCAGAGGTTTCGCGTTGATTTCCGCGAGGTTCCGGCAAATTCCCGGTTAGCCGGTAAATTCTCGTCTCGTCCACAGTGAACCGTTCGGGCGTCTGCGGACGTGGTCAGCGGATTTACCGGTATTCCCTTGAATTGACCCGTCATCAGCCTTTTCTCAGCGGGAATTCGTTGACAGCGCGGGGATGAGGAATGAAGATCGTCCTCGTCAGGCCATCGGAGAGAAGGACGCACTTGGACCCGCTCGTCCATTCCGCCTGATTCCGGTCTTCCACGTTCCGCGTCGAGCCTGCGCGCTCGCCGGAGTGATGCGTGCGCACGTCATGAACGGAGATCAGCCTGTGCCCACCATTCGGCACCAGTTGTCCCTCAACGAGAACTTCGCGGCACCCCTGCCCGGCGTGCGCGAGGCCATCGTGCACAGCTCCGACCGGGTCAACCTGACGCTCGACGCGATGTCGGCTGGGCTGACGCGCGCCATCGCCGAGCACGTCGGGCTGGACTCCTCCGAGGTGTTCGTCGGCCCGGGTTCGGGGGCGCTGCTCCAGCAGTTCCTCACGACCTTCGCCGGTGGTGGCGAGAGCGTCCACGCCTGGCCCTCGTTCGAGATGTACCCGCTGCTGGTGCGGTGCGCGGGTGCGACACCGGTCGCGGTGCCGCTGCGCGATGACGCCCACGACCTGGCCGCGATGGCCGACGCGGTCACCGACCGCACCAAGATCGTGCTGCTGTGCAACCCGAACAACCCGACGGGCACTGTGTTCGCCGACGACGAGCTGCGCGCGTTCCTCGACCGGATCCCCTCGGGCGTGCGGGTTCTCATCGACGAGGCGTACGCCGACTTCGCCGAACGATCCGCGATCGCCCGCGGCATCCAGCTGACTGCCGAGGATCCCCGGGTGTCGGTGGTGCGCACGTTCTCCAAGTCCCACGGGCTGCTGGGGTTGCGGGTCGGTTATCTCGTCGCCAACGAGTCGGTGGTCACCGCGCTCACGCCGAACTCGTACTTCTTCCGGGTCAGCACCGTGGCGCAGGACGCCGCGCTGGCCGCCTTGCGCGCCGAGGACGTCATGCGCAAGCAGTGCGCCGAGGTCGCCGCCGAGCGCGACCGGGTGCGCACCGGGTTCGCCGAGCTGGGCCTCGACGTTCCCCGCAGCCACGGCAACTTCCACTGGCTGCGGTTCGGCGAGGACAACGACGCGTTCGTGCGGTTCTGCGACGAGTTCGGCGTGCAGGTGCGCACTCTCGCCGACGGCGCCGGGGTCCGGGTGACCGTCGGCACCGCCGAGGCCAACGACCTGGTGCTGGATCTGACCCGGCGCTTCCTCGCCGGTGACAGGGCAGGCGCCCCTCGGACGGATAGCGCGTGAGATGACCGACGACACCGGAATCGGCTCGCCGGAATGGGCGGAGCAGCTCAGCCGCGAGATGCGCAAGCGGTGGTCGGCGGTCGCCGATCGCACCGAGCAGATGGCCGGGCACGCCCTGCTGGCGCCCGGCAAGATGCTGCGGCCCGTGCTGCTGCTCAACTCCGCCGAGGCCACCGGCGGTGACAGCGCCCAGCTGCTCCCGGCCGCGCTGGCCGTGGAGTACCTGCACGTGGCCACCCTGGTGCACGACGACATCATCGACGACGACCGGCTGCGCCGTGGCCGTCCCACCGTGCACGCCGAGTACGGCATGGCCGACGCGCTGGTCACCGGCGACTTCCTGATCCTGAACATGGTCACCTCCCTGTCGGAGTGCACGGCCGTGCCGTCCGCTGCGGTGCTCGAAGCGGCCCGCGTGCTGGCCGGTGCGGGTTCCGACGTGTGCCGAGGTCAGGTCCGGGAAGCCGAGATGGCGGGCGACCTGAGCTGCCCGGTGAGCGACTACCAGGAGATGGCGGCGCTGAAGACGGGTGCGCTGTTCCGGGGTGCCTGCCGGGCGGGCGCGGTGCTGGCGGGAGCCACCGGCGAGCACGCCGACGCCGTCACGCGCTACGCCGAGCACCTGGGCGTGGGTTTCCAGATCTTCGACGATCTCCTTCCCTACCTGGGCGATTCGACCGGAAAACCGGCCACCAGCGATGTCGCCAACCTGCGCCCCACCCATCCGGTGCTGGTCGGCCACGAGGTCGCCGACGAGCGGGGCAGGAAGCGCTTCGCCGAAGCGCTGTCGGGCCGGTTGCCCGCCGAGGAGTCCCACGCGCTGATGCGCGAGCTGCTGATCACCACCGGGGCGTTGGAGCGGAGCAGGCAGCGCGCTGCCGAGGAGATCGCGGCGGCGCGGGACAGCCTGGACGGACTGCCGGGTGCGGTGGCGGTCGAGCAGATGCGCGCGATCGCCGACCTGGCCATCGACCGGAGCCGGTAGGCCGTGCACGGCCGCTGGGCGCGCACGCGCCGAACCCTCTGGGCGCACGTGCAGACCTTCCGCCCGTACACGCTGTGCTACCCGGTGCTGGTGGGCGTGGCGGGCGCGGGCGTGACCGGTGAGGCCGGGATCGCGGAGTTCGTCATCGCCGGGTTCGGCACGGCGTTCGGCTGGCTCGCCGCGCACTACCTCGGTGACTACTTCGACCGCGAGCTGGACCGGGTCGCCAAGCCGCAGCGGCCGATCCCGTCGGGCCGGCTGGCACCGGGCACCGCTCTCGCCTGCGGGATCGGCCTCGCGATCGCCGCCACCGCACTGCTGACCTGGGCGAACTTCCGGGCGCTGCCGCTGGTCGTGGTCGCGCTGTCGGGCGTGGTGGCCTACAGCCGGTTCTGCAAGGCCCGAGGGCTGTCGGGGAACCTGGTGCGCGGGCTGATCACCGCCACGGCGTTCCTCATCGGCGCGATGGTGACCGCTCCCCTGCCGGGGTGGACCGCGCTCGCGCTGTCGCTGGTCTTCCTGCTGCACGACACGGCGTCGAACCTGGTCGGCACGATGCGCGACGTCGACGGCGACCGCGCGGCCGGGTACCGGTCGGTGCCGGTCCAGCGGGGGCAGCGCTACGCCGCCCGGCTGTCGGTGCTGCTCTACGCCTCGGCGATCGGCCTCGCCGCGCTGGGGCTCGCGCTCCCGCACCGGACCGGGTACCCGGTGCTGCTGGCGGTGGCGGGCTGCGCCGGGCTGATCGCGGTGCTGCCGCTGCTGCGGCTCGCGCCGACGCTGAGCCAGGCCCGCGCGCTGCGGGCCCACGAGGTGCTGGTGGCCGAACGCCTGGTGCTCGCCGCGGCGATCCTCGCCCGCACCGTTCCCGCAGTCCCCGTGGTCGCGTCGCTGCTGCCGGTGCTGGTGTTCAGCGTCTGGACGCAGGCGGCGATGCGCTCGCGCCACGAGATCGCCGACGAGGAGGCCCTGCCGACATGAGCTCCCCTGCCGCAGAACGCGCGGACGTCGTGGTGTGCGGGGCGGGTGTGGGCGGCCTGGCCGCCGCGCACGCGCTCGGATCGCTGGGCCTGCGGGTCGTGGTCGCCGAGAAGCGCCCGACGGTCCCCAGGATCCCCAAGGGCGAGGTGCTGCAGCCCGGCGCGTTGCGGATCCTCGATGACTGGGGCATCAGCGAGGTCCTGGAAGACCGAGGTGCGGTTCGTCTTTCGTCGCTGGTCGCCGTGGAGGCCAGGGGCCGGATGGCGCTGGACTACGCGCAGCTGCCGGAAGGCGCGAACTGGCTGCTGTCGGCCGACCACGAGTCGATCCTGACGGCTCTGGCCGACCACCTGCCCGACACCGTCGACCTCCGCCGGGCAACCTCGGTGCAGGACGTGGTCCGCGACGACGACGGGCACGTGGCGGGCGTGGCGCTCAAGGGCTCGGGCGAGGTCCGCGCGCCGCTGGTGGTGGCGGCCGACGGCGTGTCCTCGCGGCTGCGCCGGGCCGCGGGCATCGAGGCCGACCGCGAGGACTACCCGCACCGGCTCGTCGCGCTGGAGATCCCCGACGTTCCCGACGCCGCCCGCGAGGTCGTCGCCCACACCACCTCGCGCGGCCTGCGGATGCACTACCCGCTGCCGGGCGACCGGGTTCGGCTCTACGTCCAGATCGAGCCGGACGAGTTCCGGGGCGTGGACCACGACGCGGTGCTGCACTGGACCGACGAGCTGATCGCCGAGCTGCCCGACCTGGCGGTCTTCGGGGACCGGCTCCGGGCGTGCGCGGCGGACCGGCAGACGCTGCCGGTCTCGCACTTCGAGGCCTCGGGGCTGTCGGCGCCGGGCATCGCGCTGGTCGGCGAATCGGCCCACTCGGTGCACCCGATGGCGGCGCAGGGCATGAACAGCGCCATCTACGACGCGCACGCCCTGAGCTCATGCCTCGCCACGGAGTCCGATGTGGACACCGCGCTGCGCGAGTACGAGTCCCTGCGACTGCCCGAGATCACCCAGATCGGCAAGATCAGCCACAACGCCGCGCGGATGCTCACCGACCTGTCGTGGGCGGGCCGCGCGATCGGACGGCGGGCGCTGCGCAACACCGGCGCCAACCAGCGGCTCAGCTTCACCGTCATGCACAACCTGTCCGGCCTGGGCCTGCACCCGCTCTCGCCGTTCGACCGGCTCTGCCAGCTCGGACTGCTGCCCGACCCCCGGTCGCGGCGCCGGCCTCGGTGGGCATGAGGACCGGCGCCGCGCACGCCTCACGGCCTGCCGCACTCCACGACGACGAGACCGCCCGGCCAGGTCCGGGTCTCGATCACCTTCAGGCCCGCCTCGCCGGCCAGCACATCGAAGTCGCCGACCGCGCGCTCCTGGCCGCCCAGCAGCACCAGCGACTGCAGGTCGAACGAGGTGTTCTGCTTGGCGTGGTCGTCGCCCGCGAGGACCTCCACGATGACGACGCGACCGTCACGGGCGGCCTCGGCGCAGCGGCGCAGGATCGCGGTCGCGTTCTCGTCGTTCCAGTCCGTGAGCACGCGGGAGACGAGGTAGACGTCCCGGCCCTCCGGCAGCGCGTCGAAGAAGCTGCCCGGGACGAACCTGGCCCGCTCCGCAACCCCGGCCTCCGCCAGGAACACGTCGGCTTCGGCGGCGACCGCGGGCAGGTCGAGGACCTCGCCGTCCAGGTGCGGGTTCGCCCGGACGATCTCGGACAGCAGCGCGCCCTGACCGCCACCGACGTCGATGACGGTCTTCACCGGAGCCCAGTCGAACTCCTCGGCCAGCACCGGGCCGGTCTGCCAGGCGTAGGCGGTCATGACGTCGCCGAAGAATCGCCGCAGGTCGTCGTTGCGCTGGTAGTCGTCCCAGAACGGGGTGCCGTGGACCGTGCCGTAGGCCGAGCTCCCGGTGCGGACGGAGTGCAACATCCCGCTGAAGGCCATGTCCATCCGGGCACCCGGCCCGTCCAGGACCAACCAGTCCTTGAGCCACTTGCCGTCCTCGGCCAGCAGCCGGCGCGACAGCGGCGTCAACCCGTAGGCGCCCTCACCGGTCTCGGCGAACAGGCCGATGCTGACGAGGTGGCGCAGCAGCCGTTCGAGGGATTCGCGGTGCGCGCCGGATTCGGTCGCGAGCGGGCCGATCTCGGTCGTGCCACCGGCGATCAGCTCCGGCAGCCGCAGCGTCACCGCGACTCGGATGGCGAAAGGTGTTGCCAGATCGATGAGCTTGGCGAGTTCGAGACTCGTCTCGCGCGATTCCTCGGGATCCATGGATCTCTGCTTTCTTCCGGATTGAAGACCCGTCCGCCTCCGTGCTTTTCATCCTTACCGACCGCCGAACACCGCGTCAACGACAGCGGCGAGAACAGGTCCGCACGCCGGGGAACCCGGCACGCGTTGGCGCGAGCCTGCCCGAAAACCGTTGAGCATCAATGGAAGTTGAGGTGGCCGTCCCATGACGAGCATCGACGTACGTCCCGCCTCCGGCGCGCTCGGCGCCGAGGTGCGCGGACTCGACCTGGAGTCGATGACCGAGGACTCCTTCGCGCAGCTGCACGCGCTGCTGGTGGAGAACCTGGTGCTGTTCTTCCCCGAGGCCGAGGAGCTCTCCCCCGAGGCGCACAAGGCGTTCGGCCAGTTCCTCGGCGAGCTGGAGGTGCACCCGTTCCTGCCCAAGCTGGAGGGGCACGACGAGATCGTCGTCCTCGACTCCGATCAGGGCGCGAAGGCCGATGTCTGGCACACCGACGTGACCTTCCAGTCGAGCCCGCCGATCGCCTCCGTCCTGCAGATCGTGCAGTGCCCGCCGCGCGGCGGCGACACGATGTGGAGCAACCAGCACCTCGCCTACGAGAACCTCTCGGCACCGCTGCGGGACTTCCTCGACGGGCTCACGGCCGTGCACGCCTTCACCCACCCCAACGGCACGGTCTTCGAGGCCGAGCACCCGGTGGTCCGCGCGCACCCGGTGACCGGCAGGCGATCCCTCTACGTCAACCGCATGTTCACTTTGCGCATCCCGCAGCTGCGCCGCGCCGAGAGCGACGCGCTGCTCGGCCACCTGTTCAGCTCGGCCGAACGCCCGGAGAACGTCTGCCGGTTCAGCTGGAAGCCCGGTGCGATCGCCATGTGGGACAACAGGGCGACCCAGCACTACGCGGTCAACGACTACGCCGAACGCCGCGTCGGCCGCCGGGTCACCGTCCTCGGCGACGTGCCGAAGGGCGAAGAGCCGCGCTGGCCGCGCCTCACGGATGCGACCACGGCAGCGGACTTCCGGAAGGACTCCTGACCCGCGCGCTCCCCGGGCTCCGCGCGCCCGGGGAGCACCCGCCGTGACCGGATCGGCGCATTGTCACGCTCACCCCAACACGGCTACGCTCGTCGCTTCTTCATCTGCCTTAGTGCGCAATGTGGGGATTGGGCTCATGAGCAGAACTCTCGCTCCGCTGAAGGACGACGGTCCGCCGTCCTTACCGCTGTTCCACGGGGTCGTGCAGGTCCTGGAACTCATCCGCGCGCTCTACGGGCGGCGGCACGAGCGGACCAGCAGCAGCGACAGCGGCGGTGGTCTGCCGATGCTGTGCCTGGTCCGGCCGCGGGAGCTGGAGGACCTGCTGCCGGCGATCGGTGAGCGGCTCAAGAGCGCCGAACCGCACCGGGTGCCGCACGCCTACATCCGCTTGGAGCCCTCCACGGCCGATCCCGGGGACGGCGACCGCGCGGCGCAGACCCCGCTGCCACCGCCCGAGGTCGACACCATCCGCGGACTGCTCGCCGACATCGCCGAGCAGCTCAACGGCCCGCTCAACGCCCAAGCCGGACGGATGCGCTTCCCCCGGTTGAGCCTGGCGCTGTGGTTGATGCGGCAGGACCTCTCCGGAACCGAGATCCCCAGGCGAGAAGCCGAGCTGCGCAAGCGCCTGTGGCGGCGCGACCCCGCGCAGCGGATCGCGGAGCTGATCAACACCGGCACCGCCGACGCCCCGGACCGGACGGTCTGGTCGGTCCTCAAGGTGCTCGCCCTCGTGCCGTGGCTGTGGTTCCAGCTCAAGATGCACTGGAGGCTGCCGCTGATCGGCGGCTACCGGTGGTTCCGTCGGCAGAGCTACCTGGCGCCCGAGGTGCCGGGGAACTTCCTCGGTTTCGCCGAGCGCCTCACCGAGAACGAGTGGAACAAGGAGGTTCCCGAGCAGGTCGCGAAGTTCCTGATCAACACGCTGCTGGAGGACCTGCGCGGTTCCTACCGCCGCTTTCCCTGGCGGCTGCGGGGCAAGTGGCGCACGACCTACACGACGGTGCTGCTGGACAACGTCACCCGCTCCAACGGCGGTTACGCGCTGCTCAAGCTGGTCAACGACATCCGCAACGAGACGGGCCTGGTCGATCCGCTGCTGCTGATCACCACGAGTTCGCTGGTCCCGCCGCACGCCGTCGAGCCGACGGTGGACAACGTCCAGGACGTCGTCTCCCAAGCGCACGAGGCCGACGAGCAGGGGTACCGCGCGTGGCGGCACAAGCTCGACGCGGCGCGGCGAGCGCGCACGGACATGACCTGGTACCTGCCGGTCGAGATTCCCCCGGCGGCGACCGGGGATTCCCGCAAGAGCGAGATCCGCCGCCACCTGGCCGCGGCGGACAAGTACACGCTGCCGCCCCCGCCGTGGTGGTCGCGGCGAACCCTGCCGGTCACGTTGCTGCTGGGGCTGGCAGGCGTGGGGATCTACGTGTACTCCTCGTTGAGCGTCGGCTATTGCGGCATCCTGTTCCAGCCGCCCTGGTACTGGCTCGGTGCCGCACCTGGGCTGACCAGTATGGAGAACAAGGCCGGTGAGTGCGTCGGCGTCACCGACGGCACCTTCCTCGCGGAGTTCATCGACGACGCACCACCCGGCCAGACCCAGCAGGCCGCGCAGGAGGCCGATCCGATCCTGACCGGCCTGCGCGCCATCGGTGACACGATCTCGCGGCAGAACCAGGCGGCGCTGGACAAGGCCGCGGAAACGGGCCGCCCGGTCCTCACCCTGGTCTACCTGGGCGATCTGTCCCCGGGAGCGGGCGCCTTCAACCTCTCGGCCCAGCACGAGACGCTCGCCGGTATCGCGGTGGCCCAGTACGACCAGAACTTCGAACCCAACACGCCGCTGGCCCGAGTGCTCATCGCCAACGGCGGCAAGGACATGGGCCACGGGGTGGAGGTCGTCGACCAGCAGATCGCCGAGCTCGCCAAGCGGGATCCGAGCATCATCGGCGTGATCGGCCTCAACTACAGCCGCGAGGAGACCTTCGAGGTCATCGAAAGGCTCGGTGCCGCAGGGCTTCCGACGGTCGCGTCGACGCTGTCCTACGACAACATCCCCGAACGCTCACCGCTGTACTTCCAGGTCTCGCCGCAGAACCTCACGCAGGCGCGGCGGGCCGTCGAGTTCGCGGGCGAGCAGGGCCGCACCGCCGGGGTCAAGATCTACAGCGACGGCGTCGACCCCTACAGCCGCAACCTCGGGAGCGACGTCGAGAACGAGTTCCGCCGGGTCCACCCCGGGGCGACGGTCCAGTGGCTCAACGAGGATCCGCACACCGCGGGCCGGGAAGCCTGCAAGACCGGGCAGGACGAGCTGGTGTACTACGCCGGGCGAGGAACCGAGTTCCGGGAGTTCCTGGACGGCGTGGGCAGCGGCTGCCCGACCGACGTCCCGCCCATGATCCTGGGCAGCGACGACGTGGCCAGCCACGTCGCCAACCGGGCGGCGCGCTTCGCCAAGATCGGCATCCCGTACTACTACCAATCGTTCGCGGTGGCCCCGAGCACGCCGGACCCGAACGACTCCGGGGAAACCGTGGTCGGCCCGGCGCTGGACTTCTACTGCACGCTCAACATCATCATCGCCGGGCACGATCCGGCGATGCCGCCCGACGAATGCCCGCCCAGGGAGGGGAACCTGTCCCTGGACGGGCACGCCGCGCTCGCCCACGATGCCGCGAGCGTCCTGCTCAGGGCGGCGAACCAGCTCGACCGGGGCGGCCCGATCCCGATCACCGCCGGGACCGTGTGGCGCCAGATCAACGCCAACCAGCACCAGACCGACGTCGACCTGCCGTCGAAGTACGGGCTGGTGACCGGCCAGATCGACTTCGGCAGCGACACCAACAACCGAGTCCCGAAGGACAAGTCGGTCTGGACCCTGCACGTAGACCAGGCAGGCCAGGTCTCGGTGCCTTAGCTCCTAGTCCCGGCGCTGGACGTAGAGGCGGTTGCCTCCGGGGCCGGTCCACTCCACGCGGACCACGCCCGGCACGGCGGCGTGCGGCAGGTTGTCGGGTTCGTGCCAGTGGCCCGCGACCGGGTTCCGGAAGAACGTCGCCCACAGCTGCCCGTCGGCGTCGACGAACAGGTTGTTGTGGCCCGCCCCGATGCCGGCGGTCCAGCGCTTCGAGTAGGGCCCTGCGAAGTGGTCCGAGACCGCGATGATCGCGTCGTACTGGTCCCGTTCACCGTCGGGCGTGTAGGCGTGGCGCGCGGTGTCGCCGCTGCCGGTGGTCTTGTTCCAGGCCGCGTGCACGAGGAAGTACTTGCCTCCGTGCTTGATCACGTGCGCACCTTCGAGGTAGGGCTCGGGCTCGTAGCGGGTCTGCTGGAACTTCGGGAGGTTCGTCTTCTGGACGATGTCCTCCATGTCGTCCTGGAACTCGGCGTAGAGGTCGTTGTGCAGCACCAGCCAGGCCTTGCCGTCTTCAGCGTAGAGGCCGCCGTCGATGTGGTAGTAGACGTTCGGATCGACGCCGTCGGGAGCACCGGGATTGAGCTCACCGAAGGGCTTTTCGAGGTTGCCCTCCACCACCCGGTACGGGCCCTCGACACCGCCCTCGCTCTTGAGCATGAACGAGCCGACCTTGCGCGACTGATCGCCCATGCACGCCACGACGTACCAGGTTCCGCGGAAGTGGTGCACCTCCGGCGCCCACACGTCCCCGCGCTTGTCAGCGCCCTCGCCCGCGTAGCGCTGCCACGACGCGACCACGGTCCGCCCTGGTTCGTTCTCGCCGACGAACTCCGGCGACCACACCTTGCCCTTCTCCGCGTCGGGCCGGATGCCGGTGGTGTCGGCCAGCTTCCACGGTCCGTCCAGGGAATCGGCGGTCCACACGAAGATGCCGTCGTTCCACGGCGACGCGGCAGGCAGGCCCGGGGCTCGAGTGGTGCCGGTGGCGACGTAGACCGGTTGGTCGTCGACGATGAAGCAGTTGACGTAGGTGTCGCGCATCCAGACCCGGCCCAGTTCCTCGTCCCGAGGACGGAGTTCGAGTTCGAGAACCCGGGAGTTGTCGTCCCTGGGCTCCAGGTCCACGCGGGTGTCGGCGGTTCCGTAGGGCTCCATCGGAGGCCAGTTCGGCGGATGTTCTTGCTGCGACGACGTTCCTCGACCCCATCCGGTGGCGGGCAGGAAGGTCGCCATCCCCAGTGCACCGGCGGCCCCGAGCAGGGACCGCCTGTTCAGATGCGAGCGGGTCTCGAAGTCGGACATCGGGATCTCCTCTTCGTAGCGCGCTGCTGACCGACATGCCCCCATCGGCCAGGTGATCGACGCTACCGGCTGATCGCCGTTCAGGAGCGCGTTTGGATCAGGGCGTGCGAGCCCGACGTCCGCCAGGGCTGTCCGCCCGCGTCCAGCGACGACGCGGTCGCGGGTTCCAGTCCGACGAGGACCTCGGACTTGAGGACGCGGAGCGCGGCCAGCGGCCCCGGGAAGTGCGACACCGCGTCCGCGAACGACCGCTCGACCGGCCAGTGGCGGTCACCGACGAGGCGGCGGTAGTTGAGGTCGCCCTTGAAGATCGTCACGGCGGCGGAGGCGAACTCGGCGCGCAGGTCGTCCGGCACGTCGCCGAACTCCAGCGGTGCGCAGAAGAAGGGATGCGCTCGAACCGCGATCTCCCCTGCTCGCAGGGCGTTCTCGACGCGGTCGCCGACCTGCGCGGCCTCACCTCCCAGACCGCAGAGGTGGTGCAGGACTTCCAGCACGTCGGTCGGGGTGGCGTCGGAGACGTAGTAGGGGCCGGGCTTGACGTGCAGGACGACCCGCTCGGCGCGCCCGGTGGTGAGCAGCCGGTCGATGAGCACGAGGTCGGCGGCGAGCTCACCCGCCGAGTTGTCGGCGACGAGGTGGACGACCCCGGGCTCGCCGAACAACGACCAGAACTCCTCGGGCGAGCCCGCGACCAGCCCCGAGGTGGCACCGCTCGCGTCGGTGGACAGCTGGAACGCCAGGTCGGCCTGGTTGCCCCACACCGCGGCCTGGACCACGGCGGCGTCCCGCTCGGCGTCGCTGAGATGCGGGAGCTCGTCGAGGGCCTTGAGCGTTTCGGCGGTGGCAGCGTTGTGCAGCTCGGCCCGCTTCATCGGCGCGAACGGGTCCACACCCCGCCACGGCCCCGGAGCGAAGAAGCCGGTCGCCGCCAGCAGCTTGCGGAAGAAGTAGCTCTCAGCCCACAGGAACGAGGTCTCCGCCCACGGCCGGCCGACCTGATCGGCGATCCACTCCGCCCACACCCCGTGGTCCGGCGCGTCGTCCTCCAGCGGCTCGACCACGCCCTCGGTCGACTCCCGCAACAGCGCGGACAACGCCTCCCGCACGTCGGGCCCGAACGGATGCGCGGCGCACAACCGCTCGATCATCACCGGATGCCGCTCGTGGAACACCCGCCACCCGAAGGACCCGACCTCACCGATCCCGATCAACGACGCGTCCACCGAACCGCCTCCACCAGAGCCGCAGGACCACCTCAACCGACCAGCGACCCTACCAACGCCCACCCCCACACCCCGGCAACCACCACACCCGACGAGGACCCCCGGTGCCGTTGCCGAGGGCCGCGGGGCAGAGGGCAGTTTTGGTCCGAACCATCCAGGATCAACGCCCGAGATGCCCGGTCAATTCAGACCAAAACCGCCCCCTGCTGCCACCTCATGCGGGTCAGAGGTCGGGGCGGTCCTCTTGGTCCAGGTGGGCCTCGATCCGGTAGTCGACCTGGATGTCGTGGTAGGTCACGTGCGCTCGGACCGGGTTCGGGAGGTTCGTGCGGTCGCTTCCGGAGGTGGAGCGGTCGTCGGTGTCCCCGGGGAAATCGACCCTGGTTTCGGGTACTTCGCCGAAGGTGATCTCGTCGGCGCGCACGGTGCTCGTGAAGGTCACGTCCGGTTCGTTCTCGGTCATCGGCGTCGTTCCCTCCTGGACGGACGCGATGTGCCCTCTCGGCTGCTGCGACGGGTGCCGCGCTCGGATTCCCCGGTCGTGCGGCGCCTTCGGGTCGGTTTTCTCTCGGATTCGCCCTCCTCGTCGGAACTTCCGTCGCCGACGACGTCGCGCGCTCCCCTGCCGACCTCTTCAGCCGTGCTCCCGACGTCCTCGACGGCCTCACCGGCGCCGCTCCCGACCTGCTCGGCAGCTTCACCGGCACCGCTCCCGACCTGCTCAGCGGCCTCACCGGTGCCTTCCCCGACGCTCTCGACGGCGCTGCCGGCTCCCGAGCCGACCTCCTCGGCGGCCGAGCCGGCGCCCTCGCCCACGCTCTGGACCGCACCACCGGCCCCGGAGCCGACATCCTTCACCGCCGAACCCGCGCCCTCACCCACGTTCTCCACCGCACCACCGGCACCAGCGCCGACGTCCTCGACCGCGGACCCGGCGCCCTCGCCGACGCTCTCCACGGCACTACCGGCTCCGGAGCCGACGTCCTTGACCGCCGAACGCGCACCTTCACCCACGTCCTCGACGGCTTCGCCGGCACCCGCGCCCACGTCCTTCACCGCGGAGCCTGCGCCTTCACCGACGTCCTCCACCGCGCGTCCCAGGCTCTTGGTGAGGTTCTCCAGGATCTGGGGGTTGCGGTCGATCGTCGTCAGGACCCGGTCGAGGACTTTGGCGACGTTGTCCAGCCGGACGTTGAGGTGTGCCTGCGCCTCCACGCCCTTGATCTGCAGCGCGACGCGGCCGAGCTCGGCGTCGACGCCGACGTTGAGCTTGAGCAGGTCGAGGACCTCGGCCTGCAAGGACACCCGCGCGCGGAGGTTCTCCACCTCCAAGCTGATCTCGTCGACCTTGACAATGGGGATGTCGAGGTAGACGTCCGGATATTCGTCCTTGTGCCGGTCACCTGAGGCGGACACCGGTTCCCCCTCGGTGCCGGCTTCCACCAGCTCCGCGCCGTGGCGGTCCTCTTCCGATCGCTCGTTCCTGTCGGCCATCATCGAATCCCCTCACTCCTGCACGGTCGGCAGGTGCGCTCTACGCTCGTTTCCAGCCTTAGTCGACGGGATTCTCGATGGAGAAGAGGCCTTCGACTCTACGCCCCGCAGCAGCCCGCTTCTAGCTACCTCTGCGAGCACCGGAGCCGGACGCACCGTCACGCTGATGCGGTTGACCAGTGCGAACGTCGTGACTGCTCAGGCCTGGACGATCACCGGCGTCGATGTGTGGACGCGCCGTTCCGGGGGTAAATCTGACTCAGGCTGCTGCTTCGCAGCCGGAGGATTTCATCGCTCCAGCAGGAGGTCGGGATGAAGCAGGGACCTCAAATCGCGACGGCGGTGGCGATCGGCTACGCCCTCGGTCGCAGCCGCAAAATGAAATTGGCGCTCATGATGGGCGGGGTCGTTCTCGGACAGCGCATGGGCGATCCCAAGGAGCTGCTGGCGAAGGCGGGCGGGACGGTGGCCCGCTCAGACGAAGTCGGCAAGCTCGGCAGCGTCCTCCGCGACCGCCTCGTCGACGCGGCCAAGACTGCGGCCGTCGCTGCGGCGAGCAACAAGCTCGATTCACTGGGCGACAACCTCTCCGAACGCGCCGCGAAAATCCGTTCTCCGCAGTCCGAATCATCGGAATCGGATGAGGAAGACCAGGAATCCGCTTCCTCGGGGCAGGAACCGGAGTCCTCAGACCAGCAGGCGAAGGAGTCGAAGACCCGGGAGCAGCGTTCCTCGACCGAGGATCAAGCTGCCCAGTCGGGCAAGCGAACTCGCGCACCGCGCAAGCCGTCGGCCCCTCGCGCCGCATCGACCGCCCCGAGGAAGAAAACAGCAGCGTCGTCCAGCGGCTCGAGGCGCAGGTCGGGTGGGAATGATGGCTGAGACCGACCAGCGCGACAAGGGACTGATGGACGAGCTCCCGCTCGACCACCTCAAAGAGGCCGGGCAGGAACTCCTCGAAGCCGTGGTCTCCCGAGCCGTCGGTTCGGTCACGGACAAAGTCACCGGCCTCACCGACAAGCTGACCAGCGTGGCCGACAACGGCGGGTCCGGCCTGACCGCAGCGCTCACCGGCGCCAAGGACCTGGCCGAGGGCAAGTCTCCGCTGAAGTCAGCGCTTAGCGCCGGGATGGCGGGCGCGAAGGACAAGGTCAAACAAGCCGTGGGTGGCGGCGGTAGTGGAGGGGGAGGCAGCGTGAAGGTCGTCAACATCATCGAGGAGTTCGACGTCGGTCTTCCGGTTCGCGTCGCGTACAACCAGTGGACCACGTTCGAGGACTACCCCAGTTTCACCAGGAAGGTCGAGAAGGTTGAGCAGGAGTCCGACGAGAAGCTCAACTGGCGGGCGCAGATCTTCTTCTCCCACCGCGATTGGGAGTCCACCATCGTCGAACAGGTTCCGGACGAACGGATCGTGTGGAAGTCGACCGGCGCCAAGGGCTACGTCGACGGCGCCGTGACCTTCCATGAGCTCGCCCCGACCATGACGCGCATACTGCTCGTCCTCGAGTACTACCCCCAGGGGTTCTTCGAGAAGACCGCTAACCTGTGGCGGGCGCAGGGACGACGTGTGCGGTCGGACTTCAAGCACATCAAGCGGCACATGATGACGCGCACCATCCTCGAACAGGACGAGACCGAGGGCTGGCGCGGCGAGATCCGGGACGAGGAGGTCGTCAAGACCCACGAGGAAGCGCTCGACGAAGAAGAAAAGGCGAAGAAGGAAGACGAGACAGACGAGCAAGACAAGACAGACGAGGAAGGCGAGGCAGACGAGGCAGACGAGGCAGACGAATTTGAGGACGAAGACGAGTCCGAAGACGAGGACGAGTCCGACGAGTTCGACGAGTTCGACGAGTTCGACGAGTTCGAAGACGAAGAAGAGGACGAGGAAGAGGAAGAGCGAGTACCCGCTCAGACCTCGCGGTCGAGGTGACCCGCTGCTCGTGATCAGGGCCACGTCGACTCCGCGCACGGCTGTGTCAACATCGTTGACGGAGTGACCCCGCCTGCGCAGGGTCCACGACCCGACCACGAGGAGTTGAGTGTGCAACTGAGCACCATCGGCCACGACGTCACCGACGGCGTACTCGTCGTCACGCTCAACCGCCCTGACCAGCTCAACGCCTTCACCCCCACGATGGCCGACGAGCTGGAGCAGACGTTCGTCGAGGTCAACGACGATGACTCCATCCGGGCGGTCGTCGTGACCGGCTCGGGCCGCGCGTTCTGCGCGGGGATGGACCTCAGCAGCGAGGGCAACGTCTTCGGCCTGGACGAGTCGCAGTCGCCCACGCTCGCCGACATGCAGGACCTCTCCTCCCCCGAGCTCCGCCGCGTCCGCGACACCGGCGGCCGGGTCACGCTGGCCATCCACGACTGCCGCAAGCCGGTCATCGCCGCCATCAACGGCGCAGCGGTGGGCATCGGCGCGACGATGACGCTGGCCATGGACGCGCGCCTGATGTCGAGCAAGGCCCGGTTCGGCCTGGTCTTCGGCCGGCTCGGCATCGTGCCCGAGGCCGCTTCGACGTGGTTCCTCCCGCGCATCGTCGGCATGCCGAAGGCCCTCGACCTCGTCTACCGCGCCGACATCCTCGACTCCGCCACCACCGCGGAGGCCGGTCTCGCCGACGCCGTCTACCCGCCCGAATCCCTGCTGGACGCCGCGCTGGAGCTCGCCGACGCCTGGACCAAGGGCAAGTCACCGGTCGCCACGGCGCTGACCCGCCAGATGATGCGCCGCAACAGCGCGCTCGACCACCCCCGCGACGCGCACCGGATCGATTCGCTGGCGATGTTCTACACGAGCATCGGCGACGGCGCCGAAGGCGTCGCAGCCTTCACCGAGAAGCGCGACCCGCAGTTCCGCGGCCAAGCCTCGGACCTGCCCGCCTTCTACGACGAGTGGCTGCACGACGACCGCTGATCGAACGTTCCCAGGTCGTTCAACGGGATCCCCCTATCTTCTCAATTCGGTTGCGGGCTGGGTGAGATCGCCCTAGCGTTGATCGAACGTCGATTTTCTGGGGGATGTTCGATGAGCGATCAACGATGGCGCCGAGTGTCCGCGGCGATCCTCGCCGCGGGCCTGGGCATGAGTGCACCCGCTGCTGCCTCGGCCGAGCCGGCCGCTGCGGATTCCAAACCGGTTCTGCTGGTCCACGGCTACAACGAGGGCGCCGACGCGGACTGCGAAGATCTGTGGGGCAGCGCCCGCGCCGAGTTCGACGGGCGCTCGGTGCGCACGATCGGCTACTACGCGGGCGATGAAGGCTGCAACGAGTACGTCGGCGGCCGGGGCGACAACGACAACGACACACCGATCCAGGACATCGCGAAGGAGTTCGCCAACCACATCTACTCCGACTACACGAGCAAGGGCCGGTCGGTGGACGTCGTGGCCCACTCGATGGGCGGCCTGGTCACCCGAGTCGCGGTGCTCGGAACGCGTGAGGGCTGGGACGGTTTCCCGCCGAAGGTCGACGTCGACGACGTCGTCACGCTGGGCACACCGCACGGCGGGATCACCAAGGACCCGTGCTCGGATCCGGCCGACTGCTCGCACCAGTGGTGGCAGATGACGCGCGCGCAGGACGGCGGCTCGGGGTTCATCAGCAAGCTCCACGAGTCCGCGGACGGTGCGAAGGACCGGGGCTTCGACGACCCGTGGGCCGAGGGGATCGACTGGAGCCTGGTCGGTTCCGAGGAGGACACGACCGTCGACTACGACCGCGCCATCGACAAGGGCTACTGGGCCCACCAGAAGTACGGTTTCGACGAGGACCTGAACAACAACGGCGATCCCGACTGCACGAGCCCGGACAACATCGACCACCAGGCGATCCGGCTGGTGCGCGACGGCGACTTCTGCCTCAGGTACTGGCACCACGGCAACGACGGCGGCCCGTTCACCACTGACAAGGGCTGGGCCCCGCTGGAGATCGCCCGCAACGCGATCAACCACAAGGGCGACAACCTCCCCCGCTGAGGTTCCAGCCCTCGCCGTGGTGTCACCACTGGGATGACGCCACGGCGAGGACTGCTGTGATCATGCCCGCGCCGATGAGGGCCGTTGCCAGCCGGACTCTGCGGAACTTCGTCGCGCCGAGCCGGGAGATGGTCAGCAGCTGCTGGCGGTACCAGCGTTGCGGGTCCCCGATGATCCGCTCGACGAAGCCCGTCATCTCCTCGTCGGTCATCCGTCTGCTGTTGTGAAACCCGCTGCCGCGCAGTTGCGGTCGCACCACGGCGAGCAGCAGGAGGACGGCCAGCAACATCAGCACGAGCGCGCCCCACAGCGCCATCCGTCCGGCCGCGGGCAGAGGGATGCGCTGGACCGCCGCCGCGCCGACCGTCACGATCGGTCCGAAGACCGCGAGCAGCACGCTCGCCTTCGTGTCGGTGCGGGCGATCGCGACGTCCGCCCGCGCCAGCTCCGCCCGCAGCACTTCGAGCGCGGCATCGCCGGTGTCCCGCTCCTCACCGTCAACCACAGCGCCACCCACGTTCACACCCCGTTCCGATCACCGCCGGTCCGGCTGTGGACCACCGCACGGCGACGATACGGCGAGGAACCGCCCGGGGTGCGGGGTTTCCAATTTCGCGCGAAATTCGAAACCCCGGCACCGCCGAGGAGGGGACTGGGTCCTGTTTAGGAATGCGGCGGTGCCGCTGTTTCAGGTGCGGGACTCAGCTCGCACCGCCGCGGGGTCTGAGGTGGTTCTCCTGTGAGGACGTGTCGATGTGGTGTATTGGCATACATGAGTCGGCGCGCCCGGAGCAGGAGGGCCGCCTCAGGTTCCGCTACCCGCACCGCCAAGCAAAGTGATTCCTCAACAGCTCTTACGCGTTCAGGTCGGCGCCGCGGGGTTCGCGGACCATGGTGACGGCGATGATCGAGATGACGCTGAGCACCATGATGTACGCGCCGACCGCGTAGGCGCTGCCCGTGGCCTGGGTCAGCGCCTCGGCGATGGTGGGCGCGAAGGCCCCGCCGAGGATGGCGCCGAAGGCGTATCCGATGGACACGCCGGAGTAGCGCACCTTGGCGGGGAACATCTCGGCGTACATCGCCGACATCGGCCCGTAGGACAGCCCGATGCCGAACGACAGCACCACGATGGCCAGCGCGAACAGCACGCCGCTGCCCGTTCCCATCATGAGGAACATCGGCAGCATCCACACGAACACGGCCGCGTAGCCGATCTGGAACGTGCGCACCCGCCCGATCCGGTCGGACAGCCCACCGGAGTAGACGGTGAACACCAGCCATCCGACGGCTCCGACGATCGTCGCCAGCAGCACGGTCGGCCGGGACAGCCCGAGGGTCTTGCCGTAGCTGAGGAAGTAGGCGATGACCAGGTAGCCGGCGGCGTTGTTGGCGACGAAGATCAGCGCGGCCAGCACGACGTTGCGGGTGTTGCTGCGGAACAGCTCCTGCAGCGGCGCCGAGGAGTGGGCCTTGCGCTCCAGCATCTCCTGGAACACCGGGCTCTCCTCGACCATGCGGCGCACCAGGTAGCCGAACACGATGAGCACGACCGACAGCAGGAACGGGATCCGCCAGCCCCAGGCGAGGAACTGCTCCTCGCTGGTCGACGAGCTGATCACCCACAGCACCCCGGTGGCCAGGATCAACCCGAGCGGCACGCCGGTCTGCGGGTAGGAGCCGAAGTAACCGCGCTTGCCGAGCGGCGCGTGCTCGACGGCCATCAGCGCCGCACCACCCCATTCCCCGCCCGCGGAGAAGCCCTGCACGATGCGCAGCACGATGAGCAGGATCGGCGCCGCGACCCCGATCTGGGCGTAGATGGGCAGCAGCCCGATCAGCGCGGTCGCCGCACCCATCATGATCAGCGTCATGACCAGCATCGCCTTGCGACCGAGCCGGTCCCCGAACCGCCCGGCGACGACCGCTCCGAGCGGCCGGAACAGGAAGCTGATGCCGATGGTCGCCAGCGACAGCAGGCTGGCCACCCCCGGTGCGTCCGCGCTCAGGGGCTTGAAGAAGTGCGGTGCGAACACCAGGCTCGCCGCCTGGGCGTAGATGAAGAAGTCGTACCACTCGATGGTCGTCCCGACGAGCGTGCTGGCGAGCAACCGCTTCTCATCCCGGGTGCGACCAGCGCCCGCGACGTGCTGCACGGAGTCCGACATGGCTGAACCTCGTTGTTCCGTCGTCCTTGTGTTGGGTGTCTGTCTAGTCGGGACGACGCGCCAGGTCGAGTGCTCGAACGCAACGATTCACGGCGAATCCGATGCCACGCCCACCGCCCGGAAGGCCCGCTTCAGGCGAAATGGCTTTCCGTAGTCGGATGTGCACGTTCCGTAGGAGTACGGGCACGGTCGACGCACCGTGCCCGCAGCGCCTCAAAGCGAGAACCGGTCGCCCTTCACCGCGTCGATGAACGCCGCCCACTGCGACGGTGTCGCCGTGAAGTACCCCGCGTCCGGCACCTTCGAGTCACGCACCGCAGCGTGCCCGGATAAGTCCCCCACCTCGATGCACTCGCCGTTGGGATGGCTGAAGCTCGACTTCCGCCAGCCGACCACGCGACCAACCTCCACGCAGTTCCCATTCGGTTGACTGCGGGACGACTTGCGCCAACCAGCCACGACCTCGTCCATCACTGCTCCTTGCCTTTCAAGAGACCCTTGATCAGCTTGATACTCGCACCAGCACCGAGCGCGACCTTACGGATTCCGGAGATGGCCTGGCGATAGGCGAGCACGTCGTCGGCATCGGGGACGAAAGCACCCGAGCTGAAGTGCTCAAAGTGCAATACGGGTGGGGCATCCGGGAAGTCGTAGAGCACAAACGGCCCAGCATGCCCGGGATGCCAGCCAATGCGGGGTTTGACCACCTGGATCGTGACGTTCTCCCTTTCGGAGAGAACCAGAAGATGGCGCAGCTGATCCTCCATGACTCCTGATGTACCGATCTTGTCCTTGAGCGCATCCTCGCCGATCAGCGCGATGAGTTCGACCGGATTCCGCTTGGTGAGCGCTTCGCGTCGGGCAATCCGCAGGGTGACTCTCTGCTCGATCTCGCTTGCGGGAAGGCCGCTCGCCACAGCGAGAGCCCTTGCGTAGTCAGCTGTCTGGAGCAGCCCAGGAAGCCCGAGCGGCGCCCATTCGACGATCGCCGAGGCGGAGCGCTCACACTCAACCGCTCCGGCCAACTGTTGCGGAATGCCCGGCATGCCAACAGTGAGCCAGTTCGGCTCGCTGGCATCCCGAGCCAACTCGATCAACCGTTGCTTCTCCCGGCCTTTTACGCCGGCAGCGGTCAGGAACGACGCCACATCTTCTGGAGTCGGCACTCGGCGTCCGGTCTCCCAGTGCGAAATCGTCCCGTGGCTCATCCCCAGACGTCGGCTCAGCTCACGCCCACTCACACCGGATTGCTCTCTGATGGTCCTGATAGCCGCTGCCAACGCGCGTGCGCGTGGCGTCATCAGATTGGTGTCTACAGGCATGAGACAGATCGTAGTTATGTCGTCTGAACAGCACAGTCATGCAATCGGGTAATTGATCAGTGTCTACAAGACAGACATGCTGGTTCGCGCCAACCAAACTATCTGGGGGTTGCGATGTACAAATTCCACTGGGTTCCGGCGAACGCAGCACGCCACGCGAGCACTGACCGCCGACCGGAAGGCGCGCTGGTCTATCCGAGCGGAACCGGGGTCACGACGTTGTGCGGCAAGGTCGATCAGGTCGCGGACAACTCCGAGATCGCATGGCTGTGGTCGACGTGTCCGGAGTGCTACGAAGCGGCCCTGCGGATAGCGAGGGCAGCAGACGGATGACGACACGTCCCTGAGTCAGGAACCGCTCGGCTGACTCACCCGCCGAGATACCGGTTCCAGGTCGGCCGGTGCGCCTTCCCCTCCCCGGCACCGGCCGACCACCCCTCAAGACAGAACGCCCGCTACGCGCCCAGCGCGCTGGTGGTGGGCGCTCCGATGATGACGACCAGGAAGAAGAGGAGGATCATCGCCGACGCCGCCAGGACCACGTACCCCAGCACCAGTCCGGCGATCGCCATGCCGTACCCGGACTGCGGCGGGTTCTTCCTGATGTCGCGCACGGCGATGTGACCGAAGATCACCGCCAGCGGTGCGACCCCGAGAATGCCCAGGACCAGCGCGGCCACCGACATGCCGTTGGTGGGCGCTGGGAACGCCATCGCGGGAGGCACCGGTCGCGGGTACGGCTGTTCGGCGGTCATGTTCGGATCCCCTCAGGCTGCTGTCCGGCTCTAGTACGGAAGGGTCCCGGCGGATCTTCCCGGCAGGCAGGGGCGAAAGGCCCGGCCGCAGGCAGTGCGCGCTGCCGACTCGCCTCACCAGCCACGACGCAGGCCGATCGTGTCGGCCGCATGGCCGATTTCACTTCGAGAACTGGCGTCGTTCCCGCGCCGATCCCCGCTGGTCGATCGGCGATCCCGACCGGTCGGCTCCCGCTGGACCCGCTCTGGACCCCCGACTAGGACTGCCCGGCGGGTTCGCGCTGCTGCTCCGGCCTGCGGAGCAGGCGATGGCCGCGCAGGCCGAGCCAGGTGAGCAGGGCCAGCACCGCCACGACCAGGTATTCGATCAGCGGGATGCGCACGATCTCGTCGAGCTCGGTGAGCGACCGGGTCGAGTACACCGCGATCGCCGCGCCGAGGTAGAGGACGACCAGCGCCCAGCGGGTGCCCTTCGCCAGGCCCAGGCCGTGCATCTGGGAGATGACGAAGACCCCCAGGAAACCGAAGAGGAACATCGGCCACATGCCGTCGGGTCCGGAGTTCATCACCGCGACCAGGGTTCCGTGCACCGCCACCAGCAGTTCCAGGGTCAGAGTCCACCAGCGGTTGGTGTGGGCTCGGGTGAAGAACAGACTTCCCTGCAGCAGCAGGAGGAACATGTAGACGAAGCCGATCAGGTGTCCGCTCGTGGTTTCCATCGGGTGGTACCAGAACGTGTAGACCGCGGCCCAGCTGAACAGGTAACCGTGGTACTTGCGGAAGAACCGCGTGATCTCCGCGGAGATCGGGGCGGGACGACCGAAGAACATGCCCCTGCGGCGGTTCTCCATGATCAGCACGACGATCAGCAGCACGATCACCGAGCCCTGCGAGCTGAAGATCGAAACGTCCTGCGCCAGTCCGTCGTAGAAGACCTGCGTCTGCACCTCGTGCAGCACGATGAATCCGAGGTTGGCCACCAGCGCGACCACGTTCACCGGATGCAACCCACCTGTGTAGGTCCGGACGTGCCGCTGCGCGTAGAAGATGAGTCCCCAGCTGACCAGCTGGTGCGCGGCGTAGCCGGCCCACGCCGATGCCCTGGTCCAGAACGTGGGCTCGGGGAGCTTCCAGTAGTACCAGGAAGCCCCCTGGTCGGGCAGCAGCGCGACGTCACCGAGCCAGCAGCCGCCCGCCCACACTCCCGCGGTGAGCATCAGGCACACCGCCACTCCCGCGCCGAGCACGGTGCGCACGTCGGTCAGCATGCCGACCATTATCGCCCGCCCCGACACCACTCCACCGTCCCGGGTTTCCCGCTGAGATCGGGTGTCGGATTTCCATTGAGACTCGGTGCTCGGGGCCGGGGGCGAGGTAGTCCGCTCTTGACCTGGTGTGATCGGGGTCGTAGCTTGCCTAGCAAGCGCTTGGTTCGGCGAAGGAAGTGGTGTCAGTGGCGATGCCGGGATCGGTTCCCGTTGCGGAGGCGGTGGACCGTCGCCAGGTGCGGAAGGTGGCGTTGTCCGGGCTGCTGGGCACCGTCATCGAGTACTACGACTTCCTGCTCTACTCGACGATGACCGCGCTGGTGTTCGGGACGCTGTACTTCCCCGGGTCGAACCCCGCCGTGTCCACCATCGCCGCGTTCGGGACGTTGGCCGCGGGCTACGTCGCGCGGCCGCTCGGCGGGTTGATCTTCGGGCACTTCGGCGACAAGCTCGGACGCAAGTCCGCGCTGGTCATGAGCATGGTGCTGATGGGTGTGGCGAGCGTGCTCATCGGCGTGCTGCCGACGTACTCGTCGATCGGGTTGACCGCGCCGGTCCTGCTGGTGCTGCTGCGCTGCGTGCAGGGGATCGCGGTGGGCGGCGAGTACGGCGGTGCGGCGCTGATGGTCATCGAGCACGCCGATTCGCGTCGCCGGGGAGCGTGGGTCGGCATCATGCAGGCGGGTTCGCCGCTCGGATCGCTGCTGTCGAACGGGGCCGTCGCGCTGGTGACGTTGCTGCCTCGGGAGGACTTCGTGTCCTGGGGTTGGCGGATTCCGTTCCTGGCCAGCGCGATCCTGCTGATCATCGGCCTGTACGTCCGGTTGAGCGTGGTGGAGAGCCCGCTGTTCCGGCAGGCGATGGCCGAGGCCGGTGAGCGGGAGTCGTTGCCGCTGCTGCGGGTGCTGCGGCGTCCGCGGGCGGTGCTGCTGGCGTGCGCTGCGGGGATCGGGCCGTTCGCGATGACGGCGCTGATCGGCTCGCACAGCGTCGCCTACGCCAAGGGGCTCGGTTACGACCTGCCGGACATCATGCGCGCGCACCTGCTGATCAGCCTCACCGGGCTGATCGGGATCCCGATCTTCTCCGCGCTCTCCGACCGCATCGGCCGGCGCCGGGTGCTGCTGATCGGCGCGTCCGGGGCGGTCCTGTTCGCGTTCCCGATGTACGCGCTGCTGGAGTTGCGGACCGTGCCGGCGATGATCGCGGCGCTGGTGGTCGCGCAGATCTTCCAGAACCTCATGTACGCGCCGCTGGCACCGATGCTCTCGGAGATGTTCGGGACCCGCGTGCGCTACACCGGGGTGTCGCTGGGCTACCAGATGGCGAGCCTGCTCGGAGCGGGTTTCACCCCGATGATCGCCGCCACGCTGGTGGCCGGCACCGGCGGGTCGAGCCTGCCGTTGAGCTGCATCATCGTGGGTGCGGCTGGTGTTTCGATCGTCTCGGTGCTGCTGATCTCCGAGACCCGGGGCCGGGATCTCGGGGAGGAGCGGTGAGCACGTTCGCCGAGATCGTCCGCTCGCGGGCCCGCGACGAGCGGATCGGGCTGTGCTTCGAGGAGCGGTCGTGGACGTGGGCGCAGGTCGTCGCCGAAGGATCGCGGCGTGCGGCCTGGCTTCGCCGGACGGGTGTTCGGCACGTCGGCTTGCTGCTGGAGAACGTCCCTGACCACGTGTTCTGGATCGTCGCCGCCGCGCTGGAGGGCGCGGTCGTGGTGGGCATCAACCCGACCCGGCGGGGCGCAGGGCTCGCCCGCGACATCCGGCACACCGACTGCGAGGTCGTCGTCACCGAGACGCGCCTGTCGGGATTGCTCGACGGGATCGACCACGGGGCGTCGGTGCTCAACGTCGACAGCGACCTCGACCGGCTTCCCGACCACGCCGAACTGCCGCCGGTTTCACCGGAACCGGGCCGAACGTTGTTGCTGCTGTTCAGCTCTGGTTCGACCGGGGCGCCGAAGGCGGTGATCTGCTCGCAGGGCCGGTTGGGCGCGCTCGCGGAGTCGCTGGCCGTGCGCACCGAACTCACGCGGGACTCGGTGTCGTACCTGTGCATGCCGCTGTTCCACGGCAACTCGGCGATGATGAACCTGGCGCCGGCGATGCACGTCGGGTCGACGGTGTGCCTGGCCCGCAAGTTCTCCGCGTCCGGATTCGCGCCCGACATCCACCGCTACGGCGTCACTTTCGTCAACTACGTCGGGCGCACCCTCGCCTACGTCCTCGCGCGGCCGGAGACCGAGGCCGACCGGCGCAGCACGCTGCGGCTCGCCGTCGGCACCGAAGCCTCACCGGACGACGCCGAACGGTTCGCCGAGCGCTTCGGCTGCCGGGTTTCCGAGGGGTACGGGATGAGCGAGGGCGTGCTGCGGATCAACCGGACCGCCGAGAGCCCACCGGACTCGCTCGGCCTGCCCGTGGGCGGACTGGACGTCCGGGTGCTGCGGGAGGACACCGCGACCGAATGCCCGCCCGCGGTGTTCGACGAGCACGGGCGGTTGAGCAACGCCGAGGAGGCCATCGGGCAGATCGTCGCCCTCGGGAAGGCCGACGCGTTCGAGGGCTACTACAACAACCCCGAAGCTCAGGCGGAACGCGTGCGCGGCGAGGACTTCTGGACCGGCGACCTCGCCTACCGCGACGCCCACGGGTTCTTCTACTTCGCCGGGCGCACCGCCGACCGGATCCGCGTCGACGGCGAGAACTTCGCCGCGGCATCGGTGGAACGAATCCTCCAGCGCTGGGAGCCGGTCGAAGCGGTGGCGGTCTACCCGGTGCCGGATCCGCGCACCGGCGACCAGGTCATGTGCGCCCTCCGCCTGCGGGACGATTTCGACCCGGCAGCCTTCGCGGACTTCCTCGCCGCTCAGCCCGATCTCGGCACCAAGTGGCTCCCCCGATTCGTCCGCATCACCGCCGAAATACCCCTCACGGCCAGCAACAAGACGGCGAAAACCCCCTTGCGCCAGGCGGCCTGGCGCACCGAAGACCCCGTCTACCACCGCCCGACCGCCGAGCTGGAGTACCACCGCTTCGCAGCGGCCGACCTGCACCGCTGGGAGAGCACCTTCGCCACCCGCGCTCGCGCAGCGCTGCTGCCACCGGAGCACGACTCACGACGCCGCTGAGGGCGGATCTGCTCAGGGCAGCGCGGGGCTCCGCGAGCGGGGTTCCGGCGGCATGGTCGGGTCATGGCCGATGACGAGAAGCAGCCGATGTTCGACCACCGGCTTCGCGAGAGGTTCTACGACCAGCGGGTCCTGGTGCTCGACGGTCCGCTCGAAGACGACAACGGGACGGTGCTGATCACGCAGATGCTGTCCCTCGCCCACTCCGATCCCGGCAAGGACATCGCGCTGTGGATCCACTCCCCCGGCGGCTCGGTGCCATCGATGCTGGCGATCCGCGACGTGATGCGGCTCCTCCCGTGCGACGTGTCCACGCTCGCGCTCGGACTCGCGTGCAGCGCGGGCCAGTTCCTGCTGTCGGCGGGCACTCAGGGCAAGCGCTTCGCGCTGCCGCACGCGCGAATCCTGATGCACCAGGGTTCGGCCGGGATCAGCGGTTCGGCCGTCGAGGTGGAGGTGCAGGCCGACGACCTGCGCTACACGCGGGACACGGTGCTGGGCATCATCGCCGAGGACACCGGCCAGCCTGTCGAGCGGGTCTTCGCCGACTCGCTGCACGACCGCTGGTTCAGCAGCGAGCAGGCCCGCGAGTACGGGTTCGTCGACCACATCGTCGACGGCCTGGGCCAGGTGATGCCGACGCGCACGCCCATGGGCCTCGGCGCGGAGACGGGGGTTCGGGCATGACCAGCTACACGATTCCCAACGTCATCACCCGCAGCACCAACGGCGAGCGGATCATGGACGTCTACTCGCACCTGCTCGCCGAACGCATCGTCTACCTCGGAACCCCGATCGACTCCGGTGTCGCGAACGCGCTGATCGCCCAACTGCTGCACCTGGAGGCCGACAGCCCCGATCGGGAGATCAACCTCTACATCAACTCCGAGGGCGGCGACCCGTCCGCGATGCTCGCGCTCTACGACACCGTCCGCTACATCAAGGCCCCGGTCGCCACGACCTGCGTCGGTCAGGCGGTCGCGGCCAGCGCGGTGCTGCTCGCGGCAGGAGCACCCGGTCATCGCGCGGTGCTGCCGCACACGCGGGTGGTGCTGCACCAGCCGGCCGCGCAGGGCCGGGGCACGATCCCGGACCTGATCCTGCAGGCGGACGAGGTGGTCCGGGTCCGCACCCAGCTGGAGGAGATCCTGTCCCGGCACACCGGTCGGGACGTGCCGACGCTGCGGCACGACACCGACCGCGACCGCGTCTTCGACGCGCAGGAGGCGGTCGCCTACGGCCTCGCGGACCACGTCCTGGACGAGCGGAGCTAGGCCGCCATCAGCAGCGGTCCGGCCGGGCGGCCGACCGGAGCGGGCGCCGCGGGCCTGCTGCGTCGGACCTGCCCGGCGATGCTGCCGAGCAGATCGGCCAGGTCGATGCCGAGCGCTCCGGTGACGGCGGCGATCATCTCGCTGGAGGGTTCCTTGCGGCCCCGCTCGATCTCGGAGAGGTACTGCGGTGACAGACCGGCTCGCTCGGCGACGTCGACGAGCCGGTCACCGCGGTCCTCCCGGGTCGCACGCAGGCTGCGGCCGAGCTCCTCGCGCCACAGCGGCTCGGGCTCGGCCTTGCGCTTGCGCTTGCGCTGGAAGTCAAGAACGTCCGCCATGCGCCCATCCTGACACCGGTCGAGCGCCCGGGATCGCGGTTCCGCTGACGGCGGAACCGATCAGCCCGGGCTCAACTCGCTGCCGTGCTCAGGGAGGAAGGGGATCACGAGTTCTGCTCGGCGGGGTCGTGGGTCTTCAAAAACTCCTCGAGCGCGGTGAGGTGATCGGTGTTGATCTGGTCGACGTCGGCGTCGACCAGTTCGCGCCAGACCGCTTCCCGAGCGCCGGGTTCGGTGTCCGGGGTGGCCCAGAACCGCACCTCGTAGCCCCCGGCGTGGGCGCGATCGACGAGCTCGTGCAACTTCTGCCGTTCGTCCTCCGGCATGCGGCCGACGCCTTGCCAGGTGAACAACCGGGTCCAGTTGTCGGAGAGGACCACGAGGTCGGCGCTGGTGGCACCGGCCGGGGGCGGAGTGACGATGCGGCCGTCTCCGGACGCCCAGCGGACCGGGTCGTCGAAGGTCTGGTTGGCCAGCTGGCCGGAGACGACGACCTCGACGGCACGGGTGGTCTCGCGATCGTTCGCCCACGAGCTGACCAGCTGCGGGCGGTCGTTGAGCTGGTCGGCGAGTACGTCCCACACCGCCTGGCCGCCGTCCTTGACGTCGACGTAGAGGCGCAGCGGCTCGGTGGATTCGTCGTAGATCTCGCCGCCGTTGGCACCGGCGATCTCGGCCAGGGGCTCGAGGTAGAGCGACTCCAGGGTGCGGCTGCAGTCGGGCGCGTCGTGGCCGATGCACAGCTCGCCGTTCACCAGCCAGACATCCGCCTCGACACTCCGGAAACCGTGCGAGAGCGCGTCGAACAACGGCCGCTGATGCTCGTAGTCGTTATGAGCGTGGGCGCGCTCCAACGGCTGCACCCCATCGGTGGGGCCGGGCACCGGCTCCGCGTGGGCATTGGTGGGCACGATGATGAGCGCGAGAGCGGTCTGGGCGGTCAGGAAGAATGTCCGAGATGCACGCATGCGCGCTATACGAGCAGCGCTAGCGGGCGCCGAGGTGGACTACCGGTAGCGGATGGGCCGCGCCTGGTCGACAACTCCACCACCGGAGGTTCGCGGACGATCAGTCCTGGACGAGTCGGCGGGTGTAACCGGCGGCCAGCAGGCGGCGGTAGGCCGCTTCGACCTCGGCGGGCACGTCCTGCGGGATCGCGAAACCGCGTTCGGCGTAGAGGGTGATGCGCTGGGTGTCGCCGACGAGCATGTCGATGACGCGGTCGGCGTCGCCGATGGCGCGGACGTAGTCGTCCAGCGGGGTGCGCTGCGAGCTGCAGACGATGTCGACCTCGGGCCAGATCTTCTTCGCCGTGGCGAAGGCGCGTCGCTGTTGGTAGGGCTTGGACACCAGCAGCAGGGACTCGACCTCGCGGTCAGCCAAGGCCTGGCGGGTGAACTCGATGTTCTCGGCGGTGTTGGTGGCCTTCGGCTCGACGACGATCGCCGCGTCCGGAACGCCGCGCCCGATCGCGTGCTCGCGGTAGTGCACGGCCTCGCCGCGCGGGAAGCGCTCCACGGTCGTCGGTGCGTTGGCGCCTGTGAACACGACCAGCGGGAACCACCCGCCGCCGTAGAGCTCGACGACGTGGTCGGCGACGCCGAGATCGTGGCTGCCGAGCCCGACTCCGACGTCGCAAGGCCGCAGCTCGTGCCCCATGTCGTGGTAGTTCCACAACAGCTCCGCGTCGGCGCGGTGCTCCTCCGGAACGACCGTGCTGATCCCCATCGGCGCCTCACCTCACGAGCCGAGCTGACCCCGCGAACCTATCGTCCGGTCAGGCCGCCGCGTCCTGGAGCTCGGTGGGTTCCGCGATGACGTCGACCATCGCGCCGTTGCGGGTGACGGTGATCTGCAAGGGCTTGCCGATGGCTTCGGCGAACATGAGCCGTTGCAGTCCCTGGGCGTTGCGGACCGGCTCGCCCGCGGCGGTCAGCACGAGATCGCCGGGGTGGAGGCCGGCGCGATCGGCCGGGCTGCGGCGCACGACGTCGACGACCCGCAGACCGGTGCGCTGGTCGATGCGCCGGGCCAGCTCCTCCGGAAGCGGGGCGGGCGTGGTGACCAGACCGAGGTAGGCGCGGCGAACCCGCCCGGTGCGCATCAGCGAGTAGATGATCCGGCGGGTCGTCGAGTTGATCGGAATCGCCAGTCCCACACCGATCCCGGCCACGGCCGTGTTGATCCCGACCACGACGCCTCGCGCGTCGACGAGGGCGCCACCGGAGTTGCCGGGGTTGAGCGCGGCGTCGGTCTGGATGACGTCCTCGATCATCCGAGCGGCGTGACCGCCGCCCGAGGGCATCGATCGTCCGAGGCCGCTGACCACCCCTGCCGTGACCGATCCGGTCAAGCCGAGCGGATTGCCCACGGCCACCACCAGCTGGCCCACGACGAGCTCGTCGCTGTCGCCGAGCTCCACCGGTTTGGGCGTCTGCCCGTCGACGCGAACGACCGCCAGGTCCGACAGCGGGTCGGCTCCCACCAGGGACATCTCGGCGCTGGTGCCGTCGGCGAAGTAGGCGGTCCCGCCGCGCGAATCGCCGAGGACGTGCGCGTTGGTCAGCATGAAGCCGTCGGCGGTGAACACCACCGCCGACCCCTTGGCCTCGCCCCAGGCTCCGCGAGTGCGCAGGCTCGCCACGCTCGGCGTGATCTCCGCGGCCACCGAAGTCACGGTGCGCGAATAGGCATCCATCGCCCCCGCGCCGGACGATTCGGGAGCTCCGTGCTCAGCCATCTCGACCTCCCCGCCTCAAGCCGTTGCCGGGATAACACCGCCCCACCACCAGGACATTCCCGAAACGCGCGGGGTGCGACCCGAACGGTCAGCGGTAGGCGCGGAGGAAGGCGTCGCTGCCAGGCGCTGACCGGCGGCGGGGTCACGGCTGGTGGGCCGCCGGGCGGGTGACCAGACCGCGCGCGACGATCTCCAGCACGGCCGCGATCGCCACCGCCTCCACCGCCAGCAGCCCCACCAGCACGAACAGCTGCACGGCACCGGCCTGAAGCGGGCTGGCACCGCCGAGCAGCATGCCGACGAACGCGCCGGGCAGGGTCACCATGCCCACGGTGCGGGTCTGGTCGAGCGCGGGCACCAGCGCCGTTCCGGCCACGGGACGGGCGATTTCGAGCCGCGAGTCGCGTTCGGACAGACCCAGCGACAACGCCGCCTCGACCTCGCCGCTGCGCTGCGCCAGCTCGTCGAGGAGCCGGCGACCGGCCAGCGCCGTGGCGGTCAGCGCTCCCCCGATCAGCTGGCCGATCAGCGGGATCAGCACCAGCCCGGTCAGCGGCACGGCCCGCGTCGCCAGCAGCACTCCCGCGACCGGTGCCACACCGGCGGCGATGGGAACGGCCGCCCACCACCACGTGCGGTTGCCGGTGATGCGCCGCCCCGCCGTGCGCGCCGCGATCGCGAACATCACCACGATGAACGCCGCCACCAGCCACGACCAGCGCACCACGGAGGTGATGATCAACGACACCAGCAGCAGCTGCGCGGCCCCGCGCAACCCGGCGGTGATCACGGCCCAGTGCCGCGCGAACCCGCCGAGGCGCACCACCGCGGCGGCCGCGACCAGCAGCAGCACGACGACGGCACCGAGCACCGGCGTCACCGGGATCGTCCCAGAACCCACCCGGCGACCTTACGGACGCGGCCCGTCGGATCCCGGTTGCCGGGGAGCGGCGGTGGACCCGCGCGGGATGAGAGTCGGGGCGCTCACCAGGGTTTCGCCGGTCCCCGAGCCGTCGTCGAGCAGCAGGCGCAGGGCGTCGGCGGCGATCTGCCGGAACGGCACCCGCACCGTGGTGAGCGGCACCGGCAGCCTGCTGACCACCGGGATGTCGTTGTAGCCGACGATCGACACGTCCCGGGGGACTTCCAGGCCCAGCGCGTGCGCGGCGGCGAGCACGCCGATCGCCGTGTTGTCGTTGACCGCGAACACGGCGCTCGGCGGGTCTGAACGATCCAGCAGCTGACGCCCGGCGACCTCACCGGCCTCGATCGAGAACGCGTCACCGGCGACCAGTGCCGGGTCGAAGCCGAGCCCGCCACTTTCCAGCGCTTCCCGGTAGCCCGCTGCGCGCCCTCGCGCGCTCGAGGCGTGCGCGGGTCCACCGACCAGGCCGATCCTGCGGTGTCCGAGGTCGATGAGGTGCCGGGTCGCCAGCTGCGCTCCGAGGCGGTCGTCGCCGATGGCGGCCGGGCTGCTGCCGTCGGTGCGCAGGGCCAGCGCGTAGGGGGTCTTGCCGACGTCGACCGGTTCGCCCACGCGGGCCGTGGTGAGGATGAGCCCGTCGACCCTGCGCCGCCGCAGCGACTGCACCGCCTTGTCCTGCACTTCCGGCAGGTCTTCGGTGGTCGCCACGACCGTGAACAGGTCGCGTCCGGCCGCGGCCTCGGTGATCGCCTCGTAGAGCATCGCCATGACCGTGTCGGTGAGCCTGGGAACGATCACGCCCACCGTGCTGGTTCCGGAACGGCGCAGGCCGGATGCGAGCGGGTCGCGGACGTAGCCGAGCTCGGCCGCGACCTCGCGAACACGCTCGGCCGTCGCGTTGGTGGAGCGCGGGAGGCGCTCGTCGAGCACGCGGGAGACCGTGGACTTGCTGACCCCGGCCGCTCGGGCCACATCGAGAATCGTCACCACACCCGGAGCCTACCGGAGGATGGGAACCTTCCCGGGATCGGTCTTGACAGTCGGCGAGTCGTGGCGCATCGTTCTGGGAACGTTCCCGCGACCGTTCCCAGAAATGGAGTCCCAGGCATGTCTCTCGATCTCCGCGGCCTCAACCCCGCTCCGGTCACGCCGTTCACGCCGGACGGCGAGGTCGACCACCAGGCGATGGCCAAGCTCGGCCAGTGGCTGGCCGGTCACGACGGCGTCAAGAGCCTCGTAGTGCTCGGCCACGCCGGCGAAGGCACCTTCCTGACCCAGGACGAGCAGGTGGCCACCATCTCCCAGCTGGTCGACTCCGTCGACGTCCCGGTCATCGCCGGGATCACCGGCGAAGGCACGCACGTGGCGGTCGAGGAGGCCAAGCGCGCGGTCGCCGCCGGTGCCGAGGCCGCGCTGGTGTACCCCTCGCACGGCTGGCTGCGGTTCGGCTACCAGCAGGGCGCGCCGCAAGAGCGCTACCGCGCGATCTACGAGGAGGCGGGCCTGCCCTGCATCCTCTTCCAGTACCCGGACGTCACCAAGGCGAACTACGACCTCGACACCCAGCTCGAGATCGCCGCCCAACCGGGCGTTTTCGCCACCAAGAACGGCGTGCGGAACATGCGTCGCTGGGACACCGAGATCCCCGTCCTGAGGCGGGAGAACCCGGATCTGCAGATCCTGTCGTGCCACGACGAGTACCTGCTGCACACCATGTTCGACGTGGACGGCCTGCTGGTCGGGTACGGCAACATCGCCCCCGAACCGCTGCTCGAACTCATCGCGGCCGGAAAGGCCCAGGACTACGCAGCGGCCCGCGCCGTGCACGACCGCCTGCTGCCGGTCACCAAGGCCGTCTACCACCGCGGTTCGCACATGGAGGGCACCGTGGCCCTCAAGCTCGCGCTCAAGGCGCTCGGGGTGCTGGAGGACGCGACCGTGCGCTCTCCCCTGATCGACCTCTCCGCCGAGGCCGAGGAAGAGATCGTCCAGGCGCTGCGCAGCGCGAAGCTCATCTGAGCCGACCTGCGGGCCGGGTGCGCGAGCGCATCCGGCCCTTGCCGGCCACCCGGCCGGTCCGGTGACAATGCCGTCCCCGAACGACCCCGCGACAATGCCGCGTGGGGGTGAGGAAGCACCATGTCCGACGCAGCACCCGCCCGGTTGAACAACGGGCCCAACGACACCTCCGGTTCCGCTCCGGTCGGCAGAGGCCGCCGAGTCCTGCGGATGCTCGCCCTGATGGGGCCTGCCTTCATCGTCGGCGCCTGGCAGTTCGGGCCCGGCAACCTCACCTCGGCGGTGCAGGCCGGGAGCCGCTTCGGCTACTCCCTGATCTGGGTCATCGCCGTCTCCACCGTGCTGATGCTCATCTACGCCGACATGAGCATCCGCATCGCACTCGTGTCGAAGGGCTCGGTCGTCCAGACGATCAAGGAGCACCTCGGCCGCTGGGTCGGCGGGCTCGCCGGGTTCGGCGTCTTCGCCATCACCCTGATGTTCTCCGTCGGCAACGCCGTCGGCTCGGGCCTGGGCCTGTCCCTGGTGTTCGGCGGCTCGCCCATGTGGTGGACGCTGGCGTGCACGACCGTCGTCGTCGGCATCCTCTTCGCACGGCGGCTCTACACGCTCATCGAGAAGCTCGTGCTGGTCATCGTCGCGGTCATGGCGGCATCGTTCGTCGCCACCGCGATCGTCACCCGGCCCGACTGGGGAGCCGCCGCCGTCGGGTCCGTGGTCCCGGTCGTGCCCGCAGGAGTCGGTCTGCTGATCGTCGCCCTGGTGGGCACGAACTTCTCCGTCAACGCCGCGTTCTACGCCGGCTACGCCTCGCGCGAGCGCGGACTTCGCCGCGAGCAGTACCGCGAAACCACCATCGCCGACACCATTCCCGGCATCGTCGCGCCCGGGATCATGACCGCACTGGTCATCATGGCCGCAGCGGCGGTCCTGCCCGGCGTCGGCGGCGAGGACGGCGCCACGCTCAAGCAGTTCTCCACCGTCCTCACCCCGATCGCCGGTGACATCGGGCGGACCATCTTCTCGCTCGGCTTCACCGGTGCCGCTCTCTCAGCGATGATCGCCAACGCCACCGCAGGCGGCACGCTGCTCTCCGACGGCCTCGGCTTCGGCAACAGGCTCGCCTCGTGGCGGGTCCGCGCCGGGATCCTGGGCGTGCTCGGCTTCGGCGCCCTGGTCACCGTTCTGGCCCGGGGCGAGTCGCCGGTCCAGCTCATCATCGCGGCGCAGGCGTTGACGGTCGTCGTCGCTCCCGTCCTGGCGGTGTTGCTGCTCGTCCTGGCAAACCGGCGCGGCCTGATGGGCGACCTGCGCAACAGGTGGTGGCAGAACGTCCTGGCCGCCATCGGGCTCGTCGCGATCGCCGCCGTCTGCTACCAGCTGGCGGTCACCAGCTTCTCCTAGCCGAGGAGTTCGCGACGTGCGGCCTGCGCCATGTCCGCCGCGTGGTGCAGGCCGCTCTCGGTGAAGCGAGCGTGGAGGCCCAGGAGCGCCTGATCGGTTTCAGCGGGCGGGGCCCCTCGCCGGGCTCGGCTCTTGACGAGGCCGAGGCGGGCGAGGGCCTCGCCGCGCGGTTCCGAGATGCGGGTGAACTCCTCGACTGTGTCGCGGTAGACGCGCTCGGCTTCGGCGTAGCGGCCCGCCCGGTAGAGGACGTTGCCGCGCATCTTGTGGTTGTAGGCCAGAGCCGCTTCCAAGCGCATGTCCCGGCAGGTGCGCTCGGCGTCGGCCAGCAGGTCCAGGGCCTCGTCGGGTTCGCCGCGCAGCGAGGTGAGGTCGGCGATGCCGCGCAGCGCCCAGGCCCGCCCCCGCTGGTCGTCGCCGTCGGTGGCGATCTGGCAGGCTTCGGTGAACATGGCCAGCGCGGTGTCGTGGTCGCCGTGGTGCCGGTGGATCTGCGCGATCCCCTCCAGCGCCCACACGACGTGCCTCGGCTGACCGATCTGCCGCGCCTCGTCCAGCAGCTGCTCGTGGAGTCGCAGGGTTCCGGCGAAATCTCCCTGCACGCGGCCGGTTTCGGCCAGTCCCGCCAGCGCGTACCCCCGAGCCATGGGATCGGTGCCGCGTTCGGCGGCCTCGACCGCGTGAGTCAGCAGGCGGTGCGCCAGCACGTAGCGACCGCGCTGCCGGGCGAGGGTGCCGCCGCTCCACAGCGCCCAGGCCATCGCGTCCTGGTCGACGGCCTCTCGTGCGGTGCGGTAGCTGGCGCGCCAGGCGCGTTCAGCGCGTTCCACCCTGCCCAGCCGCCTGCACGCCTCGGCGATGGCCAGCAGCGCGCCCGCGCGTTCACCCGGCGTGGTCGCCGCCGCGTCGTGCCGTTCGGCCTCTTCGAGCACCTCGTCCAGCGACGCGTTCACCGACAACGCCGCGAGGCCACCCCGGTACTCGTCCGCCTTGGCGTGCATGGAACTCCCTCCAGTAGGCGGATCACCCGGCCCTCCGAGGAGAACCGGATGATCATGTCCACTGGAGAAATTACGGTCGCGACGACCGCATGGCCTCAGGCCAAATCCCCGAAATGCGATGCGGAAACCCTGACCCCATCCCGTAAGACCAAAGTCGTAGGCCCCTGAGAGGCCGTGGCTCGTGGGGACGATCAGCCGAAGAGCTGCTGGCCCCAGAAGCCTCCTGGTTCCACTCCGGGCGGGCACGCGAACAGGGCGGAGCCGTTGTGCTCCAGGTATTCCATCATCGTGTCGTCACGAGCCAGCGCGCGCTGCATCGGGACGAACTGCCGATGGGGGTCGCGGTTGAAACAGACGAAGAACAATCCCGCGTCGAGCCTGCCGAGACCGTCGGAGCCGTCGGTGAAGTTGTAGCCGCGACGCAGGATCCGAGCGCCGGTGTTCTCGGCCGAAGCCAGCCGGATGTGACTCTCCTCCGGGATCGCGCGAAAGTCGACCGGGGCGAACTCGTCGGCGGCACCCAGCGGAGCACCACTTCCCTTGCTGCGTCCGACGATCTGCTCCTGCTCGGCCAGCGAGGTCCGGTCCCACGTCTCGATGTGCATCCGGATCCGGCGGGCCACCAGGTAGCTCCCGCCCACCATCCACTCCGGACCGTCGGCCCGGCGAACCCAGACGTGCTCGTCGAGCGCCGCGCCATCCTCGGATTTGATGTTGTTGGTGCCGTCCTTGAAGCCGAACAGGTTGCGCGGTGTGGCCTGGTCGCGCGACGTGCTGGAGGTGCGGCCGAACCCGAGCTGCGACCACCGGACGGACACCGTCCCGAAACCGAGGCGGGCCAGGTTGCGGATCGCGTGCACGGCGACCTGCGGATCGTTCGCGCACGCCTGCACGCACAGGTCTCCCCCGCACCTCGCCGGATCAAGGTTGTCCTGCGAGAAGTGCGGCAGTTCGGTGAGCGCGGCGGGGCGTTGCGGGGCGAGCCCGAACCGCCCGTCGAACAGCGATGGCCCGAAACCGATGGTGAGCGTCAACGCGGACGGCGGTAGTCCGAGCGCTTCGCCGGTGTCACCGGGCGGTTCCTGCTCTGCACCACCGGTCGCTCCGTGCTCGACCGCTTCCCGACCTGCCGTCATCCGCTCGGCCGCGCGGGTCCAGTCCTGCAGCAGGCGCACGAGTTCCGCGCGGTCGGAGGTCGTCACGTCGAAGGCGACGAAGTGCATGCGGTCCTGCGCCGGTGTGGTGATCCCCGCCTGGTTCGAACCGTGGAACGGCACCTGCTCGGCACCCGGCCCCTGCACGTCCCCACCACCGGAGACGGCCGCACCAACCCCGCCCCCGGCGCCGGCGATCGCCACGCCGGCGCCGGTGAGCCCGAAGAGCTTCCGACGAGAGACCGTCACCGCGCCACGACCCCCGCGGTCTTGCTCAGCGGCTCGCCGAGCGAGTTCACCGCCGTCGACAGCTCCTTGACCTGCTCCGGGGCCAGCTCCTGGTAGAGCTTGAAGCCATCTCCGGCCCGGTAGCGGTCCAGCAGGGACTGCACGGACCCGAAGTTGCGGTCGAGCTCGGCCAACAACGCCGGGTCCTTCGCCGACAGCACCGGGCGCAGCGAGTCGACGACCTGCTTCGCGCCGTCGACGTTGGCCTGGAAGTCCCACAGGTCGGTGTGCGAGAAGATCTCCTCCTCGCCGGTGACCTTGCCGGTGGCGACCTCGTCGAGCAGTTCCTTGGCCCCGTTTGCGGTGTCGGCCGGGGTGAGCTCGACGCCGCGCGCCATCGTCACGAGCTGGTCGACGTCGGCGACCAGCTGGTCGGCGATGGCAGGGGTGTCGGGCTGCGGTCCGGTCACCCACAGGTCCTTCTCCAGGCGGTGATAGCCGGTGAACGGCTGGCCGGGTTCGAGGTCGGCCTCCCGCCCGTCGATCTTCGGGTCGAGGTCGCCGAAGCTCTCCGCGACCGGTTCGATGCGTTCCCAAGGGAGTCGGGCCTTGGGGTACAAGACCTTGGCCTGCTCCACATCACCGGACTTGACCGCTTGGGCGAACTTCTCGGTCTCCGCCTTGAGCAGGTCGGCCTGCTGGTCCACGTAGGACTTGTAGGCGGCCACGGCCTGAGCGGACTCCGGGCTGGTCACCGCCTGCGCCGAGCCGGTCACGGTGAACTCGCCCCGGATGCCGTCGCCCTGCATGCCGGGTTTGCAGGCGGTGGTGTACTTGCCGCCCTGCGACACCTGCGCCACCAGCTGCCGGTTCATCCCGGGGCCGATGTTCTCCACCTCGCTGACGATCTTGTCGCCGTCGCCCAGCAGGTAGAACTCGGTGACCTGAGAGCCGACGTTGCGCACGTCGAAGGTGATCGTCCCGGCCGGTGCCGACGTGCTGGACACCTTGCAGGCGTCGTCGCCTGCTTCGACGCTGATCGCGCCGGGCGCTGCTCCCGGGCCGGCCTGCTGGCCGCACGAGGCGAGCAGCAGCAGGGACAGCGGAAGGGCGGTTCGCACGAGGGTTCTCACGACATCTCTCCTGTCGGGGTGGGGGCGGCGGCCCGCTTCGGCCGCAGGAACAAGGCGAGGACGGTCGCCACGTAGCCGATCCAGACGATCGCCTCGAAGACGGTGGTCTGCGGCGAGAAGTTGAAGATTCCCTTGAGCAGCGTCCCGTACCAGGACGACGGGGGGATCTGCTCGCTGACGTCGAAGGCCAGCACGTGCAGGCCGGGCAGCACGGCCGCCTCCTGCAGGTCGTGCACCCCGTAGGCGAGAACACCGGCGGCGACGAAGACCAGCAGCACGCCGGTCGCGGTGAAGAACTTGCCGAGGTCGACCTTGATCGCACCGAGGTACAGCAGCCAGCCGAGCGCCACGGAGGCGGCGATGCCGATCAGGAAACCGGCCAGCGGCAGGACCGTTCCGCCGCCGGCGGACTGGACGCTGGAGAAGAAGAACACCGCGGTCTCCAGCCCTTCTCGCGCCACCGCGAGGAACCCGACGGTGATCACCGACCAACCGCCCAGCTGCAACGCTTCGTCCATCTGCCCGCGCAGCTGCGCGGCAAGGGTGCGCGCGGTGTTGCGCATCCAGAAGATCATGGTCGTCACGAAGACCACGGCCAGGATCGACATCCCGCCGCCGAACATCTCCTGCTGCTCGAAGGACATCGTCGCCGAGGTGTAGGTCAGCAACGCGCCGACTCCCACCGACAGGGCCACCGCGGCGGCGACCCCGGCCCACACCAGGCGCAGTGCCCATCGGTGCTGACCACGCACCAGGAATGCGATCAGGATGCTCACCACGAGGACGGCTTCCAGTCCCTCGCGCAGCCCGATCAACGCATTGCCGATCAGCACGGGATCTCCTTTCCACCAACGTCTCTTCCAGACGCGTGGAAGGACCATAGGCATGCCTAACCTCAGGAGCAAAGATCTGTGCTTGCAGTCACCTGAGAATGAGGCGGATCCGGGACTGAAACTGTATTCGGCGACCACCGCGGAAGGCGTGTTCACCTGCCCGAACACCGGTTCCACCATTCTTCGAGAATCGATTGGGAAACATTCGGAGAGCTAATTTCCGCTTCCTTGAAATGTGCGGCAAATTGGGACAGAGCGACCAAAAGATCACTTCTCGGAATATTCCGGACATTTTCGCGCGCGATTCTCAGGAACGGAGATGAGGACGTGCCGATGAAGCCGATCCGCGCCCGAGATCGTTCGGGAAGAGGATCTCGTCGTCCTGCCCGAGCACGTGGACCGCGCGGTAGCCGACCGAGGGCATGGGACACCGACCGCGGCGACTCGGCCACAGCCGTCACCGCCCCTCGTCCGCGGCGGCCAGGACTGCTCCGCGCCAGCACGTTCTCGGAAGCGCGTTCGGGACCTGGTGGATCAGGATTGCGCCGTGGCAGCGAGGCCTTCGGGAGAGGAACGAGATCGATGAGGGAAGCGGTGCTCGCGCTGAGCGCGGTGTTCTTCGCCGGGATGGGGCTGTGCGCGCTGGTGGCACCCGCCGCGCTGGTGCGCCCGTTCGGACTGGTCGCATCGAGCGCTGTGAGTCGATCCGAGGTGCGCGCGGTGTACGGCGGTTTCGGCCTGGCGGTGGCCGGGGTGCTCGCCTGGTGCGCGACGGACGACGACGCGGTGCGGAACGGGGCGGCAACGGCGGTCGGCGTCGCGATGGCAGGCATGGCCGCCGGGCGGGTGATCTCCCGGCTGGTGGACGCTCCGGCCGCGTTCTACCCGATCTGGTTCTACTGCCTGGTCGAGGCCGTCGCGGGCGGACTGCTCCTCGGCGTCGTGCGAGCATGACCTCTGTGGCCGGCGAACGCGGGAAGCTCTGGTTGTGGCCGGGACAGGCCACCTACCTGGGAGCACCGCTGCTGTGGGACCAGCACTCGACACCGGTGCACTGCCTCGCGGTCGGCGTCGACGACGCCTTCGTCGTCCACTCGTCGGACGGTTCCTGGCGCCGCCGCAGCGCTCTGATACCGGCGCGCACCCGGCACCGGATCGAGGCCGGTTCGGGCCGGGTGCTGTTCCACTACCTCGATTCCGCGTCGACGCGCACCGATGACGTGCACAGCCTCATGACCGAGGCGTTGGGGGCGATCACCGCCACGCACCGCGACGAGGCGGCCGTGCTCGATCACCTGCACGACCCCGGCGAGGCCCGCAGGCTCCTCCTGGGCGACGCGTCGGGCGAGTTCGTCGACCCGCGGATCCGGGCGGCGATGAACTCGCTTCTCGCGGAACCGGAACGAGAGCGGGACGCCAGCACCGTCGCCGCGGAGGCGGGCTTGTCCACGTCCCGGTTCCTCCACCTGTTCTCCGAGCAGGCGGGAACGAGCTTCCGGCGGTTCCGGGTCTGGGCGCGGTTGCTGCGCGTGGGAGCAGCCGTCGAGGCGGGTGCGAACCTCACGACAGCGGCCACAGACGCGGGCTTCGCCTCCGCCAGCCACTTCAGCGATACCTTCCGGCGCATGTTCGGCCTGTCCGCGACGGCACTGCTGGCGAGCGGCGCCGAGATCACCACCGTGCAGGCGCACCCGATCGGGAGAAGCGCTCCAGCACAGCGGCGGTGAGGGCGGAGCGCTGCAGCATGCCGGTGACGGTGGCGTGCTCGCTGCGGGCGTGAGCGCCCGCGCCCACGGCGCCGAGGCCGTCGAGGACGGGAATCCCGGCGGCCTGCGCGAAGTTCCCATCGCTGGCTCCGCCGACGGCGGTTTCGCGGAGGTCGAGTCCGAGCGGGCGGGCGCAGTCGCGCCCCACCTCGTACAGGGCCACCACCTCCGGCGTGCGTTCGAAGACCGGCCGGTTCCAGCCACCGGTGACGGTGACCCGGGTCTTCGGATCGACGGGCTCCAGCGATGCCAGCGCGGCGTCGATGCGCTCGGCCTCGGCGGCGCTGGCGACGCGGACGTCGAGGTCGGCGACCGCACTGCCCGCCGTGACGTTCGCCCTGGTCCCACCGCGCACCACACCGACGTTCACCGAGGTCCCGGCGTCGAGGTCGGTGAGCGCCCGGCAGCGCAACACCTGGTGCGCGACCTCCACCACCGCGCTCGCGCCCGCGGTCGGGTCGAGCCCGGCGTGCGCCTCCTCGCCGGTGACGGTCACGGTGAACAGTCCGACGCCCTTGCGCGCGGTCTTGACCGCGCCGTCCGCGCTCGCCTCGAAGACCAGTGTCGCCCTGGACTTCCTGGCCTCCTCCGCGATGACATCGGAGGAGGCCAGGCTGCCGGTCTCCTCGTCACCGTTGAGCAGCAACGTCACCGGCGGCCTCGGCAATCCGAGCGCGTCGAGAGCCCGCATCGCCCAGACCGCTTGCACCAGACCCGCTTTCATGTCGAACACGCCGGGACCGCTGATCCGGTCCCCGTCCACGCGGAACGGCCAGTCGGCCAGCGTGCCGGTCGACCAGACCGTGTCGTAGTGCGCGAGCAGCAGGACCGGGTCGCCCCCGCTGCCGGGGTAGCGGCGGATGACGACGTCACCGGCATCGGCCCTGGTCAACCGCTCGTGCCCGGACGGCGGGCCGAGGCGCGAATCGAGCCAGTCGCACACCCACCGCAGGCATTCGTCCAGCGCGGAGAGATCGTCGCTGGAGCTCTCGTGGTTCACGTACTCGGCGAGATCGGCGATCATCTCGTCCCTGTGCTGCGACAGCCACGCGTGCGCGGCCGGGGCGGTCACACCAGGCTCCCGGCGATGCGGTCCAGCTCGTCGATCCGCTGCTCGGACATCGATCCGGGATCGTCTTCGAGCTCGCGCAGGCCCGCCATCACCGCCCGGAGCACGGGTGTCCCGATGCCCAGGCGGTCCGCCTCGGCGAGAACGGTGTCGTAGTGCGTGGTGACCTCGACCTCGCGGCGACGAACGGCGAGGTCGCGCCAGATCCCGCTGCGGTTCTTGGGCTGCGTGCGCAGCCACGCCGTGAGCCGGTCGACCGCCTGGGCGAGTTCGTCCCGGTCGGAGCCGCGCACGAACGCGTCGGGGTTGAACGCGTCGAACGGTTCCAGCCTGATGCCGAGGGCGTGCGCGACGTCGAACACCTCCCCCGCCAGCGCGCGCATCGCGGGGCGGTGGCGGTCGATGAGATCGGCCATCGCCTCGTCGGCGAGCGCGGTCGCGGCGAGCATCGCGCCGAACCCGGCCTTCGCCCACAGGAAACCCTCGACGTTGTCGCTGGCCTGCGCAGGGCCCCATGCCTGGAGGTCGTCGACGAGCAGTCGCACCCGCTCGGACACCGGTTCGCCTCCGGGCTCGCCGATCACGAGCGCTCCAGGCCCGCCGTCGGCGATGACGCCGGGCTCGGTGCGGTCGGCGAAGATGTTGACGAACGCCGCGAGGGTGCGCTCCCAACCGAGATGGTCGGCGAGCACGGGTTCGTTGAACCCGTTCTGCACCGACACCACGTAGCCGTCCGGGCCCAGCCGCGGAGCGAGCCAGCGGGCCGCTGACTCCGTGGCCTGGGCCTTCACCGCGAGCAGCACCCGGTCGAGCGGGCCGCTGAAGGCGTCCGGGACCGCTGCCGACAGCCGGACCGATTCGGGGGAACCGGCGCGGTCGAGGATCAAGCCGTGCTCGTTGATCGCAGCCACGTGGGCCGGGTCGGCGTCGACCACGGTGACGTGGTGACCGGCGCGCGCGAGGTGGAACGCGAGGGTGCCCCCGATCGCTCCGCCACCGACCACCGCGTAGCTCGTGGAACTCATGCGTTGCGTCCTTTCCGGACCGTGTTCGGCCACAACCGCGGCAGGTGGGAGGCGCCGGCGCTGGAACCGCCGTCGACGCGCAGGATCTCGCCGGTGATCCAGGAGGCGTTGTCGCTCGCCAACCAGCGCACCGCGCGGGCGACGTCGGAAGGCTCACCGGGCCTGCCGAGCGGATTGACCGACACGGCGGCGGCGTAGTCCTCGGCGACCGGGTTGCACTCGCTGTCCACGGCGACGAAGCCGGGGCTGACGGCGTTGACCCGGATTCCGCGTTCGCCGAGCTCCAACGCCGCTGCGCGGGTGGCCATCTCGAGCGCGGCCTTGGAGCTCGCGTAGGGTCCGCCGCCGGGCCGGGCGCGCAGCGCGGCTCCGGAGGAGATGTTGACGACCGCACCGCTCCGCCCGCGGTGCGCGAACGCGGCCGTGGTCAGCACGGGTGCGCGCAGGTTGAGGGCGAAGATCCGGTCCCAGGTCTCGGCGTCGACGTCGATCATGTCCACCGACGGGTAGATCCCGGCGGCGTTGACGAGCACGTCCAGCGGGGCCGTCCGCCACGCCTGTTCCACCACGGACTCGCACGTCTCGGGTTCGGTGAGGTCCGCGGTGATCCGCACGGCTTGAACGGGTGTTTCCGCGAGCCGTGCTCGGTCGACGTCCACCAAGGTGAGCGCCACGTCCTCGTGCTCTGCGAAGTCCTCCGCGATGGCGCGGCCGAGCCCACTGGCTGCTCCGGTCACCAGCACGTGCCGCATCAGGCGAACTCCTTGTCCTTGGTCTCCGGCATCGTCAGGTAGACGATCAGCGAGATCAGCGCGGAGCCCGAGACGTAGAGCCACAGCAGGTCGCCGTGCCCGATGTCGTTGAGCCAGGTCGTGATGTACGGCGCGGTTCCGCCGAACAGCGCCACCGCCAGGGCGTAGGGCAAGGCGATGCCGGTCGCGCGCACCTCGGGCGGGAACTGCTCGGCCATGATCACCGCGCAGTTCGCCGAGTAGCCGAGCACCAGGATCATCCCGGTCAGCTGGACCAGGAACAGGCTCAGGAAGCTGTTGCCGAGGAGGTTCAGCAGCGGCCACGCCAGCAGCACGAACCCGCCCGCGAACACGCCCAGCGTGGTCTTGCGCCCCACCCGGTCCGACAGCGCGCCCACGAACGGCAGCGCCACCACGAACACGACCAGGCAGAGGGTCTGCGACAGCAGCGCCTGCGACAGCGGGATTCCGGTGGTGAGGTTGGCGTAGGTGGGCAGGTAGTTTACCCAGATGTAGTAGGTGAGCGTCCCGGCGATGGTGATGCCGGCGACCCGCAGCGCGGCGCCGGGGTGTTCGAAGATCATCGCCTTGAGCGGGTTCGTCCTGGTCTGGCCGCCGGCGCGCGCCTTGGTGAACGATTCGGTGTCCTCCACCGACACCCGGAGCCACAGGCCCACGAGACCGAGCAGGCCGCCGATGATGAACGCCGCGCGCCAGCCCCACGAGTGCAGCGCCGCGTCGGACAGCGACGAGGTCGTGATCGTGCCGAGCAGCGAGGCGATCAGCACTCCGCCGCCGACCGAGACCTGTTGCCACGAACCGGCGAACGCGCGCCTGCCCGCTGCGGCGGATTCGACGAGGAAGGCCGAGGACGACCCGAACTCGCCACCCGCCGAGAAGCCCTGCAACAACCGCGCCACCAGTAGCACCAGCGGCGCGAAGAGTCCGATCGCGTCGTAGGTCGGTGTCAGCGCGATGACGAACGAGGCCCCTGCCATCAGCCCGATGGTGAGGGTGAGTCCCTTCTTGCGGCCGTGGCGATCGGCGTAACCGCCGAGCACAGCGGCGCCGATCGGGCGCATCACGAACCCGACGGCGAACACCGCGAGGGTCGACAGCAGGGCCGCGGTCTCGTCGCCTGCGGGGAAGAACTCCTGGGAGATGATCTTCGCGAAGATCGAGTAGAGCGCCCAGTCCACCCATTCGACCGTGTTGCCGATGGTGCCGGCGACGATCGCCTTGCGCTGCGCCCGGGTCAGCTTCCCGCTGCTCACCGTGTCCGTTCTCATGAGGTCGCTCCTGCGGTGTCGAGCCGGGTCGCCTCGGCGCGCGCGGCGCCGGCGAGTTCGGCGTGGGTCGCGAACCAGACGTCGCCGTGCGCCCGGATGTGATCGAGCAGTTCCCGCAGCACGACCAGTCGCGAGCGGTGGCCGATGACGTGCGGGTGCATGGTCAGCTGGAAGACACCGCCGGCCCGGTAGGCGGCGTCGAACTCGTCGATCCAGATCTCCAGCACGTCGCGCGGGCGGGTGTGGGGCCGCACCGAGCCGTAGCGGTCCATCGTGAAGTACGGGGCGTCGTCGCGGATCCAGTCGACGGGGATCTCCACCAGGCCGGTGGGCGAGCCGTTCGCGACGATCTCGTAGGGCTCGTCGTCGGCCATCAGCGAGGAGTCGTAGGCGAAACCGAGTTCGCGAATGGTGTCCAAAGTGGAGTCGGAGAAGTCCCACGAGGGAGTGCGGATCCCGGTCGGCCGGACGCCGGTGATCTCGGCGAGCGATTCCCGCGCCCGGGAGATCAGCTCCCGCTCGTCCTCCTCGGCCAGCAAGGTGTTCCGCTCGTGGATCCACCCGTGCACGCCGATCTCGTGCGGTTCGCTCGCGTAGTCCTTCGCCTCGCCCGGGTGCAGCAGGGCCGACACCGCGGGCATGAAGAACGTCGCGGGGACGCGGTGCTCGGCGAGCAGTTCGAGCACCCGACCGGCGCCGACGCGCGCGCCGTACTCGCCCTGCGCGAGACGTCCGGGGCTGGTCTCGCCGTCGCGCAAGGGGATCGTCTCGTGGTCGGAGTCGAAGGAGATCGCGACCGCGACGCGCGCACCGCCCGGCCACCGCGACGGCACGAGACGCCGTCCCGCGCGCACGGCCTCGACGTGGCGGCGCCAAGTCGCCTCCGGCCACTGCCACGGCTCGTGAGGTGGATCAGCTGCGGACATGTTTCCTCCCGTGCGGTTTCAGCGGAAGCGGTCCACCCGGGTCCACGCGCGCTTGAGCGTGGCCAGGTGCAAGGTGACGTCCGAGGCGTTGAGCCCGGGCAGCGTGCCGATGACCTCGGCGGTGTAGCCGAACAGGTCGGCCTTCGCGGGCAACACCATCTGCCCGACCAGGTTGAACCGGCCAGTCGCGGCGGCCAGGAACTTCGTGCCGGGATGCGCGGCGAGCCGCCGTCCGGCTTCGTCGAGGTGCCCGGGGTGGATCGACAGCCACAGCATGAACTCGACCCCGTAGCCGAGCAGTTCCGGCTCCACGAGCGTCCGGAACTGCAGTCCGCCGCGGGAGACCATGCGGTCCATCGCCCGGGCGACGCTGGATTCGCTGGTGCGGAGCTTGCGCGCGATCGCGCTCACCGGCAGCCGCCCGTCCACCGCGAGTTCCTCCGCGACTGCGCGTTCGAGCTCACCCGGCGCCTTGGGCGGCGCGCCCCAGTCGGCCCGGTCGTACGGCCGCGCATGCGTCGGCCGCAATTCGGCGGCGGCTTCGGGCGGCAGCAGGCCGGTGTCCCATCCCGGAGCCGAGGCGAAAGTGCGGATCACCGCGACGCTCTCGGTTCCCGCGATCAGGTCTGCGCCGGGCAGGTCTGTGAACAGCAGGCGCAACAGCTCGTCGTTGTCGTGCGCCACGAAATCGACGATCAGGTCGGCGGTCCCGGTGACCACCGCGAGGAACCGGGCCTCCGGACGCGCCGTCAGCTGCTCGGCGAGATCCCAGCCCCTCCCGGGCCGCGCCTGCACCCTGATCAGCATCGACGACCCGGCCGCGGTGCGGTCCAGGTCGATGACGCCGACCACGTGCACCAGTCCGCGCTCGTGCAGCGCGGTGAACCGCCGTTGCACCGTGGTCTCGCTGACCCCGGCCCACCGCGCGACCGCGCTCCACGGCGCACGCCCGTTGAGCTGGAGCGCCGCGATGATGCGGCGATCCACCTCGTCCAGCGCCTCCAGACCCAGCCCCGCGGTCATGGCCGGGGACGCTAACCACCGGAACGAACCCGGTCAACGCTGGAATCCTGCAAATCAGCAGGTGAACGCGGTGTTTCCAGCCGCGTGGAGCCGTCCGCCGCCGGAAATCACCACGCCACCCGGCACGTCCCCGGACACGAGAACACGCCGGATCCCCTCAAAAAGATCTTGAAACTCCCCTCATGCGGCGGGTTCGAGGAGCTTTCGGATGAGGTCGGGCAGATCGTCGGCCGTGGCGTCCGCCGGGTCGAAGGTCGGGTTGTAGCGGCCTTCGAGGCGGCTGACCCAGCCCGTCCGCAGGCCGGCTCGCTTGGCGCCGTGGCAGTCCCAGGCGTGGGCGGCCACGAGCGCGACCTGTTCCGGGGCGAGCTCCAGCCAGGTCGTGGCGTAGCGGTACGCGGCGGGGGCGGGCTTCCACGCCCCAACGTCGGCGCAGGACAGGACCGCCTCGACGTGATCGGACAGTCCGCTGCGGGCGAAGAATCCGCTGATGACCTCGGCGGATCCGGTGGTCAGTCCGATGACGCGCACGCCGGCCGCGCGGAGTTCTTCCAGCGCGGGGGTCACGTCGTCGTGCGCCGGGAAGCGGTCCCACCCGCCCAGCACGTGGTCGATCGTCGCCTGGCCGACGTCCTCGCCGGTGATGTCGCGCAACGCCGCGGCGCAGATCTCGTCGAAGGTGCGGTAGCCGCCGGCGGCGGCGAGCGCCATGCCGTCGCGCACCGCGCGGGTGAACCACGGGTCGAAGAGGCTTGCGGGATAACCGCATTCGGCCAGGCGGCCCGGCACCTCCTCCAGCGACATCAGGGTTTCGACGACGTCGAACGCGACGGCCTTGAGCTCGGGCACGGCCCCTCCTACAGCAGAACGATCGTTCTAGGTAGAACGACCGTTACACTAGTCCCGTGATGGCGAAACCGGCAACCCCGGCGCGGGAGCGCCTGCTCGCGGCGGCGGACGAGCTCTTCTACGCGCGGGGCATCAACGCCACCGGCATCGACGCGATCGTCGAGCGCGCGGGCGTGGCGCTGGCGACCTGCTACAAGCACTTCGGCGGCAAGGACAAGCTCGTCACCGCCTACCTCTCCCAGCGCGATGAGCAGTGGCGGGCCGACTGGGAAGCGGCCATCGCCGATGCCGACGAACCCCTGCTGGCCCTGTTCGACGCCCTGGAGCGGTGGTGGACCACCACCGGTCACCGCCGCGGTTGCGCGCACGTGGACGCGGCGGTGGAGCTCACCGACCCGGATCACCCAGCGCTCGCCGTCGTCGCCGAGCACAAGCGCCACCTGCTCCACCGGCTCACCGAAATCGCCGCCGCCGAGGGCTTTTCAGCGCCCGGAGAGATCGCCGCAGACCTCCTCCTGATCTACGAGGGCACCCTCAGCGCACTCCTGCTGAACATCACCCCCGACCCGTTCACCCAGGCCCGGCGCCTCGCCGCAGCACGCACCTCGCGCTGAGGCGACGCGGATTCCTACCGGCTCCTCACCCGGACACACGCGTGACCAAATTATTGAAAACGGTTATCGTTGTTACTTGAGAGGTCGTACCCGGATGAGGAGGACGTCGAGATGGAGTCCGTGACCAGTGCGGTGGGATTCACCGCGGTGCTGTGCGACGACTGCCAGGGGCTTCCGGCTCTCGATGCGCTGCGGGAGACCGTGCGCCGGACTCCGCACGGAGTGCTGGTGCGCGCGCCTTGTCAGCTCGGGAAGCTCTGGTGCAGTGCGCGGACCAAGGCGTCCGGGGCCAGCGGGACGGTCGTCCTGGTGCAGCCGTGCGACGTGGAGCGGCGGCCCACCGGACCCGTGATCCCCGTCGGCCCGATCCGAACCCGGACCGACCTGGCGGCGCTCACCGGCTGGATGACGGCCACGCCGCTCACCGCGGACTCGCTGCCCGCGCGGCTGCGCACGCGCGTTCCCAGTGCTCGAGCCCGGAACAACTAAGGGGAGGGGACGGCATCGATCCGACGCCGTCCCCTCCCCCGTTTCGCGTCAGTGACCCGCCAGGGGCGTGGCGATCTCGTTCGGCGCATGGGGGAGCGCGCCCGTCGCGGTCTTCTGGCCGGAAGCGATGTCGATCGCGTGGATCTCCCGCTTGGCCGGATCGGTCACGTATGCCGTGCCGTCGCGGACGAACAGCGCCGGGCGCGGCTGCTGCCACTCCAGCGGCTCCTCCCACTGGCCGATCACCGGGATGCTGCGAACCACGCGGGCCTGGAGCGGGTCGATCACGTGCAGCTGACCGTCGGTGCCCAGCACCAGCGCCTCACCGGCCGGGCCGCGCCCCAGCGAGCGGAAGGTGTAGCTGGTGCCGAGGTCGACCAGCTTCAGCGAGGAGTTCGCGGTGTCGACCAGTGCGATCTGCTGCGGACGTTCGAGTTCCGCGTGCTCGTCCTGCTTGTAGTCGCCGAGCACGACCGACGAGTGCTCGCTGCCCGCCTGGTTGCCGATCCGCCCGTACGGCGTCGGGCTGGTGATCTTGGTGATCGCGCCGTCGCGGTAGACCAGCGCGCCGTTCTCGCAGCCGATGACCACGGCCTCGCCCTGCGCGACGGCCTCGCCGTGGACGCCGGGGCAGTCCTCGTTCCGGGTGATCTCGTGGCGGTGCTCGTCGAGGACCGCGATGCCGGTGCGGTCCTCCTCGTTGCCCAGCGACAGCACCATCTGGCCGTTGGACAGCTCGATCGCGACGCCGTGGTGGGCTTCGGCGGCCGTGTGCTTGTCGGTGGCCGGCTTTCCAGCAGCGAGCTCGGCGGTGTCGAACGAGGTCACCTCGCCGGTCCCGTCGGCGAACAGCACCGTGCGACCGGCGTTGCGCACCACGTGACCCGGCTTGGGCGCCGGGAACTGCACGTCGGTGAGCTGGGCGCGCACGGCGTTGAGCGCCTGGAAACCCGTCGAGGTCGACACCATGACGTGCTCGGCGTCGCCGGCCGGGTTCAGCCGGTTGAAGCCCGGCAGCGGAATGTCCTCGGCCACGGCCAAGGTCTTCCCGTCGAGCACCAGGACACCGCCGTCGTAGGTGGTCACGATCGGGTCGGGCACGGCGGGGCCGGGCGCGGCGGCCTGCTGAGCGCCGGAACCGCACGCGGTCAGGGCCAGCGCCATCGTGGCGACGGCCACCGGTAAGCGAACCGGTTTCAACATGGTTTTCTCTCCTTCTCCGAGGGTGATCAAGCGCCGAGCCCGGAGGCGATGGCCTCGGTGTTCGCGCGGGTCATCTCCAGGTAGGTGGCGGCGCCCCCGCCCGGCTCGCTCAGCGATTCGGTGAACAGCGGTGTCACGCGGACGTCGAGGCCGGCCTGCTCGGCCAGCACCCGCGCCAGCCGGTCCGGCTGCGAGGAATCGGCGAAGATCGTGCGCACGTTCGCGCGACGGACGGCGTCGGCCAGCGACGACAGGTCGGAGGCGCTGGGCGAGGCCAGCGTCGTGCCGCTGGGGATCACGGCCCCGATCACCTCGAACCCGTAGCGGTGGGCGAGGTAGCCGAACACGTGGTGGTTGGTGACGAGCTTGCGCCGCTCGGGCGGGATGCGCTCGAACCGTTGCGCCGCCTCGGATTCGACCGCCAGCACCTGCTGCCGGTACTGCGCGGCGCGGGTCCTCACCGCCGCCGCGTCGATGCCGTCGACGTGGGCCACGACCTGGTCGGCGATCAGGTCGACGGCGCGGGCGACTCGCGACGGGTCGGTCCAGAAGTGCGGATCCGGTTGGGAGTCCGGTCCGGCGATCTTCAGCGGGTCGACGTGCTCGGCGACCGCGAAGGCCGGAGCGCCTTCCGCGACCGCGGCCTGGACGTTGTGCTGCACGCCCTCTTCCAGGCCGAGTCCGTTGTGCACCACGAGGTCGGCCTGTTCGAGTTCGGCGGCCTGTTGCGCGGAGATCCCGAACGAGTGCGGGTCGGCTCCGGGCGTCATCAGCACCGACACCGGCACTCCGGCGCCGACGATCTGCCGCGTGATGTCGCCGAGGATGTTGGTCGTCACGACCACGCTGGGCCGCTGCTGCGCCCCGGCGGAGCAGGCGGTGAGGGTCAGCAGTGCGGTGATCAGCGCGAGGACCGCGCGCGTTGCGGTGCGCTTCATCGGCCGGTCTCCACCACGTGCGCGGCCTGTCCGCCCAGCCGGAAGCTGCGGGCGATGCGCAAGCCGTCGTTGTAGTCGATCTCGTGCACCGTTCCCGCGGCCACGTCGTTGACGTACGCCCGCGACGTGTCGACCTGGATGCTCGGCGGCGGACCGCCGGGCGGGATGATCTGGTTGCGCGCGGTCTCCGTGCCGTCCTCCCGGTAGGCGCGCATCGTCCCGTCGGTGCCGACGGCCAGCAGCGAACCGCCCGCACCGACGGCGTTGACCGCCGCCACCGGTCCCGTGGGCACGTGCTTCCAGGACCGCTTCGACAGGTCCAGCAGCCACGCGCCGTCCTCGCCCGCCAGCGCGGCCAGGGTGTCGCTGCCGGGACGCTGGTGGAACTCGCCGGCGCGAGGTGCCGCGCCCGGCGGGTAGGCGATCTTCTCGCCGCGGAACGGTCCGTCGTCGGCGGTGACGAGCAGCGCTCCGTCGGCGCACCCGAACACCGCGCCGCGACGCGTCACCGCGGTTCCGGCGGGTTCGGGGCACGACTCGGGGATCCGGGCGGTTTCGGCGCCGGCGCGATCCAGGACGCGCACCGCGTCACCGGACGTGGCGAGGACGTGCTGCTCGAAGGGCACGGCGACGGTCCCCGGTTCGACGCGCAGGTCGGCCGCGCGCTCGATCCGGCCCTTCTCCAGCGGTTCTCGGTTCAGCAGCACCGTCGCGCCGTCGGCGCCGGACAGCGCGACCACCGCCTTGTCGCTCTGCGCCTGCACCGGTGTGGCGAGCGGGACCTCCCCCAGCTCGCGGATCTCCGCGCGGTAGTGGTGGATGTGGTCGCCGTGATCGACCGTCCACGCGCCGCTGTCGACGACGTGCACCGAATCCGCGTCCGACACGAAGCCGAAGCGGCCGTCGGTGACGACGTCCCGGATTCCCGGAACGGGTTGGAGGTCCCGGGTTTCCTCGGTCAGCAGGTCCAGCACGCGCAGCGCTCCCCCGCTCTCCGCGACGATCAGCCGGGACTGCGCTTCGGCGGTCTCCTCTGCACCTTCGACGTAGCCGTGCGGCACCGGTGGTGGCGGTGGTGGTGGCTGCGAGCAGGCACCGAGCGCGAGCGCGCCCAGTGCGATCGAGAACAGTTGTAATCGGCGATGTTTCACGCGACCGGCTCCTCCGTCTTCGAGACGTTCTCTGTTCGGGTGGTCAGCGCCCGTCCCCGGTCGCGCAGCGCGGACAGCAGGGCGGACAGGAAGAACAGCGCGACCGAGGTGGCGGCGATGCTGGCCCCGGCGGCGGTCCCCCAGTGCCACGAGGCGAGCAGCCCGAGCACCGTCGAGGCGGCGCCGAAAGCCGCGGCACCGGCCATCACCAGCGGAACCCGGTCGGCCCACAGGGTCGCGGCGGCGGGCGGGGCGATCAGCAGGCCGAAGACCAGCAGGGTGCCGACGACCTGGAAGCACATCACCATCGCCAGCGTCACCAGCCCGGTCATCAGCAGACCGGCCAGGCGCGGGCGCATTCCCAGCGTGTGGGCCTTGCGCGGGTCGAATGTCAGCGCCAGGAGAGGACGGTAGGCGGCGACCGACACCACGACCGCGACCACCAGGGCGACCGCCAGCCGCACCAGGTCGCCGTCGGTCACGGCGAGCACGTCGCCGAACAGGAAGCCGGTCAGGTCCACGGCGAAGGACTTCGAGTGCGACACGACGATCACACCGGTCGCCAGCATGCCCACGAACAGCAGCCCGATGCCGGTGTCGCGCGACAGCCACCGCGACCGGTCCAGCACCGACACCCCGGCGGCCATCGCGCCGGCGCTCAACGCGGCTCCCAGCAGCAGGTCTCCGCCCAGCACGGACGCGATCGCCACGCCCGGCAACATGCCGTGGGACATCGCGTCGGTCAGGAAGGCCATGCCCCGCAGCACGACCCAGGTCCCGGCCAGGGCGCAGATCACCGACACGAGCACACCGGCCCACAGCGCCCGCTCCACGAAGGAGACCCCGAACGGGACCAATAGCCAATCCATGACGGACAACCTATAATGGAAATGATTGTCGTTCTCAACCTCGTGGCGTGACTTCGCCCACTGCCCCGGAGAGGAAATCGTGAGCAGCGTGCCGCGAACCGCCGTCGCACTCCGCCATTTGAAAGCCGGCCACCAGGGAAAACAGGTGCTCGACATCGAGTCGGCGGAGATCCCGGCCGCCCGGTGGACCGCCGTGGTGGGCCCCAACGGCGCGGGCAAGTCCACACTGCTGGCCGCGCTCGCCGGCACGTTGCCCAGCAGCGGTGCGCAGCGCAACGACTACGAGGGGCGACCGGCGTTCGTGCCGCAGCACAGCGCGATCCCGGAAGCCCTGCCCTGCACGGTCTTCGACGCCGTGGCGATGGGCCGGTGGGCCGAGCGCGGACCGTGGCGCAGGCTCAACGCGGCGGACCGCGCGGCCATCGATGAGGCGATGGACCGACTGGAGGTGAGGTGTCTGGCCAAGCAACGCATGAGCGCGCTCTCCGGCGGTCAGCGGCAGCGCGTCCTGGTCGCGCAAGGACTCGCCCAGCACGCGGAACTGCTGCTGCTCGACGAACCCGACGCGGGCGCCGACCCGAAGGCCCGCGGTCTCATCACCGACGCCGTCCGGGCCGAAACGCGATCCGGCCGCACGGTCGTCCAGGTGTCGCACGACCTCGCCGAAGCGCGCCAGGCCGACCACTGCGTCCTGCTGCACCGAGGCCGCGTCCACGCGGCGGGAACCCCGGACGACGTCCTCACCCCCGCCACGATCAACGAGGTCTGGTCGCCCTCCTGAGCAGTGCGCACCGCCGAGCCGAGCGGCCGCGGACGACGATCAAGACTTCTGGGCGCGTGTGAAGTCCTCCAGCCAGGCGTAGTTGGGGGCGGCCTCACCGTTGGGTTCGGACTGCACGGTCGCGGAGGCGTAGAGGCTGTTGAGCAGCCACGGGGTGCTCTTCGCGTCGAAATCGTCGCCGGACATGGCGGCGTCCTGGCCGATTCCGTAGGTGGCCACGGCGAGCTTCCCGGTGGCGCGGAACTTCGCCATCTGCTCGCTGAGGTAGTGCTTGTTGTCCTCGAACCACGGGCTTTCGCGCAGCAGGTCGTACCAGCGCTGCTTCGGGAAGGGCTGCTTCAGCGCGTTGCGGATGACCTGCCAGACCTCGGTGCCCGCCGGAACCCCGTACTTCTCGGCGTAGGCGGCCGGGATCTTATCGGTGAGGTGGTTCTTCCACAGCTGCACCAGGGAGAACTCGGTGACGAGGAACTTCTTGTCGCCGAGCTTGGGCAGCACGTAGTCGAGGTACGCCTGGGCGCCGTTGGGCTCGTCGACGTGCGGGTGGATGTCGGTGCCCTCGATCTCGGGCGTGTCGCGGACGTACTTCATCCAGCGGTCGGTACCGCTGTTGATCCACTCGTCGGGCTGGTCGAGGTGGTTCAGCGAACCCATGTAGAGGACCGTCTTGCACCCGTCGGGGAAGTTCTTCGCCCGGTAGTCGATGACGTGCTCGGCCACGGTCTCGTAGAAGTCGTTGATCGCGCCGTTGGTCCAATCAGCCTTCGGGCATTCGATGAACGGCTCGTTGCCGATGACGAGAACGTCGACCTCGCCCATCACCTCGGGCAGCACCTTGTCGACCCTGGCCAGGTCCTTTTTCATCTCCTCGGTGCCCGGGCGGGGAATTCTGTCGTGCGAGCGCGGAAAATAGGGGAACTTCAGCGAGAGCACGACACCGTACTTGCGATCCACCGCATCCAGCAGGGTTTTGATCGCACGGTTGTCGGCCGGGGTCCCCTCGTCGAGGTCGGGCATGGCCGCGAAGCCGCGCACCCAGGTCGCCTCGGCGCGCTCCAGCCCTGCCCAGCTCATGATGCTCGGGTCACCGTTGAAGTTCGCCCCGAGAACACCGGTGGGAGAGCTCAACCGCGCGGCGCCGGCGGCCTGGTCGGTGGCCGGCCGCGCGCTGCAGGACGCGGCGCCGAGAGCGGCGGCACCGGCCGCTGCCGACAATTGGAGCAGTCGCCGTCGCGAAAAGGAACTCATGCGTCCACGTATACGCGACGTCCACTTCGCTCACTCGCCATTCCGAAAAGCGCAGGCATGATCGATACCACGTCGACTTGACGATCGAATGCCGCCGAAGCAGGATTCCCGATCACCATCCGAAATCGAACACAGGAGTTGACTCGGGTGAAACTGCATCGTTCAAGCAGCGTGCTGGGCGCCGCGCTGCTGGTCACCGCGGGCGCGGTCGTGCCCGTCGCGGGCGCCGCCCCGGCCGAGCCGCCTCCGCGCTGCGCGAGCGACGACACGTGGGAGATGTCGACCGACCGGTTCGACCCCGCCTACACCGCGCACGCCTTCGTGGGCAACGGATACCTCTCGCAACGCGTGCCGCCCACCGGGGCCGGCTACGCCGCCACCGGCGAGAAGACCGGGTTCCCGCTCGAAACCCCTCGCTACGACGGCGCTTTCGTCACCGGCCTCTACGGCGAAGGGCCCAGTTCGCAGACCGACGTGCCCAGGCACGCCATCGCGGCCATCCCGACCTGGTCGTCGCTGACCGTCCGCGCGGGCGAGCACACCTTCACGCCGCAGACGCCGCCGGAGCAGATCTCCCACTTCCGCCAGTCGCTGAACGTCCAGTGCGGTGTCGTGTCGACGTCGCTGACCTGGACCGCGCCGGACGGAAAGGTCACCGACCTCACCTACGACGTCGTGGCCGACCGGACCAACCCGCACGTCGGAGCCGTCCGCGCGCGGGTCGCTCCGCGCTGGTCGGGACAGGTCGAGGTGGCCGGCGCGATCGAGGGCACGGGCGCCCGCCGGATGCACCCGACCGCGGGCAAGGCCGAGGGCGAGACCGTGCGCGTCGGTTTCGAGACCGACGGCGTCGGCGCTCGCGGCACCGTCGCGTCCACGCTGGTCGGACCCGATGACGTGCGCACGACCTCCCAGCAGCGCGTCGACGGACTCGACGCCGAGCAGAAGGTCGGCTTCGAGGCGCAGCGGGGCGAGACCTACGAGTTCGGCAAGTTCGTCGGCGTCGACACCGCGCTGACCACGCCGGATCACGAGGCCGCCGCCGTCAGGGCCTCGCAGGAAGCCGCCGAGCGCGGTTGGGACGACCTCTTCGACGCCCACACCGCGGCGTGGAACGAGCTGTGGGAGAGCGACATCCGCGTCCCGGACCGCCCGGACCTGCAGAAGTCGTTGCGCTCCAGCAAGTACGCGATCCTGTCGAGCATCCGCGAAGGGCAGGACACCAGCGTCGCCCCCGCCGGGCTGAGCAGCGACAACTACGCGGGCCTGAACTTCTGGGACACCGAGCTGTGGATGTACCCGAGCCTGCTGCTGCAGCACCCCGACATCGCCAAGTCGGTGGTGGCCTACCGCGAGAAGACGCTGCCCGCCGCGCGTGCCAACGCGCGGTCCATCGGCCAGCAGGGCGCGTTCTACCCGTGGACCAGCGCCGACAGCGGTGACCTGCAGAAGGACTGCCACAGCTGGGATCCGCCGCACTGCCTGACCCAGAACCACCTGCAGAGCGACGTCGCGCTGTCCACCTGGCAGTACTACCTGGCCACCGGCGACCGGGCGTGGCTGCGGGAGCACGGCTGGCCGGTGTTGCGCGGCGTGGCCGAGTACTGGGCCGGGCGCGTGACCCCCAACGCCGACGGCACCTTCTCGATCAACAACGTCGCGGGCCCGGACGAGTACAGCAACGGCGTCAACGACGGGGTGTTCACCAACGCGGGCGCGGCCACCGCGCTGCGGCACGCCACCGAGGCCGCTCAGGTCCTCGGCGAACCCGCTCCCCCGGAGTGGAACGCCATCGCCGACTCGGTGCGGATGCCCTTCGACCAGCAGGCGCAGGTGTTCCGGCAGTACGACGGGTACGCGGGGCAGCGGATCAAGCAGGCCGACGCGGTGCTGCTGCAGTACCCGCTGGAGTGGCCGATGCCCGAGCACGTCGCGCAGAACACGCTCGACTACTACGCGCCGCGCACCGACCCCGACGGCCCGGCGATGACCGACTCCGCGCACGCCATCGACGCCGCCGCCATCGGCGAACCCGGCTGCGCGACCAACACCTACCTCGACCGGTCGATCCGGCCGTTCGAGAAGGACCCGTTCGCCCAGTTCTCCGAGGCGCGCGGCGAGCGGGCCGGTGAAGGGGCGGGCGCTCCGACGTTCAACTTCCTCACCGGTGCCGGCGGCTACACGCAGGTCTTCACCCACGGGCTGACGGGCATGCGCTGGCGCGGCGACAAGGTCGTCCTCGACCCGACCCTGCCGCCGCAGCTCGGCGAGGGCGTCGAGCTGACCGGGCTGAAGTGGCAGGGCCGCACGTTCGACGTCCGCATCGGCGGTCACCAGACGACGGTGCTCCTGCGCAGCGGTGACCCGTTCACCGTGCAGGCCCCGGACGGCGAGCACGTGGTCAGCGAGGCGCAGCCGCTGATGCTCAAGACCCGCAGGCCGGACCTGACGCCGACCGACAACCTGGCGCGCTGCAAGTCGGCGGAGGCCACCAGCGAGGAGCCCGGTCGCTACGCCGAAGCAGCCGTCGACGGCAACGCGGCCACACCGTGGCACCTCAACGGCCCGCAAGGCTCGGCCACCGTCGACCTCGGTGCAGCGCAGCGGATCTCGCAGATCACGCCGCGCTGGAGCGAGATCGCCCCGAGCTCGCACCGCCTGCTGACCTCGGTCGACGGCCGCACGTTCACCGAGGTCCCGGCGGAGCTGCCGGAGGGCCACCTGGCCCGCTACGTCCGAGTCGAGCTCACCGGCCCGGAGAGCCCGGAGCACACCGGAGTCTCGGAACTCGAGGTGCGCTGAGCGCGGACCCACCCCGTGGTGCCACCGGCGGCGGCCTCCGCCGGTGGCACCACGAACAGCCCGCGCGCGGCCGTGCACGAATTGGCGAGGAGGAGTGCGCGGATTGGTGATCGGGTGGGCTGTTCAGGCGGTTGTACTGGCCGTGACGACGGAGTCACGGAGGTATCAATGCCGATCACCACCCGCACATCCATCATTCGCCAAGTGCCCGGGACCTACGAGACGGTCGAGGTCGAGCTCGACGATCCGAGGCAGGGCGAAGTGACCGTCAAGCTGGCGGCGTCGGGGTTGTGCCACTCCGACGACCACGTCGCCACCGGTGACGTGCCGGTCGGCGTCCACCCCTACGCGGGCGGGCACGAGGGCGCCGGGGTCGTGACCGCGGTCGGGCCGAACACCCCCGCTTTCGAGGTCGGCGACCACGTCGTGTTCTCCTTCCTGCCCGCCTGCGGCAGGTGCGAGTTCTGCGCACGCGGACTGTCGAACCTGTGCGACCTGGGCGCATCGCTGCTCACCGGTGCGCGCGCCGACGATCCGTCGAGCTTCCGGATGCACCTCGACGGCGAACCGGTCGGCCAGCAGTGCGGCATCTCGACGTTCAGCGAGCACACCACGGTGTCGATCGACTCCGTGGTGAAGATCGACAAGAGCATCCCGCTGCGCTCCGCCGCGCTGGTCGGCTGCGGTGTGCCCACCGGCTGGGGGTCGGCGGTGCGGTCGGCGAACACCCAACCCGGCGACACCGTGATCGTGATGGGCATCGGCGGCATCGGCGTCAACGCGCTGCAGGGCGCGGCGCACTCCGGGGCGACGACGATCATCGCCGTGGATCCGGTTGCCGCCAAGGCGGATTGGGCCAAGCAGTTCGGTGCCACCCACTTCTTCACCGGCATCGACGAGGCCGCGGAGCACGCTCGGTCGGTCACCAACGGCCAGGGAGCCGATGCCACCATCATCACCATCGGCGTCGTGCGCGGCGAGCACGTCGGCGAGGCGCTGGCCTCGATCCGGAAGGCGGGCACGGTCGTGGTGACCGGGCTCGGCGACATCACCGCCGTCGGTGCGCCCATCGCGCTCGGCGACCTGACGCTGATGCAGAAGCGGCTGCAGGGATCGCTGTTCGGCGAGTCCAACCCGCGCCGCGACATCCCGAACCTGCTGCGCATGTACCAGAACGGCCAGCTCAAGCTCGACGAACTGGTGACCAAGACCTACGCGCTCGACCAGGTCGCCGAGGCGTACGAGGACATGCACGCGGGCCGGAACCTGCGCGGCGTCATCGTCTTCGACTGAAAGCCCTTCTGATGAGCGGCTTGCTCGGCGGTGCGGGTAGCGGAACCTCAGCGGCCCTCTGGGTCCCGCACCTGGAAACAGCCAGCACCGCCGCAGACTGAGACGAATGAGAATTTCCGAGGAGTTCCCCTTGCGCACTGACATGTTCATCAACGGGAAGTGGACCGACAGCGACGGCACCACCTTCCCCACCCGCAACCCCGCGACCGGCGAGGTCATCGCCGAGCTGCCGGAGGCAACGGCGTCCGATGTGGACACCGCGGTCGAGGCCGCCCGGGCGGCGTTCGACTCGCCCGAGTGGGCCGGGCTGCTGCCCGCCCAACGCGCCCGGCTGCTGTTCAAGGCCGCTGACCTGCTCGAAGAGCGGGCCACCGAGTTCGCCCGGCTGGAGACCACCGACCAGGGCCAGCCGCTGGCGATCAGCGCCGGGTTCTCGGTGCCCAACGCCGTGGAGCACCTGCGGTACTACGCGGGCTGGACCACCAAGATCACCGGGGTCACCACTCCCCTGTCGGTCCCCGACGTCGACCACCGCACCCGGCGCGAACCCCTGGGCGTGTGCGGGCTGATCACGCCGTGGAACTTCCCGCTGATGATCCTGGTCTGGAAGCTCGCCCCGGCCCTGGCCACCGGCAACACCGTGGTCGTCAAACCCGCCGAGCAGACCCCGCTGACCACCCTGCTGCTGGCGGAAGTCCTGGAGCAGGCCGGATTCCCGGCGGGCGTGGTCAACGTCGTCACCGGCGGCCCGGAGGCGGGCAAGGCGCTGGTGCGCCACCCCGGGGTCGCCAAGATCTCCTTCACCGGATCCACCGCCGTCGGCCGCGAGATCGGCGCGGAGGCCGGCCGCGCGTTGAAGAAGGTGTCCCTGGAACTGGGTGGCAAGGCGCCGAGCATCATCGCCGCCGACGCCGACATCGACGCGGTCATCGAGGGCAACCTGATGTCCGGCCTGCTCAACTCCGGTCAGGTGTGCGCGGCCGCGACCCGCTACTACGTCGACAGCAGCCGCGCCGACGAGTTCGCGGAGAAGATGGCCGGCGCAGCCGGATCCATGCAGCTGGGGCCCGGGCTCAACGAGTCGACGCAGCTGGGCCCGGTGGCGTCGCTGGAGCAGCTGGAGCAGATCCAGCGCTACGTGGACATCGGCAAGTCCGAGGGCGCGCGGCTGCTCACCGGTGGTAGTCGCGCCGACGGGCACCTGGCCAACGGCTACTTCTTCGAGCCGACGGTGTTCGGCGGGGTCAGCCAGGACATGCGGATCGCCCGCGAGGAGATCTTCGGGCCGGTGCTCACAGTGCTGCCCTACGACGACCCCGAAGAGCTGGCGCCGCGCGCCAACGACACCGAGTACGGGCTCGCCGCCTACATCTGGAGCCGCGACATCGGCACCGCGAACCGGCTCGCGCACCAGGTCAAGGCGGGCACGGTGTGGATCAACATGCCGCCGCTGCTGGACGCGGGTGCCCCGTGGGGCGGGATGAAGTCCTCCGGCTCCGGCCGGGAGATGGGCTGGGACGCGATCGAGGCCTTCACCGAGGTCAAGAGCATCTGGACCAGCCTGGCGTGAGGGGGTGTCCGGCGGGCGGCTACCGCGTCGCCCGCCGGATCTCCGCGGCGGTCAACCCGAACTCGGCCTTGAGCGCACGGCTGAGGTGGGTGGCGTCGAGGACGCCCCAGCGGGCGGCGATCGCGGCGGCGGTGCGGTCGGCCAGCGCCGGGTCGGCGAGGTCGCGGCGGATGCGTTCCAACCGCTGCCTGCGGATCCACGCCGACAGCGTCATCGACCGCCCGGCGAACAGCTTGTGCAGGTAGCGCACGGAAACGTGATGTGCGCGCGCTACGGATTCCACCGTGAGACCCGGTTCGGCGAGGCGCGCGAGGCAGTGCGCCAGCACGCGGTCGGCGACGTCCTCGCCGGGCTCCGGGCGCAGTTCGGCGAGCTCGGAGATCACCATCGACACCAGCGCGTCCGTGAGGTGCCTGCCCGCGTCTCCGCTGAAACCGGCGGTGTCCTCGCCGAGCACGTCGGTCATGGTGCGGAAGAACCCGCCGACCACTCGCTGCACGCCGCGCGAGGTGGGCACCGCGACGGCGCTGCGCGTGGCGAGGGTGTCGACGTGCCCGCCGAGCAGGGACTTCGGGACGGCGACCACGGTGATGTCGTAGGGGTCGGGGAAGTTCAGCTGGTAGGGCCGGTCGGTGTCGTAGTTGACCAGGTCGCCGGGCGTGAGCACGCAGCGCCTGCCGTCCTGCTCGACCTCGCCGCGGCCCGCGGTGAGCATGGTGACCTTCACCAGCTCGCGGTCGCCCGAGCCGATCAGCCGGGGCGTGCGCCGCACCTGGCAGGGCGCGCACTTGATGCGGGTGACGGCCACGTCACCCGCGGAGGTGGCGCGCAGCGAGCTCCGGAACGGTCCCGGCCGCAGCGGCCGGATGCGCAACGGGGCGAAGACCGTCGAGGCGGAGGCCTCGAACGACTCGATTTCCTCGTCCAAGCTGACCGACGCCATTGTCCGTCCTTACCGATCGTTCAGTAACGGCAAACCATACGTCCCGACCAGCACCGATCGCAACGATTCCCCACTCCGAGTCCCGGTCGCGGCAGTACGCCGAGTCCGGAGGCGGGGGCCTGGGGGACCCGGAAAACTCCAGTAATCGGGGACCGGAATACGGGAGTAATCCGTCACCTCGGTCGGGAACCGGCACTGGCGGGAGACCGATCCGAGCTGGTTTAGTACCTGCCTCCGAACTGCGTGCGTGGCGACGCATCAGGAGGCGGATGGCGTCTCAGGGGCCGCCACCCGCACCATCGCGCAAGACGACTTCGGAGACATTCCCTCGACGTCGAGGAGGCGCTCATGGCTTTGCCGCCGGTCGCGTTCGCGACTGAATCCGTGCTGGCGTGGCAGCGGGTGGTGTCGTCCTCGTTCGTGCCGCTGGTCGTCGACGACCTCAGCGACGGCCGGTTCGCCGCCACCATCCGGGGCAGGGTCATCGACGGGGTGTTCTTCTCCCGCCTGAAGGTCACCCCACACGAGGTGCACCGGACTCCGGCGCTCATCGACGCCTCGCACAGGCTGTTCTACAAGGTGACGCTGATGCTGGAGGGCACCGCCGAGCTCGTGCAGGACGCCCGGACGGCGCAGATGCCGCCCGGCAGCGTCAGCGTCTACGACACCGCCCGGCCCTACGACCTGCGCTTCCCCGACCCGATCGACGCCGTGGTGCTCATGCTCCCGCGCGATCTGATCGACCCCAGCCCCGAGCACGTCCGCGCGATCACGGCGACCTCGCTGGGCCCGGAGGAGTCGCTGACCAGGCTCGTCACGCCCCTGCTGACCGAGATCTCCAGCGACTTCACCTCCTTGGAGGGACCGGCCTCGGCGCGGGTGGTGCGCACCGCTGTGGAGCTGATCTCCGCGCTGCTGAGCACCGCCGCGCTCGCGCGCACCGACGACCACGACCGGGAGCACCTGTCGCTGATGCTGCGCATCCGCGAGCACATCCTCAACAGCCTCGGCGACAGCGAGCTCAGCCCGGACAGCGTCGCGCGCGCCGTGTTCATCTCCACCAGGCACCTGCACGGGCTGTTCCAGCAGCAGGGCACCACCGTGTCGGCGTGGATCCGCGAACAGCGGCTGGCAGCGATCCGCCGGGAGCTGAGCGATCCCCTGCACGCGCACCGACCGATCTCGGAGATCGCGACCTGCTGGGGTTACCCGGACGCCTCGCACTTCTCGCGCACCTTCCGCCAGCACGTCGGCGTGGCGCCCAGCGCCTTTCGCCGCGCCGCGCTGGAACGGGCGCGGCGCGGCAGCGCGGATCAGCGGCTGACGACCGGGTAGTCGAGCACGACGGCGCCGCCGGTGGCGTAGTTCGGCACGTCGGCCTGCACGGCCTCGCCTTCCGGCGACGCCAGCGCCGCTGCCATCGCCTCGGCATCGGGGAAGTCGGCCTCGAACACCGCGAAGTACGGGCTCTCCGGCTCGGCGTGGACGTTCAACGAGTACCGGAAGTCCAGCATTCCCGGCAGCTTCGCCGCCAGCGGGATGTGCGTGCCCTCGTAGTGGGCCTCGAACGCCGCCGGATCGGTCGGGTGCGGGTAGAGGACCAGAAGTTTGTGCATCAGGAGGCCTTTCCATCGGTGGGGTCGGTGCCGAGCGCGGCGTGCCGGGCGATCGCGGCGTCCACGCGTTCCGGGGTGGCGACCATGTCGCCGTTGCGGTGCGGGTAGCTGAAGTTCTCGGTGAACTCGTCGCACAGCGTGCGCATCTGCGACATCGCGCCGAGCAGCTTCTGCAGGTGCGGCGGCGTCGGTGTGGCGATCATGGTGTTGACCCAGGTGCTGAGGCCGTCGACGCGTTCGCGACGGCGCAGCGCGACCTTCTGCGCGAAGCGCTCGTCGACCACCCCGTCCTCGATGATGGCGTCGGCCGCGACCTGCGCTTCGAACGAGGCCGAGTTGGCGCCCTGCCCGGTCACCGGATCCACGGTGGAGTGCGCGTCTCCCAGCGCCAGCACCACGGTTCCGTCCGGCAGCAACCGGTAGTCCTCGCGGACCACCGGGCGGACCGCGCCTTGCAGGACGTCCCCCGGGCGCATCAGCTTGAACCGCGCCTCGTCGATGCGCTCGTGAACCGTCGGGTGGTGCTCCTTGAGCTTGTCCAGCGTCAGCCGGCGGTAGGCCTCGGGATCGTCGGCTTCCTTCTGCGTCATCAGCGCTTCCAGGTCGCCGCCCGGGACGTTCTCGCACAGCAGCGCGCTGGCCCAGCCGTCGAAGGTGGTGATCGGCAGGTCCAGGAGTTCGCCGTGGCCGGGCGAGATGCTCATCGTGACCGCGCGCGGTTCGGTCTGCGCGACGCCGTCCCAGAAGCCCACTGCCAGGTGCCGCTGCGGCTTGGCGTAGGGCGACACGTCCGGGCGTTCGCCGAAGTACTCGGCGAAGGAGCGCTTCCCGGCGGCGACCACGATCAGGTCGTGGTGGCGGGCGAGCTGCTCGAAGTCGCCGGGTTCGACGGAGCGCTGCTCGATGGTGCCGCCGCGCTCCTCGTACTCGGCCATCAGGCGCGGCAGGTAGATCCGGTAGTCCAGGACGCGCGAGGGCCGCAGGAAGTCACCGCGGAACACCGGCGGACCGTCCGGGACGTTGAGGTGGTGGTAGTGGACCTGGTAGCCGTACTCCTCGACCGGCCAGAAGTTCACGCCCATCGCGTTCTCGCGGGCGATGGTGGGCGCGTGGTGCGAGACGCTGTTCTGCGGCCGCCCCGACGCCATCTGCTCGGCGGTCTGATTGGTGTAGATCCGGGTGGTGACCCCGGCCTGCTGGAGCAGCAGGGCGAGGTGCAGGCCCGCGGTCCCTGCTCCGATGATTCCGATGTTCGGCATCTGCGTCTCCTCGTTGAGGCGTGCCCGGTCCCGGTCATCGTGGCCCGCCGCGGGCGGTCGCGGGTGGTGCCGCGAGCCGGTGTTCGCTGAGGTGCAGGTCTGCTGCGCTGAGGGTCAAGTGCCCGCCCCGACACTGCCGGAGGAGGGCTGCGCGGCGCTGTCCACCGAGCGCACGGCTCTGTGCAGCCGGAGCACGGCGTCGTGCGGCCGTTGCTGGTGCTCCGGGCCGATCCTAACGTCGATCGGTACCGGAGCGGCTCGTTCCGCGACGCCGATGTCCAGGAGCGACGCGGGAGTCCGCACCGCCGAGCAGAGCGACCACGCACCAGTTATCAGGGGAGCGATCGACGATGACCGCAGCTTCGGCCCAGTCCCGGAACCAGGTGTTGCGCGGTTGCCTGGGGCGGTTCGCCACCGGCGTCGCCGTGGTGACCTTCGACGGCGTCGCCGACGGGACGGCGAAGCGGCACGGGCTGACGATCAACTCCTTCACCTCGGTATCGCTGGACCCGCCGCTGGTGCTGGTCGCGATCCAGCGCTCGGTCCGGGCGCACGCGTTGCTGCACGGGCGGCCGTTCGCCGTCAACGTCCTCGGAGCCGAGCAGCGCCGTCTCGCCACGCACTTCGCGGGCAGGCCCCACGCCGACCCCGACTGGGTCGAGGGCGCGCACGCACCTCGCCTCGCCGGGTCGGTCTCCTGGTTCGAGTGCACCCCGTGGAGCGAGCACGACGGCGGCGACCACACCCTCTTCCTCGGCAAGGTCGAGCGCTTCGGCCACCGTCCGGGTCCCTGCCTCGGCTTCGCCGACGGCTCCTTCATCACCATCCCGGAAACCACCCCCTGACCGACCCTCCCGCTCCGGAGGTCCCCGATTTCCACTGAAGTCGGGGACCGGATTTCAGCGGAAGTCAGGTGTCCGATTTCCACTGAAATCCGGTTCAGGGTGACGGGACCGCCCGTTCGCGGTGCGTCGTCGGGTGACGTGTGACGATGGCGTTGAAGAACGCGGCCAGGTCGTCGCGGGCGTTGAGGGGCAGGACGTGGGAGACGTAGTGGTCCGGGCGGACCACGACGAGCGCTCCTCCCCGGTTGATGTTCCGGGCGGTGAAGATGTCGTCCGCCGGGTCGGCCGCGTAGACCTTCTCGTAGTCGATGATCTCGAAGGGGCCGACCTCGGGCTTGTAGGCGGCGGGGACCCGGCCGAGGTCGATCTCGGTGTGCGGCTGCTGGTAGACGACCTTGACGTCGAAGCAGGCGTCGACGTCGCGGTCCGCCGGGGTGTGGGACAGCACGGGCGAGTCCGGATCCGTGGTGATCCACTCGGCGAAGTCGGTGACCTGGGACGGCTCTCCCGGGCCGGGCCGGTCGGCGAAGACGTAGATGCGCCAGCGGCCGTCGGCCCGGTGGTGGTGGCCGAGGTGGACCGGGTTGCCGTCGCAGACCCGGGTCACGGGGTGGGACTTGAACCGCTTGCCGATCGGGAATCCCGCGGCCAAGTCCTGGTGCGCGGCCTCGGCGGTGATCATCGACGGCTGGTACTGCGTCATGAGACCGGCCGGGAACTCCGCGGTCTTGACGTAGAAGTCCTCCAGCTCGGTCGGGTCAGAGAGCTCCTCGGGCTTGGCGGCCATCAGCTTCGACCAGCGGCGGTCGAAGTCGATGAGGTTCTGGGCGATGACCTGGCGCTCGGCGGAGTAGGTGTCCAGCAGCGCGAGGTCCGCGCGGCCGTCGAGGACGTGCGCGACCTTCCAGGCGATGTTCCAGCCGTCCTGCATCGAGACGTTCATGCCCTGACCGGCTTTGGCGCTGTGGGTGTGGCAGGCGTCGCCGGTGATGAACACGCGCGGGTGCCGCACGCCCACGAGTTCGGCGGGCACGTCGTCGAACTTGTCGGTCAACCGGTGCCCGACCTCGTAGACGCTGCGCCACGCCACGTGCTTCACCGTCAGCGTGTACGGGTGCAGGATCCGGTTGGCGCGCGCCTCGACCTCCTCCTGCGTGGTCTCGCGGACCTTGCCGTGATCGGCCTCCGAGATCTCGCCGAGGTCGACGTACATCCGGAACAGGTGGTTGCCCTCGCGCGGGATGTGCAGGATGCTGCCGCCGTCGTGGGACTGGATGGCGCACTTGGTGCGGATGTCGGGGAAGTCGGTCTCGGCCAGCACGTCCATCACGCCCCAGGCGTGGTTGGCCCGGTCACCGACCAGTTCCCGACCGATCGACTCCCGCACACCGCTGCGCGCGCCGTCGCACCCGATCACGTACTGGGCGCGGACGGTGCGTTCGGACCCCTCGTCGGGCCCGGCCGTCCGGCGCAGCCGCACGTTCACGCCGTCGTCGTCTACGTCGAGACCGATGAACTCCCACCCGTAGTCCGGTTCCAACCGACCGGGGGCGTTGCGGGCGGCCTCGGCGAAGTAGTCCAGCACGCGGGCCTGGTTGACGATCAGGTGCGGGAACTCGCTGATCCCGGTCGGGTCGTCGGGCGCACGCGCGGCGCGCACGATGTTCTCCGGGTGCTCCGGATCGGGCTTCCAGAAGGCCATTTCGGTGATCCGGTAGGCCTCCTCGGTGATCCGCCCGGCGAAGCCGAACGCCTGGAAGGTCTCGACGCTGCGAGCCTGGATGCCGTCGGCCTGACCGACTTCCAGCCGGCCCGGCCGGCGTTCGACCAGCCGGGCCGTGATGTTCGGGAACTGCGCCAGCTGCGCGGCCGCGATCATGCCTGCCGGGCCGCTGCCCACGATGAGAACGTCGACCTCGCCCGGCAGCTCCTCGGGGCGGTTGAGACCCACGCCGGCTGCGGGCTGAACTCGCGGGTCACCGGAAACGTATCCATGGTGGTGGAACTGCAACGCGCTCTCCTCACTCCGTCGTGAGCTCAGCGGCTTCCCCGCTCAGAGCGAGGTGCCGAGTTTGAATCCCTTGTCCTCGTCGTCCTTGCGCGTGTAGGAGAAGCCGTCGGCGCCGACGGTGACGGCCATCTCGCTGCTGTCGGTGCGCTCCTGGAGGGGCTGGGGGTTGCCGTCGAGGTCCAGGACCGGGGAGGCCTCTGTGTACCAGGACGGGACGACCGGGTTGCCCCACCAGTCGCGGCGCTGGTTGTCGTGGACGTCCCAGGTCACGACGGGGTTGTCGGGGTCGCCGGTGTAGTAGTCCTGGGTGTAGATCTCGACCCGGTGGCCGTCGGGGTCGCGGATGTAGAGGTAGAAGGCGTTGGACACGCCGTGGCGGCCGGGGCCGCGCTCGATGACGTCGGACAGGCGCAGCGCGCCGAGCTTGTCGCAGATCGACAGGATGTTGTGCTTCTCGTGGGTGGCGAAGGCGATGTGGTGCAGCCTCGGTCCGTCGCCGCCGGTCAGGGCGGTGTCGTGGACGGTGTCCTTGCGCCGCAGCCAGGCCGCGTAGGTGGTGCCCTTGTCGTCCTTGATGTCCTCGGTGACGCGGAAGCCCAGGTCCTCCAGGTATTCCCGGCCCTTCGGCACGTCGGGGGTGACCTGGTTGAAGTGGTCCAGGCGCACCAGCGCGCCCGGGGTGTGGAGGTCGTAGCGCCAGGCCAGCCGCTCGACGTGGGCGACCTCGTGGAAGAATTCGTAGGGGAACCCGAGCGGGTCGGTGACCCGGACCGAGTCACCGATGCCCTTGGCGAATCCGTTTCCGCGGCGTTCGGTGCGGCAGCCGCGCGCGGCGAACCACTCCTCGGCCCGGTCGACGTCCTGCGGGGTCCGCACGCGGTAGGCGAAGGCCGCCGCGGCGGCCACCGGTCCCTCGCGCAGGACGAGGTTGTGGTGGATGAACTCCTCCAGCGTGCGGAGGTAGATCGTCTCGTCGTCCTCCTCGGTGACCACCAGGCCGAGGACGTCGACGTAGAACTCCCGCGCCCTGGCCAGGTCGGTGACCACCAGGTCGAGGTACGCGCAGCGCAGGATGTCCGGCGGGGTGAGGTCGGCACTCATCGTTGAACGCTCCTTCACTTCAGTCGTCAGGCGCCGAACTTCGGGGTGTGGACGGGGGCCAGCGAGATGTGCATGGCCTGCTGGTCGGAGTAGAAGTCCAGCGACCGGTAACCGCCCTCGTGGCCGAGCCCGGAGGCCTTCACGCCGCCGAAGGGGGTGCGCAGGTCGCGGACGTTGTGCGAGTTCAGCCAGACCATCCCGGCGTCCACGCGCTGCCCGAAGGTGTGCGCGCGCTCCAGGTTCGCCGTCCACACGTAGGCGGCGAGCCCGTACTTGACGTCGTTGGCCAGTCGCAGCGCTTCCTCGTCGGTGTCGAACGGGGTGATCGCCACGACCGGGCCGAAGATCTCCTCCTGGAAGATCCGCGCGGTGGGCGGCACGTCGACGAAGACCGTCGGCGCCACGTAGTTGCCCGAGTCCAGGCCCTCCGGGCGTCCGCCACCGGCGGCGAGCGTCGCCTCGGTCTTGCCGATCTCGATGTAGCCGGTGACCTTCTCGTAGTGCTCGGGGTGCACCAGCGCACCGACCTCGGTGGCCGGATCGTGCGGATCGCCCACCTTGACGTTCTTCGCCCGCGCCACGTAGCGGCGCACGAACTCGTCGTAGATGCCGCGCTCCACCAGGATTCGGCTCCCGGCGGTGCAGCGCTCGCCGTTGAGCGAGAACACGCCGAACACCGTCGAGTCGATCGCGGCGTCCAGGTCGGCGTCGGCGAACACGACCGCCGGGCTCTTGCCGCCGAGCTCCATCGACAGCGCCTTGAGGGTCGGGGCGGCGTTGGCGAAGATCAGCTTGCCGGTGGCCGATTCGCCGGTGAAGGAGATCAGCTGCACGTCGGTGTGCTTGACCAGCGCGTCCCCGGCCTCCTCGCCGAGCCCGTTGACGATGTTGAACACCCCGTCGGGAACCCCGGCCTCGCGGAAGATCTCGGGCCACAGCCCGGCCGACAGCGGCGTGAACTCGGCGGGTTTGAGCACCACCGTGCACCCGGAGGCCAGCGCCGGGGCCAGCTTCCAGCTCTCCAGCATGAACGGGGTGTTCCACGGCGTGATCAGCCCGGCCACGCCCTTGGGCTTGCGGTTGACGTAGTTGACCTGCTTGCCCGGCACCTTGTAGGTGTCATCGGCCTGGGCGACGATCAGGTCGGCGAAGAACCGGAAGTTCTCCGCCGCCCGCTTCGCCTGACCCAACGCCTGGGTGATCGGCAAACCGGTGTCGAAGGTCTCCAGCTCCGCCAGCCGCTCGTTGCGGGTCTCGACGATGTCGGCGATCTTGTTCAGGATCCGAGCGCGTTCGCGCGGCAGCATCCCCGGCCACGGGCCCTCGTCGAAGGCCTTGCGGGCGGCCGAGACCGCGCGGTCGATGTCGGCCTGCTTGCCCGACGAGGCCTCCAGGTACGGCTTGTTCGACACCGGGTCGAGGACCTCGAAGGTGTCCCCGTCGAGGCTGTCGACGAACTCGCCGTCGATGAAGTGCTGGATGCGCTTGGGCAGGTCGGCCGGCACGTGCTGGATCGTCATGTCAGTTCCCTCCCGCGATGGTGTCGCCGTCCTCGACCGGCGACAGGAAGTCGGCGCCCTCGGCGAGCAGCGCGCGGATCTTGTCCTTGCCCGCGTCGGTCGGCGTGATCAGCGGCGGCCGGACGTGCTCGGAGCGGATCAGGCCGCGCTGGGCCAGCACCCACTTCACCGGCGCCGGGTTGGTCTCCACGAAGATCAGGTCCACCAGCGGGTGCAGCCCGTAGTGGATGTCCAGCGCCTCGTCCATTTCTCCGGCGTGGAAGGCCTCGTACATCCGCTTCGTCGCACCGGGCGCGATGTTGGCCGTGGCGCTGACGAAACCCGTGCCGCCCAGCGCCAGCAGCGGCAGGCACAGCAGCTCGATCCCGGACCACACCAGCAGATCCCGGCCCGCGGCCTTGATCACCCGCGAGAAGTGCTCGAAGTCCTTGGTGGTCTCCTTGATGCCCACGAAGTTCGGCACATCGCGGTGCAGCCGCGCCACCGTCTCCGGCGCGATCTCCACCGCGGTCCGGGTCGGCACGTTGTAGGCGATGATCGGCAGGTCCGGGTACTCCTTCGCGACCGTGGAGTACCAGACGTAGAGCGCTTCCTGGGTCGGCTTGGCGTAGTACGGCGTGATGATCAGCGCCGCGTCCACTCCCGCGTCGTGGGCCGCGCCGGTGAGCTCGATCGTCTCGTCCAGCTTCGCCGAACCGGTTCCCGGCACGACGGGGGCGCGGCCGTCGACGGTCTTGAGCACGGTGCGGATCGCATCGGCGCGCTCATCGATGGTCTGCGCGCTGGGCTCGCCGGTGGAACCACCGATGGAGATCCCGTCGGAGCCCTGCTTGAGCTGCCAGTTCACCAGGTTGGCCAGCGATTCGTGGTCCACCGCGCCGTCAGCGGTGAACGGGGTGATCACCGGAGCGATCGACCCGGTCAGCTCTTCGGGGCGGGTCCGCCAGTTCGTCATCGTGTTCCTTCCTGGTCGCGCTCCGCCTCGTAGCGGCGTCGCCATTCACCGGTCAGCGGGTACAGCCCGTCCACGGCCGCGCCTTCGGCGACGCGGGCGGCGATCCACTCCTCCTCGGCCTCCTGCTCGATCGCGGCGTCGAGCACCTGGTCGAGCAGCGCGGGCGGGATGACCAGCACGCCGTCGTCGTCGCCGACGATGACGTCGCCGGGCTGCACGGTCGCCCCGCCGCAGGCCACGGTGATGTCGTTGTCCCACGGCACGTGCCTGCGCCCGAGCACCGCCGGGTGCGGACCGCCGGAGAAGGTGGGGATGTCGAGCTCCTTGACCGCGCTGTGGTCGCGCACTCCCCCGTCGGTGACGATCCCGGCCGCGCCCAGCACCTGCGCGCGCAGCGCGAGGATGTCGCCGACGGTCCCACTGCCGCGCTCACCGCGCGCCTCGACCACCAGCACGTCTCCGGGCTTCAGCGAGTCGAAGGTGCGCTTCTGCGCGTTGTACCCGCCGCCGTGGCTGCGGAACAGGTCTTCGCGCGCGGGCACGAAGCGCAACGTCCGGGCCCGGCCGATGATCTTGCTGCCGGGCTTGTCGGTGCGCACGCCGTCGATGGAGAGCTGGTTGTAGTCGTGCTTGCGCAGCTGCGCCGACAGCGTCGCGACCGCCACCTGGCGGAGCTTGGCGATGCGGTCCTCGGTGAGTTCGAACGGCGGCTCCAGCCCCGCGGCGTCGCGGCTGCCCCAGGCCTCGGCCCGCTGGACGTCGTCGACCGACGGTTGCGCGCTGAACTCCGGCAGCGGCCGGGTGCCTTCGGCGACGCTGGTGCGCAGCCGTCCGGTGCTGTGCTCGGTGCCGGGAACGTCGACCTCGACCTCGACGACGTCACCGGGCTCGACCACCGACGACCCGGCCGGGGTGCCGGTGAGCACGACGTCGCCGGGTTCGAGGGTGATCAGCTGGGAGAGGTCGGCGACCAGCTCGCCGAACGGGAAGACCACGGTCGCCGAGGAGTCGTCCTGGGCGAGTTCGCCGTTGACCCAGGTGCGCACGCGCAGCGATGCCGGATCGACCTGGTCGGCCGGGATGCTCGCCGGGCCCAGCGGGGTGTAGCCGTCGCCGCCCTTGGAGCGCAGGTTGGCGCCCTTGTCGGCGGAGCGGAGGTCGTAGACGCCGAGGTCGTTGGCGGCGGTCACGGCGGCGACGTGCGACCAGCCGTCCTCGCGCGCGACCCTGCGGGCGGTCGTGCCGATGACCAGCGCGATCTCGCCTTCGAAGGCCAGCAGCTCGGTGCCGGGCGGTCGCTCGACGGTCTGGCCGGTGGTCGCCAGCGACGTCACCGGCTTGAGGAAGTACGAGGGTCTCGACGGTGCCCGGCCGCGCTGGGCGATGCGCGACGGGTAGTTCAGGTGCAGCGCGATGACCTTGCCCGGCCGCCCGACGAGCGGGTGGTGCGCGAGGTCGTCAGCCGTTGAACGAGCGGCATCGGTCGTCATGACCGAGGATCGTATACGATGCCATATCTGATTACAATGCGGAGCGCGGCAGGCGCCGGAAGCGGATCGCGCCTCGGGCAAGATGGACAGCCACGTCAGCGAATCGAGGAGCGATGACCACCGAAGCAGCGGACGACCGCACCGCCACCAGCAAGTCCCAACTGGCCTACGAGTGGCTCCGCGACCGGATCGTCTCGCACCGCTTCACCCCCGGCTACCGCTTGGTGCTCAGCCAGCTCGCCGCCGAACTCGGCGTGAGCACGGTTCCGGTCCGCGAAGCCATCCGCCGGCTGGAGGCCGAGGGTCTGGTCACCTACGAGAAGAACGTCGGCGCGCAGGTCGCCCTGGTCGACGAGGGCGAGTACGTGACCACCATGCAGACCCTCGCCGTGGTCGAGGGCGCCGCGACCGGGTTCTCCGCTCCCCTGCTCACCGCCGAGGACCTCGCCAAGGCGCGCGCGATCAACCAGCGCATGCGCGACACGCTCGAGCACTTCGATCCGCGCCGGTTCACCGAGCTCAACGAGGAGTTCCACGCGGTGCTGTTCCTGCGCTGCCCCAACGAGCACATGACCGACCTGGTCCGCCGGGGCTGGAGCAGGCTGCGCATGCTCCGCGACTCCACCTTCGGCTTCGTGCCCGGCCGCGCGGTCCAGTCGGTGGAAGAGCACGACCACCTGATCCACCTGATCGAAACCGGAGCCGACTCCATCGAGATCGAGCTCGCGGCGCGGCAGCACCGCACCGCCACCCTCGACGCGTTCCTCACCTCCCAGCACGCGCCGCGCCGCCCCTGAACGCCGGACCGGCGGGAGATCAACCGGGTCAACCGCGGACGGGAGCGATGCTGGGGCGGATCACCAGCTCGCTCGGGAGCCGCTTCTCCCTGCGGCGCAGGCGTTCCGCGGAGTTCAACCGCGTGTGGAGCATCTCGACCGCGCACTTCGCCAGGTCGTCGAGCTGATGACGGACCACGGTCAGCGGCGGCGAGGTCAACGCCGTCCACTCCGCGTCGTGGAAGACGATGACCGAAAGGTCCTGGGGCACCGAGATTCCCGCGGAGCGCAGGTGCGTGATGACGCTCGCGGACACGGCCGTGTTGCCGACGATCAAGGCCGTCGGCGGCTGCGGCAGCGCGAGGACTCCGGACAGCGCGGTCTCGGCTTCGACGTGGCGGAAGGCGAGCTCGACGACCAAGGCCGGGTCTTCGGCGATGCCGTGCTCCTGGAGCGCCCGCCGGTGGCCTGCGATGCGCTCACGACCGGTCGAGGTCTCACTCGACCCGCTGACCAGCGCGATCCGCCGGTGCCCTCGTTCGATGAGCGCCGTGGTCGCCGAGTGCGAGGCGTGCTCGTTGTTCATGCCGACCACGTCGATGCCCGGGATGCGGTCGATGAAGCGGTCCACGAAGGTGAGCTCGACACCGGTCTCGCGCATGTGCCGCCACGCCGCGGCGTTCTCCGTGCCCGGTGCCGCGATGACACCGCCCACGCGCTTCTGCAGCAGCAGCTCGATGCTCTTGAGCTCCATCGCCGGATCTTCCTGCGTGGTGGTCAGCAGCACGCCCAGCCCGGCGTCCGCCGCGTGCCGCACGATGTGGTCGGCCAGCTGTGAGAAGAACGGGTTGGCCACGTCGGCCAGCACCAGGCCGATCGTGTTGGTGGTGCGGGTGCGCAGTTCGCGCGCGGCGCTGTGCGGGCGGTAGCCGAGCTCCGCGATGGAGGCCAGCACCCGCTCCCGGGTCAGCTCGGCCACCGAGCCGTTGGCGTTGACCACGCGGGACACCACGCCGGGCGAAACGCCCGCGTGCTCCGCCACGTCCTTGACCGTGGGTTCGCGACCTCGCGCCATGTTCCCCTCTCTCGTCGGGCGCTCTGCGGGTTGACAGCGGAGCGACCGGATGACACAAAGTACAACGTTACACCCGGAGTATAACGTTATACATGACTGACGAAGGAGTCAGCATGAACGGCATCGGAGTCACCCGAACCCCCGCGATGGCCCACGAACTCGGGACAACGGAGGTGCGGAGATGAGCACGCAGGACGCCGGCTTGCCCGCAGAGCAGGCACGATTGCCCGAAGTACCACCGGAACTGGCCAAACGACGCCTCAGCCTCGGCACGATCGTCAAGTTCTTCGGCCCCGGCGCCATCATCGCCTCGCTAACCGTGGGCAGCGGCGAAACCGTCCTCGCGTCGCGGATGGGCGCGGTGTTCGGGTTCGCGGTGCTGTGGGTGGTCGTCGTGGGTGCCGTGGCCAAGGCGGCGGTGATCTACTCCTCGAACCGCTACATCGTGCTCACCGGCGAACACCCGATGCGCGGCATGGCGCGGGTGATCCCGGGACCGCGCGGCTGGTTCCCGATGCTCATCGGCGCGCTCGCGGTCCTGTCGTTCCCGTTCGTGGCCAGCGCGCTGGCCTCGGGAATCGGCGGCTACCTCAACCGAGTCGCGGGCGGCCCGGCCATCGCCTGGGGTCTGGTCCTGCTCGTGCTGGCCGCGGCGATCGCCTGGTTCGGGTGGTACGCGCTGCTGGAACGCGCGCAGATCGCGATCGTCGCGCTCAAGGTCAGCCTGGTCGTCGTCGCGGTGTTCGCGGCGAATCCGCAGTGGCTCGACGTGCTGGCGGGATTCGTCCCGCAGCCCTTCGCCTACGAGCCCTTCGTGCACGTCGAATACCCGGACATCGCCGCCGAGTCGGCGTGGGTGGAGGCCGTGGTGTTCATGGGCGGCCTCGGCGGCGGCATGTACGACTACATCGGCTACGCGGGCCTGATGCGCGAGAAGCGCTGGGGCGCGCTCGGTTTGCCCGGTCGCGGGGACGACGTCCCGGTCGTGGAGCCGCTCGCGCTGCCCGACACCGACCAGGAGCGACGCCGGGCGCGGGGATGGGCTCGCGCGCCGCTGGGCGACATCGTGCTCAGCTTCGCCACGATGGCGCTGACCGCGGTCGCGTTCATCATCACCGGCAAGGAGATCCTCGGAGCAGCGCACAACGTGCCCAGCGGCAACGACGTCCTGACCTACCAGGGCGACGTGCTGGGCGTGATCCACCCGCTCTTCCGGTACTTCTACATCGTCGCGATCATCATGGTCTTCCTCGGCACGATGTACGCGATCTGGGAGGTCTACACCCGCACCACGCACGAGTCGCTGTCCGCGGTGTCCAAGCGCGTGCACGCCGGCGGCGTGGGCCGAACGCGGCGCTGGGTCTACGGCTACGTGCTGCTCGGCGGCATCGCCCTCATCCTCACCGGCGGCGACCTCGTGAAGCTGATCAGCCCGGCCAACATCGTCGGCGGAACGGTGGCGGTGGGCGCCTACGGCTTCGGCCTGCTCGCCCTGGAGAAGCGGGTGCTCCCGGCGAGCTTCCGGATCAGCCGCGCGGGCAGGGCGCTCATCTGGGCGTCGTCGCTCGTCCTGCTGGGCTCCGGCCTCATCGCGCTCGCCCAGTACGTGGGGCTGGTCCAATGAGGACGATCACGCCGGGGTACGCGATCGGAACGGGCTGCTTCCTGCTGCTCGCCGGCTACCGGCTGACCGAAGGCCGGTGGGTGTGGGCGCTGGTGTTCGCCCTCGCCGCGGCCTGCCAGGTCTACTTGGGACTGCGCGCCGCCCCGGCCACCACGACGCAGGAGACGCCCACGCCCACCGACCGCGAACGGCGCAACTGGCGAGCGCTGGCCATCTCCTCGTGCGCCCTGACCGCCGGGCTCCTGGTCCTGCAACCGGTCCTCAGCCCGGTCGCCGCAGGTGTCGGGATGTACTGCCTGTGGAGGCTCGGACGCCGCCGTCCCGCATGAGCCCACGACAACGCGATTTCAGTGGAATTCGGGGTTCCGATTTCAATGGAAATCGGAACCCCGAATTCAGTGGAAGTCGCGTCCGGGTCAGAGCTGTCCCTTGGTCTGGTGCCCGCACGGCAGCGCGGACATCGTCACCACCTCCGGGGGCGACTGGAGCAGTCCGGCCGCTTCGGCGTTGAGGCGGGCGACCGCGTCGGCGCGCTGGTGAGCGTCCAGGAGTTCGCGGGATTCCCACTTCTCGATGAACACCAGGGTGTTCTCATCCGCCTCGTGGAGGGCGTAGAGCAGACAACCGGGCTCCTCGTGCACGTCCGGGATGACCGACTTCAGGACCGCTTCCAACGCTTCGCGCTTGCCCGGAACGAGGTGGAAAACCGCGGTGACGACGACTTCTTGCGACATTGCGCTCCTCTCGGTGGTGCCTACCCCGTTCGGGGTTCGGCGGTGCTCGAACGTTCCAGGAACTCCGCCGCCACGCGCACCTGGCGCGGACCGGGCGGCAGCTTCTGCCTCATCCGCGCGTGCACCAGATCCACCGAGTGCAGCGCGAGCATGTCGATGGGCTGGCGGACGGCGGTCAGCGGCGGTCGGATCAGCTCGGTCCACGGGTTGTCGTCGAAGACCACGACCGACAAGTCCTCCGGGATGGACACCCGGCCCTGCGCGAGCATCCGCAGCACGACCCGCACCTGAGCGGTGTTGGCGACGACCACCGCTGTCGGTGGTTCGTCCAACGCGAGCATCTGGGCCATCACGTCGGCGCCGCTCTCCCCCCGGAACGGCACCGGCCGCACCAACCGGTCGTCGCGGACGACGCCGCGTTCGGCCAAGGCCCGTTCGTAACCGCGGACGCGCTCGATGCCGGTGGTGGTGTCCAGCGGCCCGGGGACGAGCCCGATGCGCCGGTGACCGCGGTCGAGGAGATGGCCGGTCGCGGTGGCCGCCGATTCGGCGTTCTCGATGCTGACGACGTCGACCTGGTCGAGACCTTCGATGGCCCGGTCGACGAAGACCACGGGCATCTCCAGGTTCGCGAGCTTCTCCCAGTGCTCGACGTTGTGACCGGTCGGCGTGCCGATCACGCCGCCGACCGAGCGGTCCAGCAGGGTGCGCAGGGCCTGCTCCTCCAGGTGCGGGTCCTCCTGCGTGGTCATCAGCACGACCTGCAGCTCGCGGGAACGGGCTTCGGCGACGACGCGGTCGGCCAGGCGGGCGAAGAACGGGTTCGCGAGGTCGGCGAGCAGCAGCCCGATGGTGTCGGGTCGATCCTGGCTCAGCTGGCGGGCGGCGGCCTTCGGCCGGTAGCCGAGCTGCTCGATCGCCGCCAGCACCTGAGCGCGCTTGGTCGGCGCCACCGGGCCGGTGTCGTTGAGGACGCGCGACACCACGGACACCGACACGCCCGCGTGTGCCGCGACGTCTCGAATGGTGGCCGCCTTCTTCATCGCGTCTCCTCTCCGGACTGCGTCGGACCCTAATCGACGGCTGGTTGGAGTGATCGGGGCGTTGACGCCGCTGAAACCGCAGTGGTACAAAACTGGAACCGTTACCACATGATACCAGCTGGGAGTTTCCGGTGAACTTGCACGATTTGCTGCTGGCCCGCGAGAACGACGGCAAGCCGATTCGCGTCGGTGTCATCGGCGCCGGCCGGTACGGGACGATGTTCCTCGCCCAGGTCCGGAACACCCCGGGCATCCGGGTCGCGGCCATCGCCGACATCAACCTGGACCGGGCTCGGCAAGCGCTCAAGCTGATCGACTGGCCGCAGGACGCGGTCACCGACGACGTGGACGAAGCGTGCTCCGCCGACCGCACGGCCGTGGTCGCCGACGCCACCGCGCTCTTCCGCGGGGACATCGACGTGATCGTGGAGGCCACCGGGAATCCCATCGCCGGTGCCTCACATGCCTTGCGCGCCTTCGACTCCGGCCAGCACGTGATCATGGTGACGGTCGAGGGCGACGCGCTCGCCGGCCCGGCACTGGCCAAGCGGGCGGCCGAACGCGGGCTGGTGTACTCGATGGCCTACGGCGACCAGCCCGCGCTGATCATGGAACTGGTGGATTGGGCACGCACCTCGGGCTTCGACGTGGTGTGCGCGGGCAAGGGCGCCAAGTACCTCCCCCACTACCACGAGATGAACCCCGACAACGTCTGGGAGCACTGGGAGTTCTCCCAGGAGCTCACCGATTCCGGCCAGCTCAACCCCTACATGCACACCGCGTTCCGGGATGGCACGAAGGCCGCCATCGAGATGGCGGCCGTCGCCAACGCAGCGGGACTGACTCCCTCGGACGAAGGACTCACGTTCACCCCCGGGGACCTCGAGGAGATCGCCACCGTCTGCCGCCCGAAGGCGGTCGGCGGCGTGCTCGCGCACGAGGGCTCGGTGGACGTGATGTCGAGCGTGACCCGCGAGGGCGAGTGGATTCCGCACAACACCCAGGAAGGCGTGTTCGTCGTGGTCAAAGCCACCAACGACTACGTCTCCGGCTGCTTCGCCGAATACCCGTGGCACCCGGACCCGTCCCAGAACTACGCCGCGCTCTACCGCCCCTACCACTACGTCGGTCTCGAACTGGGGATCTCCATCGCCAACGCCGTGCTGCGCGGCATTCCGACCGGCGCGCCCAAGGGGTTCTACGGCGACGTGGTCGCCACCGCGAAGAAGGACCTGCGCGCCGGTGAGGAGCTCGACGGCGAGGGCGGCTACTCGGTGTGGGGCAAGCTCGTCTCGGCACGCGCGTCGGTGGAACGCGGCGCGCTGCCGATCGCGCTGGCCCACCACGTGAGGCTGCGCCGCGACATCCCGAAGGGCGCCACCCCGACCCTCGACGACGTCGAACTCGACGAGCGGTTCGACCAGGTGCTGGAGCTGCGCGGGGAGACCGTGGAGCTGCTCCGCCGATGATTCCGTCCGATGGGGTGTCGTTGCTCGGGCTCGGCCCGATGGGTGAACCGATGGCGGCCAACCTGATCCGCGAACTGGGCTCGCTGACGGTGTGGAACCGGACGCCCGAACGCGCTGAGCGGGTCGTCTCGCTCGGCGCCCGGCAGGCCACGTCGCCCGCCGAGGCCGCCGGCGCTGTCGTGCTCACCGTGCTTCCGGACCTGCCGCAGATCGAGGCGCTGCTGCCCGGGACCGACGGGCTGCTGGCCGGGTGGCGCACCAACGGGGTCGAACGCCCGGTGCTGGTCGTGCACGGCACCGTGTCTCCGGTGGCGGTGCGGGAGTTCGCCTCCCGCCTCGCCTCCGAGCACGGGGTGCGGGTGGTGGACGCTCCGATGAGCGGCGGCGTCCCCGGAGCCGAACGCGGCGCGCTGAGCTTGATGGTCGGCGGCGATCAGCCCACCGTCGAAGCCCTGCGGCCGGTGTTCGACGCCGTGGCGCGGACAGCGGTGCGGATGGGCGAGGCGGGATCCGGCCAACTCGCCAAGGCGTGCAACCAGATCGTGGTGGCGGGAACCATCGCCGCGCTCTGCGAGGCGTTGACCCTGGCAGAGCGGCACGGCTTGTCCCGGGCCGACCTGCTGACCGCGCTGGGCGACGGCCTGGCCGGGTCGGAGGTGCTGCGGCAGAAGTCCGAGCGCTGGCTGACCGGGGACTACAGCGGTGGCGGGAGCGCCCGCAACCAGCTCAAGGACCTCGTCTTCGCCCGCGACGCGGCGGAGGACGCCGGAGCTCCCTCCGACGTCGTCGACCTGGTCCTCTCCCAGTTCGACAGCATGGTCCGCGCCGGCGACGGCGACCTCGACCACTCCGGCCTGCTCAGGACGATCACCCACCCCTGACCACGCCAGGACACCGGCCCTCCCGCGAGGTGGTCTGGCGCGCCTGCGACGACCCGTGACCGGATTTCAGTGGAAATCAGAACCCCGACTTCAGTGGAGTTCAGAACCCCGATTTCAGTGGAAGTCCGTCCACGATTTCCACTGAAATCCGGTGGGTGGGGTGCGGGGGCGCAGCCGCGGGCGGGTCAGGGGGTGTAGAAGTCGGGGCGTTCGGCGAGGTCCACTTCTGCTCTGGTGCCGGTGGTTTGGGCCTCCACGCCTGCTTCGCAGGCTGCTGCGGCGGCGTAGCCGTCCCAGGTGGTGGCTGCGTTGGGGTCGATGCCGCCACGGTGGGCAGCATCGGCCCAGCGCTGGAACTCCCGGTCGAAGGCGGCGCCGAAGCGGTCGCGGAAGTCGTCGCTGATCGTGCCGCCCCAGTGGCCCGAGCGGTGCACGAGAGGGCCGCCGTCCGCGCCGATGAGGGCGGTGCCCCGCTCACCGACGGCCTCGCAGCGGACCTGGTAGCCGAAGCCGCAGTTGACGAAGATCTCGACGTCGACCAGTGCGCCGCCGGTGGTTTCGATGGTGACCATCTGCGGGTCCAGCAGCCCGTCCGGGGCCGCCGAGCTCGACTTCGGAGCGCGGACGGTGACCGCCGTGATCTCGCTGCCGAGCAGCCAGCGGGCCGTGTCGAACTCGTGCACCACCGAGTCGTAGATCATCATCTCGCTGGTGAATCCGGGCGGGGTGGCCGCGTTGCGGTGCACGCAGTGCAACATCAGCGGTGCGCCCAGCTCGCCGGCGTCGAGCAGCCGTTTGAGCTGTGCGTACTCGGCGTCGAAGCGGCGCATGAACCCGACCTGCACGAGGTGCTTTCCGCGCGCCTCCTCGGCTTCCACCACGCGCAGCGAGGACTTCGCGTCGGGTGTCAGCGGCTTCTCGCACAGCACCGGCACACCGCGTTCGATGGCCGCGAGCAGCAGCGGCTCGTGCGCGGAGCCGGGCGAGGCGATCACCAGGGCGTCCACGGCGGAGTCGTCGATCACCTCGAAGGCGTCGGCCGTGGCGCGGGCGCCGAAACCACCCGCGACCTGCTGCGCCCGGTCGAGGTCGGGATCGGCGATCGCCGCCAGCCGCACTCCGCTGATGCGTTCGTGGAGCCGGAGCGCGTGGTCGGCACCCATCCTGCCCGCGCCGATGAGCCCGACGCGAAGTTGCTGTTCCTGCACGGGAAATTCCCTTCCTCTGATGTCTTTCAGCGCTTGAGCTCGCGGGTGATCCGGTCGAGCATGAACTTCGACGACTCCACGGCGCGGTCCTCCCACGCGAACACGCATGCCGTGGCGATCCCGTCGAAGTTCAACTCGCGGAGCGTGGCGAAGAAGGCGTCCCAGTCGACTTCCCCCTGGCCGACGTCCAGGTGCTGGTGGATGCGCGCAGGAGTGCCGGGCGGGTTGAGGATGTAGCGCAGCCCGGAGGACGCCTTGTGGTTGAAGGTGTCGGCGATGTGCACGTGGGTGAGCTTGTCGCCGGCGTAGCGCAGCATCGCGGGGATGTCAGCGCCGGTGTCCTCGCCGGAGAGGTGGAAGGTGTGCGGCGCGCAGTACAGGTAGTTCACCCACGGCTCGTTGATCGCCCGCACCAGGTCCACCGCAGGGGCGTTGACCTCGCAGAAGTCGTCGGGGTGGGCCTCCAGGTTCAGCGCGATTCCCTCGCGCTCGAACACCGGCAGCAGCTCCTCCATCGATCGCCAGAACGCGGCCTCGCTCTCGGCGGGGAGTTCGGGGCGTCCGTTGAACTCGGAGTTCATCTGGGTGCAGCCGAGTTCGGCGGTCACCTCGATCATGCGCTTCCAGTAGCGCACCGCCGCCTGGCGCTCGGTCTCGTCGGGACCGGACCAGCGGTAGAGCGGCAGCACGCTGGCCAGCTGCACACCGGTCTCGCGCAGCGCCGACTTGAGCTCGGCGACCCGCTCGTCATCGGCGCGCGGGTGCACGAAGAAGGGCATGAAGTCGTCCCGCGGGGACAGCTCGATGTGCTCGTACCCGATCTCGGCCACGGTGCGCACCATCTCCCCGATCGGGAGCGTGCGGAACATGTGCGGATCGATTGCGATCTTCATGACGGGTCCTCAGTGGAGTTTCAGGAGTAGCGGACGCGCAGCTCGGTTTCCAGTGTTTCCAGCGACTTCCCACGCGTCTCCGGGACGAACTTGGCCACGAACGCGATGGCGAGCACGCCGACGGCGACGAACACCAGGAACGTGGTGGCGATGCCCAGCGCGTCGACCAGGATCGGGAAGGTCAGTCCCACGGTGAAGTTCGCCGCCCACAGCATCAGGCTCGCCAGACCGAAGGCGAAACCGCGCATCTTCAGCGGGAAGATCTCCGAGAGCATCAGCCAGGTGACCGGCGAGGTCGCGCCCTGCTGGAACGCCAGGAACGTCACGGTCAGCGCCAGCACCAGCACGCCGCGCAGCAGCCCTTCGGGCACCGTCATCGACACCAGCGCGACCAGCAGCAGGGCGATCGCCGTGCCCGCCTGACCGACCAGCAGCATGGGCCTGCGGTTGACCCGGCCGAGCAGGTAGATGCCCACGAACGTGGCCAGCACCGAGATGACGCCGTTGGCGATGTTGGCGACGATGGCCCCGTTGGCGGAGAAACCGGAGCTCTTCAGGATCTGCGTGCCGTAGTACATGATCGTGTTCACGCCGCTGACCTGCTGCACGACGGCGATGCCGATCCCGACGATCAGCAGCCGCCGCACCCACGGCACCTTCAGGTCGGCCCAGCCCCCGGCGCGCTGCTGCTGGTCCTGCTCCGCGAGCCGCTGCACCTCGGCGAGCTCGGACTCCGCGCGCTGCGCGGTGCGGACCTGCCGCAGCACCTCCAGGGCCTCGCCGAGACGGCCCCGGGAGGCCAGCCAGCGAGGGCTCTCGGGCATCACGAGCATGCCGAACCACAGCACCACGGCGGGCAACGAGGCGATGACCAGCATGTATCGCCAGACGTGCGCGGATTCGCCGAGCGCCCCGGCGATCGCGGCGTTGAAGGTGAAGGCCGCGAGCTGGCCGCTGACGATCATCAGCTCGTTCTGCGTGACCAACCGGCCCCGCCGCTCGGCGGGCGAGACCTCGGCGAGATAGGTCGGCACGGTCACCGAGGCACCGCCGACGGCTAAGCCGAGCACGAAGCGGGCGATGACCATGATCGTGGCGCTGGGCGCGAACGTGCAGGCCAGAGCGCCGACGAGGAAGATCCCCGCGAGCCAGAGGATGGTGCGCCGGCGGCCTCGCGCGTCGGCCAGCCTGCCGGCGACGAAAGCGCCGATCGCCGCGCCGAACAGCAGCGAGCTGGTGACCAGTCCCTCGGTGAGCGGGGTCAGCCCCAGGTCCTCCTGCATGTAGGGCAGGGCGCCGTTGATGACGCCGGTGTCGTAGCCGAACAGCAGTCCGCCGAAGGTCGCCACGACGGTGATGACCTTCAACCTGCGGGACTGGGGACCGGTTCTCGGTTCGGCGGGGGCGGGCACGTCACTGTGCACTTCGGACATTCGTACGGTCTCCTTCGTGGTGCGCTCTGCGGGCGCGCTGCGGATCCCCAGGGGTGGTGGTCACCGGGTCTGCGGGCGCCGGGTTCCGCTCAGGCCGCATGCGCCGAGGTATTCCCGGGTGCGCACGGCGATGGGCAGCGGCACGTCCGGTGCGCACGGGTAGAGGTCCTGCTCCACGATCACGAACAGCTCCGCGTCCAAGGTGGACAGCTCGCGCACGATCTCGCCCGGGTCGGGCACACCGGCCGGGGGTTCGACGCACACGCCGCGCTTGACGGCCTCGCCGAACGACAGGTCCTCGGCGGAGACCTGCGCGAGCACGTCGGGGTCCATCTGCTTGATGTGCACGTAGCCGATGCGCTCGGCGAAGCGCCGGATCAGGTCGAGGTTGTCGCCGCCGCCGTAGGCCACGTGCCCGGTGTCCAGGCAGAGGTTGGCGTAGCGGGAGTCGGTGGCGTCCAGGAAGCGCTCGATCTCCGGCTGGGTCTGGACGTGGCTGTCGGCGTGCGGGTGCAGGCACAGCCGGACGTCGTGCTCCTCCAGCAGGATCTTGCCGAGCTCGTTGGCGGCCGACCCGAGCGCGCGCCACTGGTCGGCGCTCAGCTGGGGGGATTCGGTGAAGGCCCCGGTCTTCTCGTCCCGGAACATCGGCGGGATGAACACCAGGTGGTGCGCGCCGACGGCGGCGGTCAGCTCGGCGACCTTGCCGACCTCGGCGAGCATCCGCTCCCACTCCTCCGGCCGGTGCAGCGCGCCGAAGGTCGTGCCGCCGGAGACCTGCAGACCCCGCGAGCCGACCTCGTCGGCGAGCCGCTGCGGGTCCAGCGGCAGGTACCCGGGCGGGCCGAGCTCCAGCCAGCCGTAGCCGGATTCGACGAGCTCGTCGAGGAAGCGCGTGTAGGGAACCTGGTGCTCGTCCTCGGGGAACCACACGCCCCACGAGTCGGGCGCCGAGCCCAGGCAGAGATTTCCCGCCACGGTGCGCGGGGCGGTCTCGGACGTCGTGGTCATCGAACCCTCCTCGGTTCCCGGCGTGCCCGCCGGTGGGTGTCGATCGCCGGAATCGGCGAGAAGTCGGCCCTGGCGCGCCGACTAGCGCGCTCTAGTCCCGAACACTATGTTGGCGGTCACATCAATATGTCAAGACGTTCTGCCAAAGTCATCTGCGGTGGGGATGAGGAAGGATCGGCGACGTGATCGACGACTCCACACGCCCTGACGGCACCAACGGTCGCCGGCCGACCATGGCCGACGTCGCCCGCGCCGCAGGGGTTTCCCGCGCGCTGGTCTCGCTGGTGTTCCGCAACAAGCCCGGAGCGGGCGAGGAGACCAGGCAGCGCGTGCTGCAGGCCGCGGACCGGCTCGGCTACCAGCCGGACACCGCGGCCCGGATGCTGGCCAGCCACCGCAGCCGCACGCTCGGCGTGATGCTCACCGTGCACCAGCCGTTCCAGGCCGACCTCGTCGAGGTGATCTACCCGGAGGCCGAGCGGCTCGGCTACGAGGTGCTGCTGTCGGCCACCGCACCGTCGCGCGACGAGCGGAAGGCGGTGGAGGCTCTGCTCAGCCACCGCTGCGAGGCGCTGATCCTGCTCGGGCCGCGCGCCGAGGCGGACCTGCTCGACGAGCTGGGTCGGCGGGCCGTGGTCACCGCGATCAACGCGCGCGAGGAGGCGACCCGGATCGACAACGTGCGCACCGCCGACGAAGCGGGGATGCGGCAGGCCGTCGATCACCTCGTCGACCTGGGCCATCGCGAGCTCGTGCACGTCGACGGCGGCGACGAGCCCGGATCAGCCGGGCGCCGCGAGGCCTACCTGCGCGCGATGGACGCCCACGGGCTCGGCTCGCGCGCGCGGGTGCTCCCGGGCGCGCACACCGAGCAGGCGGGGCAGGACTCGGCCCGCCGACTGCTCGACGAGGCGGTCCTGCCGACCGCCGTGCTGGCGGGCAACGACCGCTGCGCGCTCGGACTGCTGCGCGTGTTCGCGCTGGCCGGCGTCGACGTCCCCGAGGCGATCTCCATCGTCGGCTACGACGACAGCCACGTCTCGCACCTCGCACCGGTGGCGCTGACCACCATCCGCCAGGACGCCGAGCAGATGGCCCGGCACGCCGTGCGATTGGCGGTCGAGCGCCTGGAGGACGCCTCGCGGAACCCGCAGGAGGTGGTGCTGGACCCCAGGCTGGTGTCCCGGGGCAGCACCGCACCCCCGCGCTGTGCGCTCAAAACCTGTTCCTCAACTCAACGTGCGTGGCGGTGCGGGTAGCGGAACCTGAGACGCCGTCCGGACTCCGTGCGCCACTCCTGATGCATGCCAATGCACGGCGTCGCGGCGTGCTCGCCGGACGACGTCTCAGAACCCGCGGCGGTGCCAGTCGCTGGGGTGGGGCCAGGAGAAGGCGGCTCCGCCGCCTGCAAAGGGCATTTCAGCTGTTGCTGGGGAAGCCGAGGTCGACGCCGCCGTCGCTGGGGTCGGGCCAGCGGGTGGTGATGACCTTGCCCCGGGTGTAGAAGTGCACGCCGTCGTTGCCGTAGATGTGGTGGTCGCCGAACAGCGAGTCCTTCCAGCCGCCGAAGGAGTGGTAGCCCACCGGCACCGGGATCGGCACGTTCACGCCGACCATTCCCGCCCGCACCTCCATCTGGAAGCGTCGGGCCGCGCCGCCGTCGCGGGTGAAGATGGCGGTGCCGTTGCCCCAGCGGGATCGGTTGATCAGCGTCAGCGCCTCCTGGTAGTTCTTTGCCCGCACGACCGCCAGCACCGGGCCGAAGATCTCGTCGGCGTAGACGTCCATCTCCGGGGTGACCTGGTCGACGAGACTGACCCCGGTGAAGAACCCGCCCTCGTGGCCCTCGACGACCAGGCCGGTCCCGTCCACCACGACCTCGGCGCCCTGCTCGCGGGCCCTGGGCACGTAGGAGGCGACCTTGTCGCGGTGCTCCGCGGTGATCAGCGGGCCCATCTCGGACGCCGGGTCGTTGCCCGGTCCGATGGTCAGCGCGCGGGCGCGGTCGGCGATCTTGCCGACGAGCTCGTCGCCGATCGGGTCGACCGCCACGACCACCGACACGGCCATGCAGCGCTCCCCCGCACTGCCGTAAGCGGCGGAAACGGCCGCGTCGGCCGCCTGGTCCAGGTCGGCGTCGGGGAGCACGAGCATGTGGTTCTTCGCTCCGCCCAACGCCTGCACCCGCTTGCCGTGCGCGCCCGCGGTGTCGTGGACGTGCTTGGCGATCGGGGTGGACCCGACGAAGCTCACGGCGTCGACGTCCGGGTGCTCCAGCAGCCGGTCCACCGCGGTCTTGTCGCCGTGCACGACGTTGAGGACGCCGTCCGGAACGCCTGCCTCGTGGGCGAGTTCCACCAGCCGCAGCGTCGCCGACGGGTCCTTCTCGCTGGGCTTGAGCACGAAGGTGTTACCGCAGGCCAGGGCCACCGGGAACATCCACATCGGCACCATCGCCGGGAAGTTGAACGGGGTGATGCCCGCGACGACGCCGACCGGCTGGCGGATCGACTCCACGTCCACGCGGGTCGAGACCTGGGTGGAGGTCTCGCCCTTGAGCAGCTGCGGGATGCCGCAGGCCAGCTCGACGATCTCCAGTCCGCGCGCGATCTCGCCGAGCGCGTCGGAGTGCACCTTGCCGTGCTGGGCGGTGATCAGCTCGGCGATCTCGTCGCGGTGGGCGTTGACCAGCTCGCGGTACTGGAACATCACCTGGGTGCGCTTGGCCAGCGAGGCGGTGCCCCAGCTCTCGAAGGCCTTGGCAGCCGCTGAGACTGCGGTGTCGACTTCGGGGACCGAGGCGAGCGGGACCTGCCCGGTGGCCTCGCCGGTGGCCGGGTCGGTGACCGTGCCATGACGGCCGGAGGTGCCGTCGGCGTGCTTGCCGTCGATGAAGTGCTGGATGGTCTTCACTGCTTCCTCTCACAGGTGGTGTCGGCGCGCGGCTACCTGGTCCTCGTAGCGCTTGCGGGCCTCGCGGGTCGATTCACGGGTGGCGATCTCGGCGACCGGGACGTCCCACCACGCTTCGGGTGGCAGCTGCGCCTTGGCGGGGTCGGTTTCGACGTAGACCGCCGTGGGCCGGGGGTCCTCCCGGGCGTCGCGGAGGGCTCGTCGCAGTTCGTCGTTGGTCTCGGCGCGCAGCACGCGCATGCCGAGGCTCGCCGCGTTGGCGGCCAGGTCCACCGGCAGCGGTTCGCCGGTGAAGGTGCCGTCGCCGGTGCGGTAGCGGTAGGCGGTGCCGAAGCGCTCGCCTCCGACCTTCTCCGAGAGCCCGCCGATGGAGGCGTAGCCGTGGTTCTGCACCAGCACCAGGTTGATCTTGATGCCTTCCTGCACCGCGGTGACCAGCTCGGTCGGCATCATCAGGTAGGTGCCGTCGCCGACCAGCGCGAACACCTCGCGCGAGGGGTCGGCCATGCGGGCGCCGATCGCGGCCGGGATCTCGTAACCCATGCAGGAGTAGCCGTATTCGACGTGGTACTGCTGAGGGTCCTTGGCGCGCCACAGCTTGTTGAGGTCCTCCGGCAGCGAACCGGCCGCGTTGATGACCACGTCCCGTTCCCCGAGGACCTCGTCGAGAACACCGATGACCTCGGCCTGGCCCGGTCGTTCCGCACCGGCGCCGCGCGTGACCGAGTCGATGACCTCGGCCCAGCGGCGAGCACCCGACCTGGCCCGCTCGGCGTGGTCGTCGGCGACGCGGTGCCCGGACAAGGCCTGCGACAGCTGCCGCAGGGTGGTGCGCGCGTCGCCGATGACCGGGGTGGCGGCCTGCTTGTGCGCGTCGATCGAGGCGATGTTGACGTTGACGAACCGCACGTCCGGGTCCGCGAACAGCGTGCGCGACGCCGTGGTGAAGTCCGAGTAGCGGGTGCCGACACCGATGATCAGGTCGGCCTCGCGGGCGAGGTCGTCGGACACCTCGGTGCCGGTGTGCCCGATCGAGCCCATCGCGCACGGGTGGTCGTGGCGCAGCGAACCGCGCCCGGCCTGCGTCTCGGCCACCGGGATGCCCGTGCGCTCGGCGAGGTCGGACAGTTCCCGCTCGGCTCCGCTGTGGTGCACTCCCCCACCTGCGATGATCAGCGGACGGCGCGCTCCCCGGATCGCCTCGACGGCGTCCGACACCGACTCCGGGTCGGCCACCGGGCGGTGCACCCGCCAGACGCGCTCGGCGAAGAACTCCTCCGGCCAGTCGAACGCCTCGGCCTGCACGTCCTGCGGCAGCGCCAGGGTCACCGCGCCGGTCTCCACCGGGTCGGTGAGCACCCGCATCGCCTCCAGCGCGGAGGGGATGAGCGCCTCGGGCCGCCAGATGCGGTCGAAGTAGCGCGAGACCGGACGCAGGCAATCGTTGACCGAAACATCGCGCGCGTGCGGCACTTCCAGCTGCTGCAGGACCGGATCGGCCGGTCGGGTGGCGAACACGTCGCCGGGCAGCAGCAGCACCGGCAGGTGGTTGATGGTGGCCAGCGCCGCGCCGGTGACCAGGTTCGTCGCGCCCGGACCGATGGAGGTGGTGACCGCGTAGGTCGACATCCGGTTGCGCTGCCGGGCGAACCCGACCGCCGCGTGCACCATCGACTGCTCGTTGCGCCCCTGCAGGTAGGGCATCCGGTCGCCGGATTCCAGCAGCGCCTGGCCCACACCGGCGACGTTGCCGTGCCCGAAGATCCCCCAGCACCCTTCGACCAGCCGGTGCCGCACCCCGTCGCGCTCGGTGTGCTGCTGGGCCAGGAACCGCACCAGGGCCTGCGCGACGGTCAGCCTCCGCGTCGTCATCGTGCCTCCACTTCGGACGGAGCCGGGTAGAACGGCAGCCGGGCGTCGACCGGCTGGTCGGCCCAGGTGCCGCGCACCCACGCGTGCGCGGGGTCGTCGCAGATCAGCCAGGCGCGGTCCGGCGAGGGTCCGGCCATGACGTTGAGGTAGTACATGTCGTAGCCGGGCACCGCCATCGACGGTCCGTGCCAGCCGTCCGGGATCAGCACGACGTCGCCGCTGCGCACCTCGGCGAGCACGTCGGTGGCGCTGTCCGGGCCCGACGGGTACACGCGCTGGTAGCCGACACCGGGAGTGCCGTGCGCATCGGCGATCTCGAAGTAGTAGATCTCCTCCAGCCGCGACTCGCCCTCGCGGTCCTCGTCGTGCTTGTGCGGCGGGAACGAGGACCAGTTGCCCGCCGGGGTCAGCACCTCCACCGCGATCAGCCGGTCGGCCTCGAACACGTGCGCCGCGCCGAAGTTGTTGACCTGCCTGCTGGCCTGGCCCGCACCCCGCAGTTCCACCGGCACGCCCGAGGCCGGTCCGTAGCGCGCGGGAAGCCGGTTCTCGCAGCGCGCACCGGTCAGCGCGAACCGCCCGCCGCGGCCGCTCTCGACGCGCACCGAGGCATCCCTGGGCACGTAGGCGAAGTCGGTGACGCCCGCGAAGACGCTCGCACGGCCCGCGAGCTCGAAGACCTCGCCGTCGCAGGACACCGTGCAGGAACCGCTGAGCGGCAGCACGATCCACTCGCTCTCACCGGTGTCGAACTCGCGCGACTCACCGGCCGCCAGCTCCAGCACTCGCAGCGAGGAATACCCCCAGCCGGCCGAGTCCGGGTCGACGAAGGTGCGGTACCCGGCACGCGCGGAATCCCCGTCGGCGAGGTGAAAACCCTTGTTGCTCACCACTTCTCCCTCTCTACAGCAGTGCGACCGCGGCGTCGACCGCGCCCGCGACGTCGTCGTCGTGCGGGTACAGCAGACTCCGGCCCACGACCAGCCCGCGCACGTTGGGCAGCTGCAGCGCCTTGTGCCACCGCTCCTGGGTGGCGGCCGGATCGTCGGGCACCTCGCCGCCCAGCAGCACCGTGGGCAGCGTGGTGGTCTCCAGCGCCCGGCCGATCTCGTCGAGCTCGTCGACCACCGGCACCTTCAGCCAGGTGTAGGCCGAGGTCCCTCCCAGCCCCGAGGCGATCGCGATGGAGCGCGCCACCGCCTCGGCCGAGATGTCGTTGCGCACCTTGCCCTCCACGCGCCGGGACAGGAACGGCTCGACCATCGCGATCAGCCCGCGCTCGGCGAGCTCGTTGATGGCGTTGGCCGCTCCCTGCATGGTGTTCAGCGACCCCGGGTCGTTCAGGTCCAGCCGCAGCAGCAGCTTCCCCGCGTCGAAGCGCATCCGGTGCAGGTCCTCGGCGCGGTGACCGGTGAACCGGTCGTCGAGCTCGAACGCCGAGCCCGCCAGGCCGCCCCGGTTCATCGAGCCGATGACGACCTTGTCCTCCAGCGCGCCGAGCATCAGCAGGTCCTCCAGCACGTCGGCGGTGCCCAGCACCCCGTCCACGCCCGGTCGCTGCAGCGCGGTGCACAGCCGGTCCAGCAGGTCCGCGCGGTTGGCCATCGCCAGCGGATTCCCACCCGCTGCCAGCGCACCGCGCGCGGGGTGGTCGGCGGCGACGATCATCATGCGACCGGACTCGCCGAGCAGCGGCCGTCTCACGCGCAGCGCGGCGGCCTCGGCGATGGCCTCAGGACGCGTCGCGCGCACCTCGAACAGTTCGGTGATGCTCAATGGGGACACCCGGATCTCACTTTCCGCCGTGCTCATGCGCGCAGCGCCGAGCCGGAGTTCGTCGACAGCGTCTCCTCGACCTCGTGCGCGTAGGGCATCGCCGAGGAGCACGCGAGGCGGCCGGCGACCAGGGCGCCGGCCGCGTTGGCGAAGCGCATGGTCCGCTCCAGCGCCCAGCCGTGCAGCAGTCCGTGGCACAGCGCGCCGCCGAAGGCGTCCCCGGCTCCCAGCCCGTTGACGACGTCGACCGGGACCGGTGGCGCCACCGTCCTCTCCTCGCGCGTGCGCGCGAGGACGCCGTTCGGCCCCTGCTTGACCACCGCCAGCACCACGCCGAGCTCCAGCAGCCGCTCGGCGGCCTCCTCCGGGTCACGGGTGCCGACCGCGGTCTCGACCTCGTCGAGGTTGCCGACCGCGACCGTGACGTGGGCGAGCGCCTCCTGGTACCAGCGGCGTGCCTCGGCCTGGTCCGGCCAGAACATCGGTCGCCAGTCCAGGTCGAAGACCGTGGTGCCGCGCTTGGCCCGGTGCCGCAGCGCCGCGAGCGTCGCCGAGCGGCTCGGCTCCTCGGCCAGTCCGGTACCGGTCATCCAGAAGATGCGGGCGTCCTCGATAGCCTGCAGGTCCAGTTCGTCGACGTGGATCTCCAGGTCGGGGGCCTTGGGTCGGCGGTAGAAGTACAGCGGGAAGTCGTCCGGCGGGAACAGCTCGCAGAAGGTGACCGGGGTCTGGTACTGCTCGACGGCGCTCACCCACCGATCGTCGACGTCGAAACCGCGCAGCGCCTGGTGGATGTACTCGCCGAACGGATCGGCCCCGGTCCGGCTGATGACCGCGCTGCGGCGGCCGAGCCGGGCGGCGGCGACGGCCACGTTGGTGGCGGTGCCGCCGAGGTACTTGCCGAACGTCTCCACCTGCGGCAGCGGCACACCGGTCTGCAGCGGGTAGATGTCGACCCCGATCCGGCCGATCGTGATCACGTCGAACCGATCCCTCATGGCAGAAGCCCCTCCAACGGACGCGGCCGCTCGTTGCGGCCGGTGCACGGACGTCCCTTTGTCTACGTGGGCGCCACATCGCTGTCAAGACTTTGTCAGCACATACGGACTTATTTACGTCGTGTGTTCTTGATATCGTGAGCGGCGTGACCGCCATGCGACACCGATCCCAGGACCCCCGGTGGGATCCAGCCAGGCAGATCTCGGTCGACCACCGCAGCCCCGTCCCGCTGTACTTCCAGGTGGCGAGCCAGATCGAGGAGGCCATCACCTCCGGAGCGCTGCCCGTCGGCGCGCGCCTGGACAACGAGATCGAGCTGGCGGGCAACCTCGGGCTGTCCCGCCCCACCATCCGGCAGGCGATCGGGTCGCTGGTCGACAAGGGGCTCGTGGTGCGCAAGCGCGGCGCGGGCACGCAGGTCGTGTTCAACCACGTCAAGCGCTCGCTGGAGCTGAGCAGCCTCCACGACGACCTCACCGGCATCGAGGCGCACCCCACGACGCGCGTGCTGGTCAACGAGATCTGCCACCCGCCCGAAGAGGCCGCCCGCGCGCTCGGACTGTCCGAACAGGACGAGGTGCTGCACCTGGAGCGCGTCCGCAGCGCGCGCGGCGAGCCGATCGCCCGGATGCGCAACTACCTCCCGGCCGCGCTGATCCGGCCCAGCGACGAGGACCTGAGCGAACGCGGCCTCTACCGGCTCCTGCGCGCGGCGGGCGTCCGCCTGCACGCCGCCCAGCAGACCATCGGCGCCCGCACCGCCACCGACGAGGAAGCCGCCCTGCTCGACGAGCCGCGGGGGGCCGCGCTGCTGACCGCGCAGCGCATCACCCACGACCACACCGGCGCCATCGTCGAGTACGGCACGCACGTCTACCGCGCCTCCCGCTACACCTTCGACCTCACCCTCCGCGGCGACACGTGACCCGCGAGACCTGCCGTCACTGCGAACGCACTAACGTGCTGGGCGTGATGCACGCTCGCCGAAGCCGTGATTCGTGAGGTTGCCGTGACCGAAGTACCCGAGGGGGGACCGCGCGTTCCGCTGCGCGATCAGGTCCACGACGAGCTGCAGGCCCGGATCAGCGACGGGCGACTGCGGCCCGGCGACCGGATCTTCGAGCAGGAACTGGCCATCGAGTTCGGCATCTCCCGCGTCCCGGTGCGGGAGGCGATCCGGATGCTGCAGAGCGCGGGCATGGTCGAGGTCCGGCCGCGCCGGCGCGGCGTGTTCGTCCGCAGCCTCGACCGGCAGCAGCTCGAAGAGCTCTTCGACGTGCGCGAAGCCCTCGAAGCGCTGGCCGCGCGGCTCGCCGCCGAGCGCAGCGACTCCGCCGACGTGGAACGGCTGGGCGAGCTGGCGACCCGCGCCCGCGAGGCGCTGGACTCCTCCGACACCGACGCGATGTCGGAGGCCAACACCGAGTTCCACGACAAGCTCGTGGCGGTCTCCCGCAACGAGCTGCTGGCATCGATGCTCGAACCGCTGCACGGACGGCTGGCCGCCCTGTTCCGGCTGAACCTGGAGCCGGAGCGCGTCTGCGCCGAGCACGCGGAGCTCTACGCGGCCATAGCAGCCGGTGACGCCGAGCGGGCGTCGGAGATCGCCCGCAAGCACGTGCGCGCGAGCCGCGCGATGGTGCTCGAGCGCATGGTGCACTGAAACCCCGCTCGCCTCCCTTGACTGGCGCAACCAGCTCGCCATAGTTTACGTATACGTTCAAATATACTTTCGTATCGCGAAACTCGATCCCTCGTGATCGATGTTCGAGGGAGGTGCCGCGTTGGTCCGCTCAACAACGCCGTTCGACCTGGTCTTCCTGGCGCAGCGACTCATCGGCCCGCACGGTGAGACGTCCGGCAGCGTCGGCATCCGGGACGGCCGCATCGCCGCCGTCGAACCGCTCGACGCCGAGCTGCAGGGCGACCGGATCGTCGAACTCGCCGACGACGAGGTGCTGCTGCCCGGACTCGTCGACACCCACGTGCACGTCAACGACCCCGGCCGCACCGAGTGGGAGGGCTTCGACACCGCCACCCGCGCGGCGGCCGCCGGTGGGGTCACCACCATCGTCGACATGCCGCTCAACAGCCTCCCGCCGACGGTCGACACCGACGCGCTGGAGGTCAAGCGCAAGACCGCTCGGGAGAAGGCGCACGTCGACATCGGCTTCTGGGGCGGCGCGATCCCCGGCAAGCTCGACGAGCTGCGCGGCCTGCACGAGGCCGGCGTGTTCGGCTTCAAGTGCTTCCTGCTGCACTCCGGCGTCGACGAGTTCCCGCCGCTGGACTCCGCCCAGCTCGACACCGCGCTGCGCGAACTGGCCGGGTTCGACGCGATGATGATCGTGCACGCCGAGGACTCCGACGCGATCGACGAGGCCCCGACCCCGCACGGCGAGGACTACGGGGATTTCCTCGCCTCCCGCCCCAAGGGCGCGGAGAACGTCGCGATCGCGCAGGTCATCGAGCTGGCCCGGCGCATCGGAGCCCGGGTGCACATCCTGCACCTGGCCTCGTCCGACGCCTTGCCGCTGATCGCCTCGGCCCGCGCCGAGGGCGTGCGGGTGACCGTCGAGACCTGCCCGCACTACCTGAGCTTCACCGCCGAGGAGATCCCCGACGGCGCCACCCAGTTCAAGTGCTGCCCGCCCATCCGCGAGGCCGCCAACCGCGAACTGCTGTGGAAGGCCCTCGCCGACGGCACGATCGACTGCATCGTCAGCGACCACTCCCCCTGCACGCCGGAGCTCAAGCGCTTCGACACCGGCGACTTCGGCGTCGCGTGGGGCGGGGTCTCCAGCCTGCAGCTGGGCCTGTCGGCCATCTGGACCCAGGCGCGCCAGCGCGGGTACGACCTGTCCGACGTGGTGACCTGGATGGCCCGCAAGCCCGCCGAGCTCGCCGGGATGCGCAGCAAGGGCTCGATCGCGGTGGGCAACGACGCGGACCTGTGCGTGTTCGCGCCGGACGACGCGTTCGTCGTCGACGTCGCCAAGCTCCAGCACCGCAACCCGGTCTCGGCCTACCACGGCCGTCCGCTGGCCGGCGTCGTGCGCGAGACCTGGCTGCGCGGAACCCAGATCGCCGGTGACGGCGCGGACACCTCGCAGCGGCACGGCAAGCTGCTCACCCGCGGCGAGGTCTGAGCCGCGGGTGGTCCTGGTCCGAACCGACCCGGCAAGAGCGACATCGACGCCGGGCGGTTCGGACCAGAACCGCCACCATGCATGGCAGAAGCCGGGCCTCCACGTCGGAGGCCCGGCTTTCGTGGTTTCACACCATCACACCGGCGGCCAGTTCTTCATCTCCTTCGGGCGCGGCGGGGCGTAGGTGCGCACCTTCGAGGTCTTCAGGCCGAGCCGGACGAGCGACTCCGCGATCGTCACCGCCGCCGTCACGCCGTCGATCACCGGAACGCCGGTGCGATCCACGACCCGCTCGGCGAGTCCGGCCATGCCGCCGCAGCCCAGGCAGATCGCCTCCGCCCGGTCGTCGCGCACCGCGCTGACCGCCTGCTCCACGATGGCGTCCACGGCCGCCTGCGGATCGCGTTCCAGGTCCAGCACCGGCAGCCCGCTCGCGCGCACCGACGCGCAGCGGGCGCTGAGACCGGCCGCGTGCAACCGGTCCTCGATCAGCGGCACCGTGCGATCCAGGCTGGTCACCACCGAGTAGCTGCGACCCACGAACTGCGCCGTGCTCGCCGCCGCCTCGGTGATGTCCACGACCGGGACGTCGAGGAGCTCCTGCAGCCCCTCGCGGCCGTGCTCGCCGTACCCGGCCTGGATGACCGCGTCGAACGGTTCCGGGTAGGCCCGCACGGCCTCCATCACGGCGACCGCCGCGAGGTAGCTCTCGTAGTTGCCCTCCACCGACTCCGCCCCGAAAGACGGTGTCAGCGGGACGATCTCGGTCCCGGGCGAGGCGACCGAGGCGGCCTGCTCACCGATGGAATCGGTGATGGACTTGGTCGTGTTGACGTTCACGACGAGAATGCGCATGAAACCGACTTTCTCCGAAAACCTTGATCCGCGGTCTCATTCCGCGGCGACGGCGATGGTCTCCCCGTCCACGTCCCGCGCGTCCGGTTTGCGGTCGCCGATGACCGCGTAGATGATCGCGCCGAGGATCGCGCCGATGAACCAGGAGAACCCGCCGACCGAGCTGAAGGCCGGCACCAGCGCCAGCACCACGGCGATCGCCGCGGCCGGGATGAACGCCCAGACCGCCTTCGGATTGTATCCGCGCGTGTAGTGGTACTCGCCGTTGCTGTCCTCGGTGTAGAGCTCGGGGACGTTCACCCGCGTCTTCCGGATCAGCCAGTAGTCGGCCATGATCACGCCGAACAGCGGGCCGAGCAGCGCGCCCAGACCGCCCAGGAAGTAGTTGACCACCACCGGGCTGTCGTAGAGGTTCCACGGCAGGATGACCAGGCCGATCACCGCGCTCACCAGTCCCGCGCGGCGGAAGTTCAGCCGCTTCGGGAAGAGGTTGACCAGCACGTAGATCGGGGCGACGAAGTTGGCCAGCAGGTTGACCGCGATCGTCAGCACGATCAGCGCGAGCGAGGCCAGCGCCAGCAGGTAGGTGTTGGGGATCGTCTGCACGATGTCGGTCGGGCTGGTGATCACCCGGCCGTTGATCTTGAACTGCGCCCCGCTGAGGACGACCACGATTCCGGCGAAGAACAGCATGTTCACCGGGATGCCGACCAGGTTGCCCAGCACGATCGACTGGCGGCTCTTGGCGGAACGGGTGAAGTCGCAGAAGTTCAGCACGAACGTGCCGTAGATGACCACCCACAGCGCGGCGCCCTGCAGGATCTGCAACCACATCGCCCCGCCGGTCAGCGGCTGGGCCGTGGACATCGAGATCGAGAAGTCCGCGCGGGCGAACATCCAGGCCGCGAGGCCCAGCATGGTGATCAGCGTGGTCGGCGCGGCCACCGCCATGTACCTGCGGATGACGTGCATGCCGTAGCTGACGATGAGGACCTGGACCGCCCACAGCGCCAGGAAGGTGATCCAGCCGAGCAGCGAAAGACCCAGCAACGACTGGTCTTCCAGTGACCTCAGCCCGGGGAAGATCGCGACCAGCAGCGCGTCGAGCACCGAGGAGGCGAGGTAGGTCTGGATGCCGAACCAGGCGATGGCCACGACCCCGCGCACGGCCGCCGGGATCTGCGCGCCCTTGGTGCCGAACGCGATCCGGCTCATCACCGGGAAGGGCACGCCCGCCTTGTGCCCCATGTAGCCCGACATCGTCAGCAGCAGGAACAGCAGCGCCGAGGCCAGCACGAACGCGGCCAGGATGCCCCAGACGTTGAGCCCGAGCGCGAACAGGCCGATCGCGAAGGCGTAGTTGCCGAGGCTGTGCACGTCGTTGGCCCAGAGCGTGAAGACGTTGTAGGCGCCCCAGCGGCGCCCCTCCTTCTTCGTGGGAGCCAGGTCGTAGCTGTACAGCCGCTCACTTGAGGCGGGCGGGAGGTCCACATCGGATTGGTCGTTCGTGGCAGTCACTGGCCGCCTCCAAGCTCCACCCCGCCACTCTGCGAGATGGGTCATTTCCGCGATGCGAAAGTATACGTGCGAGTTGGAGAAGACGGTAAGGCGCGCGCAGGCGTCCGTCAATACTGTCCGGTAGCCGAGTCCGATGTGATCTCGGCGGCGGACGCGGGGGCTTCCGCATCGGGCCGAGGTTGCCTATCCTGCTCCTCAGGCGCCCTTTTGTATACATGAATTTCGCAGGTCACGGGCGTACGCTAGGTCGGGTTTCCCGTCGAGGAGGAGTCAGCTTGAACACGCCGTCGTACTTCGCTCCTACCGGTGGTCTGCCGCCGCAGACCGATCTGCTCACCGACCGGGCGATCGTCACCGAGGCCTACACCGTGATCCCGCGCGGCGTGTTGCGCGACATCGTCACCAGCAACTTCCCCGGCTGGACCCGCACCCGCGCCTGGGTGCTGGCCAAGCCCGTCCAGGGCTTCGCCACCACCTTCGCCCAGTACCTCGTCGAGATCGCCCCCGAAGGCGGCAGCGGCAACCCCGAACCCGAACCCGGCGTCGAATCCGTCGTGTTCCTCATGACCGGCGAACTGGAGCTGACCATCGCCGGCACCCGCCACCACCTCGAACCCGGCGGCTACGCCTACCTGCCCGCCGGAGCCGACTGGTCGGTCAGCAACCCGGGCCACTCCCCCGCGACGTTCTCCTGGGTGCGCAAGCCCTACGAGTTCGTCGACGGCATCTCCGCGCCCGAGCCGTTCGTGACCCGCGAGCAGGACATCGCGCCGACCCCGATGCCCGACACCAACGGCGCCTGGGCGACCACCCGCTTCGTCGACCCCGACGACCTCGCCCACGACATGCACGTCAACATCGTCACCTTCCAGCCCGGCGGCGTGATCCCCTTCGCCGAAACCCACGTCATGGAGCACGGCCTCTACGTCCTGGAGGGCAAGGCCGTGTACCGCCTCAACGGCGACTGGGTCGAAGTCCAGGAGGGCGACTTCATGTGGCTGCGGGCCTTCTGCCCCCAAGCCTGCTACGCGGGAGGACCCGGTCCCTTCCGCTACCTCCTCTACAAGGACGTCAACCGCCAGATCCGCCTCACCTGACGGCGGTCCCCACGGGAACCCGGATTACCGCAGTAATCATGTCCCCGAATGCTGCGGTAATCCTGATACCCGAATACCGCAGTAATCCGGTGCCCGAATACGGGAGTTTTCCGGGGTTCGGTCACGTGGGTGTGGGGTTGAAGGCTTCGGTGCGGGGTGTGCCGTCGTAGTGGGTGGTGGGGAGGCCGAAGAGGGTGGCGAGGGTGGGGGCTACGTCCATCGTGGTCGCCGGCGCCGGGGTCGTGTTGCCCCGGCGGACTGCGGGGTGGCCTCCCGTGATGAAGAACGGGATCGGTTCCGTGACCGGGTGCCCGTGGTTGCCCGGGATGGGGTTGGAGACCAGCTCCGGGTCGGTGAAGCGCCAGCCCTCCTCGCAGTAGGCGACGAGGTCGCCCGCTTCGGGCCCCAGGCGGAGTTCGGCGGGGTCATGGACGGACAGCACGCCCTCGGTGGCCTCCGCCAGCTCGCGCATCCGCTGCACGGCCGCGGGGCGCTCGGCGTCGGGGCCGGTGAAGTACAGCAGTTCCGCGCCACCGTTCTGGGCGATCTCGGTGCGGCCCGCCAACGCAGGGTCGGAGTCGAGGACCGGGCGCAGCGAGATCACGCGATGCGGCAGCGACCAGTCCATCGAGTGGTCTGCGAGGATCAGCAGCACGCTGGACTCCCAGCGCCCCGTGCTGCGCAGGTGGTCGACGAAGCGGCCCACCTGGGCGTCGGCGGAGGCCAGCGCCGCCGCGCGGGCCGCGTGCAGCGTGGTGCCGGTCAGGTCGGTGTGGCCGACGCGGTCGACGTCGCCGAAGTTCGCGAACACCAGGTCCGGATCCGCGCTGTCCACGATGGACAACAACGCCTCCGCGGTGAACGCGTCCGGTGCGTGGCCGCTGATCGGCACGATCGGCTCCGGCTCCCAGCGGACGGTCGCCCGGGTGCCGAAGATGCCGTGGAGGTACTCCTTGCTCAGCACGCTGCCGGTGACCTTGCCGTGGCCGCGCAAGAGCTCCAGCAGCGTCTCGGCTCGCAGGTCGGAGGCGCGGTCGAGGGTCCGGACCTGGCCCTCGGCGCGGTCGAACACCGAGTTGGCCGGGACGCCGGTGCGGTCCGGGCGCACGCCGCTCATCATCATCACGTGGTTCGGGATCGTCTCCATCACCGGCAGCGATCGCGCCGATGGGAACGACGTCCCGCTCTCGCGGAGCTCGTGCAGCCGAGGGGTGAGCACCGGACTGATCTCCTCGGGCCGGCACCCGTCGACGACCAGCGCGTAGGCGCGCAGCTGCTTGGCGTCCGCCGCCCAGGCGGCGGGGGACGATGCCGACAGCAGCACACCGGCACCTGCGGCGCGCAGGAAGCTGCGGCGGTTCAGCGGATTCACCGGATTCACCGGATTCCCTCCGAAACCTGGTGCACCTGCTGACTTCCCGCGGGCACCTCGAACGAGACGGTGCGCTGGGCACCGGTGGACGGCTGTGTGCGGTCGTCCAGCGCGAACCAGTCCATCTGGACGCGTTCCGCGGTGACGTCCAGGACCGAGAAGCCGTGCGAGTCGAAGTCCAGGTGCTTCACGTGCGGGTTGTTGGCCCGGATCGCGGCCTCCACGGCCAGCGAGGCGGTGCGCGGCGGGACGCGCAGGATGTCGTCGAGGTTGTCACTGGTCACGGATGTGCACACGAGTTCGGTGCCCACCGAGTTGCGGTCCAGCGGGTAGGTCGCGGGCGAGAAGGGCAGTTCGGCCGCCCACGCCGAGTGGATGTCGCCGGTGAGGAAGACGGTGTCGGTGATCCCCCGCTCGTGCAGCACGCCCAGGACCTCGTCGCGGTCGGCGGTGTATCCGTCCCACTGGTCGACGTTGTAGGGCAGCCCCTCGATCTCCGGGGTGCCTGTGAGCTCGCCGATCGCGCGGCGTTCCTCGATCGACAGCGTCGAGGGGAACCGCACGGGTGCGATCATCACCGGGTTGCCGATCAGCTTCCACTGGGCCGTGGAGTCCGCGAGACCGCCGGTCAGCCAGCGCATCTGCTCTGCGCCGGTGATGGTGCGCGCCGGATCGCCGATGCCCGGGTCCAGCGGCGTGGAGACCTGCTGACTCCGGTGGCTGCGGAGGTCCAACATGGACAGTTCGGCCAGCGTGCCGAACCGCAGCCGCCGGTGCAGGACGCCACCGGGTTCGTAGCGCACCGGCATCCACTCGGCGTAGGCGCGCTGCGAGGCCGACCTGCGGTCGGTCCAGGAACCTTCGGCGCCCTCGGTGTGGTTCTCGGCTCCGCCGGACCACGCGTCGTTGGCGGACTCGTGGTCGTCCCAGGTGACCACGAACGGAACCGAGGCGTGCAGGTCGGCCAGGTCGGGGTCGGTCTTGTACTGGGCGTGGCGGCGCCGGTAGTGCTCCAGGGTCGTCATCTCCACCGGCGGATCGTGCGGGCGCACCACGACGTCGCGGGCCTGGAACTCGCCCGGCGCGTACTCGTACAGGTAGTCACCGAGGTGGAGCACCGCGTCGAGGTCGCCGCGCGCCGCGAGGTGGCGGTAGGCGGCGAAGTGGCCGGCCTGCCAGTTCGAGCAGGACACCACTCCGACTCGCAGCCGCCGCAGCGGCGCGTCCGCCGCTGGCGCGGTGCGGGTGCGGCCAGACCGGGACACCTCGCCCAGCGCCCGGAAGCGGTACCAGAGCCGCTGCCCGGCGGGAAGACCGGCGACGTCGACCTTGACCGTGTGGTCGCGCCACGCCCCGGTGATCAGCGAACCGCGCGCCACCACGTTCCCGAAACCCTCGTCGGCGGCGACCTCCCAGTCGACCGCGCAGGCCGCGCCGACTCCGGAACCGGGCAGTGCTTCCGGTTCCGGAGTGACCCGCGTCCACAGCACCACGCCGTCGGCGGTCGGGTCGCCGGAGGCGATGCCGTGCGCGAAAACCGGCCCGGAGGCGGATGCGGTGGTGGCCAGCCCACCGATGCTCATCGCACCGGCGAGCACCCCACCGGCCTTGATCAACGACCGACGGCGGATCTGCGACATGATCCGAAAAATGTCACCCCGACGAGTGCGTGTACACCCGTTCGGAGGAACGTTACCGACCTGTTCACAGACCAGCCGCTTGATCGACAACTCCCGGGCCGCCCCACCGCCGGGAGCCCGCCGCGTCAGCGACCGACAGCGCCAGCGGAAGCCCCACCTCCACTTTGCGGCGGCGTTTGCGCGACGAAAACACCTGTTCACAGGCCCCGAGGAGCGGCCATCTCGCCAGGTGAACGCAAACGCTTGCGCATGAGACTCAGGCCACAGTACATTCCTCGCGATCTGGACAGCGGATCGATCGAGGGAGGGCGAGTGGTCGGCATCGAGGAGGTCGCGCGGCGAGCCGGCGTCTCGCCGTCGACGGTGTCGCGCGCGCTGCGGGGACGCTCCGGGGTATCGGAACGGACGCGGCAGCGCATCGCCGAGCTGGCCGACGAACTCGACTACTCGATCTCCCGCTCGGCGTCCGGACTGGCGACCGGGCGCACGCTCTGCATCGGAGTCGTCGTCCCGTTCGTGTGGCGGTGGTTCTTCGGGCAGATCATCGGTGGCGCCGAGCAGGTCCTGCGGGCCGCCGGTTACGACCTGATGCTCTACACCGCCGGAGACGTCGAGTCCCGCGAGCGGTTCTTCCGGGAACTGCCGTTGCGCGGGCGGGTGGACGCCGTGCTGGTGCTCTCGATGGACCTCACCGAGCGGGAAGCCGACCGGCTGCGCGGGTTGGACGTACCGCTGGGCCTGGTCGGCCACGAGGCCGAGGGATTCAGTTCCGTGCACATCGACGACCGGCTCGGCACCCGGCTGGCCGTGCAGCACCTGATCAACCTCGGGCATCGCGACATCGCGATGATCCAGGGACTGGAACCGAAACCGCTGGGCGCCGTCGCACCGGTCGTCCGCCGCGAGGCGTTCCTGAAAACCCTCCACGACAACGGCGTCGAACAGCGCCCCGAGTGGATGGTCCCCGGCGAGTTCTCCATCGCGGGCGGCGAGCGCGCGATGGACCGGCTGCTCGCCGAAAGCCACCAGCCCACAGCCGTTTTCGCCTACGCCGACGAGATCGCCATGGGCGCGTTGCGCTCGCTGCGCAGGCACGGCAGGTCGACGCCGGAGGACATGTCGATCGTCGGTTTCGACGACCACGAGATGAGCGAGTACGTGGACCTGACCACCGTGGCCCAGCCGGTGCGCGCGCAGGGAGCCACGGCCGCGCAGTTGTTGATCGACCAATTGAACTCGAATTCTCGCGCGAGCACCGTCGTGCCGATTCCGATCGAATTGGTGGTGCGAGGTTCAACGGCTCCTCCGCGGAGAAGCGCGGAACTGTGAGGAGATGAAGGAGGCTGGTAAGCGCAGGTGAGAACCTGCCGTTCGCTGGCGATCTGAAAGCGGGCGCATCGCGCCCGGCGCAATTCGACGAATCGAATACCGAACGACCGCACGATGCCACTGGATCGATCCGGTGCATCGCGCGGCGGAGACCCCGTGCGCTCGATGAGTCCTCAATGGAGAGTGACATGAGACAGAGAAACCGGTTAGCGATCGCCGCGGTGCTGACGTGCACCGCCGCACTGACCGCCGGCTGCGGCGGTTCGGCCACCAACGAGCCATCGGCTGCGCTCGAAGGCCGGGGCCCGATCACCTTCGTGGCGGGCAAGGACGAGGAGAGCGTCAACCCCAAGATCGTCGAGGCGTGGAACAAGGCGCACCCCGACGAGCAGGTCCGCTTCATCGAGCTCTCCTCCTCGGCCGATGACCAGCGCCAGCAGATGGTGCAGAACGCGCAGACCAAGTCCGACGCGTTCACCGTGCTCGACCTCGACAACGTCTGGACCGCGGAGTTCGCCGCGAACCGCTGGATCACCGCACTTCCCCAGGAGCAGTTCGGCATCAACGAGTTCGTGCCGACCACCGTCGAGACCTCGCTGTACCGCGACCGGCTCTACGGCGTCCCCGCCACCTCCGACGGCGCGATGCTCTACTTCCGCAAGGACCTGCTGACCAAGGCCGGTGTGCAGCCCCCGACGACGTGGGACGAGATGCGGCAGGCCTGCGACAAGGTACTCGCCCTGCCGGAGGCCGCCGGGATGTCCTGCTTCGCGGGGCAGTACGAGAAGTACGAGGGGCTCACGGTCAACTTCGCCGAGGCGGTGCACGGCGCCGGCGGCGTGATCACCGACCCGAACGGCAAGCCCAACGTCAACACGCCCGAGGCCAAGCGCGGTCTGGACGCGCTCGTCGAGGGCTTCCGCTCCGGGACCATCCCCCGCGATGCCATCACGTTCAAGGAGACCGAGACGCGGCGCGCCTTCATGGAAGGCAAGATCCTGTTCAGCCGCGCCTGGCCGAACCAGTACTCGCACGCGGCCAAGACCGACGGTTCTTCCGGCGTGGCGGGCAAGTTCGACGTCGCGCCGCTGCCCGGCGTAGCGGGTCCCGGCGTGTCCAGCCTCGGCGGGCACAGCCTGGCGATCTCCTCGTTCGCCAAGAACAAGGCGACCGCGGTCGACTTCATCAAATTCGCCACCGCCCCCGAGCAGCAGCGGCTGCGGCTGGACCAGGGCTCGCTGGCCCCGACCCGCATCTCGCTCTACGACGACCCGTCGATGCAGGCCAAGTACCCGTACCTGCCGCTGCTGAAGAGGTCCATCGAGGGCGCCGAGCCGCGCCCCCGGGTGGTCAAGTACGGCGAGGTGACCGACGTGATCCAGGAGCACGCCTACGCGGCGCTGCGCGGTGAGAAGTCCTCCGAGCAGGCATTGGCCGATCTGCAGGCCCGGCTCCAGGAGCTGACCGGACAGCAGTGAGCGCGCGGGGCGGCGCCGGTTCGCGGCGCCGCCCCGGGACTCGCGGGGAGGTAGATGATGACGACAGAAGTGGAATCCGCCGCCGTGCCCTCGTCCGGGCGCCTCGCGGCGCGCGATCGCCGCAGGCGGAGATCGCCCCAGGCCGCCGCCGTCGCGCGACTGGCCGGGATGCTCGTGTCGCCGACGTTGTTGGTGCTCGGTCTGGTGGTGGTCTACCCGATCGTCGCGGCGCTGCGGCAGTCGCTGTTCACCGAGGGCCAAGGCGTCGACGCCGAAGGGTTCGTGGTCGAGGGCGAGCAGTTCGCCGGACTCGGCAACTACGCCGAGATCTTCACCGGTCCCGCCGCCGCGCGGTTCTGGAACGCCATGTGGAACACCACCTTCTTCACCACGACGACGGTGGTCCTGGAGGCGGCGCTCGGCGTGGTGATGGCGCTGATCATGCACCGGGCGTTCCGCGGGCGCGGCCTGGTGCGCGCGAGCGTGCTGGTGCCGTGGGCGATTCCGACCGCGGTCTCGGCGCTGCTGTGGCGGTGGATCTTCGCCTCCGACGGCGTGGTCAACGCGATGCTCGGAACGCAGGTGCTCTGGAGCGCCGACGGCGGACCGGCGAAGCTGGCCGTGATCGTGGCCGAGGTGTGGAAGACCGCACCGTTCGTGGGCCTGCTGGTGCTGGCGGGTCTGCAGGTGATCCCGCGCGACGTCTTCGAGGCCGCGCGGGTCGACGGCGCCACCGCCTGGCAGCGGTTCGCGCACATCACGCTCCCCCTCGTGCGTCCGGCGCTGCTGGTGGCGGTGCTGTTCCGGATGCTCGACTCGCTGCGCATGTTCGACCTGCCGTTCGTGCTGATCGGGCAGCAGAAGGAATCGGTGGAGACCCTGTCGATGCTGGCCTGGCAGGAGGCCACCAACGTGCAGTACGGGCCCGCCGCGGCCTACGCGACGATCATGTTCTGCTACGTCGCCGTCGTGGCCTTCGCCTTCGTCAAGCTGCTGGGCGCGGACCTGCTGGGTGAAGCCCGCTCGCAGGTGAAAGCCGCGCGGAGAACCCGAAAGGCGGTGGCGTGATGGCCGCTTCGTCCTCGGCCCGATCGTGGAAGCGCTGGTTGCCGCACGCGGGTGTCGCGGTGATCGTGCTGTACTGCCTGGCCCCGTTCTACTGGATGGCGGCCACGGCGTTCCGGCGCCCGTCCGACCAGTTCGACCTCAGCCCGCTGCCCGCGGTGTGGTCGCTGGAGAACTTCCGCGCCGTCTTCGCCCCCGACGTGGGGTTCGGCTGGGCGCTGCTGAACAGCTTCGTGGTCGCCTCGGTGACCACGCTGCTGACCCTGGTGATCGGCATGACGACCGCCTACGCGCTGGCGCGGCTGCAGTTCCGCGGCAAGAACGCCGTGCTGGCGCTGATCATCGCCTGCTCGATGTTCCCGGGCATCTCGCTGATCGTGCCGCTGCTCAAGCTGTTCACCGACATCGGCTGGATCAACACCTACCAGGCGATGGTGCTGCCGAGCCTGTCGTTCGCGCTGCCGCTGGCGGTGTGGAACCTGACGACCTTCTTCCGCCAGATGCCGGTGGAGCTGGAGCAGGCGGCGATGGTGGACGGGTGCACGCCCGGTCAGGCCTTCCGCAAGGTGATCGTCCCGCTGGCGGCGCCCGGCGTGTTCACCACGGCGATCCTGACCTTCATCATGGCGTGGAACGAGTTCATCATCGCGCTGAGCATGGTCAACGAGAAGGAGATGCAGACCGTCACGGTCGCCATCTCGAAGTTCGTTGGCGCGCAGGGGCACGAGCAGCCCTTCGGCACCCAGATGGCGGCGGGCGTGATCGTCACCGTCCCACTGGTCATCGCCGTGCTCATCTTCCAGCGCCGCATCATCGCCGGCCTGACCTCGGGCGGGCTCAAATGACCGAAGTGGACTCGTTCGAAGCGGGAGAAACGTTGCAGTACAACCGCTCTGATGAAATTCCGTGGTGGCGCGACGCGGTGATCTACCAGGTCTACATCCGCAGCTTCGCCGACGGCGACGGCGACGGGATGGGCGACATCGAGGGCATCCGGTCGAAGTTGCCCTACCTGCGGGTTCTGGGCGTCGACGCGTTGTGGATCAACCCGTGGTACCGCTCGCCGCAGGCGGACGCGGGCTACGACGTGGCCGACTTCCGCGACATCGATCCGCGCTTCGGCAGCCTCGCCGACGCGGAGAAGCTGATCGCCGACGCGCACGAGCACGGGCTGCGCATCATCCCGGACATCGTGCCCAACCACACCTCCGATCAGCACCGGTGGTTCCAGGCCGCGCTGTCGGCCGGGCCCGGCTCTCGGGAGCGGCAGCGCTTCGTCTTCCGGCCCGGCCTGGGCGCCGACGGTGAGCGGCCGCCGAACAACTGGCGGTCGGTGTTCGGCGGTCCGGCGTGGACCCGGGTGGCCGACGGGGAGTGGTACCTGCACCTGTTCGCCCCCGAACAACCCGACCTGAACTGGGCGAACCCCGAGGTCCACGACGAGTTCGCCGACGTCCTGCGGTTCTGGTTCGACCGCGGCGTGGACGGGTTCCGCATCGACGTCGCCCACGGCCTGGTCAAGGACCCGGAGCTGCCGGACCTGACCGGCGAGCCGGACGAGCGCCTCGCGCACCCCCACTGGGACCGCGACGAGGTGCACGAGATCTACCGCCGGTGGCGCCGCATCGCCGACGAGTACCCGGGCGAGCGCAAGTTCGTCGCCGAGGCCTGGGCGCCGTCACCGGAACGACTCGCCCGGTACCTGCGGCCGGGTGGTCTGCACACCGCGTTCAACTTCGACTTCCTGAAGTGCCCGTGGAGCCCGGAGCGGATGCGCGAGGTCATCGACTCGACGATGGCGAGCTTGACCGCCGTGGGGGCGCCGCCGACGTGGGTGCTGTCCAACCACGACGTGCCCCGGCACGTGACCCGGTACGGCAGGGAGACGGCGTGGGTGCCGCACGACCAGCGCGCGATCGGCGAGGACGAGCTGGTCCTCGACGAACCGGACCTGGCCCGCGGGACCCGCCGGGCGCGCGCGGCGGCGCTGCTGATGCTCGCGCTGCCGGGCGGCGCCTACGTCTACCAGGGAGAGGAGCTCGGGCTCCCGGAGGTCGAAGACCTCCCCGAGGAGGCCCTGCAGGACCCGATGTGGGAGCGCTCGGGTCGCACCGAGCGGGGTCGCGACGGCTGCCGGGTACCGCTGCCGTGGTCGGGTTCGACCCCGCCGTTCGGCTTCGGCCCCGGCGGGTCCGCGGAGTCCTGGCTCCCCCAGCCGGGTGACTGGCGAGACCTCACCGCCGAGGCGCAGGACGGCGATGCGGCCTCGATGCTGGAGCTCTACCGCGGGGCGCTGCGCCTGCGGCGCGAGCTCGACGCGCTGGGCGAAGGCGGGATGCGCTGGCTGGACTCCCCCAGCGGTGTTCTGACGTTCCGCCGCGAGCCCGGATTCACATGCGTGGTCAACATGTCCAGCAGCCCGCAGCCGTTGCCCGACCACGGACGGGTCCTGCTCACCAGCGACGACCTGGCCGGCGACCACCTCCCCACCGACACAGCGGTGTGGCTGGCCGACTGAGAGCGGCACACCTCAGCCCCCGACGGCACCACCCGGAGAACCGCCGTAATCGGGTCCCCGAATACTCCTGTATTCCGGCACCTGATCACGGCGGTTTTCCGCTTACCCGACGACCACCGTGATCAGGCAACCCGCCCGGAACGCCACACGTCGTCCACTTCCGGCCTCCACCAGCCCCCAGACCGGACTTCCACTGAAATCCGGAACCAGACTTCCACTGAAACCCGGGACCGGAGTTCCACTGAAGTTCGGGACCGGAGTTCAGTGGAAATCGGGGTTCGGACTGTGTCGAACCGCTGTTCGCCGGGTGGGGTGCACCGGGTTCAGGCCCCGGGGGCCCGGCCCGGGGCGCGGTTCGGGTTCGGGTGCTCGGGTGGGGTTTGTGGGTGCTCGGGTGGGGTTTGTGGTGGTCTCTCATCGTGCTGGTCCGGGTTTCGGGAATAAGCTGGAGGTAGACCCTGGAGCAGCGTGGAATCCGATGATTCCCCGGTCGGCTCGGTGGGAGACCAAAGGCGGTCTTGTATGGCAGAGGTGCACCGGCTGGACCCGATGTCCCGCGTCCCCGGCAACACCACCGTGTACGGGGCGTGGGAGCGCTTCGTGCGCGGAGAGGACGACGTCCGCGGCGTGCGGCCCGAAGTGGCTATCTCCTGGCACCGCTGCCGCGACCAGTACCGCGTCGATCCGGGCCTCACCAAGGCCCCCATCGCCGTGGCCGACGTCGACCACACGCTCGAACACGACGTCGTGTTCGCCGAGCTGGGCTTCCGCGCGGCGTCGGTGGCGCACGAGGTGAGCAACGGCGGCGGCGTGGTGACCGTCGCCGACGCCACGGGCCGGATCCTGGCCGAGTGGGGCGATCCGGCCACCCGCGAGATCGCCGCCGAAGCCAACCTGTCCACCTGGTTCTGCTGGTCGGAGCAGGCCACGGGCACCAACGGCATGGGCACGGCGCTGGAGTCGCACGCGCCGGTGGTGGTCCGCGGTGCCGAGCACTGGTGCCAGGCCTTCCACGACTGGACCTGCGCGGGTGTGGCGATCCGGGACGTGGTGACGCGCGAGCCGATCGCGGTGCTCAACATCTCGTGCTGGCGCAGCGAACCACCCACCTCGGCAGGCGCTTGGCTGAGCAACGCGGCCACGCGCACCCAGCGCACGCTGGTGCAGCGCGCCAAGGACGGCAGCGTCGAGCTGATCGCCGCTTTCCACCACGCCCGGTCGCGCTCCGGCGTGGCGCTGGCCGCGCTGGACCCGGCGGGACGCGTGGTGATCGCCGACGACACCGCCGGAGTGCTGCTCGGCGTGCCGAGCTCGACGCCCGCGACCGAGCCGGCGGTGCGGTGGAACCCGAGGCTGCCCGAGGTGATCAAGGCCGCCCGCTACGCCGTCAAGCAGGCGTCCCGCGACCCCGCCTGGGTCGGCACGACCCAGGTCCACACCCATCTCAGCGACGAGCCCAGCTCGGTCAGCTTCCGTCCGGTGTTCCTGTCCGGGCACCTGGTCGGCAACCTGCTCTTCTTCGGCGTCGCCGACGGCGAGCAGCTGCCGCGCGCCGAAAGCGGTACGAACCACCGGGGCAGGCCGGACCGGATCGTGGCGATGCGGGAGAACCGGATGGTGCTGCTGCGGCTGTCCGAGGTCTCCTTCGCCGAGTCGGAGGGCAACGACGTCTGGCTGTCCACCGATCAGGGCCGGTTGCGCGCCGCCTCCGGCAGCCTCGACAAGCTCGAAGCCGAGCATGGCGACGCCGGATTCCTGCGAGTGCACCGCCGGTACGTGGTCAACGTGGGACGCGTCCGCGAGGTCGAACGCCGGTGCAAGGGCGAACTGCTGCTGGTGATGGACAGCGGCGCGGACGCGATGGTGCCGGTGTCGCGGAGGAACGCCCCGGCCGTGCGGCGGGCGCTGGACATCTGAGGTTGCCGGGAGGGAGGTTCCGATGCCGGAGAACCCCGATGCCGTGGCGATCACCCGGAACTACGACCAGAGCCTGCGGCGGCGCGTTGAGCGGGTCCGCAATCACCCCGCCGCGGGCGGGGACAACCGCGACTGGTGGCCGGCCCGACTGGACCTGGGGATCTTGGCCAAGCACCACCCCGCGGCGAACCCGCTGGGCCCGGACTTCGACTACCCGGCCGAGTTCGAGAAACTCGACCTCGACACGCTGGCCCGCGACATCGACGAGGTCCTGACCACCTCGCAGGACTGGTGGCCGGCCGATTTCGGGCACTACGGGCCGCTGGTGCTGCGGATGGCCTGGCACAGCGCGGGGACCTACCGCGTCACCGACGGCCGAGGCGGTGCCAGCACTGGCATGCAGCGCTTCGCACCGACCAACAGCTGGCCCGACAACCGCAACCTCGACAAAGCACGCCGTTTGCTGTGGCCGATCAAGCAGAAGTACGGCCGCAGCATCTCCTGGGCCGACCTCATGGTCTTCGCCGGCAACCGCGCGCTGGAATCCATGGGCTTCACCACGCTCGGCTTCGCCGGAGGCCGCGAGGACGTGTGGGAATCCGAAGCCGACGTCTACTGGGGCCCGGAACGGGCCTGGCTCGCCGACGAGCGCCACACCGGCGTCCGAGACCTCCAGCAACCCCTCGCAGCCGACGAGATGGGTCTGATCTACGTCGACCCGCAGGGCCCCGCGACGCTGCCCGACCCCATCGCCGCGGGCAAGGCCATCCGCACGACGTTCGGGCGGATGGCGATGAACGACGTGGAGACCGTCGCGCTCATCGTCGGCGGGCACACCTTCGGCAAGACCCACGGCGCCGCCGACCTGCACCACGTGGCAGCCGAACCCGAGGCCGCGGGCTTGGAAGAACAGGGCCTGGGCTGGCGGAGCAGCCACGGCACCGGCACGGGAGCGGATGCCATCACCAGCGGCTTGGAAGGGATCTGGACGCCCACCCCGACCCGGTGGGACAACTCGTTCCTGGAGACGCTGTTCGCCTACGAGTGGGACGTCGTGCTCAGCCCGGCCGGGCTGTGGCAGTGGGTGCCCCGCGGCGGCCGAGGGCAGGGAACCGCACCCGACCCCCACGACCCGTCGAAGACCCGCACGCCCACGATGCTGACCACCGACCTGGCTTTGCAGGAAGACCCCGACTACGCACCGATCGCACGCCGCTTCCTCGCCCACCCCGACGAGCTGGCCGACGCCTTCGCGCACGCGTGGTTCAAGCTCACCCACATCGACATGGGACCCCGGCAGCGCTACCTCGGGCCCCTGGTCCCGGCGGAGCGGATGATCTGGCAGGACCCCGTTCCCGAAGCAGTCCACGCCCCCGTCGACTCCGACGACGTCGCCGGGCTCAAGACCCGGATCCTCGACCTCGGCATTCCGGTGCGGCACCTTGTGTTCACCGCGTGGGCGTCGGCGTCGACCTACCGCGACAGCGACAAGCGCGGCGGCTCGAACGGTGCTCGCCTCCGGCTGGCCCCGCAACGCGACTGGCAGGTCAACGATCCCGACATCACCGGGCCCGTGATCGCCGCCCTGGAGGCGGTCCAGGAGCGCTTCAACACCGAACAGACCGCTGGAAAACGGGTTTCGCTGGCCGACCTCATCGTCCTCGCAGGCTGCACCGCCATCGAACACGCGGCCGACGGCATCCCCGTTCCCTTCACGCCTGGGCGCACCGACGCCACCCAGGAGTGGACCGACGTCGACTCCTTCGCCGCGCTCGAACCCACGGCCGACGGGTTCCGCAACCACACCAGCGCGCACGCCCCGCTGCCCGCCGAGCACCTCCTCGTCGACCGCGCCAACCAACTCACGCTCAGCGCTCCGGAGATGACCGCCCTCATCGGAGGGCTCCGCGTGCTCGACAGCAACCACCACCGATCACCACTCGGCGTCCTCACCACCCGACCCGGCAAGCTCACCAACGACTTCTACACCAACCTCCTCGACATGAGCACCGAATGGACTCCTGGATCAGGCACTTTCGAGGGAAAAGACCGTGCGACCGGTCGCGTTCGGTGGTCTGCGAGCCGAGTCGACCTCACCTTCGGGTCGAATCCCGAGCTGCGCGCGATCGCCGAGGTCTACGCCAGTGACGAAGCGAAGTTCGTGCACGATTTCACCCGCGCCTGGGACAAGGTCATGAACCTCGGCAGGTTCGGTGTCTGAGCGGTAGTTCCGGCCGTGCGAACGGTACGGGCGCCCGGTCCGGCGGTCTCCGGTTTTGGCCACCCCGAACCCGGCGTAATGTCCGATTCGGTACGGGGAAATTGGTATGACCCACTGCTGTTCTCCCGCGCACGCCTGACTTTTTCGAACCGCGTTCACGAATTCGGTTCGCAGCAAATCAACTTCGGGTGCCTTCGGGAGACGGATTCACGAGGAGGTGAGGTCCGATGACGACAGCGAAGGAACGCACCGACCTGCTCCACTCAGTCCGCCTGGACGTCCAGAACGGGGCGACGATCGGCCGTGTGCTCGGCACCGGGAACATCGAACAGGCCACCGAACGGGCCGACGGCACGATGGAGGCGACGGTTCGCATCGAACCGGACGAGATCGCTTGGGATCCTTCGATCCTGATCCTCCCGCACGGCGGCGACCTCGAACTGACGCTCATCAACGACGACTTCAACACCCACTGCGCGCTGCTGCCCAGCAACGGCGACCGCAAGTTCATCTGGCTGGTCAACCACTCCAAGGGCAAGGCCAAGCTCAACCTGGACGGCCCCGGCTACTACTGGTTCAGCTCTCCCACCGGCAACGACGAGGGCCGGGGCTTGACCGGCGCCATCGTCGTGCTCGGCGAGGTGCCGCCGGAAGCCCGCCTCGACCGCCCCGACCAGCCGCGCCCGTAGGGAGGACCCAACCATGACCGTGGAATACGTGGACGCCGGTGAGGCGATCAACCAGGGCTTGCTGACCACCGAGCCCCGGAACGCGCCCGACGTCGCCTTGAGCGTCGGATACGAACGGCTGATGGACGCGCGTTCCGAATCGCACAACTGGCTCACCTACTACGGCGCTTACGACGGGCAGCGCTACAGCCTGCTCGACGACATCAACACCGAGAACGTCAAGAGCATCGGCCCCGCCTGGATCTTCCAGGCGAGCACTGAAGGCATGATCGCGGGGGCTTCGACCTACGCGTTCGAGGCCACGCCGGTGGTCGTCGACGGGGTCATGTACGTGTCCGGCTGGGACGGCTGGGTGTGGGCGCTCGACGCCAAGACAGGCGCGCACCTGTGGCGCTACAAGCACGCCGTGCCCTACGACGTGTCGCTGTGCTGCGGGAACGTCAACCGCGGTGTCGCGGTCGCCAAGGGCAAGGTCTTCGCCGTGACGCCCAACGCCCACCTCCTCGCGCTCGACGCGGTGACGGGCGAGAAGGTCTGGGACAAGACCGTCGGCGACGTGCGGGCCGGGGAGAGCGCGACGATCGCTCCGCTGGTCGTCAAGGACATGCTCATCGTCGGAAGCTCCGGCGGCGAGTTCGGCGTGCGCGGCCACATGGACGCCTTCGACCTGGAGTCGGGCGAGCACCGCTGGCGCTGCTACACGGTCCCCAAGCCGGGCGAGCCGGGTTCTGAGACCTGGCCCTCCGACGGCGAGGCGTGGGCGCGCGGCGGCGCGAACCCGTGGGTCACCGCGACCTTCGACCCGGAGACCAACCTGCTGTACGCGGGCACGGGCAATCCGGCTCCGGACTTCGACGGCGCGGTCCGCGAGGGCGACAACCTCTTCACCGACAGCATCGTCGCGGTGGACGTGGACTCCGGCCAGATCCAGTGGCACTACCAGTGCACCCCGCACGACGTGTGGGACTACGACAGCACCATGGAGAACATCCTGTTCGACCAGGACGGGCGCAAGATGCTCGGCCACTTCGACAAGAACGGGTACTTCTTCGTGCTCGACCGCACCAACGGCGAGCTGATCTCGGTCACGCCCTACGTGGACCGGATCGACTGGGGCACCATCACCCGCGACGGCAAGGTGACGCCCAGGAAGTACCCGGACGCCGAAGGCGAACCGGTCCACTTCTACCCCGGCCCGGCCGGTGCGAAGGAGTGGACGCACGCCGCCTACAGCCCGCGCACCGAGCTGTTCTACGTCCCGGTGCAGGACGTCGGCGCCACCGCCACGCGACGTCGCCGCGAGTTCCGCGAAGGAATCCCCTACTGGGGAGCCGGAGTTCAGGTCGATGCCGACGACATGCGCGGCTCCATCAGCGCTTTCGACTCCAAGGGCGAGGAGAAGTGGCGCTGGCGCAACAGCCTGCCGATGTGCTCCTCGGTGCTGGCCACGGCCGGAGACCTGGTCTTCGCCGGCACACCTTCGGGCGAGTTCGTCGCCCTGGACGCCCGCAACGGCGAGAAGCTGTGGGAGTTCCAGTGCGGTAGCGGCCACCACGGCAGCCCCATGACCTACTCGGTCGACGGCAAGCAGTACGTCGCCGTGCCGGTCGGCTGGGGCGGCTGGATCGAGGGCTTCCTCCCGGGAATGCTCGGAGCGGGCCACGGCAGCGCTCTCATCGTCTTCGCGCTGCCGGACATCCCGGCCATGCGCTAGGCGATCCCGAACTCGGCCCCGGGAGTGGGAGTTTCCGCGGAAACCTCCACCCCGGGGCCGAGTCGTGCCATGCTCGCCGGACCCGGGTCGAGGAGGAGCAGGTGCCGATCGCGCAGCGCAGGGGAATGAAGATCGCCTACGAGGTCGTCGGTGACGGGCCACCGCTGGTGCTGCACCCGGGCATGTTCCAGACCGGCGCGCAGTGGACCAAGGCTGGTTACACCTCGGTTCTCGCGGTCACCCACACGGTGATCACGGTCGATCCGCTCGGGCTCGGCGCGAGCTCCGCCCCGGTGACGCCCGCCGACTACTCGTTGGCCCGCCGCGCGGAGTCCGTCACGGCCGTCCTCGACGACCTAGGCCTGGACGAGGCCGCGTTCTGGGGCTACTCGCTCGGCGCCCTGACCGGCTACGCCGTCGCGGTGCACGCACCGGACCGGCTCACCCGCCTCGTCGCCGGCGCCTTCGACCCGATCAACGGCTTCCGCTCGGCGGTCGAGGCCATGCTCGACGATCTGGGGCTTCCCCCCGACACCGATCCCTGGCCGCTGATGCAGCAGGGCGCACGCACCAACCCCGCCTACGCGGCCGTCATCGACGCCGTCGGTCCCGAGGCGCTGCGGGCGAACTACGAGTCCTTCCGCCACGAACCGGGCGTGCACGAATCACTGGAACGCAGCCCCGTCCCACTGCTGATGTACGCGGGCACGGCCGATCCCTGGCACGAACCCATGCGCGCCTTCGCGACCCGGACCGGCACGCCGTTCGCCTCCATCCCGGAGGCGGACCACGTCCAAGCCTGGCGCAGCACCGCGGAAGTCCTGGCCCACGCCCACCCGTTCCTCACCCGCGGTCAGTTCTGGCCCGAATTGAACGGGTAGAACGGACAATGATCATGGACGATTCGGACCAGAACCATCCTCACGGAAGTTCGTCGGGGGCGACCGCCTGGCCGGTGCGCGGGGAGATCGCTCCCGGGCAGAGTCCCTTGTCCTCCAAGACCTCCGCGATCCTGGGGATCGCTTCGAGGGTGTTGGGCGCCCAGTCGTGCATGAGGATGACCTGGCCGTCGGTGAGGCGGGCGTTGGCCTCCACGATCTGGTCGACCGTGGCGTTGTTCCAGTCCAGGGAGTCGACGTCCCAGATGATCTCGGTGAGGCCGTGGGACGCGGCGACCTCGCGCAAGGTCTCGTTGGTCTCGCCGTAGGGCGGGCGGAACAGGTTCGGGGTCCCGCCGCCCGCGCCGGCGATGGCTGTTTGGGCGCGTGAGATCTCATCGTCCATTTCGGACCGGGTCAGCTGCGTCATGTGCTGATGGCCGTAGCTGTGGTTGCCGACCCACATCCCCGCGTCGACCTGCTCGGCCACCAGCGCCGGGTGGGTGTCCGCGCTGTCGCCGCGGTTGAACATCGTTGCGCGCAGACCGTTCTGCCGCAGCGCGTTCAGCAGTTCCGCGGTGGTGTCGGTGGGCCCGTCGTCGAAGGTGAGCCCGACGTGGCCCGCACACGCGGGCTGAGCGGAGGCCGCCGGAGGAGTCACCAGAACCGCCGCGACCAGCACCGCACCGGCGACGCAGCCGCGTGCCCTCGTTCTCGGTGACATGCCACCGCACCCTCTCGACCGCGCTGACGGGAGATCCGACCGGGACCGAGTATGCGGTGGCGTCGAGGCGGGGTCAAACATCGCCTTTCGAAACACTTTCGGGCTATCTCTCCCGAAAAGCCTGAACGATCTGGAACTTTCGCCTTGTATTGCAAGCTTTTCGAGCTACTCCAGCGGAAGAAGATCGGCCGGATGGCGCAAGACGCGGGGCAGCTTTCCGAAAGTTTTCCTTCCGGAAAGAGTCGAGAAGTACCTCTTGTGATGATTCGCCCGGATCGCTACCGTCCCTAAAACTTACACCGTTAGTTATTTGGGTCACAGCCGCAGCTCAACACCCCGGAGGTCGACCGAATGGCCGCCACCGCGACGAGCGCTCGGCGAGTAGCGCTCGCCAGCCTCATCGGCACCACCATCGAGTGGTACGACTTCTTCATCTACGGCACCGCCGCAGCGCTGGTGTTCAACCAGCTGTTCTTCCCCAAGTTCGACCCCGTCGTCGGCACCGTCGCCGCCTTCGCGACCTTCGCCGTCGGCTTCCTCGCCCGCCCCATCGGCGGCGTGCTGTTCGCGCACTACGGCGACAAGCTCGGGCGCAAACCCATGCTCATCGGCTCGCTGATGCTGATGGGTGTCGCGACGCTGCTGATGGGCTTGCTGCCGACCTACGCCACGATCGGCGTGTGGGCGCCGATCGTGCTGACGCTGCTGCGCTTCGCCCAGGGCATCGGCGTCGGCGGCGAGTGGGGCGGAGCCGCGCTCATGGCCGTCGAGCACGCGCCGAAGGGCAAGCGCGGCTTCTACGGCAGCTGGCCGCAGGTGGGCGTCCCGGCCGGCCTGCTGCTGGGGAACCTGACGTTCACCGCGCTGTCGGCGAACATGTCCGAGGAGACGTTCCTGGCTTGGGGCTGGCGGGTCCCGTTCCTGTGCAGCGCGCTGCTGATCGTCGTCGGCTTCGCCATCCGGCTCAAGATCAGCGAGAGCCCGGTGTTCGAGCAGGCCATGCAGCGCAAGGAGCAGGAGCGCGCCGAGCGGATGCCGGTGATCGAGGTGCTGCGCAAGCACCCGAAGACGATCCTGCTGGCCGCCGGGTCCTTCCTCGCCACCAACGCGACGTTCTACGTCGGCACCACCTGGATCGTCTCGTACACCACCAAGACCCTCGACTACGAGCGCACCACGATCCTGAGCGCGAACGCGCTGCTGGCGGCCGTCGACATCCCGCTGATGCTGGCGTTCGGCCTGCTCTCGGACCGGCTCGGCAGGCGCGGCATGTCGCTGGGCGGGATGCTGGCGCTCGCCCTGTTCGCGGTGCCCTGGATCATGATGGTCGACAGCGGCTCCATCGGGCTGTTCCTGCTGGCCGGGCTCGTCGTGCAGGCGTGCCGAACCGCCGTCTACGGACCGCAGTCGGCCTTCTTCTCGGAGCTGTTCAGCACCCGGCTGCGCTACAGCGGCGCCTCGCTGGCCTACCAGATCGCGGCGATCCTCGGCGGCGGCATCGCTCCGATGATCTGCACCGCGCTGTTCGCGGCGACGGGAAGCTCCCTGTCCATCGCCGGGTACGTCGTGGTGCTGTGCCTGATCTCGTTCGTGTCGACCTACCTGCTCGCCGAGACCTACAAGCGGGACCTCAGCGACACCGCGGCCCCGGTCACGACCTGAGCCGGGCGCGAACCCGCGCGCATTTCCTTGCCAGGCACACGGTGATCCCCGATGATCCACAGGAACCCGAACACCACCACAGGTCGAAGGGGACCACCGTGTCCGAGGACGTCGTCGAACTCATCCTGGCCGATCACCGCCGCTTCGAAGACCTGCTGCGCACCCTGCGCAGCTCCGCGGGAGACCGCAGGTCCGCGCTCGGCGAGATCGCCGCACTCCTGGTCGCGCACGCCGAGGCCGAGGAATCCGAGGTGTACCCGGTGCTGCGCAAGCTCTCCGCCGAGGACGCCGAGGACGTCGACCACGGGGCCGAGGAGCACGCGGAGGGCCACGAAGCGCTGCTGGCGCTCATGGAGTGCGACGAACCGGGATCCGAGCAGTGGGATTCCCGGCTGGAGGAGCTCAGCGAGTCGTTGACCCACCACCTCGACGAGGAGGAGCGCACCGTCCTCAACGACGCGCGCGCGAAGGTCGACGCGGACCACCGAGTCGAACTCGGCAGGGTGTTCACGGCCAAGCGCCGCGAGCTCATCGACGCGGACTGCGGACGCATCGACAACGTCCGGGCCCTCGTCCGGAGCAAGGGCCCGTCACAGCACCAGCACTGAAATCACGCGCACACCAACGGGTTCCGGCAGCTCACCCAGCTGCCGGAACCCGCGCGCCGATCGCCTGAGCGGCGCGGCGGACGTCTCCCGGCAACGCGGAATCGCGGACGTCGCCGAATGACCTCGTCGCCCCGCTGAGCCCGAACGACCCCAGCACGTCGCCCGCGTTGTCCGTGATCAGCGCAGCGATCGCGGTGGTGCCGAACTGCCGCTCGTCGACCGAGATCGCGCATCCCTCCCGGCGGACCCGCTCCAGGTCCGCGCGGATGCCCGCCGCGTCGAGAACGGTTCCGCTGGCGAAGGTCACCGACCCCAGCCGTTCGGCCTCCGCCGCGAGGTCGCCCTCACCCGCCAGGAAGACCTTGCCCGCAGCGCCCGGGTAGAGCGGCAACCGCTCCCCGATGGGCAGCGAGTACTGCGGACGCCGCCCGCCCTCGACCCGGTCGATCAGCACGCGGCTCTCCTGCACCCGCACGTACAACGAGGCGGTCAGCCCCGTCGCGGTGGCGATCTCCTCCAGCACCGGCCGGGCGACGAGGCGCAGCGGGCTGGTCATCGCGAACGCGTGGGCCGTCGACAGCGCGGCCGGGCCGGCGGTGTAGCCGTTGGCGTGCCGGCTGGCGTAGCCGTGCTCGATGAGCACGGTGACGACGCGTTGCGCCGTGGCCACGTGCAGTCCGCTCCGCTGGGCGAGATCGGTGAGCCGCAACGGCTGCTGCGCCAGTTCCAGCACTTTCAGGACGTCGAACGCCCGGTGCACCGAACGCATCGGGTTGCTCTTCGCGGTCGTCAATGAACCTCCTGGAGACGACGCCGAACCTATCACTGCATGAGAAGTTTGCTCACTTCCATTGACAGGCCAGCGCCCTGGACGCACAGTTCTTCTCATCAGATGCCTGTTCTTATCATAGAGTGATACGGAGTTCGATCGATGAAGATCGCAGTGCTGGGTTTGGGCGAGGCCGGGAGCATCTACGCCGCCGGTTTCGCCGCCACCGGCGCGACCGTCACCGCCCACGACCCGGCGGAGCCCCCGCTCCCGGACGGGGTCACCGCCGCCGCGAGCATCGGGGACGCCGTGCGGGACGCCGACCTGGTCATCAGCCTGGTGACGGCAGCGCAGGCAGTCCGCGTCGCGGCAGACAGCGCCGCCCACCTGGCGAGCTCGGCCGTCTTCGCCGACCTCAACGCCGCATCGCCGCAGCGCAAGGCCGAGATCGCGGCGGCGCTGGGTGATGCCGCGGACCGCTGCGCCGACGTCGCGGTCATCGGGTCGGTCCCGCAGTTCGGCGCGCGCACCGGCCTGATCGCCTCCGGCCCCGCTGCGGACGCGGTCGCCGAGAAGTTCCGGCTGCTGGGTGCCGAGGTCGACGCGATCGGCGGCTCACCCGGCGACGCGTCGCGGCGGAAGATGCTGCGCACCGTCTTCATGAAGGGCCTGGGCGCGGTGATCACCGAAGCCGTCGACGCCGGAGCCGCCGCCGGGGAGTCGGAGTGGGTCCGGGCCCAGATCGCCACCACCCTCGTCGGCGGTGACCGCACCCTCGACCGGCTCGACCGCGGAACCCGCAAGCACGCCGAGCGGCGGGCGCACGAGTCCCAGGCCGCGGCCGACCTCCTCGCCTCGCTCGGCGTGACACCCGTCGTGACGACCGCGGTCGCCGACCGGCACCGGGCTCTGAGCTTGGACGCACCGCGCGACCTGACCGCCCTGCTCAACGCGTTTGCCGAGATCCCCGCAGCGGCGATCGGCGATGCGCGGGACCGCATGGGTGTCGTCGCTTCCCGGGTGCGTTCGATGTGGCCCGGCGCGCACATCGCCGGCCGCGCGCTTCCGGTGCTGTGCCGCCCAGGTGACAACAAGGGCATCCACCAGGCGCTGGCCGTCGCCGAGCCCGGAGACGTCCTGGTCGTCGACGGCGGCGGTGACCCCTCGCGCGCCCTGATCGGCGAGCTCATCGCGCATCGCGCCATCAACCGGGGCGTGCGCGGAATGATCATCGACGGTGCCGTGCGCGACGTGGACGCGCTCGCGGAAGCCGGATTTCCGGTGTGGGCGGTGGGCACGTCCCCCGCCGGCCCCTACAAGAACGGGCCGTACCGGGTGGGCGAGGACGTCGCGGTCGGCGGTGTGGCCGTGCACCGCGGCGACATCGTGGTCGCCGACGCCGACGGCGTCATCGTCGTCCCGGTGGCCGAGGCGCACCGGACCCTCGCCGGAGCGCGTGCCGTGCTGGAGGATGAATCCTCCCGGCACCAGCGGATCCTCAGCGAACGCCCCGCCTGACCAGTCCCCCGTCCACCCCGCTCCAGTGCCGAAGAGGGGAACCGAAAGATGCCCACCGGCCTTATCGCGCTCGGCGCGTTCATCGCCACCATCATCGTCTGGAACGTCGGCTTCAAGCGGAACATGGGCGAAGCCATGCTGTTCGGGCTGCTCGTCACCGCCGCTTTCGCCGGACTCGACGCACCCGAAGCCCTGCTGAACGGGATGCTCGGCGCGCTCGACGAAGAGGTCCTCTACGCCGCGATCGCGTTCGTGTTCATGGCCTACGTCGTCGACCGCACCGGCCTGATCCAGAAGCTCCTCGGGATCCTCAACTCGCTGGTCGGGCGGGTCCGCGGCGGACCCGTCGTCGTGGACACCGTCGGCTCGGCGGTCATGGGCGCGCTGTCGGGCTCCAACTCCGGCAACACCGCCGCCACCGGCGCCTTCACCGGGCCGTGGATGATCCGCACCGGCTGGAGTCCCGAACGCAGCGCGACCTTCCTCGCCGGCAACGGCGGGCTGGGCGCGGCCCTGCCGCCGAGCGCCTCGATGGTCATCATGATCGGCTTCGCCGGTTCGATGGTGACCACCGGCCAGATCTACCTCGCCCTGCTGTGCGCCGGGATCTACCAGGTGGTGTGGCGCTTGCTGCTGGTCTTCTACTTCGTCCGCAGGGACGGGATCCAGCGCTCGCCCGAGGCGGACCTCCAGCCCCTGCGCACCGCGCTGCGCGAGGGCGGTGCGGCCCTGCTCATCGTGCTGGGCGCGATCGTCCCGATCGGCATCACGGTCGGACCCGTCGCGGACTTCCTGACCAACCGGACGCCGATCGGTGAAGCGCTCGAGAACATCGAGATCCTGACCTGGATCCCGGTCCTGATCACCGTTCTGGCCATGTTGGTGGGCCGACGCGAGCTCCCGCGCGGGGCGCGCGCCTGGCACGACTGGCTCGCCGGGGCGATGCCGCGCTTCACCAGCATCGGGGCGCTGCTGTTCTTCGCCGTGGCCGCCAGCGAGGTGCTCGGAGACCTGGGGCTGGCCCGGGACATCGACGGAATCCTGGCCGACCTGCAGCTCAACAAGTACGTGATGGCACTCCTGGTCGGCGTGCTCGTGGCCGTGGTGGCGGGGCCGCTGTCCTCGACGGCGACGCTGACCGCCGTCGGGCACGTCGCGCTGCTGTCGCTGGTGTCGGTCGGCGTCGACCCGGTCCTGGCCGTCACGGCGATCCTGGTGTTCGCCTCCACCGAAGGCGCTTCTCCCCCGGCCTCCGGGTCGATCTTCGTCGCGGCGGGCATCACCGGCGCGAAACCGGAGAAGACGTTCCTCCCGCTGATCGCCTACTACATGGTCCCGATCATGCTCATCGGCTGCCTGATCGCCTGGGGCGCACTGCCCGTCCTGCGCTGACGACCACCACGACTGAGGAGTGCCATGTCCACCACGACGACCTCGGGCCGCACCCAGGCGACCTGCAGAGCCGCGTTCATCACCACCCTGCTGATCTTCCTGGCCCTGGCCACCGCGCTGGTGGCCGTCCAGCTCGCGGGGCTCGTCCTCGTGCGACCCGCGTGGATCACCTGGGCGTCGGAAGCCCTGCTCACCCCGAGCATCGCAGCGGCGGTCCTGTTCGGACTCGTCGCCTTCGCCAGCGGCTACTTCATGCCGAAGGCGACCTCCGACGATTGAGGCCGAGGGGCGGTTTTGGTCCGAGCTGTCCGGGCACAACCGACATCGATCACGGACGTTCGGACCAGAACCGCCCGCGGCGGCGGAACCCGCGAGAACCGGCGTCGCCGCCGCGGAGAGCCCCTCGGCTGCTATTGACTTGTTGTCTATATTGACATCATGTCTCACAACGATGTGGCTCATGTGCGCACGCGGATGGTCACCAGCGCCGATGGGGTGCGGATCTCGGCGCAGGAGCGCGGTGACCCGTCGCACCCGACGTTGATCGCGGTCCACGGCTACCCGGACGACCACTCGGTGTGGGACGGGGTCGCGGCGGAGCTCGCCGAGCGCCACCACCTCGTGACCTACGACGTCCGAGGCGCCGGCGCATCCGAGGTTCCGGCATCGCGGGAGGCGTACCGGCTGGACCGGCTCGAAGCGGACCTCGCCGCGGTCGTCGACGCCGTCGCACCGACCGGCGAGGTGCACCTGCTGGCGCACGACTGGGGGGCGATCCAGACGTGGCACGCCGTCACCGGTGAGCTGCTGCGCGGGCGGATCGCCTCGTTCACCTCGATCTCCGGTCCGTGCCTGGACCACGCCGGGCACTGGTTCCGGTCCCGGCTGCGCCGCCCGTCCGCGCGCGGGCTGCGCGAACTGGTCACCCAGGCCGTGTGCTCGGGCTACATCGCGTTCTTCCAGATCCCCGGCCTGCCCGAGCTCGCCTGGCGAGCCGGCGTGGTGCCGCGCGTGCTGCGGGCGCTGGAGCGGCTGGACCGCACGAGCGGCGGTCGCACCGGCTCGCCGAGCGTCGCCGACGGCATCCACGGGCTGGAGCTGTACCGCGCCAACATGCCGGAACGCCTGCGCCGGCCGAGCGAGCGACGCGCGGACGTCCCCGTGCAGTTGGTGGTGCCGACGGGTGACCCGTACGTCTCCGCTCCCCTGCAGACCGACATCGGCCGGTGGGTCGCCGACCTGCGCGTGCGGCGCGTGCCCGGCGGGCACTGGTTGCCGCGCACCCGGCCCGATGTGGTGACCCGCTGCGCGGCCGAATTCGTCGACCACGTCGAGGACAGCATCCGGGCATGACAAGAGGAGGAACGCCCATGCCGACCCACGATGAACCCGATCGCGTGGTGCTCAACGCGCGCAACGTCTCCTTCGACTGGACCGAGCTGCCGCGCCACTGGGTCCCGGACGAACCGTTCGCAACCCACATGATCAACGTGCTGCACCTGCTCCTGCCCGAGGGCGAGCGCTGGTTCTGCCACGTGTTCAAGCAGGCCCTGCCGCTGATCCGGGACGAGCAGATCGCCGAGGACGTGCGCGGATTCATCGGCCAGGAGGCCATGCACGCCGAATCGCACCAGGGCGTGCTCGACCACTTCGACACCCACGGGCTGGACACCCGCCCTTACGTCCGGCAGATCGCGTGGCTGTTCGGCAAGCTCCTCGGCGACCGGGGTTACGGGGGCAAGCAGGGCAGCGAGTGGGTGATCGAGCGCGTCGCGCTGGTCGCCGCGATCGAGCACTTCACCGCGGTGCTGGGGCAGTGGATCCTCGACGCGGAGGAGCTGGACGCGGCCGGTTCCGACGCCACGATGCTCGACCTGCTGCGCTGGCACGGAGCGGAGGAGGTCGAGCACCGGTCCGTGGCCTACGACCTGTTCATCCACCTCGACGGCCGCTACTCGCGCCGCGTCCGCGCCATGGCCATCGTGACGCCGGTGTTCGTCTGGCTCTGGGCGCGCGGCGTGCGGTTCCTCATGAACCGCGATCCCGAGCTGCGCGGACGGTCCAAGGCCCGCTGGCGGGATTGGCTGCGTTCCGGCCGGCTCGGTCTCACCCCGAGCGTCTGGGATCTGCTGCGGTCGCTGCCGCCCTACTTCCGGTCGCAGTACCACCCCTCCCAGCACGGCTCGACCAGCCAGGCCATCGCGTACCTGGCGAAGTCCCCGGCGGCGCAGGCGGCGGAGCTGTGAGCACCGTTCCACCCGACCTCTACGGGCGCGGTCACCCCGACCGGATGTACCGATTCCTCGATCGGGCCGTGGCCCGCTACGCGCGCTGGGCGCGCGCCAGCGCGCGCGGGCGGCCACCCGTCGAGGAGGTGCGGCGCGAACTGGACGTGGTCGTCGACGAGGTGCGGCAGGAGGCCGAGGACGTGGTCAGCCTGCGGCTGGTCGCCGCCGACGGTCGCCCGCTCCCCGAGTGGCAGCCCGGTGCCCACCTCGACCTCGAACTCCCCTCCGGCCGCAAGCGGCAGTACTCCCTGTGCGGTGACCCGGCAGATCGAAGCTCCTACCGCATCGCGGTGCGGCGCATCGCCGACGGCAACGGCGGTTCGGTCGAGGTGCACGAAGCGCTGCGGCAGGGGACGGCGGTGACGGTGCGGGGCCCGCGCAACGCCTTCCCGTTCATCACCGCCGAGCGCTACCTGTTCGTCGCGGGCGGCATCGGCATCACCGCGATCCTGCCGATGGTCCGCCTCGCCGCAGCGCGGGGAGCCGACTGGCGGCTGGTCTACGCGGGACGTTCAAAGGCGTCGATGCCGTTCCTCGGCGAGATCGCCGAGCTCGACCAGCAGCGGGTGTCGATCCGCTCCGACGAGGAGCACGGCATCCCGGTCTCGGGCGCCGAGCTCCTCGAACAGGCACCGGAGCAGGCGGTGGTCTACTGCTGCGGACCGGTGCCGATGATCACCGGGGTGCGGCTGGACCTGCCCGCGAGCCGGGCGGATTCGCTGCACTTCGAGCGGTTCTCACCGCCACCGGTGGTCGGCGGGAGGCCGTTCCGGGTGGACCTGGCCCGCCGCGGTGTGTCGCTGCGGGTACCGGCCGACCGCTCCGCGCTGTCGGTCATCCGCGAGCACGCGCCCGACGTGCCGTACTCGTGCCAGCAGGGCTTCTGCGGCACCTGCGAGGTCCGCGTGGTCTCCGGCTCGGTCGATCACCGCGACGCGCTGCTGACCGAGGAGGAACGCCGCGACCGGATGATGATCTGCGTCTCCCGAGCCGCCGGTGACCACGTCGAGCTCGACCTGTGATGCGAGAATCCGCGCGATGTCCACGACTTGGAGGGCCGATGGTTGACCACCCGGCCCGGTCCGCCCCGGAGGCGCGAGCGGGTGCTCGCCGCCCTCGTCGCATGGCGCCCGAGAGACGCCGCGACCACCTCATCGCGACCGCGCTGCAGATCTACAGCCGCCGGTCCCCGCAAGAGGTGTCCGTCGACGACATCGTCGAGGAAGCCGACGTCTCGCGAGCGCTGTTCTACCGGTACTTCACCAACATCCGCGATCTGCACATCACGGCGCTGAGCAAGGTCGTCGACGAGCTGCTGGTCGAGCTCACGCTGCCGTCCAGCGGGGACTTCCGGGCCGATCTGCACACCGCGCTGGAACGCTTCCTGGAGTTCGCCGAGACCTACGCGGCCAGCTACACCGCTCTGCTGCGCAGCGGGTCCACCATCGCCACCAGCAACACGTCCACGCTGGTCGAGCGGGTCCGCAAGCACGTGGTCGACCAGCTCCGCGAACACCTCGGCCTCGACGAGGCACCGCGCGCGCTCGAACGCACGCTGCGCGGCTGGGTGGCGGTCGTGGAGACGACGTTGCTGTCCTGGTTGCAGGACCGGGACATGGGCAAAGAGCAGCTCGAAGCGTGGCTGACCGATCAGCTCTTCGCCATGGTCGCCTCGACCGCGCGGCACGACCCCGCCTCCGCGGAGCGGTTGCGCCCGTTGCTCGACCCGCCGACCGCGTGAGAACGCCCCGCCCTTAGCGCGATTCACGCATCGAGGTCGTCCAGCGGGTAGCTCTGCTCGTCCAAGCCGCTGAGAGTCGGGTCGTAGGCGACTTCGCCGACCTCGTACATCGAGGTCATCCAGTGGTAGGAGTTGTCGCCGCCGGTCACGGGGTGGGGATGTTGCCTCCGTCGACGCGGTGCTCGGTTCCGGTGATCCAGGCGGCCCTGTCGGAGACGAGGAACGCGACGAGGTCGGCGACCTCCTCCGGGCGCCCGGGACGCCCCAGCGGGATTCCGCCGAGCCCGCGCATCAGCTCCGCGCGCGCCGCGTCCAGGTCGGTGTCGATCTGCTCCAGGAGGTGGCGGGCTCCTTCGGTCTCGACGAAGCCCGGCAGGACCGAGTTGACGCGGATGCCGTGCGGTCCCAGGTCGTTGGCCAGCCCCTTGCTGTAGGTGGCCAGCGCGGACTTGGCGCTGGCGTAGGGCAGCGGGGCCGCGGAGGGGATCCGGTGGGCGATCGAGGTGACGTGCACGATCGCGCCGGAACCCCCGTCCACCATCGACGGCACGAGAGCGCGGTTGATCCGCGCCGGAGCCAGCAGGTTCACCTCCAGCGCTTCGCGCCAGTCCTCCTCGTCGTAGTCCGCGCCGGGTTTGGTCCCGCTGGAGTGCCCGCCCGCGTTGTGCACGACGATGTCCACGCCGCCCAGTTCCGCCAGCGCCTCCGAAGCCACGCGAGCAGCACCGTCGGGCGTGCTGATGTCGGCGGCGATGAACACCGGGGCCACCGTCGGAGCCGTCGAGCGGGCCGTGGTGGCCACCGCGGCCCCCGCCTCGACGAGCCGTCGCACGATCGCCGCACCGATGCCCTTGGTCCCGCCGGTGACCAGGGCGCGCCGACCTTCGAGGTCACGCGTCATGGCGCTGCTCGTTCCGGACGATCAGCAGGGCGCCGATCTTCGGGCCCGATGACCTGAAGTAGTAGGTGAGCACGAGCGGGTCGGGCAGGCCGGTCTTGTCGAAGGTGCCGTCGACGGCCGCGGTCACGACCTCGATGCCGTGCACCTCCTCGCGTTCGCGCACCCGCATGGTCGCGTTCACGGCGTGTAGCTCCTCGTCGAGCCAACGCCCGATGGCCGCCACGCCCCGGAACTCGCGACCGTTGTCGTGGACCAGCGCGTCCGGTGCGAACGCGTCAATCCCTGGTTCGTTGATGAAGTCGTCCACTGCTGTCATGCGATCCACGCTAGGGAGCCTGGACCAGACGCTCCATATCTCAGAAGCCAGTTCTCATGTCCGATCGTCTGCTAGCCTCGATTCATGGACATCGTGGGCGAGGCCATCGCGTCGATGCGGGCGGGGGCGCCGACCGCGGCGCGCTGCGCCGTGCGGGCGCCGTGGGGCATGCGGTTCTCCCGCATCGGCGGCGCCGGTTTCCACGTGGTCCTGCAGGGCTCCGCGCTGCTGCTGCCGCCGGACGAGCAAGAGCCGATCCGGCTGAACGTGGGCGACGTCGCCTTCGTCTCGCACGGCCGCAGCCACGCGCTGGTCGACGACCCGGCGAGCCCCCAGTTCGCGATGCCCGAGACCGGCGACGACGATCTGCTGATCCCGCAGGGCGAGGGGGAGATGACCTCGATGCTCTGCGGCTCGTACTACCTCGACGACATCCGGCCGCACCCGCTGATCGCCGCGCTCCCCGAGGTCATCCACCTGCCCGCGCAGATCGGCGGGGAGACTCGCGTTCAGTCCATCGTGGACCTTCTCGGTTCCGAGATGGACGAGCGCGCACCGGGTTCCAGCGCTGCCGTTCCCGCGCTGCTCGACCTCCTGCTGCTCTACATCGTCCGCACCTGGTACCGCAGGCAGGCCGAGCAGGGCCGCGGAGGGTGGGCCGCAGCGCTGCGGGACCCCGCGATCTCCACCGCTCTGGGCCTCATCCAGAGCTCCCCCGCCACGCCGTGGACGGTGGCCGGACTGGCCGCCGAGACCGGGCTCTCCCGCGCCACCTTCGCCCAGCGCTTCACCGACCTCGTCGGCTCGCCGCCGCTGACCTACCTGACGTGGTGGCGGATGACCCAGGCCGGCCGGCTGCTCGCCCGCGACGACCAACCGCTGTCGGCGATCGCCCGGCAGGTCGGCTACCAGTCGGAGTTCGCCTTCAGCAAGGCGTTCAAGCGCGAGTTCGCCGTCTCACCCACCGCCTACCGGCGGCGGCAAGGGGACGCCGCTCGCATGGTGACGGCCTGATCAGCGCTGGTAGCTCTGCTCGTCCAAGCCGCTGAGAGTCGGATCGTAGGCGACTTCGCCGACCTCGTACATCGAGGTCATCCAGTGGTAGAAGTTGTCGCCGCGCTCCCGGAGGATCTCGTAGAGCCTGCGCATCAGGCGGCCTCGGACCTCCGCCATCTCCGGGTGCGGGTAGCGGTTGATGAGCTCGTCGGGATCGGTGTCGAGGTCGTAGAGCTCGTTGACCGAGTCCGGGTTGACCACGAGCTTGTAGCGGTCGGTGCGGAGCATGCGCTGCGGGTACGGGAAGTGGTGACCGTGGAACTCGCAGACGATCTCCTCGGCCCACTCCACGTCGTCCGGATCGGACAGCAGCGGGAGCAGGCTCCGGGAGTCCACCGCCGGTTCCGGGTCGATCCCGGCGAGTTCGAGGATCGTGGCCGTGCAGTCCAGCAGGCTGACGAACTCCGAGCGCACCACTCCCCCGGGCTCGCCGGGAACGCGCACGATGCCCGGAGTCCGGTAGATGTCCTCGTACATCGCCGGGCCCTTGTCGTGCAGCCGGTGCGAACCGGTGAACTCGCCGTGGTCGCAGGTGAACAGCACCGCCGTGTCGTCGGCCAGACCCAGGCGCCGCATCGCGTCGAGCACCCGGCCGATCTCGTGATCGATGAGCGCCACGTACCCCCAGTACACGGCGATCAGCTTGCGGGTGGTCTCCAGCGGCATCGTGTCGAACGTCCAGTGCGCGCTGTAGTTCTGCTGCACCGGGGGTTTGCCGTGGAAGGTCTCGGCGACCGAGCGCGGCAGCGGCACCTCCTCCGGGTCGAACATGTCGAAGTACTCGTCGGGGACGATGTAGGGCAGGTGCGGGCCGAAGAAGCTCAGCTCCAGGAAGAACGGCTTGTCGTGCTCGCGCACGTCGGCGGCGTAGCGCTCCATCAGCTCGATGGCGCGGGTCGCCAGGTAGTGCTCGAATGTCGCCTCCACCGGCTGGTGCAGCCGCGCCGCCAGCAGGTTCCCCGGGCCGCCGTTGGGCAGGGTGCCGCGGATGCGGTCGCTGATCTCGTACGGCGGCAGGTCGTTGTCGGCGAGGTAGGCCAGGTAGTCGGGGTGGTCGACCGGGTTGTGCCAGCCCGGGAGGTCCGGGCCGTCGAAACCGAAGTCACCGGCGGACTTCCGCGTCCCGACGTGCCACTTGCCGATGAGCCCGCAGTTGTAGCCGCGGCCGCGCAACGCCTCCGAGAACGTGAACTGCCCCTCGGGCAGGTCCTCGATGTAGCCGACGTTGCGCTCGTAGTTGGCCAGCAGCTTGTGCCGGAACGGTGCCTGCCCGGTGAGCAGGCTGGCGCGCGCGGGCGTGCAGATGGCGGTCGGGGTGTACCAGCGGTCGAAGCGGGTCCCGGTGGCGGCCAGCTCGTCGAGGTTCGGCGTCGCGGCCATCGGGTTGCCGTAGGCGCCGAGGGTGTCGGTCCGGTGCTGGTCGGTCATCAGGAACAGGACGTTGCGCTGGTTCACGGTTGGCCCGCCGAGGTGAACAGGTCGCCGGTGTAGTAGTTCTCGGGGCCGGTGCTGCGCTTGAGCTGGCCGGTCCCGGCGAAGTAGGAGTCCATCGTGGACAGCCAGTTCCGCACGGTGCCGTCGGCCGTCATTCGGTCCAGCTCCTCGGCGCCGAGCACCTGCACGTTGGCGGCGTCGGCGCGCACCTGCGCCGGGTCCTTGTCGAGCAGCTCGGCGGTCAGCTCGATGGTGCGCTCGGCGTTGGCCGAGCGGTACCGCATCGCCTCCCGCAGCACCGCCAGCACGCGCCGGGCCTTGTCCTGCTGACCGCTCACCACGTCGTTGCCCGCGACGAAGGCGGTCGGGAACTCCATCTCCCCTCGGAAGTCGGAGTTCTTGGCCAGCTCGACCAGCCCCGGAACCTGCTTCTTGATCGTGTCGATCGCCGGGTACCAGAACCCGGCCGCGTCGATGCGCTTGGCCGAGAACGCGGAGACGATCGTCGAGGCGTCCATCGGCACGACCTTGACGTCGTTCTTCGTCATGCCCGCCCGGCGCAGCGCGAGATCGAGGATCATCTCCCCGGAGGTGCCCTGCGGAACCCCGATCGTCTTGCCCCGCAGGTCGGCCACGCTGCCGGTGCCGGGCTGCGCGATGACGCGGTCGGCGTTGCCGAGCGTGTTCAGCGCGACGACCTTGGCCTGTCCGGAGGCGGGCAGCCACATCGCGCCCGGCCCGATGTAGCCGAAGTCCAGGTCACCGCTGCCCAGCGCCTGGATCTGCAGCGGCCCGTTGGTGAACACGCTGGCGGTGGCGTCGAGACCGTGCTTCTCCCAGAGCTTCTGGTCCTCGGCGACCGCGAGGAGGCTGGCGCCGTTGTAGTCGCCGATGTAGCCGAACCGGACCTCGTTGGACGCCTCCGAACCGCCACCGCATCCGGTGAGCGCCACGACGAGTCCGGCGAGCGCGCCGGCGAGCCATCTCTTCCTGCTGGTCATGGCGTCCTCTCAGTCCCGCGCCTGGAGGGCGCGGTCGTTGTCCTGGTGGTAGACGGAGTTCCAGACCCGGTTGCGCAGCGCGGTGAACTCCGCGCTCAGCCGGACCTCTTCGGTGCGCGGGTGCGGCAGGTCGACCTCGACGACGTCGTAGATGCGGCCGGGCCGGGAGGCCATCACGATCACCCGGTCGGCCAGGTACACGGCCTCGTCGACGTCGTGGGTGATGAACAGGACCGTTCGGCGCTCCTGGTCCCACGCGCTGAGCAGCTGGTCCTGGAGCTTGACCCTGGTCAGCGCGTCGAGCGCCCCGAAGGGTTCGTCCATCAGCAGGATCGCGGGGTTCACGGCGTAGGCGCGGGCGATGGCGCAGCGCTGACGCATCCCGCCCGACAGCGCCTTGGGCAGCACGTCGGCGAAGTAGGTCAGCCCGACGACGTCGATGAAGTGCTCCGCGCGGGCCCGCCGCTCGTCCCGGGGCACGCCCGCGATCTTGAGGCCGAACTCGACGTTGCCGCGCACGGTCAGCCACGGGAACAGCGCGTACTGCTGGAAGATCACCCCGCGATCCGGTCCCGGGCCGGAGACCGGGACGCCGTCGACGAGGGCGCGTCCCGCGGTCGGTTCCTCCAACCCGGCGAGGATGTTGAGCAGGGTGCTCTTTCCGCATCCGGAGGGGCCGACGACGGTGACGAACTCGTTGTCGGTGATCTCCAAGGACACGTCGTCGAGCGCCACGAGCCGATCGCGGCCGAGGTCGAAGGACTTGGTCACGCCGTCCAGGGCGATCTTGGGGTTCACCGCTGCTCCTGCCATCCGGTCAGCTTGCGTTCGGCGAGCAGCAGCAGCCGGTCCATGGCCAGGCCGAGGACGCCGATGGTGATCAGGCTGACGAAGATCGTCGGTAGGTCGTAGTACAGCTGGGCGTTCTGCATCCGGAAGCCGAGACCTTCTTGCGCGGCGATGAGTTCGGCCGCGACCACCGTCGCCCACGCCGACCCGAGGCCGACGCGCATGCCGACGAGGATGAACGGCGCGGACGCCGGCACCACGACCTTGCCGAAGATCGTCGCGTCACCGGCGCCCAGCACCCGCGCGGCGTTGATCAGGGTCGGATCCACCGTGACCACTCCCTGCAGCGTCGAGATGACGCAGGCCAGGAACGCGGCCAGGAAGATCACGAAGATCTTCGGGACCTCGCCGATGCCCATCAGCACGATCGCCAGCGGGATGATGGCCAGCGGCGGGATGGTGCGGAAGAACTGCACCCACGGCTCGGCCAGCGCGCGCACCGGCCGGTACCAGCCCATCAGGAAGCCCATCACGACCGCCAGCGCGGTGCCCAGCGCGAACCCGGCCAACACCCGCCCGAGGCTGGCCGCGGTGTCGTCGAGCAGGGTTCCGTCGGCGGCCATCTCGACCGCCCTGGCCGCGACCTCGGGCGGTGCCGGGATCTTGACGCCCAGCGCGGCCAGCGACCACCACACCCCGATGCCGAGCAGGATCGAGGCGGCGTTGAGCACCAGAGGTGCGCTGCGCCGGCGCGGCGCGGGCCCCGGGTCGCCCTTCGGCGCGGCATCGCGCTCGCTGAGAACTGCCATGGTCGGGGACTCCTTCAGGCCGGAAGAGCGCGGATCGGCGCCGGTTCCGGGTAGTCGGCGAGCAGGGGTGAGCTGCGGAAGAGCGCGGCCAGCGCGCCGGTGGCGCCGTCGTCGTCGGCGAGCCGCGCGCAGCGGAAGGCCGGTTTCGCGGCGACCCACGGGAACAGCTCGGCGCCGACGGTGTCGCTGGTCTGCTCGACGATCACCGGTGCCAGCTGGGCGATTTCACCGCCGATCACGACCTCGGCCGGGTTGAACACCATCGCCACCGCCCCCACGGCCCGCCCCAGCGCACGAGCCGCGTCGCGCAGCACCTGCTCGACGACGGGATCGGCGGAGCTCGCCAGCTCGTCGAGGGAATCGACGTCGGCGCCGCGTTGCCTGCAGGCGGCCAGCATCGCCGGAACCGAGGCGACCGTCTCCAGGCAGCCGTCCTTGCCGCAGCGGCAGCGGGCACCACCGGGGACGACGGTGACGTGGCCGAGTTCGCCTGCCAGGCCGGTGGCGCCGGGCACGAGCCGCCCGCCGATCACCAGGGCGCCGCCGACGCCGTCGGACAGGCGCACGTAGAGCACGTTCTCGGCGCTGGCATCACCCGCGAGCGCTTCGGCCAGCGCCGCGAGGCGGGTGTTGTTGTCCACCATCACCGGAGCGCCGAAGCGCTCGGCGAAGGAGACGTCGACGTCGTCGCGCGCGGCGGCGAATCCCGGGCCGAACGCGCCTTCCGGGGCGTGCGGGGCCGACGAGCGCGGATGCGGCCCGGTGACGCCGATGCCGATCCCCTGCAAGGCTCGGAAGTGCACGCCCCGCTCGGCGCTGAGGCGGTCGACCAGCTCGAAGGCGGTCTCTATGCGCTCCGGCCACCCGGTGCTGTCGTGGTAGGTCTGACGCCCGGAAGCCAGGATCTCGTGGGCGGCGTCGGCGATGGCCACGTGCACCCGGCGGTGTCCGAAGTCCACGCCCAGGAACTGCCCGGAGTTGGGGTCCAGCGCGAGCCGCTCGGCGGGCCGGCCGCTTCCCGCCCGTGACGCCGCATCGGTGTCGACCACGACGACGGCGCCGTGTCGCAGCAGGTCACGGGTGATCTCCGAGATGGTGGTGCGGGAAAGTCCGACCGCTCTGGCGATCTCACCGCGGCTCAGCGCACCCCGCTCGCGGAGCGCGCGCAGCACCCGCTCCTGGTGGGTGTGCCGCACCAGCGCGTGCGCCTCGCCTGGCAATCGCATGTCGGACATGCTCGAACGACTCCATTTTTCCGGCAAGGGTCCGACAGAATCGTTCTGCGGAGTGGAACTCCCTCCGCTGAGCTGCACGAGCGCCCCGACCGATGAGTTTTCGCCCGGCCGGGAGTCCACACGTGCAGACATTCGAGATCAAGGAGAGTTCTTCAGATGCGCACCCTCATCAGCTCGGCTTTCGTCTCGCTCGACGGCGTCGTGGAGGCACCCGGTGGCGAGCCCGGGTACCGCAACTCGGGTTGGACCTTCAAGCACGTCGAGTTCCTGCCGGAGGCGTTCGAGATCAAGGGCCGGGAGCAGCAGGAGGCCACCGCGATGCTGCTGGGCCGGGTCAGCTACGAGGCGTTCAGCCCGGTCTGGCCGTCGATGGAGGACTTCGCCGAGTACAAGGACATGCCCAAGTACGTGGTGTCCACCTCGCTCACCGACGACGCGCTGGTCAGCGACTGGGGACCGACCACGATCCTGCGTTCGGTGGACGAGGTCGCCGCGCTCAAGGAGACCGAGGGCGGGCCGATCATCATGCACGGCAGCGCGGCCCTCAACCGCGCGCTCTCCGACGCCGGGCTCATCGACCGCTACCACCTGCTGGTCTTCCCGCTCCTGCTCGGCGCGGGCAAGCGCCTGTTCAGCAGCTCCGACAAGGACGCCCAGAAGCTCCGGCTCGTCGAGCACGAGATCTACTCCAACGGGATCCAGAAGAACGTCTTCGACGTCGTGCGCTGAGGACCGGCGGGCTCGGCTCCGCGGCCGAGCCCGCCGGCCGTTCAGCGGGTGCGGACGTCCTCGTCCAGCACGCGAGCGATGTTGCGCTCCGCGAGGGCCGTGATGGTGACGAACGGGTTGACGCCGGTGCTCCCCGGGATGAGGGAGCCGTCGGTGACGTAGAGGTTGCGGTACCCCTTGACCCGGCCGTAGAGGTCGGTGGCCTCGCCCAGGACGAGCCCGCCCAGCGGGTGGTAGGTGAACCGGTTCTCGAATGCTCTGGTGTCGCCGAACAGGTCGTAGCGGTAGCTGGTGCCGTTGACCGAGTTGATCCGGTCGAACAGCTGCTTGGCCGCGTCGATCGACGGCTGCCCCTGCTCCTCGCGCCACTGCAGGACGGCGCGGTCGGATCCGGGGTCGTAGCGGAACGAGCCGCGCTCCAGGTTGCGGGTGATCGCCAGGTACAGGCTGGCCCACGTCTCCAGACCAGCTGGAACCGGCGCGATTTCGGCGAACACCGGGTTCACCGGGTCTTCCCACGCGTCGATGCCCAGCGCCGGCATCCCCGATTCGAGCGGTCCGACCAGGTCCTGCATGTGGTTGGCGCGGCCGAGCATCACGTTGCCGTTGGTGCCCCAGCCCTCGCCGACGGCGTCGCCGAGGTTCGGCAGCTTGCCGGTGTCGCGGGCGCGCACCAGCAGTTCGGTCGACCCGAGGCTGCCCGCGCCGAGGAACAGGTAGTCGGTGGTGAGCTGGCGGACGTCGAGCACGTTGCCCAGCTCGTCGATCCGGCGCACCGACAGCGCGTAGCTGCCGTCCTGCTGCTGGGCGATGTCGCGGACCTCGCTCAGCGTCTGGATGGTGACGTTGCCGGTGCCCAGGGCGGCGGCGAGGTAGGTCTGGTCCAGCGAGCGCTTGCCGTGGTTGTTGCCGTAGATGACCTCCGACGCCAGCGCCGAGCGCGGCACCAGGCCGTCCTCCTCGCGCCGCATGTAGTCGAAGTCGTAGACGCTGGGAACGAACGTCGTCTTGTACCCGGCCTCGTGGGCGGCGGCGCGGGAAACGCGCGCGAACTGGTAGGAATCGCAAGTCTCGAACCAGTCCTGGTCGATGTGGTTGGTGCCGAGCATCGAGTTGGCCAGCGGGAAGTACCTGCCGTACATCTCATCGGCGTCGACCTCGGGCAGGATCTCCTCGAAGTACCAGCGCTTCGGGGTCACCGCCATCGCACCGTTGACCAGCGAGCCGCCGCCGACGCCGCGCCCGACGTAGACCGACATGTCGCCGTGGTTGACGCGATCGAGGACGCCCGCGTAGGGCTCGATGTCGCGGTTGGCGATGTCCAGCCACAGGAACGAGGCGAGCGGCGCTTCGGTGCGGTTCTTGAACCACATCGCCCTGCGGTCGGGGGCGAGCATGTCGGAGAAGATCTTGCCGTCCTCGGCCGGGGTGTTCCACAACCGGCCCATCTCCAGCATCACGGTGGGCACGCCCGCCGCGCCGAGTCGCAGCGCGGTGACCGCGGCGCCGTATCCGGTTCCGATGACCACCGCCGGGACGTGCTCGGTGGCCTGGGCGGAGTGTCGTGTCGAGATGGTGGTCAGCCCGAGCGCTGAGGCGGAACCGAGGGCGGCCATGCCCATGAAGCGGCGGCGGGAGGTTGGAGCGCGCACACCGGCCCTTTCTGTCGTTGACGCAGCCTTACAACTGTTGTCAACGATGTAAAGGTCAGGAAGTGACGCCCAACCCGGGAACGAGACGCCGGTGCAGGTAGGCGCGCAGCTTCGAGTCCGACCGCGATCGCTCGCTCTCGAACTGCACGAGCGACACCAGCCATCGCAGGCAGGTCTCGGCGATCTCCTCCAGCTCCTCCTCCAACTCCGGCTGGAACTCCAGCAGCGGCAGCAGGAACGAGCGCGACAGCTCCAGCGCCCCAGGACCGACCGCGTCACCGTCGAAGAGGATCGTGCCGCGCTGCGGGAAGGCGATCGGCGCCAGCGCGGGACTGCTGCGGAACTCCGAGCGAGCCGCGACCATGACCTCCACGACGTAGTCGGCGGCCGACGACGCCTCCTCGCGCGCCCGCTCTATCACTCGTGAGATCACCTGGACGGCAGCGGCTTCCAGCGCCTCGGCGACGAGCTGGTCCAGGGTCCCGAAGTGCGCGTAGATCGTCGGGCGGGACAGGCCGGAGAGCCGGGCGACCGAGCTGATCGACAGACCCTCGTAGCCCGCGGTCGCCATCCGCTGGATCGCCGCGTCGACGATCCTCGTGTGGACATCCATCCCGGTAGTATCCGACGCCCGGATTTGCCGGGTGCTCCTGGTCGGTCCGGTTCGCCGGTCAGTCCGCCGCCGCGACCGAAGCCGCGGGCGGGACCACGGCAGGACGCCAGCCCGCGAACCGGAGACCCCCCGAGCCCTGCGCACCGGTGTTGACCACCAGCCCGCCGTCGAATCCGATGCCGATGAGCGTGATGGCACCGTTGGGCTCGACGACCACGGCGGGGTGATCGGTGACCGCTCCGCCCACGTCGGTCCAGCCGGCTCCGGCCCGATCCGCGACGTGGACGTGTCCCCCACCGTCGCGAGCCACCCGGACGAGGTCCGCGAAGCCGTGCGGACCCGGCCCGGCCGCGACCGGATCACCGATCCCACCAGGTCCGGGCGAGGTCGCCGGGACGTCCCGCCAGCCCTGCGGGGTGAGCGTCCGCTCGACCAGCTCACCGTTCCGATCCGTGCGCACCAGCAGCCGGATCAACCCGTCGCGGTCGCGCTCGGCCAGCGCGCCCGCAGGCCGGGCAGGACCGATCGGCACCACCTCGGCACCCGCTGCTCCGGCCCGCGGAAGCCGCCAGTGCAGCACCTGGCCGCGCGTGGCGGCGAACACGTGCTGCACACCGCCGTCGGGGACGATCGAGACGCCGTCCTGGACGTCGGCACCACCGAGATCGGTCCAGGGTTCCCACCGCAGGCTCGCCGGCGAGAGCTCCCGGCGGATGCTGACCGCACCGGCGGCGTTCTTCACCGCCAGCACGATGCGGCCATCGGCGTCCACGGCCGCGGCGGGCGGACCGTTCTGAGCCGGGTCGACCGCGCCGGGGGCGTCCACCACTTCCCACCGCCGGGACCAGGTGCCCGACCTGTCCGACCGCAGGATCAGTATTCGCGCGCCGTCCTCGCTCTGGGCCACCAGCACCGGCTGCCCCCGATCCTCGCCCAGCAACGAGACCTGCGGACGGAGCGGTTCCGGGTGCGGCATCGGCTCCGGGCCGCTCCAGACCCCCTGCGGAGTGCGCGTCCAGCGCACGAGGCCGTGCGCTCGCACCGAGAACGCCTGCACCGCACCACCTTCGCTTCGGGCCGCCCAGCTCCCTCGGCGCGGCCACCGGTAGGCGCTGTTGTCGCTCCAGCTCCGGTAGATGGCGCCATGGGCGAACACGTCATGAGGCACGTACGCGGCGAAGGCCTCGCGAGTCGTGCCCTTGTCCTCATCGGACAGACCCGAGGGGGTGTCGGCCACGTTGTAGTCGCGGTAGGTCAGCACCACCGGCGAGAGGGCGCGCGGCCGGTGCGCGGCGAGCGCCTCCTTGGCCAGCGCCGCGCCCGCCACGTGGTCCGGGTGGTTGTTCACCCCGACCCAGTTGGCCTGGTAGCGCCCGTCGGGATGGTCGTCCTGCAGGCGCACCACGGTGGGCTGGAAGGCGTCGAACAGCGCGGTCATGGACTCGACCACCGCACGCCGATCGAACAGCTGCGGGTGCTGCACCGCCGCACCCGCCGGAACCGTCGTGGTGACGGTGAGCGCCGGGTCGCGCCGCAGCCTGGACAACGCGTGCGGCCCCGGCTGCGGGTTGGCGTCTTCCGGCAGGTTCAGGAACACCAGCTTGACGTCGGGATCCGCGCGCAGCGCGTCGACCTCGGCCAGGCGCCCGTGCCCCACCGGCATCGTGCCGCGCAGCCACTCGTTGGGCTTGCGGGCCATCTGCGCGTAGGAGGCCCGAGTGCCCTCCTGCCTCGCAGCGCTGTAGCCCGCCTGGTCCGGCACGGCCGCCTCGCCCGCGGTGAGGTAGATGCCGGTCGTGGGGTTTCCGCTGCGCAGCCCCTCCGCCAGGTCCGGGTTCATGAACAGCAGATCGTCGTCGGGGTGCGCGGTCACCTGCGCGAAGTGCGCCTGCGGGGGCGGCGGCTCGGGCGCCACCGCGCCGCGTTGCGGTGGCGCCTCGCAGGCGGTCAGGAGCACGAGCGAGACCGCGAGGCCGAACGCGATCCTCCTGCTCATCGAGGTGCTCCCGCGGGTTCCCGGCGACGCCCCGCGACCTGCTGGATCCCGACCCCCGCGGCGAGCAGCGCGCCACCCGCTGCGGCCGCCAACCCCAGGCGCATACCCGGTGGCGTCCAGACGAGCTCCAACCGACCCGGCCCGGGTCGCCCGGCCGGCAGCGCGACCTCCAACAGACCGGCGGGTCCGGCGTGGGCGGGGATCTCGGAGCCGTTCCACTTCGCGGTGTAACCGGGCCAGGCGATCCGCGCGAAGACCAACCGCCCGGCACCTCCCCCTGTTCGGTGGACGTCGACGACTTCGGTGCCCGGCCCGTCGGAGACGTCGGAGACCGCGCGCAGGTGCGGCGAGGCCCAGCTGAGGTGTCCCGTTCCCGCCGAGGCCGGTTCATCCCGCCGCATGACGCTGATCCTGGAGTTCCGCTCGGCGAGGTGCCAGCCCTCCGGCACGACCGGTCGCGGGACGATCTCGTGCTGGACGGCGACCGTGTCCAGCAGGAGCAGGTCCGCGAGCCGGACGTCCGCGCCGGCCGGAGGACGCCACAGCGCGTCGTAGGCAGCCGGGCACGACGATCCGTCGTAGCCCAGGCACAGCACATCGGTGAACGCGCGGAAACCGATTCCGGTGTACGACCCGACGCTGTCCACATCAGACAGGAGGAAGGCGTTGCCCATGACCATGTCGCGCCACATCTCCCGCGACCCGTCGCCCGGTACCCGGTCGTTGAGCGCGGTGTCGGCGATCTGCAGCACCCGCCCCTCGTACCGCTCGGCGTAGTTCTCCCGCATCTGCTTCGGTGAGCTCGGGAAGTAGTACTGCAGGTCGGCGCCACCACCGATGAACCACAGGCACTGCGCGCAGAAGGTGAGCGCAGTGCCCACCTGCAGCACCACGAGCAGCGGTCCGGTCCCGCGGGCGCGGTAGACCGCCAGCGCCGCGGCGATCAGCAGCCCGATCAGGGCAGCGATGAGCACCGCACGGCCCAGCGCCACCGACCCCGGAGAGCGCACGGCGCTGAAATGCACCGCCAGCAGCAGGAAAGCGACCGTGGCAGCCGCGCGAGCGCGCAGGCGATCGAACCGAAGACCGGCGGCCAGCACCACCGCCAGCACCACGGCGAGGGCGAGGTAGCCGTAGTGCACCACCCGCAGCGGCCAGCGGAACATCCACACCTCGGACGGCCCGAGGGCGACCAGCAGGTACACGACCGCGATCGTCAGGGGTCCCGCGAGCTCGCGCCAACGGCGACGCACCACCGACCAGTCGCACCAGAACGCCAGCGGGACCGCGAACCAGCAGAAGTACACCGCGGGCACGCCCACGCCGGGAATGGCGGGGACGTAGGTCGGCATGCTGAGGTTGAGCAGGTCGTCCAGGTGCGGCGCGAGCGCTCCGCTGTCGTGGACGCCGCCCGAGGTGGTGCGCCAGGTCGTGTGCGCGGTGCGCACCAGCGGCAGGTACACCAGCGGTACGACCGCCCCGATCGCGGCCGACACCAGCACGAGCCGGCGGACACCCGCCCACCGCCGTTGCAACCCGGCCTCGACCAGCAACGCCGCGAGGACCACGCACACGCCGAGCAGGGCGTAGGGGTTTCCCGCCGTCACCGCGAGCGCGCCGAGGACGAAGACCCAGAAGGCGTTGGTGCGACCGCGAACCATGCGGCGCGCGGTCAGCCAGACGAGCGGAACCCACACGAACGCCAGCAGCGCGGCGGGCCACTTCGCGGCGTCGAAGTGCAGCAGGGATCCGGTCAGCGGCAGCGCGGTGGCGAGCGCGCTGGCCGACCAGCGGGCGGCCCCGTACTCGCGGCACAGCAGGTAGCAGCCCAGCGCGACCGCCACGAGCGCGAAGGTCCGCACGACGATGCCGGCGATCCCCACGTCCCCGGCGAGCGAGACCCCCACCCACACCAGGGCGTTGAACGGGCTCCAGACGCCGAACAACGTCTCGGCGGCGACGTTCCCGCCCATCAGCAGGTCCGGGTCCAGCACCGGCGGCCAGATCCCGTTCCGAACCTGCTGCCCCAGGTGGTACCACATGGGCAGGACCTGGGTGGCCGAGTCGTCGGCGTAGTAGAACCAGCCCGGACGCAGGACGGGCAGCTGCGCCAGGACGGCCACGAGCAGGCAGGTGATCAACGGCGCCGACACCCGGCCGGCGCTGCGAGCCACGTCGGGCTCGCGGAGTTCCGCGTTCTCGGCCGGCCCGGCCACGAGAACTCGTGTCACGATATCCTCCCCATCGGCAACGACTCACCGGGGCCCGGGCGGAGCGGGCGCTTCCGGGAGGTCAGGATCAGGCGGCTCACGAGGTACGTGGCCGGGGTCGCCACCAGACCGCCGAGCACGGTGGCCAGCAGCGGGTGGACGCCGACCACCTCGACCAGCAGAAACATCGCCCCGGCGCTGAGGCCGAGGTTGACGCAGTTCGACGCCGGGTACAGCAGGAACGTCCGCAACCGCGGCCGGACGCGGAAGGTGAACCGGCAGTTGAGCGCGTAGGACACCGTCATCGCCGCGATCGTGGCGATGACGTGGGCGACCAGGTATCCGAGGAGCAGCCACGTCGCGAGGTAGACCAGGTAGTGCACGACCGTGTTCACAGCCCCCACCACCACGAAGCGCGCGAACTTGCCGCTTTCGTTCAGTGCGCGCACTGCTGCCCTCCGCTGCCCGCCCCGGGTTCGGAGACCAGCGAGCTGTCGGAGGGGCGGCGGGGCGTGATCACCCGCGGGGCGCTGTGCCCGCCTTCCAGCGCAGGTCGCGCAACCGGTCCGCCTGACTCCTTGATGAAGTAGGGCGGCCGCTTCTTCGACTCGAGGTAGATGCGGCCGACGTACTCGCCGATCACGCCCAGCAGCAGCAGCTGCATCCCGCCGAACCCGGTGATCCCCACCATCAGCGTCGCGTACCCCGGAACACCGGGGTAACCGGCCAACGCGCAGACGATCACGTAGATGGCGTACACGAAGGCCAGCAGCGTGACCGCCCCGCCGACGTACACCGCCGCGCGGAGCGGTTTGCTGTTGAACGAGACCACGCCGTCGATCCCGTAGTTGACGAGCTTGCCGAAGCTGAAGCAGGACCGGTCGTACTTGCGGGTGACGTTGCGGTACGGCACGGTCGCGGTCTGGAAACCCAGCCAGGCGAACAGGCCCTTGGAGAACCGGTTGCTCTCGGGCATGGCCAGCATCGCGTCGGCCGCCCGGCGGGAGAGCACCCGGAAGTCGCCCACCCCGTCTTCGAGCGGGACGTCCGCGAGCCTGTTCACTCCGATGTAGTACAGCTTCGACAGCAGCGATCTGACCAGCGGTTCCCCGTGCCGGTCGCGGCGTGCGACGACCTGGTCGTTGCCGGAATCGAGCAGCTTGAGCATGTCCGCGATCAGCCACACCGGGTGCTGCAGATCGGCGTCCATGAGCAGGACGCGGTCGCCGGTCGCCTCGCGAATCCCGGCGAGCATGGCCGCTTCCTTGCCGAAGTTGCGGCTCAACGACAGGTACCGGTAGCGCGGGTCCAAGCCGCTCAGCCGGCGGGCCTCCTCGAGAGTCCGGTCGGTGCTGCCGTCATCGACGAGCACGACCTCGTACCGGTCCACGAGCGCGGGCAGCACCGCGTTGAGCTCATCGCGGAGCTCCTCCAAACCGCGCTCCTCGTTGAAGCACGGAATTACCACAGAAAGATCCATAATCGCACTCGCGCCTGGTTGGGAAATCGGAAATGATCTGTTCGAAGATCGATCAACCGAAAGGCTCGACCAAGCCGGCGCGAAGAATGTGAAAAGCAATCCGCAAGCACCGGCCGAACTCGCGCTCCGGCTTTTCCCGCGAATCGCTCTCACGTCCGAGCGGTGCGCAAGATCGTCCGAACCCGTTTCGACAGACGATCTTTCGCCTGCCCGAGCCCTCCGCTCCACACCTCCCGGACCGCGACACCCGCAGCCGGGCGTTCCCACCCGGCAAACCGGAACGCAGTTCGCGAAAATAACTCAAGAATCGATTTCGATCAGTCAAGACCGACGTTAGGGGAAACGAATTCAGGACGCACAATACCGCGCCGCACGCTCACTCCTTAGCGTGGAATCGGCGGTCGACGCCTTCAGCGCCGCGCGGCCGCGGAGGTGGCGCTGCGGCCGGCACGACGACCGAAGTAGGACGCCTCACCGAGCTGGACGCCGGAGGCGTAGCCCTTGCCGTCGATGGCGATGTTGGACGCGCAGGCCCCCGCCGCGAAGACGCCGCGCACGACCGAACCGTCCTCGCGGAGCAGTTCGCCGTCGACCGTGACCCGCAGACCTCCGCAGGAGAAGCCGGCGTAGAAGCACTTCCCGGGCGTGAGGTCGTAGGCCCCCCACGGGCCTCGGTTCAGCGGAACCAGGTGCTCGGGCGCCTTGTGGAACTCGGGGTCTTCGCCGCGCGCGGCGGCCTCGTCGTAGGCCGCCATGGACTCGGCCAGCGCACCCGCGGGGATGCCGAGCCCCTGCTCCATCTCCTCGATGGTGTCCCAGCCGTCGATCAGCGGCTGGAACCGGTAGGCGGGTTCGACCATGGTGGCCGAGTCGAGGATCAGGTACGCGACCCGTCCGGGCTGTTCGAAGACGTGGGCGGAAGTGCGGGAGTGGTAGGAGTCCTCGTTGACGAAGCGCTTGCCGAGCTTGTTGACCACGATGCCGCGCAGCGCTTCGCCCGGCGGGTAGAAAGGTCCGGTCACGAAGACCTTGTCCAGGTGGTCGGCGACGCCGCCCACGGATTGGCCCATGCGGATCCCGAAGCCGTCGTCGTGCGGGTTGCCCAGCGCCATGCCGTTGCTCTCGACGGCCAGCAGGTCGGGCGCGTGGGCCTCGAGCATCTCGCGGTTGAGCACGAAGCCACCGGCCGCGATGATGACCGAACCGGCCTTGATCGCACCGGCGCCGCCGTCGAGGTTCTTCCAGGTGGCGCCGACGATGTCGGTGCCGTCGACGATCAGCGCCGTCGCGCCGGTCTCCCAGCGCACCTCGACGCCCCGGGAGTCGAGCACGTCCAAGGCCAGACCGACGACCAAGGCGGCACCTCCGGTGTCGCCCGGCACCGGAACCTTGTGCCCGCGCGGTGCCGCCTTCACCACCGCCTCGACGTCGAGGCACTTCTCGTTCCCGGTGAAGCTCAGCCCCTCGGTGCCCGGCTGCACGACCGCCTTGCCCGGGTAGAACTCGCGCTCGAACTCGAACCCGAGCGACTCCAGCCACCGGAAGTGCTCCACGCTGCCCTCGGCGTAGGCGCGGATCTTGGCCGGATCGCACTCGGGCGACATCAGGGCCAGGTAGTCCGCCATCGCCTCGGCGGAGTCGTCCCACCCGGTCGCGCGCTGGACCTCGGTGCCACCCCCGAGGTAGAAGTGCCCACCGGCCATCGCACTGGTGCAGGTCAGCCGCCCTCCGGCGTCGATGACCAGGACCCTCGCCCCCGATTCGCGGGCTTCGAGCGCCGCGCTCACACCGGCCATGCCGGCGCCGACCACGAGGACGTCGACTTCGTCGGAGAAGGTGTCAACCGACTCGACCGACACCGGATCAGGGATGCCCACGCCCATGAACCCACCCGCCGTTAGAACTCGTTACACCCGAGAGCTGCGCACCTGCAAAGCAGGATCAAGCGCAGACTGTAACACGTTCTAGGTTTTTCCAGAAGGTCGGCGGACGACCCCGGCGGATCAGCGCGCGACGAAAGTGCTCAGCAGGGCCTGCACCTCGTAGACGTCGACGCCCTTGCCGAACTGCTGCGACACCGGCTCGGCGGTGCTGGAGATCCAGATCTTGAGCTCGGCGTCGAGGTCGAAAGTGCCTGCGGTCTCGACGGAGAAGTGGGTGATGCTGCGGTACGGGATCGAGTGGTACTCGGTCTTCCGGCCGGTCACGCCTTGCTTGTCGACGAGGATCAGGCGCCGATCGGTGAAGATCAGCGAGTCGCGGATCAGCTGGTAGGCGGCGTGGATCTGCTCGTCCTGCGCCAGCAGCCGCCCGAACTCCTTCGCCGCCGCCCGGGGATCGATCCCCGAGGCGTTTCCCATCATTCCGCCGAACAGACCCATGCCCCGCCCCTCGTTGACGATCTCTCCCGACCACCGTACCGAAGCTCGGCGGGGCCGGACCGAACCGCGGGCGCACACGCGAACGCCGGTCGGTCCGCGGAATCCGCGGACCGACCGGCGTCGTGGAGAGGTTCAGCCGGTGACGGCCACGTGACCTTCGGTCGCCTCGGGCGCCGGGGCCGTGGGCAGCTCTTCGGCGTCCTCGACCTCGTCGGAGTGCGACGGCGGCTGGTGCGCCGGCGGCTCGTGCGACGGGGGCTGGTGTCCCGGCGGCTCGTGCCCAGGAGGCTGATGCCCCGGAGGCTGGTGCCCGGGCGGCTCGTGCGACGGCGGTTCGTCGGTCGGCGGCTCTTCGGTGTCCGGCTTCTCCGGGTGGTCGACGATCGGCGCGTTGACGCACTCGACGTTCTGCGGCGAAGCGATCGGCGCCACCGCACCCAGCACCGCGACGTTGTTGCCGCACAGCTGAACCGGCAGCACGCTGAGGTTGTTGTCGTTACCGAGGTTGACGCCGTCGTTGTCGGTGCTGTCGGCGGACGCGGGCGTCCCGATCAGCATTCCGGCGCCCAGGGCGAGAACCGCTGTCCAGTAGGCGGTTTCACGGAAAGTGCGCACCGCTACCCCACTTTCTCCGGTGGACACGCCCGAAACCCGGTCACGTTTCCACGAACGGTCTGAGATCAAATGCGGAGCGAACGCTAGCCCCGTCCCAGCAGCACCGCCACACGAGCGGATCAGCGCCGGAGACAAGGACATTTCGCCTGACCTGCGACGATGTGGAAAAAGGAAGCAAAACACCCAGCGAACCATCCACTTGATCACCCGTTGGAGCTTCGTTGATCACCTGGACGAGCGATGGAGATCGACTCTGAAAACACCGTCCGCGCAGACACCATCACACTCCAAGGTCACGCAACCGAAGCAGAACACTCCTGGCCTCCGGGGAGTTCGGCGTTGGACGCTGCGGAATTCAGTTGAGGTGGTGGGTGCTCCCGAGGCGGGAGGATTGCGCCCGGCAGTGCGCTGGCCTCCCGCCTCGGGCCCCTATCCCCGCACCGTGGTGCGCTGGCGCCCGAGGTGCTGGACCTCGATGTCGACCACGTCGCGAGGACGGAGGTACGGGCGCGGCTCCGGGTGCAGAGCCGCGACTCCGGCCGGGGTTCCGGTGAGCACCAGATCCCCCGGGTGCAGCGTCATCAGGCCGCTGAGGTGCGACAACAGCTCAGCGACACCGAAGACCATGTCAGCCGTGCGGCCCCGCTGGCGGTGGGTCCCGTTCACCAGCAGGTCCAGTCGCAGGGCCTGCGGATCGGGGATCTCGTCGGCGGTGACCAGCCACGGGCCCAGCGGGCTGAAGGTGTCGTGGCACTTGCCGCGCACCCACGTCGGCCCGCTCTTGAGCTGCGCCCGCTCGGTGACGTCGTTGGCCGCGACGTAGCCGGCCACCGAGCGCAGCGCCTCCGCCGGGTCCGGGCAGGAGCGCAGCCGGGTGCCGATCACGACTCCCAGCTCCACCTCCCAGTCGGTGTGCGTGCTGCCGGGCGGCAGCACGATCTCGTCGTTCGGACCGGTGATCCCGCTGCTGGGCTTGAGGAACACGATCGGCTCCGCCGGGGGTTCGGCACCCGCGGCCGCGGCGTGGCACCGGTAGTTCAAGCCGATGCCCACGACCTTGCCCGGTGGCGCGATCGGCGGACCGAAACGCGTCGCGGGCAGCTCCGGAAGCGCCTCACGACCCGCGTCGATGGCCGCGAGGCGTTCGGGATCGGCCAGCAGGTCCCCGTCGATGTCGTGGGCGAACCCGGACACGTCGCGGACCAGGCCTGCAGCGTCCAACACCCCCGGCCGCTCGGCACCGGGTTCGCCCACCCTGACCAGTCTCATGACCGGCCCGCCACCGCGGTCGGAGCGTCGGCGCCGGACTCGGCCAGCGCCTCGAACTCGTTGACCGCGTCGATCTCGGTGCCCATCGACACGTTGGTGACCCGCTCGACCACGACCTCCACCACCACCGGGACCCGGTGTTCGGCGACGAGCTTCTTGGCCTGCTCCAACGCGTCGAAGATGCCCTCGGACTCAAAAACCCGCAGCGCCTTGCAGCCGAGCCCTTCGACGACCTTGACGTGGTCGACGCCGTAGCCCGCGAGTTCCGGCGCGTTGATGTTGTCGAAGGACAGCTGCACGCAGTAGTCCATGTCGAACCCGCGCTGCGCCTGCCGGATCAGCCCGAGGTAGGCGTTGTTGATCAGCACGTGCACGAACGGGATGCTGAACTGCGCGCCGACCGCGAGCTCCTCCACCAGGAACTGGAAGTCGTAGTCGCCCGAGACCGCGACCACTGTGGACTCCGGGTCGGCGGTGGCCACGCCGATGGCGGCGGGCACCGTCCAGCCCAGCGGACCGGCCTGACCCGCGTTGATCCAGTGGCGCGGCCGGTAGACGTGCAGCATCTGCGCGGCCTGGATCTGCGAGAGCCCGATCGTGGAGACGTAGCGGGTGTCGGGTCCGAACGCGCGGTTCATCTCCTGGTACACCCGCTGCGGTTTGATCGGTGCGACGTCGAAGTCGGTCTTGCGCAGCAGCTCCGCCTTGCGGTCCTGGCACTCCCGGCTCCACTCGCCGCGATCGGCGAGCCTGCCCTGCTGCCGCCATTCGCGCGCGACCTCGACGAAGACCTCCAGCGCGGCGCGGGCGTCGGACACGATGCCGTAGTCCGGCGCGAAGACCCGTCCGATCTGGGTGGGTTCGACGTCGACGTGGACGAAGGTCCGGCCCTCGCGGTAGGTGTCGAGACCTCCGGTGTGCCGGTTGGCCCAGCGGTTGCCGATGCCGAGCACGAAGTCCGACGCGAGCATCGTCGCGTTGCCGTAGCGGTGCGCGGTCTGCAGGCCGACCATGCCGGCAGCCAGCGGGTGGTCGTCGGGGATCGTTCCCCAGCCCATCAGCGTGGGCACGACCGGAACGCCCAGCGTCTCGGCGAACTCCACCAGCAGGTCCGAGGCGTCGGCGTTGATGACGCCGCCACCGGCGACGATCAGCGGCCGCTCCGCGGAGTTGAGCATCTCCAGCGCGTGCTCGACCTGCGCACGGGTCGCTGCCGGTGTGGCGACCGGCAGCGGCTCGTAGGTGTCGATGTCGAACTCGATCTCCGCCAGCTGCACGTCCAGCGGGAGGTCGAGGAGCACGGGACCGGGCCTGCCCGACCGCATCACCTGGAAGGCCTTCTGGAACGCGCCCGGGACCTGGGCCGGTTCCAGCACGGTCACCGCCCACTTGGTGACGGGCTGGGCCACCGCCTGGATGTCGACCGCCTGGAAGTCCTCCTTGTGCAGCTTGGCGACCGGCGCCTGGCCGGTGATGGCCAGGATCGGGATCGAGTCGGCCGAAGCGGAGTACAGCCCGGTGATCATGTCGGTGCCCGCCGGCCCCGAGGTGCCGACGCAGACGCCGATGTTGCCCGCTTCGGTCCGCGTGTAGCCCTCGGCCATGTGCGAGGCGGCCTCGACGTGGCGGGCGAGCACGTGGCGGATGCCGCCGTGCTTCTTCATGGCGCTGTAGAACGGGTTGATCGCGGCGCCGGGCAGCCCGAAGGTCTGCGTGGCGCCCTCCTTCTCCAGGATGAGGGCGGCGGCGTCGACGGTGCGCATGCGCGTCATGTTCGTCCTCGTTTCGGCTGGTGGTCAGGTGTCGCTGAGACCGGAGAGTCGTTCGACGCCGCGCAGCAGCGCGGAGTGGTCGAGTCCGCCGTCGCCGTTGGCGCGAGCGGACGCCATCAGCTGCGCGAGCAGCGAGCCCAGCGGCACGACGGCACCGGATTCGCGGGCGGCGGCGGTGACGATGCCCAGGTCCTTGTGGTGCAGGTCGATGCGGAAACCGGGGGCGAAGCTGCGGTCGAGCATGTTCCGCCGCTTCTGCTCCAGCACCGCCGACCCGGCGAGCCCGCCGCCGAGGACTTCCAGCGCGGCTTCGGTGTCCACGCCGTAGGACTCGACGAACACCACGGCTTCCGCCAGCGCCTGGATGTTCGAGGCCACGATGAGCTGGTTGGCGGCCTTGACGGTCTGACCGGCACCGCTCGGCCCAACGTGCACGACGGTCTTGCCGACGTGGTCGAAGACCTCCGCCGCGGCGGCGAAGTCCTCCTCGGAGCCACCGACCATGATGGACAGCGCCGCGTTCTTCGCACCGGCCTCACCGCCGGAGACCGGGGCGTCGAGCAGCCGGAACCCCTTCTCGGCGGCCGTGCCGGCGAGCTCGATGGTGACGTCTGGGCGGATGCTGGAGAAGTCGATGATCAGCGCGTCGGGCTTGGCGTTGGCGAAGACCCCGCTCTCACCGGTGAGCACGTCGCGCACGTCGGGGCTGTCGGGGACCATCACGCAGACGATCTCGGCGCCCGCGACGGCCTCGGCGATCGAGCCGGCCGCGCTCCCGCCGGCCTCCTTGAGCGGGCCGTACTTGTCGGGCGTGAGGTTGTGACCGGTCACGTCGTGGCCGGCGTTGGCGAGGTGCACGGCCATGGGGCTGCCCATGACTCCCAGGCCGATGAACGCGATCGAGCTCATGCTTGCTTCCTCCTCGGATCTCTTGGTTCAGCTGCGGCGTTCGCGCGGGAGCCAGTCGAAGGGGCCCGCCTGGCCGCTCGCCTTGTACTCCAGGCCGACCCAACCGCGGTAGCCGCCGCGTTCGAGCGCGGCGAGCTGCTGCTGCAGCGGCAGCGATCCCGTGCCGGGTTCGTTGCGGCCCGGGTGGTCGGCGATCTGCACGTGCGCGATGCGGTCGACGTGGTCGGCGATGACCTGGTCCACGTCGTCGCCGTTGACCGCCAGGTGGTAGAGGTCGGCGAGCAGCCCGAGGTTGGTCGCCCCGGCGGTGTCCCGCACCCGGTCGATGACCGCGAGCGCGTCGGCGGCGGTGCGCAGCGGGTAGGGCTGCGGGCCGCTGACCGGCTCGACCAGCACCGTTCCGCCGATGCGTGCGGCGGACTTCGCGGCGAGCGCGAGGTTCTCCACCGCCAGGGCGTCCTGCTCCTCGGCGGAGGCATCGTCGACGCGGTTGCCGTAGAGGGCGTTGAAGGCGGTGCAGCCCAGGCGTTCGCCGATCTCGACCGTGACGTCGACGTTGTCGCGGAACTCCTGGCTGCGCGCCGCCCACGAGACGAGCCCGCGGTCGCCGCCGGGCATGTTCCCGGCGAAGAAGTTGAGCCCGACCAGCCGCACTCCCGCGTCCTCGACGGCGCGGACGAAGGCGTCGACGTCGCGCTGCGCGGGCACCGCGGTGTCGAACGGCCACCAGAACTCGACGGCGTCGAAGCCGGCTTCCTTCGCGGCGGCCGGTCGCTCCAGCAGCGGCAGGTCGGTGAGCAGGATCGAGCAGTTGACCTCGTAGGGCAGTGCGTGACTCATCGCGACCGTCCTATTTCCGTATCGTGGATCTTTGTTTCCGTTCCACAGAATAGTGGCGGCCATCACCGGCTCTTGTCAACACTTTGTTTAAGGGAGTCGAGTCCGATCACGACTGGGTACCGTGGCGGACGTGTCGCGCCCGTACGTTCTACTCAGCGTCGCCGTCAGCGCGGACGGCTACATCGACGACGTCGACCCGCAGCGGTTCCCGCTGTCCAACGCGACCGACTTCGACCACGTCGACCAGGTGCGCGCCGAGTCCGACGCGATCCTGCTGGGCGCGGGCACGGTGCGCCGCGACGACCCGCGGCTGCTCGTCCGCAGCCCCCGCCGGTGCGCCGAACGGACCGCGCGCGGCCTGCCGGAGCACCCGCTGAAGGTCGTCGTGTCCGGCAGCGGCGACCTCGACCCCGCCTCGCGCCTGTGGCAGCGCGGCGGCGACAAGCTCGTCTACACCACCGACGACGGCGCGCGTACGGCGCGCGACTCCGTGGGCGAACTGGCCGAAATCGCCTCCCTGGGAGCGGAAATCGACTTCACCGCGCTCGTCGACGACCTCGCCGACCGGGGCGTCGAGCAGCTCATGGTCGAGGGCGGGACCTGCATCCACACCGAGTTCCTCAAAGCCGGCCTGGCGGACGAGATCCGGATGGCGATCGCGCCGATGCTCATCGGACAGGCCGGAGCGCCGCGATTCCTCAACCCGGAAAGCTTTCCCGGCGGCCCGGCACGCCGCTTCCACCTCGAAGACGTGACCCGGCTCGGCGATGTCGCCGTGCTGCGCTACTTCCCGAAGATCACGTCCGAGAACGGCTGAGCCACAGCACGTCTCGTCCGAACGACCACACGAGGGCCAGCAGCGCGCAGGCGACCAGCTCGCCCGCGTGCGGGACGATCCCCGACGACGCCGCCACGAGCACGATCCCCTGCACCGCGGCCACGGCCTTGCGGGCGAAGCTCGGCGGCAGCTCCCCGCGAAGCCGCGGCAGCACCCACGACGCGGCCACGAACAGGTAGCGCATCAGCCCGATCGACAGCACCCACGCGCCGAACACCACGGCGACGTGCGCGCTGAGCACCAGGATGAGGAACGCGTCGACCTCCATGTCCAGCCGCGCCCCGAACACCGACGCCGTGCCGGTGCGCCTGGCCAACCGACCGTCGAGGAAATCGCTGATCAGCGCGAGGACCCCGAGGGTGACGATGATCGCGGACCCCGCGCCGTCGACCACCAACGCGGCGATCACCGCGGTCAGCGCGGCCCGCACGAGCGTGATGCGGTCGGCCGGGCCGAGCGAGGTCCGGCCGTGCCGCCGCATCGAGCGGCGCAGCAGCACCAGGGTGACGACCGCGCAGCCGATCCCGGCACCCCAACCGGCCGGTCCCAGACCCGTGCTCGCGGCGACCGCGCCGAGCGCCCCCACCTGGACGGCCGCCCATGTCAGGTGCTCGACTGTGTTGCGGTGGAGTTCGATCATCGCCACTCTGGTTCTCGGAGGTCGTCCATGGCAGAGGCCACGCGAGCATTGTGGGTCACGGCGGAGGGCGAGTGCGAGATCCGGCGCGCCGCGCTGCCGGAGCGTTCGCCGGATCAGGTGCAGGTGCGCACCCTGCACTCGGCGATCAGCAGGGGCACCGAAAGCCTCGTGCTGCGCGGGCGAATCCCCGAGTCCCAGCACCAGCGGATGCGGGCGCCGTTCCAGGAGGGCGATTTCCCGTGGCCGGTCAAGTACGGCTACCTCAACGTCGGCGTGGTCGAACGCGGGCCGGTCGAGCTGGAAGGCCGCACCGTGTTCTGCCTGTACCCGCACCAGACCCGCTACGTGGTGCCCGCCGACGCGGTCACCGTCGTGCCCCCGCAGGTCCCGCCCGAGCGGGCCGTGCTCGCCGGGACCGTGGAGACGGCCGTCAACGCCGCGTGGGACGCGGCCCCGCTGGTTGGTGACCGGATCGCGGTCGTCGGTGGCGGGATGGTCGGGTGCGCCGTGGCCGCCATCCTCGCCCGCGTCCCCGGTGTGCGGGCGCAGCTGGTCGACGTCGACCCCGCCCGCGAGACGACCGCGCGCGCCCTCGGCGTCGACTTCGCCACCCCCGAACACGCCCGCGAGGAGTGCGATCTCGTCGTGCACGCCAGCGGCGACCGGCGGGGCCTGGTGCGCTCGCTGGAACTGCTCGCCCAGGAGGGGCGCGTCGTCGAGTTGAGCTGGTACGGGGACGCGGAGGTGGGCTTGCCGCTGGGCGAGTTCTTCCACTCCCGGCGGCTCACGATCCGCAGCAGCCAGGTGGGCGTGGTCGCGCATCCGCGCCGCGGTCACGCCGAGCGGATGTCGTTGGCGCTGGACCTGCTCGCCGACCCGACCTTCGACGCGCTGATCACCGGTGTGAGTTCCTTCGACGACCTGCCCGAACTGCTCTCGGGCGAGCTTCCGGCGCTGTGCCACCGGATTGACTACGGTGCGGATCATGCTCGTCCGTGACACGACCGACGACGTGCGCGACCGGCGAGCCGATGTCGCGGTGCTGCCGATCGGCAGCCTCGAACAGCACGGCTCGCACCTGCCGCTGGTGACCGACACGGTCATCGCCTGCACCATCGCCCGGGAGGTCGCCGCCGCCCACCCCGTGCAGCTGCTGTCGCCGGTGACGATCTCGTGCTCGCAGGAGCACGCCGCCTGGCCGGGAACCGTGAGCATCACCGCGAGCACGCTGCACCTGGTGGTCACCGACGTGTTCGAGTCGCTGCGGCGCTGGGGCGTGCCGAAGCTGGTGCTGATCAACGGCCACGGCGGGAACTACGTGCTGTCCAACGTCGTCCAGGAGGCCGGTGGGGACATGGCGCTGTTCCCGGCGGCGCGCGACTGGGACGAGGTGCGGGCGGCCGCCGGCGTCGAGACATCGGCGCGCAGCGACATGCACGCGGGCGAGGTGGAGACCTCCATCCTGCTGCACGCCCACCCCGACCTGGTCCGTCCCGGTTACGAGTCGGGCGATCACCTCGCCGACGACCGCAGGCACCTGCTCACGACCGGGATGCCGCACTACTCGGAATCGGGCGTCATCGGCAGGCCGTCGCTGGCCTCAGCGCGCAAGGGCCGAGACCTGCTCGCCGGTCTCGTCACGGCGTTCGGCGACCACCTGGCGGCGCTCGGCTGAACGGCCGACCAGCACGAACACGCCGGGCAGCGCGGCGATCACCGCCAGCACCCCGTAGGCCACCGAGGTCGCCAGGCCCTGCGCCGGGTCCCACCCGGTGGCGGCGAAGGCGACCGCCAGGAACGCCTCCCTCGGCCCCCAGCCGCCGACGTTGATCGGCAGCGCCATCACCAGCAGCGCGAGCACCAGCAGCGGCAGCAGGGTCGTGACCGGGACGTCCGCGCCCGCGACCCGCGCGGCGACCAGGAACAGCGCCAGGTGTCCGGCGACGGTCGCGACCGAGGAGACCGCCACCGGTGTCAGGGCCCGCCGGGTCAGCACCCCGCGACGCGCGTCGCGCCAGAACGTCACCGCCGCGCGGCGCACCGCCGGGACGAGCAGGCTCACCCCCGCCACCACCCCTGCGATGACCAGCCCCGGAGCGAGCGCGAACGGCAGCGCCGGACCGGTCAGCAGCACGACGGCCGCGACGGCGATGAGAGCGATCTGCCCGGCGCAGCGTTCGAGCACGACGGCGCGAACACCACCGCCGAGGTCTCCGGAGCGGTGCCCGTGGCTGACCGCGCGGTGCACGTCTCCCAGCTCCCCGGCGGGCAGCACGGCGTTGAGCAGCAGGGCGCGGTAGTAGTCGGCGACCGCCGCGCGCAGCGAGAGCCGCAGTCCGAGACCGTTCGCGACCACGCACCACCGCCACGCGCTGCACACCGTGGTCGCCAACCCGATGGCCAGCGCCGCGAGCACGGTCGTGACGTCGATGGCGCGCAGCCCGTCGAGGAAGGCGTCGGTGCCCAACCGCCACGCCAGCAGCGCGAGGATCCCGGCCGCGACGAGCACGCGCAGCCAGGGCCACAGCCGGCGGATCATGCGCGCTCCCCCGGAATCGCGAGCAGGTCGGCGTGGTGGACCAGGACCCGCAGGTCACCGGATCGCCGCCGCAGGTAGTCGGGTGCCGCCTCAGCCAGTTCGGGTTCCTGCTCGCAGGCCGCGCCGACCCAGCCGCGCAGCCACTCCTCGGCCAACGGGCCGGGGCCGAGTCGCCAGGGGCTCGGGCGGGTGAGCACCCGCGCGCCGAGGTCCTCGAACGCCGCGATGGCGGCGGGCACCGCGTCGGGACCGAGCAGCTGGCGGCGTTGGTGCTGGTTGAACGCCGCTTCGAACCGCGCGTCCAGCGGCTCCGGCGGTTCGAACTCGACGCGCCCGACCACGGTGAGGGTCAGCAGGGCTGGGCAGCGGGCTTCGACGCAGGCGGCGGCCAGCGAGCGGACCTCGCCCTCGGTGAGCACGTCGAGCAGCGCAGAGGCGGTGACCAGCGATGTTCCGGCCAGATCTGCTGCGCGCAGTCCGGCGAGCTCGGCTCGTCGGGTTTCGACGGTGACGTCCTCGGTGGCCAAGGCTGCTTCGGCGAGCGCGAGGAGCCGCGGATCGCGGTCGTGCAGGACCCAGTGCTGCGGGCGGTCGAGCCGCCCGGCCAGCCACCGCCCCATCGAACCGGTGCCGCACCCCAGGTCGCGGATCACCAGCCGGGAGGCCGGCAGCGATTCGCGGAGCGGTCCCAGCAGTTCCGCTGCGCGGGCCTCGGCATCAGCGCGTTCGCGGAGTGCCAGCCACTCCGGGGCGAAACCAGCGGCGGTCATGTTTCCAGGCTAGTCAGCGCGGCGGCCAGTTGCCGCGCGGTCGACTCCCAGGTGGGCAGCTGATCGCGGCGGCGCAGCGCCGACTCGCGGAGCCGGGACCGGAAGTCCGGGTCGTCGGACCAGCGGCGCAGGGCGTCGGCGAGGGCGGCGGTGTTTCCGGGCGGCAGGAGCAGGCCGCCGTCGCCGAGCGCGTCCGGGACGGCGCTGGCGATCACCGGGATCCCGCGTGCCAGGGCTTCGGTGACGGCCATGCCGTAGGTCTCGGCGAGGGAGGGCTGCACGAGCAGGTCGGCGGAGGCGTAGGCGTCGGCGAGCTCCGCGCCGGCCAGCGGGCCGCGCCAGCGGATCCCCGCGGGGTGCTCGATCAGCCGCCGCACGCGAGCGGGATCGCGAGCCGGACCGACGAAGTCGCAGGTCAGCGGGAGTCCTGCGAGGGCTTCGACCAGCAGGTCGTGGCCCTTGCGCGGTGTCAGCGAACCCACGCACAGCAGTCGCGACACCCCGTCGGTTCCAGGCGCGAGCGCTGCGGGTTCGGTGCCCGGGGTCGCGGTGCGGACGCGGCGAAGACCGTGGTGGCGGGCGAGCCGCTGCGCTGCCTGCGGGCTCGTGGCGATGACGAGGTCGGCCGCGCGCAGCGTCGCGCGCTCGGCGGTGTCGAGTCGCGCAGCGGTTGCCGGGTCCAGCCCGGTCTCGTCGGCCAGCGGCAGGTGCACCAGGACCGCCGTGCGCAGCCGGTCGGCGTGGGACCCGATGATCTCGGGAACGCCGCAGGCCACGAGCCCGTCGAGAAGCACCGCTCCCCCGTCCGGCACCGCTGCGAGCACGTCGGCCAACCGGTCGCGCGCGTCGTCGTCGGGCTGCGGCCAGGTCCCCGCGAGCGCGGTCGCGCGCACGTCGAAGCCCAGCGCCGCCAGGCCTTCGGTGGCGCGGCGGTCGTAGACGTTGCCACCGCTGGGCCGGTCGTCGGCGGGGACGACGAAGTGGACCCTCACAGCGCGCGTTCGTAACCGGCCCAGGCCACGTGCGATTCGTGCAGCGCGACGCGCAGACCGCTGAGCCCGCGCGCGGATTCTCCGAGAGCTCCCTCGTGGACGCGGTCGGCGAGGCGATCGGCGATGACCTTCGCCAGGAACTCCGTCGAGGTGTTGATCCCGGCGAACTCCGGTTCCTCGTCGAGGTTGCGGTAGTTCAGCCCGGCCAGCACCTCGCCGAGCTGCTCGGTGGCGCGTCCGATGTCGACGACGATGTTGTCGGCGTCCAGCTCGTCGCGGGTGAACGTCGCGTCCACGACGAACGTCGCGCCGTGCAGGCGTTGCGCGGGACCGAAGACCTCGCCACGGAAGCTGTGGGCGATCATCACGTGGTCACGAACCGTGACGGTGAACAAAGGTGACCTCCGGTGGTCTGCCGGTTACTGTCGAGACTTCGACCGAGCGTAATGACAGCTGGACGAGGTGACGAGAGGGCCGGATGCACGAGCGAGCCGCCAGGCGCGAGCACACCATCCGTGACGAGGACGTCGCCGAATCGCAGTTGGCGACGCGACGCGCGAACTTCCGCTGCATCGCCTTCCGCGACCCGGTCGACGGGGTCGAGCACCTGGCGCTGGTCCTCGGTTCGGCGAACGAGGACGTGCTCGTGCGGGTCCACTCGGAATGCCTGACCGGCGACGTCTTCGGCGCTCTGCGCTGCGAGTGCGGTGATCAGCTCCGCCTGGCCCTCGACCGGATCGCCGACGAGGGCTCCGGGGTGCTGGTCTACCTGCGCGGGCAGGAAGGGCGCGGGATCGGCCTGGTGGCGAAGGTGCGCACCCAGGTCCTGCAGGACTCGCGTGGACTGGACACCGTGGACTCGGCGACCGCCCTCGGCTATCCCGTCGACACCCGCGACTACGGTCCCGCGGCGAGGCTGTTCCGGCGGCTCGGGGTGCGCTCGGTCCGGCTGCTGTCGAACAACCCGGACAAGGTCCGCGCGCTGGAGACCTCCGGCATCGCCGTCGTTCGTCGCATTCCGCTGCTCGCCCCGGCCAGCGAGCACAACCTCGGCTACCTCACCGCCAAGCGCGACCGGCTCGCCCACGACCTGCCGCACATCGGCGCGCACGTCCTGGAGTGATCAGCGCGCCCGCCACGGGCCGCCGCGCGCCAGCGACAGGACGAATCCGGCCAGCGCGGCGAGGCCGGTCGCGGCCACGGCCACCGCGAAACCGGTGCGCACGGCCGGGTCGTCGGCGTCGGCCGCGTAGGAGGCCACACCGGAGGAGCCCAGCCAGGTGGTCAGGATCAGCAGCGCGACAGCGGTTCCGGCGGCCTGGGCGCTGTTGAACAGCATCGAGCGGATCCCGTTGGCCACCGCGCGGCGGTCGCTGCTGACACCGGCCATGATCGAGCCGGTGTTGGGGGCGGTGAACAGTCCCGTTCCCCCTCCGATGAGCCCCAGCCACAACGCCATCAGCACCAGCGGCGCACCGGGTGTCGCCAGCTGACCGGCCAGTCCGGCGGTGCCGAGCACGACCAGCAGCGCGCCGAGGCTGGACAGGGTTCGCGCCGACCAGCGCGACGACAGCCGTCCGCTCAGCGGCGCGCACAGCATCATCAGCAGCGCCAGCGGCATCACCACGAAGCCTGCTTCCAGCGCCGTGCGGTGCTCGACCATCTGCTGGTGCAGGCCCACCAGGACCACGACTCCCGCGCGGCAGAAGGAGTTGAAGAACGCGGCCCCGTACGCCTGGCCGCGTCCAGGTCGGCGCACCAGCTGGAAGTCCAGGAGCGGAGCCGAGATCCGCAGCTCCACCAGCACGAACGCCGTCAGCAGGGCGATGCCCAGCAGGATCGCCGCCGGTACGCGGAGGTCGGTCGCTCCCCACGGCCCGATGCGGTTGATGCCGAACAGCAGCACGGCCAGGCCCGCGCTGGAGAGCACCGCCCCGGCGACGTCGAAGCGCTCCCTCGGGCCGCGTGCGCGCGGGATCTTCGGCAGCAGCCTCGCTCCCAGCACCACGGCAAGGATTCCGATGGGCACGTTGACCAGGAACAAGGCGTGCCAGTCGGCGAAGGTCACCAGCAGCCCGCCCAGCGCGGGCCCGATCATCTGGGCGATCGAGGCGGCGGTGATGTTGAGGCTCAGGCCGCGCACGAGGCGGTCCGGCGGGAAGACGTCGGTGAGGATCGCGGTCGTGTTGGTGACGGTGGTGGCCGCCGCGATGCCCTGCAGCACCCGCAGCAGGATGAGCACGGTGGCGTTGGGCGCGAGCGCGCACAGCAGGCTGATCACGGTGAAGCACACGAGACCGGCGAGGTAGATCGTCCGCCGCCCCAGCATGTCGGAGATGCGGCTGAACACCAGGATCGACGCGGTGTTGCTGAGCATGAACGCCACCAGGAACCAGTCGGCGGTGGCGGCGGGAACCTGGAAGGACGCCGACAACGCGGGCAGCGCCAGGTTCAGCGAAGTGGCGTTGACCAGCACCAGCATCAACCCGAGCGTGGTCACCCCGAGCGCCCGCCGACACCGGCGGCGAACCTCCCGGTCGTCGTCGGCCTGTGGAACCGCCGCATCGCGTCCACTCGCGTCCTGTCCGCGCCTGGTCACGATCAGCACTCCTTCGGGTCTAAAGCATCCTAACCCTCCTCTCGATTCATCCTGGTCACGGTCATCTCCTGGGGCACCACCCGGCGGTTCTGGTCCGAACCGTCCGCTGTGCGCGTCCGATTTGCCCGGTCAGTTCGGACCAGAACCGCCTTCGCTCATGCGACCTGAACGGCGGGCGACCTGCCGAGCACCGCTCCGCTTCCGTCGAGGGCTTCGACGGCGACGAAGGGATGGACGCCCTGGACGTCGATCTTGGTTTCGAAGCCGGCCTTCGGCGCGTCGAGAACCGGGGCGAGGTTCTGCTCGTCCGGGCCCGCGAGGACTCGCCAGCCGGTCACCTCCGTGGCGCCGTTCCAGCTGGCGTAGACGCTGGTCACTCCGTCGCCCGGCTTCCCGGCGACCGCCGGGGCGTCGGTGGGCTTGCCGACCCACTGGGAGCGGTAGGCGCGGTAAGAACCCATCGACTCGGCGAAGCGGCCGTGGAACAGCACCTCGTTGTTCGGGCCGAACTCGCTGAAGTACGGCTTGCCGCCCCAGCCCACGAACATGTGACCGTTGGGCAGCATCTGGGCGTTGCCCTGGTTGGGCGCCAGCAGCCCCTCCGGGCTCTCCGCGCTGCGCAGCAGCGTCGCCGTCCTGGCCGACTCGTCGACGTTGAGCGTCATGCCGCGCGACTTGCCGCGCCCCGCCGCGTCGGCGTTGTCGAACAGGCTGATCGAGCCGTCCGCGTGCCGGCGGACGTCGTGCTGCCAGACGAAAGCCGCGTCGTCGCCCATCGCGAAATCGCTCTTGCGCCCGCACAAGCGCCACTTCACGTCGCCGCTGCGGCGGTCGATGCGGTAGGCGGCGTGCGTGCAGCGCGCCGAGATCAGCAGCGCGTCGCCGTCCTCGCAGATCGCGTTGAGGTGGATGTAGTCGTGGAACTCCTCGGGGTCCTCGGGGACCGGGTAGAACGACTCGTCCAGGCCGACGTGCTCCAGGCTGTTCCACTCGAAGACCAGCTCACCGGAGGCGATGTCGATCTCCTGCACGACGTTCTCGAGGACCTTCGAGTTCGGCTGCCCGCCAACGGAAGTCGTGTCCACCCGCACCTCGCGGTAGGCGAGGAGCAGGGCCGTGCCCTGCGGGGTGATGATGAACTCGTGCAGGTCACCGGTCAGCCCGTTGACCGGGGCGACCTCGGCGATGCGCGCGTAGGTCTCGTCCAGGACCACGAACTTGCCGTGGCCGAACCCGGGCGGCACCACGACCTGGCCCTCCCAGAACGTCAGCACCGGTTTTCCCTGGTACTGCTGGACCTTCAGGTCGAAGTTCACGCCCTCGGTCGCCGGGCCGAACCAGACGGCCTGCCCGGTGTCGTCCATCAGCATCGAACCCGGCTGGATGGGCGCGCGCGGGGCGGGCGCGTTGACGTCCATCGTGCTCGCACCGGTCGGCGTGAGCAGCACGTGGCCCGGCTCGGTGCCCGCGGCCGGGGTGATGATCTCCATCAGCGGCGGGTGCAGATCAGGACGGCTGACCAGATCGGCGCCCAGGACACCGGCGGACGGCCGGGGCGCGGCCTGCGCCGTGCCCGATAACGCCGCAGGAACCAGTGGCGCCGCGGCGAGCATCCGCAGCACCGATCTGCGGTCCAATTCGTTGACGGACATGGATCTCCTAAAAGAGAGACTCGAAACTGTTCAAAAATACGGCGGAGCCGTTGCTTCAGGTGTCGGACTCAACTCGCACCGCCGCGGGTTCTGAGCGGCTTCGTGGCGAGTACGCCGCGACGCCGATGTCCACCCCCTGGGCAAGCGGCATACATCAGGAGCGGCGCACGGAGACCACGAAGCCGCTGCGCTCTCCCCTTCGGGGTTTCCGCCACCCGCACCGCGAAGCAGAGAAATCCTCAAACGGTTTTGATCAGGACTCGAACGGTGAGGGGAACTTGCCCTCGCGTTGGGTCCTCTCGACGAGGTCGCGGATCGAGCCGGAGTCGTTGACGTGCGGGAACGCCTGCTCGGGGACCGGGACGTCGAGGAACTCGCACAGCCGGTCCCAGCCCTCGCCGACCTTGTAGACCAGCAGCCGGTCGGCCGGAACGGCTTCCTGCACGGCGGCGTTGTGGGCCTCGAAGACCTTGATGGCGTGCTCGCGGTCGTCGAAGCGGCCGTCGAAGGTGCCGTTCCAGATCATCCGCTCCACGGTCGGCCGCATCCTGGTGCTGAAGTCGTCGTCGGACGGGGGCTCCTGCACGAACTGGTAGATCGTGTTGAAAACGCTGTCGTACCAGCGCTCCGGGTCGCGGACGGTGAGCAGCACCTTCGCGTCCGGGTAGAAGTCCATGAGCTCGCGCCAGAACGTGCAGCCCGGCCAGTCCACCGTGGACTCGAAACCGCCGAGCACGGTCTCCCAGTCGTCGACCTCCCCGTCCAGCGCGCGGTCCCAGTCTTTCGCGCGTTCGGGCTGCGCGATGACCTCAAACATGTGGTAGCACGGCGCGAAGCCGAGGTGCTCCAGCGCCGCCTTCATCGACGCGGTTCCGGTCCGGCCGAACCCGGCTCCGATGATCTTGACCATTTTCGCTCCTTCGTCGTGCTGTTCAGGTCTTTCAGCGCGCGCCGATGATCAGGACGGCACCGACCGTGGCGTGGCTGGACTCGTCGATGAGCACCGCTCCTCCGGTGAACCTGTTGCGCTCGTAGGGATCGCAGAACACCGGTTGCGCGAGCCGCACGGCGATCTCGCCGACGTCGTTGAGCCCCAGCGAATCGGCCGGGCCGCGCTCCAAGGTGGTGACGTCGAGCCGTTCGCGGACCTCCGTGACGATCGCCTTGACCACGCGAGTGGTGTGCTTGAGCAGCAACCGGGTGCCCGGGCTTAGCGGGGTCTTCGGCGACATCCAGCACACCGACGCCGTCAGCTCCTCGGCCGCGGCCGGGGGCTGGTCGACCGCGCAGAGCAGGTCGCCGCGACCGACGTCGATGTTCTCGGCCAGCCGCAACGCCACCGACTGCGGCGCCTGACCGCGTTCCAACTCCCCGTCGGCGGTGTCGACGGCGACCACGCGGCTGCGCATCCCGGAAGGCAGGTGCAGGACCTCCTCGCCGGGCGCGACCGATCCGCCCGCGACCTGGCCCGCACAACCCCGGTAGTCCTGCTCCTGCGCGCGGATCGCGTACTGCACCGGCAGCCGGAACGGGCCCGCCTCGTCGGCGACCTCGACCTGCTCCAGGTGCTCCAGCAGCGATGGCCCGTCGTACCAGGGCATCGCCGCGGAGCGGTCCACGACGTTGTCGCCGCGCAGGGCGGAGATCGGGATGGCGGTGACCTCGCGCAGGTTCAGCCGCTCGGTGAAGGCCGCGAACTCCTCGGTGATGGCGCGGAAGACGGACTCGTCGTGGTCGACCAGGTCCATCTTGTTCACCGCCAGCACCAGCTGCGGCACGCGCAGCAGACCCGCCAGCACCGCGTGCCTGCGGCTCTGCTCGGTCAGCCCGTTGCGGGCGTCGACCAGCACGATCGCCAGGTCCGCGGTGGAGGCGCCGGTGACCATGTTCCGGGTGTACTGGGCGTGGCCGGGCGTGTCGGCGATGATGAACGCCCGCCGCGCGGTCTCGAAGTACCGGTGCGCGACGTCGATGGTAATGCCCTGCTCGCGCTCGGCGCGCAGCCCGTCGGTGAGCATCGCCAGGTCGAGCTGCTCGTCCCCGCGCTCCTTGCTGGCCACCTCCAGCTGTTCGAGCTGGTCGGCCAGCAGCGACTTGGAATCGTGCAGCAGCCGCCCGATCAGGGTCGACTTGCCGTCGTCGACGGCGCCCGCGGTGGCGAAGCGCAGCAGGCTGTCGGCCGGGGCGAAGACCGGTTCGGTGGTGGTCATCAGAAGTATCCCTCCCGCTTGCGGTCCTCCATCGCCGCCGCGCTCGTGCGGTCGTCGGCCCGGGTCTGGCCGCGCTCAGAGATCCTGGTCGCGGCGATCTCGGCGATCACCTCGGAGACCGTCGCCGCCGTCGACTCCACGGCACCGGTGCAGGTCATGTCGCCGACGGTGCGGAACCGCACGGACCGCTCGACCAGCTGCTCGTCGGCGCCGCGCGGCAGGAACGGGTTGTCGGCCAGCAGCATCCCGTCGCGCTCGAAGACCTTGCGGTTGTGGGCGAAGTACAGCGACGGCAGCTCGACGTCCTCGTGGTCGATGTAGGTCCAGACGTCGCGCTCGGTCCAGTTCGACAGCGGGAAGGCGCGCACGTTCTCCCCGGGGTGGATCAGCCCGTTGTAGAGGTTCCACAGCTCCGGGCGCTGGTTGCGCGGATCCCACTGGCCGAAGGTGTCGCGGAAGGAGAGCATGCGTTCCTTGGCGCGGGCGCGTTCCTCGTCCCGGCGGGCGCCGCCGAACAGCGCGTCGAAGCGGTGCTCGGCGATGGCCTCCAGCAGCGAGGCCGTCTGCAGCCGGTTGCGGCTGGTCAGGCCCTCGGGTTCGGTGGTGCGGCCGGCGTCGATGGACTCCTGCACCGAGGCCACCACCAGCCGCACGCCGAGTTCGGCGGCGCGGCGGTCCCGGAAGTCGAGGACCTCTTCGAAGTTGTGACCGGTGTCGACGTGCAGCACGGGGAACGGGATCGGCGCCGGGGCGAACGCCTTCTCCGCGAGCTTGAGCAGCACGGCGGAGTCCTTTCCGCCGGAGAACAGCAGCGCAGGGCGGTCGCGCTCGGCGACCACCTCGCGGATGAGGTGCACCGCCTCGGATTCCAGCAGGTCCAGACGAGACAGCCCGGCGGGCATCAGCGACTCCCCTCGATTCGGTCGGACAGGGCGGCGAGCAGGTCCACGGCCAGCTCGCGGCGGCAGACCAGCAGGTCGGGCAACCACGGGTCGGGGCGGTCGTAGACGAGTTCGGTGCCGTCGAGCCGGCTGGTGTGCAGACCTGCGGCGCGGGCGATGCCGACGGGAGCGGCGCTGTCCCACTCGTACTGGCCGCCGCCGTGCAGGTAGGCGTCGACCTCGCCGAGGACCACGGCGGTGATCTTGGCGCCCGCCGAGCCCATCGGCACCAGTTCGGCACCGATCTCGGCCGCGACCGCGGCGACGAACTCCGGCGGCCTGCTGCGGCTGACCGCGATGCGCGGGCGCTCGATGGCGCGCGTCGGCTGCTTCGGCGGTGCGCCGGTGCCCAGCACGATGCCCTGGGCGGGCAGCGCGACGGCGGAGGCGATGACCTCATGGCGTTCGGCGAGCGCGACGTGCACCGCCCAGTCGGCGCGGCCGGGTTCGGTGAACTCGCGCGTGCCGTCGAGCGGGTCGACGATCCACACGCGTTCGCCCGGAACGCGTTCCGGTCCGGCCACGCCGTGCTCGGACAGCACCGGATCGGCCGGGCGTTCCTGCGCGAGCGCGTCGACGAGCAGCCGGTGGGCCGCGGCGTCACCGGCGTCACCGAGCGCCCGGGGCTCCGCTGCGGACCCCTCTCGCAGCTCGACCAGGCGCTCGCCCGCTCGCCGCGCCAGCCGCGCGGCCAGCTCGTGGTCGTCGCTCACCCCACTACCTCCCTGTGATCATTCGCGACGGGCGCCCGCCGCGACGACATCGCGTTGCGCAGCGGTGGGATCACCGCGCCGAGCAGCACGACCAGCAGTCCCGCCGACACTCCCGGCAGGACGTCGGTGCCGATCATCATCAGCCCGGTGGTCACCAGCATTCCACCGAGCAGCACCCGCACCGGCCGGTCGGGAACCCGCGCCGAGATCAGCGATCCCACCAGCACGCCGGGGATCGATCCGGCCAGCAGCGAACCGGCCAGTCC
>NZ_JBFAPZ010000002.1:0-443820 GCF_040676935.1 Saccharopolyspora sp. NPDC049426 | reverse complement strand
TCCGATGTGGACATCACCGGCGAAGAAGTGGCCGATAGCCGAGACCAGCACCAGCGGCACCGCCTGGACGAGGTCGGTGCCGACCAGCCGCGCCGAGATCAGCGATCCCACCAGCACGCCGGGGATCGATCCGGCCAGCAGCGAACCGGCCAGTCCGATGTGGACATCACCGGCGAAGAAGTGGCCGATAGCCGAGACCAGCACCAGCGGCACCGCCTGGACGAGGTCGGTGCCGACCAGCCGCGCCGAGCTCAGCCCGCGGTTGAGCAGCAGCAGGACCACGATGATGATCGATCCGGAGCCCACCGATGTCGTGCCCACCACCAGGCCGGCGACCGCGCCGAGCAGCACCGTGGGCACCGGGCGCACCCGGGTTCCGTCCGATGTGGAGGGTCGGCGGGAGAGCAGCATCCGGGTGAACAGCGTGATCGCGGCCAGCAGCACCGCGCCGCCCACGATCTCCTCGAGCACCGACTCGGCCCCGCTGCCCAGCGATCCCGCCAGCAACGACCCGGCCGCCGCGCACGGCAGCGAACCCAGGCACAGCCAGCCGACCAGCTCGGGCTGCACCGTTCGGCGCCGCAGGTGCACCGCCGCGCCCAGCGGTTTCATCACCGCCGCGGCCACCAGGTCCGAGGACACCGCGGCCAGCGGTGGCACGCCGAAGACCAGCGTCAGCAGCGGCATCGTCAGCGCACCGCCGCCCATGCCGGTCACGCCCACCATCAGGCCGGTGAGCAACCCCGTCGCCGCTACACCGAGGTCCACGACCGCACCCAGCCCCGTTCGCGCAACAAGGCCACGACGCGTGCCACGGCCTCGTCCTGCGACAGCTCGGAGGTGTCCAGGACAAGGTCGGCGTCGTCGGGGACCTCGTAGGGAGCGGAGACGCCGGTGAACTCCGGCAGCGACCCGTTGCGCGCCTTGCGGTAGAGCCCCTTGCGGTCGCGCCGCTCGCACTCCCCCAGCGGCGTGGCCACGTGGACCAGCACGAACCCGCCCGCCTCGTGGACCATGCGGCGCACCGCGTCCCGGTCGGCGTGGTACGGCGCGATGGGCGCGCAGATCGCCGCGCCGCCGTGGCGGGTGACCTCGGCGGCGACGTAGCCGATGCGGCGGACGTTGCGGCTGCGGTCCTCGGCGGAGAAGCCCAGCCCCTCGCACAGCGTCCGGCGGACCACGTCGCCGTCGAGCAGCGTGACCGCGCGGTGATCGTGCCTGCTGAGCTCGTCGCGAAGCGCCCGCGCCAGCGTCGACTTGCCCGCACCGGACAGACCGGTGAACAGGACGGTGAACCCGCGCGCGGTCAGCGGCGGGTGGAGCCTGCGCTGCTGCTCGGCGATGGCGCGCGTGGTGAACCAGTCGGGCAGTTCCGCGCCGCTGTCGAGGAGTTCGCGCAGGCCCTCGTCGCTGAGACCGGGACGGGTTTCGGCGGGGGCGACCTGCGCGGCGGGACGCCAGCGGTCGGCGTGGTCGCGCACCACCTCCGGCGGTTCGAGCACCTGGACGGGGGCCTGTTCGAGGGGGCTTTCCGAGATCAGGTGGGTGGCGCCGTAGGCGGCGGCGACGTGGGCGGCGAGCAGGGCGTCGCGCTTCGGGTCGGCGCGGCGCGCCAGCGGGACCGGGACGATCGTGGCGCCCTCGGGCAGTTCCGGGCGGGCGGCCAGCACCGACTGGACCAGCGCTTCGGGCCGCGGACCGGTCATGCGCGGCAGGATCAGGACGTGCGCGTCGAGCTCGCCTGCCAGCTGGCGGATCTGGGCGAGCTCGCGGTGGTGCAGCGGGGCCTCGGGCAGCACGCCGAGCACGGGTCCGGCCGGGAGCGCGGCCCGGACCCGCTCGGCGGGCGGCCGCATCCGGCGGAGCACTCCGGTGGGCTCCTCGGCGGCCACGAGCGGGCCCGCCGGGTGCGCGCCGGTCTCGTCGGACCACGGGGTTTCGTTGCGGAGCACCGCGACCGGAGCGCCTTCGACGTCGCGCAGCTCGATCTCCTCGGCCGCGGCGACCTCCTCCGGGACCGTCAGGGTGATCGGCTCGGACCAGGCCACGTCGGCGTCGAGGCGTTGGCGGGTGCGCACCGACTCGACCTCGTCGGCGGTGAGGAATCCGCGCAGCGGCGGGAACGCGCCGTCCAGCAGCAGTTCCACATCGGACAGCTCGGCGGGTTCGGGCACCCAGATCGCGCGGCGTTGCGGATCGGCGGAGACCTCCGTGCTCCCGCCCGGACGATCGGCATCCGTTCCGTTCGCGCTCACAGGCACCTCCGTCCTCTGATCGAGGGACGAACCGGTCCATCCCGTGGGACATCTGGATCCATACGGTGACCGACCCGCCCCCGGACGGAGAAGCCCGGTGACCAATACTCGCCAGTTCTGATTTTTCCCAGGAGGAGAACCGAATTCAGGCCGCGCGACCTGCCACAACCCGACAAAGCTCCCGCTCCGGGACAGCAACGGAACCAGCGGACGCGCGCGCACGGAGGAACGCGCACCGGCATGCAGCGGACGTCAACGGAGGGTCACCCCCCGTTAACGGAACAGCCGGATTTTCCCGTTTTCACGCCCGGGACTCGGGCCCGGCGTCGAGGCTCTCGGCAGCGGGCGGTTTTTGATCCGCACCGATCGGGCGAAAACGACATCGATCGCGGGCGGTTCGGACCAGAACCGCCCGCGATCGTCGCCCCCGAACCGCGGTGCGCTCAGGACTCCTTCGGATAGCCGAAGCGCATGATCGCCTGGGGGATGAGGGACGTGCCGAGGCGTTCGGCGAGGCCGGTGCGGATCTCCGGCACGTGCAGCGGCTGGGTCATCATCGACACCGACAGCCCGGACCCGGCGGCCTCCAGCCACGCCCGCTCGACGGCTTGCCCCGCGCGCAGGTGGTCGATCGCGCGGTCGCCGCGCGTGCCCACCAGCAGCACCGCCTCCTCGCGGAGGAGCCGCGCCAGGACGGTTTCGTCGGGCAGGTGCGTGGTGATGGCGGTCAGCCCGGCCGCAGCCAGGCCGCTCAGCCCCTCGGACTCGCTCCGCAGCCGCTTGCCCCCCGGCGTCACCCACCCGGCCAGCTCGCGGGTGTAGCCCGCGTCGGCCTGGAACGCGGTGGCCGATCGGCTCAGCATCCCCGCGACCTCGGCGGCCTCGGCGTCGGAGTTGATCCAGCGCCCACCGCAGCGGGTGCCCGCGGCGGCGTCCCAGATCTTCTCGCGGAGCAGCTCCGGCACCGGTTTGCCCGAGAACGGAGCCCGGTGGCTGCGGCGCTCCGGGATCGCGCGGGCCCAGCTCGCCTCCCGCGGGCTCGGCTCGGCGGGCTCACCGGCGTTGACGGCCGCGGAGACCAGACCCCCGGAGGCCCCGAGCTCGACCTGCGCGCTCCACCCCAGGCTCCGCACCGCCAGCACCAGGTTCATCAGCGCCGCACCGCACGAGATGCGCTGGTCACGACCCTCCGGGTCGTGCTGCATCCGCCTCGCCGGGTCCTCGCGCAGCACGGCGGTGCGGCGGTGCAGCGTCAGCGACCAGGGCCGGCTGTTGTGCACCGACGGAGCGTGCGAGACCGCCTCGCCGAGCTCCCCGATCTCGGCTGGCGACCACTCGACCTCCGGTGCCCGAACGCCCATGCGAGCCGTCTGCGCGACGCCCATCTGTTTCCTCCCCCGACTGGATCCGCCCTGGTCCGGACGGCACGGCCGCCGAGCGCACCGCGCCCCGACCGACTCCGAGACTCCCGGCCACCAGGCGCCCCGCACAGGGGACAAAGTCCCGACAACCCGGACACCGCGCCCCGTCCAGCCGGGGCGTGGACGGTTGGTGTGACCTATCTCGTCCCCCGCACCGAGCCAGGTCAACTATGTTCGGCGGCATGACCTCACGCCCGGCACCGCTGGACCTCCCGATCGTCGGACTCGCCGCGCTGTTCGCCACCTCGGGGACGTTGCACCTGGTCAGAACCCAGATCTTCGAGCCGCTGATCCCGTCCGCGCTGCCCGCTCCCCGCCGGGTCGTGGAGATCTCCGGAGTCGCCGAGCTGGCGTGCGCCGCCGGGCTGCTGCACCCGCGCACCCGCGGCGCCGCAGGCCTCGCCAGCGCAGCGCTGCTCGTCGGCGTCTTCCCCGGCAACGTCAAGATGAGCGTGGACGCGGGCAAGCGCGCGAAGCGCAAGGGCGGAGCGGCGCCGGCGGCGTTCTTCGCCGGCACCGTCGCCCGGCTGCCCTTGCAGTGGCCGATGATCCGCACCGCGCTGCGCGCGGCCAAGCGCTGAACGGGCTCAGAACGCGCAGGGAAGCTCCAGCACCCCGTTGACGAAGCTGGTGCGCTGGCGGACCGGCTCGGCGGTGGCGTGGATGTCGGGCACCCGGGTGAACAGCTCCCGCAGCATCAGGTCGATCTCGCGTCGCGCCAGGTGCGCGCCCAGGCAGAAGTGCGGCCCGCGCGAGCCGAACCCGAGGTGCGGGTTGGGATTGCGCGTGATGGTGAACCGGTTCGGGTCGACGAAGACGGTCTCGTCCCGGTTGGCCGACACGTAGTACATGATCAGCCGGTCACCGGCGCGGAAGCGGTGACCGAGCAGGTCCACGTCGCCGGTCGCGGTGCGCCGCATCCAGTTGACCGGTGTCGCGTAGCGGACGACCTCCTCGATCGCCGCGGGCATCCGCTCGTCGAGGTCGGACAGCAGCAGGTCGCGCTGCTCCGGGTGTTCGGTGAACAACGCCAGCGCGTGCGAGAGGGCGTTGCGGGTGGTCTCGTTGCCCGCGACGACCAGCAGCACGAAGAACTTGCCCAGGTCGGCGTCGCTGAGAGCTTCGCCGTCGACGTCGCCGTGGACCATCGCGGTGACGATGTCGTCGGCCGGGTTCGCCCGGCGGTCGCGGGCGAGCTCCCCCATCAGCTCGTGCATGAACCGCACGTTGTCGACCAGCACCGCCGTCCGGGGCTTGCCGCTCGGGTCCTGGTGGTCCGGGTCTCCGATGCTGGAGATGAGCGCGTTGGTGGCCTCGACGACCTCGGGCCGGGCGGATTCGGGAACGCCCATCATCCGGCACACGATCTCCAGGGGCATCGGCATGGCGACCTCGGCGACGAAGTCGCACGGCCCCCGCTGCACCAGCGCATCGACGATCTCGGTGGCCAGGCGGGCGACGTCTTCGGTCGCCCTGGAGATCATCCTCGGGGTGAAGGCGCGGGCGACGATGCGGCGCAGCCGCGCGTGGCGCGGGTCGTCCATGCTCAGCATCGACCCCAGCAGCCCGGCCACCTCCGGCGGCGGGTCGTCGAGGCTGGCGGCGATGGGCTCCGAGCTGAACGCCTGCGGGTTCCGGCTGGCCTCGGCGATCTGGTCGTAGCGGGTGATCGCGTAGAAGCCGGGGCCGTCGTCGCGCGGGCAGAACACGGGTCCGTCGGCCGCGCGGAGCGCCGCGAACGTCGTGTCCCGTTCCGAGGGCGGTTGGGCCCAGAAGTCGAGCGCGGAAAGATCGATCGTGGTCATCGTGTCTCCCAAGTCGATCACCAACGCTAGGCGCACCCGCTTGCACTCGGCTTTCACCGGCGGGATCGATCCACCATCGCAGCGGGGGCTCCCAGCGGTTAGCGTCGCGAGGCATGACTCCTCGCGAGCGCACCGTCTCCCTTCCGACGCACGACGTCGGGGTCCTGGAGTGGGGGCCGGTGGACGGTGAACTCCTGGTGGCGCTGCACGGTTTTCCCGACACCGCGTGGACGTGGCGCGCGGTCGGGCCGCTGCTGGCCGAGGCCGGGTACCGGGTGGTGGCGCCGTTCCTGCGCGGCTACGCGCCCTCGGACGCGCCGATCGACGGCGACTACTCGGTGAGCGCGCTCGCCGCCGACGCCGTCGCGCTGCACGAGCGCCTCGGCGGCGACTCCTCGACCGCGCTGATCGGCCACGACTGGGGTGCGATCACCGCGGGCGCGCTGGCCGCCGACCCGTCCTCGCCCTACGCGCGCGTCGCGCTCCTCGCGGTGCCTCCGCTGGCCTGGATGAACCCGACCCGGGCGGTGGCCCGGACCTGGCTGTCGGGGCTGGTCAGGCAGCCGCTGCACTCCTGGTACATCGCCTACAACCAGGTCCCCGGCCTGGCCGAGCGGAACTTCACCTGGCTGGCCCGGCGCCTGTGGCGGACGTGGTCACCGGGGTACGACGCGACCGACGACCTCGCGCACCTCGCGCGCGCCGTCCCCGACCAGGCCCGGGCGAAGGCCGTCGTGTCCTACTACCGAGCCCTGGCCTCGCGCGGCAGCCGAGCGGCTCTCGCCGAACCCCGGAGCCCGCTGCTCTACCTCCACGGCGACCGGGACGGCGCCATCGACCCGCGCTTCTTCGCGGTCGCGCGGTCCCGCGTCGCACCGCCGTCGCGCGCCGCGATGCTGTCCGGGGCGGGGCACTTCCTGCAGCTGGAGAAGCCGGCCGAGGTCACCGGCCACCTCCTGGACTTCCTGCGCTGAGCCGCCACAGCGACGTGATCTCCTCGCGCCGGGCCTGGTGGAGCGGGTCGGTGGTGTCCGACGCCTTGGGGTGGCTCGGCGCGGTGTCGTAGCGGGCTCGCACGTCCAGTCCCGCCGCGGCGATGCGGTCGAGCAGCTCGGCGCGGGTCCGCAGGCCCAGCCGTTCGGCGAGGTCGGAGAGCACCAGCCAGCCCTCGCCACCGGGGTTGAGGTGCTCGCGGAGACCGTCGATGAACCGGTGCAGCATGTCCGAATCTTGGTCGTAGACACCGAGTTCCAGCGCCGAGGTGGGTCGCGCGGGAATCCAGGGCGGGTTGCACACGGCGACGTCGGCACGTCCGCTCGGCCACAGGTCGGCCTCCTCGACCGTGACCCGCTCGGCGAGGCCGAGCCGGTGGACGTTCTCGCGGGCGCACACCACGGCCCGCGGGTTGATGTCGGTGGCCACCACGCGCGCGCCGCGCCTGCCGAGAACCGCCGCGAGCACACCGGTTCCGGTGCCCAGGTCGAACGCGACCGGGGGCTCGGTCGGAAGCGGCGCCTCGGCGACGAGATCGACGTACTCGCTCCGGACGGGTGCGAAAACGCCGTAGTCGGGGTGGATCCGCTCGCCGAGCGCGGGAACGTCCACGCCCTTCTCGTGCCACTGGTGAGCGCTGATCACCCCGAGCAGTTCGGGCGCGGACACGCACATCGGTTCGCCGGTGGGCGGGCCGTAGGCGTGCAGGCACGCCTCGCGCACGTCAGGTGCGCGTTGCAGCGCGAGCGCGTGGTCGGGCTCCAGCACCAGCAGCACCCGGCCGAGCAGTTCCGCCCGCTCGGCGCGCGCGGCGCGGTGCGCGCGGAACAGCGACGCGATGTCGCCCTCGGGCGCGGGGCGGCGGCGCAGGCGGCGGTCCATGTCCTGCACGAGGCGGCGTGCCGCGTGGAAGTCACCGCGCCAGAGCATGGCCGTGCCGGCTTCGGCGGTGCGGTGGGCGGCTTTGGCCGTGGTGCGGTCGTCGACGACGACAACGCTGGTGGGCGCGGGGGCCGAGTTCTCGGAATGCCAACGGGCGGAGTTCGGTGATCCGTTCTCGGACCAGCTGATCGTGGCCATTGCCTGCTCCTGAGGGGACGAAGGTGCCTCGGGTCGGGCAGCTCTTCGTCGCAGGAGCGGCGATCACCTCGAACCATGTCCGTGACCACGGCCGATCCCTCGTCGAGTCGGGCAATTCTCTCACACCCGCGCACCGCGCTGGGCCAGACGATCGGTTCTCGTGCGCCGACCGGGTGGCAACAACGGGAAAACCGCCGTCTCCAGGGAGAATCGGAGCCGCGACCGCGTCAGGGGGTGCTGACATGTCCGGTGCGCTCTCGGGGTCACGACCGAACATCGTGCTCATCGTCCTCGACGACCTGGGCTACGGCGATCTGAGCCGGTACGGCTCGCCGGTCGGCACGCCGCGCATGGACGCCGTCGGCCGCGCCGGGATGACCTTCCGGCAGGCCTGCTCCGGGGCGCCGATCTGCACCCCGTCGCGGGCCGCGCTGATGACCGGCCGCTACGCGCAGCGCGTCGGTCTGCCGCAGGTGCTGTGGCCGGAGGAGGACCGCGGGCTGCCGGAGTTCGAGCACACGGTCGCCGAGGCGATGCGGGCGGCCGGGTACGCCACCGGGATCTTCGGCAAGTGGCACCTGGGCGATCCTCGGCTCACCGGCAACCCGTGGGACGCGCGGCCCCGGTTCCTGCCGTCCGCGCACGGTTTCGACCACTTCTGCGGGATCCCCTACAGCAACGACCAGGGGTGGGGAGACCGGCAGCGGCTACCGCTGTACCGGGGCGATGCGGTGGCGGTGGACGACGTCAACACCGAGCAGGGGCAGGAGCGCCTGGCCGGCGAGTACACCGACGCAGCGATCGCGTTCATCCGGAGGAGCGTTGCGCGGCAACGGCCCTTCTTCGCCTACGTCCCGCACAGCTCCGTGCACCAGCCCTTCCACGTGCCCGAGGAGACCGGTGGCGCCGACGGCCGCTACCCCGACGTCATCCGCGAGGCCGACCGGCAGGTGGGCAGGCTGCTCGACGAGCTGCGCGCGCTGGAGCTGGTGGAATCCACGCTCGTCATCATCACCAGCGACAACGGGCCGTGGTTCGAGGGCAGCACCGGCGGGTTGCGGGGCCGCAAGACCGATCCGTTCGAGGGCGGCCTCCGGGTGCCGTTCATGGTCCGCTGGCCCGGCCGGGTACCCGTCGGCGAGAACCGGTACCCGATCTCGTTCGTGGACCTGCTGCCGACGCTGATCGACCTGGCGGGGGCTCCCGCACCTCCGTCCGATCGGCCCATCGACGGCATCAGCATCGCTCCCGCGCTGGCGGGCGAGCCGATGCCGCGCGGTCGCACGCTGTACTACTTCGGCGACCTGGAGGAAGGCCCGACGGGCGAGGTCGACCCGGACTGGATGTGGAACGTCTCCGCCGCGCGCCAGGACCGGTGGAAGCTGCTGTGGCCCGCGACGGTCTGGCCGGATCTGGGTCGCGAGATGCTGTTCGACCTCGACACCGACCCCGCCGAGTCCACCGACGTCGCCGCCGCTCACCCGCTGATCCGGGATTCGCTCGCCCAGCGCGCCCGCATCTTCAACGACGAGATCCTCCGCAACCGCGCCGCCGCGATCGAGCGCACCCGGCGCCACCGGGGAGGCGGATGAGAAACTTCCCAGGTGAGCGTGAAGGATCTGTGCCCCTGCGGACTGGGCGAGCCCTACGGCGAGTGCTGCGGACCGCTGCACGCCGGCGAGCGCGAAGCGGCCACGGCCGAGCAGCTGATGCGCTCGCGCTACTCGGCGTTCGCGGTCGGCGACGCCGACTACCTGCTCCGCACCTGGCACCCGACGACGCGCCCGGAGGAGCTCGACCTCGACCCGGCGCAGCGCTGGCTCCGCCTGGAGATCCTGAGCCGTACCGGCGGCGGGCCCTTCGAGACCGAGGGAACCGTGGACTTCCGGGCCCTCTACCGCCTCGACGGTGCGACCGGGTCGCTCACCGAGCACAGCCGCTTCACCCGCCGCGGCAAGACCTGGCTCTACGTCGACGGCGACCACGACTGAGCGCCGATTCAAGATCCACCGCGCGGGAGTCCGGATCCCGGCCCTCCCACCACCAGGCCGTTTCATCGGGCACGATTCGAGCATGGCGAACGGTTCACACGCGGTTCTGGCGCTGCACTGGCAGGTCAACGTGATCAAGCCCGAGGGGTTCTTCGGCGGCATGCTCGCCGAGCCGGTGGCCCGCAGCGGCGTGGTCGAGCGCGCGGCGCGCTTCCACGCCGAGGCCGCGGCGCCGGTGGTGTTCACCCGCTTCACCGTTCCGGAAGGCGAGGGGCAGCTGGTGCGCAACACCGAGTTCATGCGCGCGGTCGGCGAGGCCCAGGAGCTCTTCCGCCCCGACTCCCCCGGCGCGCAGCTGATCCCGGAGATGTCCGGCGCCCTGGACGTGGTGGACAACCAGAAGCTCTCCGGCCTCGCGGGCAACGACCTGGCCGACCGGTTGACCGCCCGGGGAATCGACACGCTGTTCATCACCGGCGTCGCCACGAACCTGACGGTCGAGCAGACCGCCCGCCACGCCACCGACCTGGGTTTCACCGCTCACGTCGTCACCGATTGCACGACGGCGGCGGACCCGGCCGTGCACGAGGCGGCCGTGGCGAACCTGAACCTCACGACAGCGGGTTGCCTGACCGGCGTCGAGGCCCTCGCGCGCCTCGGCGGGTGATCACCTGGCCGGTCGGGGGCTGAAGTCCGCCGGGGTGAAGGTGAAGACCGTGTAGGCGCGGTCGTCGAGGGTGAACCGGGTGTGCTTCTTCATGCCGAGCGCCCGGTGCACCTTCAACCCGCGCTGGTTGGTGTTCTCGACGAACACGGCGGCGCTGGGGTACCGGTCGCCGAGCATGAGGGCCATGCCCGACAGCAGCATCCGGACGACGCCCTTGCCGCGGTACTTCGGTGCGACGACCACCGGGCCGCAGTGCAGGACGGGACCTTCGAGGTTCTTGGTCAGCTCCGCGGTCCGCTGCGCCGGTCCGGGCAGCGCCCCGGCTTCCGAGGTCAGCACGACCCCGGCGAGCTTGTCCTTGTCCTCCACCAGGAACGTGCCGGGACCGCCGGTGAAGGCCTCCAGCGCCTCCTCGTCCCACTCGCCCTGGACGAACCCCTGTTCGCCGCGCTTGGCCTCGGGCACCGCGCTCTCCTGCGCGGACTGGAGCAGTTCGAGGATCGCGGGTCGGTCCTCCTTGGTGGCGAGACGAACAGACATCGGCATGGCCCGAGCCTAACCGGGCCTGTCACCAGCGGCGTTGGCCGGTCACGGAGTCTACGGAGCCGCTGCGCTTTCCCCTTCGGGGGTTTCTGCCACCGGCACCGCCGAGCAACGCACCTCCCAACATCTCCCACTAGTGGTACTGGTGCGCCACCGCGTGGCCCTTGCCCCGGCTGATCAGAACCCGGTTGACCGGGACGGTGAGGACGAAGGCGATGGCCAGGGCCGCGGCCAGCGAGAGCCAGAACAGCCAGCTCGTCAGGCCCGCGTCCATGGCACCCGGGATGAGCACCATGAACAGGTTGTCGACGATCTCCATGACGGTGATCGACAGGGTGTCGGCGGCGAAGGCGACGCCGATGGCCGCGCCGAGGCCGACGCCCGCGCGCAGCACGGGAACGATCGTCATGCTGTAGCCGAACAGGAACGCCAGTGCGATCGCGAGGACGATCGTGGCCAGGTTCCCCCAGCCCAGCGCGGTTCCGATGACCATGCCGAGGACTTCGCCGATGGCGCAGCCGGTCAGGCAGTGCGCCGTGGCGCTGATCGCTGATCGGGTCAGCGCGCGGCCGTCCTGCTGCTCGGCGGCGGCGTGGTGGTGCTCGTGGTCCATGATGCCCTCCCCGCAACGGTCCACCTTCATCCTGAAGGCGAACATACCCCTAGGGGGTAGGGGTGTCAACGGTCGGCATCGAGGCCCGGACGAGGCATCTGACCTGCGATTTCCGAACCGGAAAAAATCTGTTGCCGAGGGAACGGGACGCGGCATAGCCTGCGGGCACACAGGAAAGGAGGTGGTCCGACGTTGAATACCAACAGGACTTGTGAGGTGGCTGTCCGCTAGGACCGCCCACGGCACAACAGCCGACCCGACGTGCGCGAATCCCCAATCCTGTGGATCCCGACGCGGGAGAGCGGTCGGCGAATACCAGGCAGCTACCCGGCCCCGGAGCCCCGAACTGCGTCCGGTTCGGCCTTCTCAACGAGGAGGAAACGGCTCCGGGGCTGCTGCGTGCTCAGGACCTCAGCGCTGCGCCGATCCCTTGGCCGCGCGCAGGTGGCCGACTGCGGCGGCCTCCAGGTGCACCAGGTCGCAGGAGATGCTGGCGAAGGTGTAGCCCTGGGCGAGTCGCGGCCCGGCCCCCTCGCCGTCGGACACGTGGAACCCGGCGGCGATGCCCGCCTCCGCCGCCGCGCTCTGGATCTTCTCGACCGCGGCCTCGAACTCCTCGGCCACGTCGGGATCTCCCGGGTGGGCGCCACCGACGGCCAGGCACAGGTCGGCCGGGCCGACGTAGACGCCGTCGAGCCCGGCGGTCGCGCAGATCTCGCGAACGTTGGCCAAGCCCTGCGCGGTCTCGATCATCGCGATCACCACGGTCGACTCGTCCGCTTCGATCGGCCGGGGACCGACCCGCAGGCCCGACCGCATCGGACCGTAGGAGCGGCGCCCGCGCGGCGGGTAGCGGGTGGCCTCGACCGCTGCGGCCGCGTCCTCGGGCGTGTCGACCAGCGGGACGATGACTCCAGCAGCTCCCGCGTCCAGGGCGTGGCCGATTCCGCTGGGCTCGTTCGCCGCGACGCGGACCAGGCCTTTCGCCCCACCGGCGGCATCGATGGCCAGCAACGCGTTGATCATCCCGGAATGGCCGATGAGCCCGTGCTGGACGTCCACGACCAGGTAGTCGTAGCCCACCCGCGCGATCCGCTCGGTGGCCGCCGGGGCGTCCAGCGCGATCCAGTACCCGACGAGCTCCTCACGAGCGCGCAGTTCGCGCGCGAATTCGGCTGCGGACACAGCGGTTCCTCCTGGCGGTGGTGATCACGGGCGAGACGCGGCATCGCGCTCGCTCCCCGTTCCTACCGATCCGCACACCGCTTTCCAAACGCGCGCGCGGCAGCGCACTCCGGCGGGACACGTTCGAAGGCCGGGATCATGGGCGGTTCTGGTCCGAATTGACCCGGCAGAACGGACATGATCACGAGGCAGTTCGGACCGAAACCGCCCGCCACAGCGTCAGCTCACGAGCGGGCGGATCACAGCCCGAAGAGGGAGACGACCGAGACGAGCGCCAAGCCCGCTACAGCGAGTGCACCGGAGGTGATCGCGAGCCGCTGCGCCACGACCTTCCGGCCTGCCATCACCGCGGCGGTGCCGACCAGCAGAGCGAGCGGGATCAGCACCGCGCACAGCAGGTCAAGAGGCGCCATCGCCCGATCCCTCCCCGTAACAGCGTCGTTAACTCGGTCGGCGGCCACCAAACTAACGATCAGGAGAGCCACCGTCCACACCTCACGGTGGGTGACTTCGGGCACTCGGCGTGAAAACGCCGGTCCGGCCGCGCCGAAGATCGGGGCGGCCGGACCGGTGCGGGACGGGTCAGCTGGGCGTCGGCAGCGACCGGCTGATGATCTCCTTCATGATCTCGGTGGTGCCCGCGTAGATCTGCTGCACGCGCATGTCGGTGAACACCCGGGCCACCGGGTACTCCTCCATGTAGCCGTAGCCGCCGAACAGCTGCAGGCACTGGTCGGCGACCTTCATCGCGCGCTCCGAGCACCAGTACTTGACCATCGCCGCGGTCGGGATGTCGAGCTCGCCCTTGATGTGGAGCTCGATGCACTCGTCCAGGAACGACCGCGCCACGCGGGCCTCGGTGGCGATCTCGGCAAGCTCGAACTTGGTGTTCTGGAACTTGAAGATCGGGCGCCCGAAGGCTTCGCGGGAGTGGACGTACTGCAGGGTCTCCTCCAGCACGAACTCCATCGCGGCCACGCAGGCGACGGCGACGATCAACCGCTCCTGGGGCAGCTGCGTCATCAGCTGGATGAAGCCGTCGCCCTCCTTCTCGCCGAGCAGGTTCGAGGCGGGCACGCGGCAGTCGTCGAAGAACAGCTCGCAGGTGTCCTGCCCCTTCATGCCGATCTTGTCCAGCACCCGGCCGCGCTTGAAGCCGGGGGTGTCGGTCGGCACGATGACCAGCGAGATCCCGGACGCGGCCTCGTCCGGGTCGGTCTTGGCGGCCACCAGCACGACGTCGGCCTGGTAGCCGTTGGTGATGAAGGTCTTGGCCCCGTTGACCACGTACTCGTCGCCGTCGCGGATCGCCTTGGTGGCGATGCCCTGCAGGTCCGAACCCGTGCCCGGCTCGGTCATCGCGATGGCGGCCACGGACTCGCCGCTGGCCAGCTTCGGCAGCCATTCCCGCTTCTGCGCCTCGGTGCCGTAGGCGAGCAGGTAGTGGGCGACGATGCCGCTGTGCAGGGACGCGCCCCAGGAGCTGTCGCCGACGCGGCCCTGCTCCTCGATCAGCACGGCCTCGTGCGCGAAGGTCCCGCCGCTGCCGCCGTACTCCTCCGGGACGGACAGGCACAGCAGTCCGATCTCGCCGGCCTTGGTCCACAGCTCGCGGTCGACCTGCTTGTTGGCGATGAACCGCTCGACGTTCGGCTTGATCTCCTTCTCGGCGAAGGTGCGGGCGAGACCGCGCAGGTCGTCGAGCTCCTCGGTCATCCAGGGAGAGCGGCGAGAGGGCACAGCGGATCCTTCCGTTGCGGAACGACGGAGTACTGGATACAGGTTGTAGCACGGCGCGGGAGCTGGGTACAAGCTGTATCAGCAGGTACGGTGTCGGCCGTGGTGAATGTGGCGCGCTGGGTCGACTCCACGGTCCGGCGCAGGACGGTGAAGCAAGCCCTCGACAGCGATTCGCGGCGCGCGCAGATCGTCTCGGCCGCCGCCGAGGCGATCGACGAGATCGGACCGCAGGCCGGGATGGCGCAGATCGCCGACCGCGCCGGACTGCCCCGGCCCAACGTCTACCGGCACTTCGCGAGCAAGGATCAGCTCGACGCCGAGGTCACCCGCTTCGCCGCCACCGAGCTCATCCGCCGCGTCCGGCCCCACCTCACCCGCGCCGGAACGCCGTTCGAGGTGATCCGCGGGGTCGTCGCGGCCAGCATCGCCTGGGCCTCCGAGCACCCGAACCTCTACCGGTTCATCGCCGCCCAGCAGCAGACCAAGGCGCTGCACCGCGCGCGCATGGGTCGCACCCGCTTCCTCAACGAGATCGTGGAGGCGATGCGCGCCTACCTGGACGCCGCCGAACTGCCCGCGTCACCGCCGGACGGCGTCCTCGCCGGCCTGATGGGCATGGTCGACGCCAGCATCATCTGGTGGCTCGACCACCACGACGAGACCGAGGACCTGCTCGCCGACCGGGTCTCCCGCCAGATCGCCGTGGTCCTCATCGAACTCCTCGCCCAACTCGGCATCGACATCCCCGACGACCAGATCTTCCGCCCCAGCCCGTGATCACCACGCACTCATCTTTCCTCCGAAAGAACCCGGCCTAAGCCGCGGTTCCAAATTCCTCCCACTCCGGAAACAGCTGGACAAGACGTTCCTTCGTGCCATCCGCGAGCAGACCGTGGAGTTCCTCACCGAGTGGCTTCAACGAATGCTCCCGAACCTCTTGATGTGCCTCGGGCGCCGGACATGTGAAGAGCGCGAGAATCCTCAGACTCCGCACCGCCTCTTCCCGAGTGACCAGCGTCAAGAGCGGGAAACCGCCGACGGCGGTGCCTTTGAAAGCACCCCACACCCTGTCGACCACGAGGTCGATCACCTTGTCCGTGACCAGTTCCCGCTTGGACTGATTCGACGCCGTCGACACGGCCAGTCGAACTATCCCCTTTCCCCAGTCAGGGACCTTCTCGAGCAAATTCTGGCATTTCTCCACGAATCTGGACAAACCGACGAACAGATCGCACCAGACGTGACTTGCGAGATCGCGCGCGATCGCACGACGCGAGTCCGGAGTGTCCGCCAGGTTTAGGTAGATGTCTTCCCAGACCGCAGCGTTGGTCATCGACCGAGCGAGCGTTTCGATCTGGTCGATGAGCTCCAGCTCGAGCTGGCTCACACCAGACTTCCCACGCACCGGCGAGATCGGCTGCTTTCCACCGCTGCCCGCCAACACGGGATTCCGATCCGCTGAATCGCGCCCTGGGTTGTTCCCCAGCCAGCTGGCGACGTCGAGTCGCGCGAAGTCCGCCACCGCACCCCGGACATGGGCGTTGGAACGCGTGCTTCCGGGCTTGTGGTGGCGGTCCCAGACCTTCTGGATCTCGGCGAACTTTTCCTGCCGCTCTCGTTCGGTCGAATTTGCCAGGCCGACCCAGCTTTCCCAGCCATGCTGAGATCCGCCGCATCCCGAACAGTTGCACACGTGCCTCTTCGCTCGTGCGCAGCTCTGGTTGTGATTGGCCGCCCGGACTGATGCCATTCATCACTCCCGCGATACGACCCCCGTCACAACACTGCAACAGCCTTCGTCATCGACCAACCGCCACGTCGGTGAATCATCCAGTAACAAGTTCCGCTCAGCGCAGGCCGTAGACGCGTTCTGCGTTGTCGCGACCGATCATGCGCGCGATGCGGAGGACGTCCTCGGCGGTCCAGTCGCCGGACTCGACGTGGTGGCCGAGAATTCTGCTCATCCCCCTGCGCCACAGCACTGCTCCGAGGTGGTGCAGCTCCGGCAGGCCCCAGGCGTCGGAGGAGTAGAGGACCTTGGCGAACGGGGCGAGTTCCAGGGATTCGGCGATCACCGCCTCCGAACGCGCGCCGGTGTGGTTGATCGCCAGTCCGACGTCGAAGTGGACGTGCGGGAAGACCTGGGCGAGGTAGGCGGCGTTGCGGTGGAACGGGTAGCAGTGCAACAGCAGCAGGTCCACGCCGCGCGGCTCGACGTTCTTGATGAACCGGGTCAGCAGCAGCGGATCGCAGCGGTGCAGCTCCAGGTCGGGATCGCCGTAGGCGGTGTGCAGCTGGATCGGCAGTCCGCGTTCCACCCCCGCCCACAGCGCGAACCGCAGCAGCACGGGGTCGGAAACCCGGAACCCACCGTCCCGCAACCAGGGGCCGGCCGCCCGGACCACCTCGGCGTCGCCGGGCGGTTCCGGGTCGAAGTCGAAACCGTGCCGGTAGGCGATGATGCTCTTCAGCCCGACCGCGTCCGCCGAGCGGACCGCCAGCGCCTCCCGGAACCGCGACGGCAGCTCCGCCGCGGGCACCCCGGATCGGGCGACCTCCTCCAGCACCGATTCCAACCGCACGACCTCGTGCACCGGCTTGCCCGACGCCTCGGCCATCTCCGCCACCCCGAGACCGGCACCGAGGCCGGTCTCCAGCAGGAACCGGCCCACTCCGGACGCCGAGAGCAGTCGCCGGGTCACCTCGCCGGAGCCCAACGACTCCCGAGCGGTCAGGTACTCCTCGGGCGACGCGTGCGGCGGCAGTCCCAGCACCGGTGCGCACCACCGCCGCACCGCGAACCCGAGCGGCGAGTCGAACTGCGTCATCCACCCCGGCACGGCCCGGTCGGACTCGGTCAGCAACCCCTCGAACTCGCCCCGGTCGACCTCACCCGGCACCACCCCGTGCACGTGGTGATCCACCAACGCGATCCCCGCGATCTCCGCTTCCAAGGACTCCACGACGACCACCTCTCCGAGCAGGTGTGCATGTCGCGCGAAATGTACCCGCCTCAACCCGGAAGCGGCGCTCGGATCGAGCTCCCTCTCGTCCGGCGTGGACGTGAACATCGGGGTATTCTGGCTGTGCTGCAATGCGTTTCAGAGTCTAGTGTGGATGGTGCTGGGTGGATCGCTGCGTTGCTCAGGGGCGGATGAAGACTCGGTTCGACCGGTGGGATCGCGACCGGAGCGGAGGGCTGGACCGGGGTGACTTCGAGAGCGAGGCGCTGCGGATCGCCGAGGCGTTCGGGGTGGCGGCGGACGCTCCGGCGGCGATGCGGCTCCGCGCCGCGCTGCGCGGGCTCTTCGAGCTCTGCGCCGATCACGCCGGGGTGCCGCCCGGCGAGGCCATCAGCGAGGTGCAGTTCGTGAAGGTCTCCGAGGACCTGATCTTCGAGCAGGGCGAGGCCGCGTTCAACCGGGCGCTGCGTCCCGTCGTGGCGGGCGTGATCGGGGTGTGCGACCGGGACGGGGACGAGCGGGTCGACCGCGAGGAGTTCGTCCGGTGGCTGACCGCGCTCGGCCTCGACGACACCGCGGCCGAGGAGGCCTTCGAGCACATCGCCCCCGACGGCGCGGAAGCGCTGTGCCTGGACGAACTCCTCGCGGCGATCCGCGACTACCACTACGGCCGGCTGGAAGTCGAGCTCATCGCGGGCTGACCTGCTGCGAAGCTCTCGACGGCGAGCGCGGTGACGGTGCGCCTGCACACCTTGCCCGTCGGCGCGAGCGGCAGCTCGGGCAGTCGCAGCAGGTACTCCGGGAGCTTGCTCCGCTCCAGCCCCCGGTCGCGCTCCAGGAACTCGACGACCTGCTCCAGCGACAGCTCGTCGCTCCCGGCCGCCTGGCTGATGCAGGCGCACAGCCGCTCCCCCAGGTCGTCGTCCGGAACGGGCACGCACGCCACGTCCACCACGGCCGGATGCGCGACGATCTCCCGCTCGACCTCGGCCGGGCTGATGTTGAGGCCACCGCGCAGCACGACCTGCTCCAGCCGGCCGAGCACGTGCAGCCGGCCGAGCTCGTCCAGCAATCCCAGGTCGCCGCTGCGCACCCACCCGCCCCGGGTGCGGCGGCGCGCGTCGAGCTCGGGGGCGGCGACGTGGCACAGCGGCGTCATCGGTCCGCGCGCCCAGATCTCGCCGGGTTCGCCCGTCCCGGCGTCGCGGCCGAGCTCGTCGACGACGCGGATCTCGGCGACGGCCGGATCAGGCCGCCCAGCGCCCGTTCCGTTGCCGGTGCCGGTCAGCGCGGTGTGGCAGTTGACGCCGTCGGAGGAGCCGTAGACGGTGATGACGCGGGTGCCGAACCGGCGGGTGCAGGCGCGCGCGGTGACGTCCGACAGCGGCGCGGCGCTGGAGACCACCGCGTGCAGGCTCGACAGGTCCTCGCCCGCTTCACCGGGGTGTTCGGCCAACCTGCGCAACATCGTCGGCACCCCGAACAGGTGGGTGGGCCGGTGCCGGGTGATCGCGCGGAGCACGTCACCTTCGTCGAAGCCGCGCTGCAGGATGATGGTCGCTCCGAGCGCGGCGATGCCCACGTGCGTGACGAGCGAGCCGTAGGACGACGAGAGCTTCATCAGCACCAACGCGCGCATCGGATCAGCGCCGCAGCTGAGCTCCCGGACGTAGTTGGCGCGTCCGCCCGTCATGGCGTTGTGGGAGTAGGCGACCATCTTCGGCTCCGACTGGGAACCGGAGGTGACCAGGATGCGCACCGGCGCTTCGGGATCGAGTTCCGCCGGGTGCCAGTCGGCTCCGCTGTCGAGGTCGTCGAAGACGAACGAGCGCAGCGCGGGCAGCCCGGCCGCGACCTCGACGTCGGATGGATCGGCGACGACCACCGCTGCGGCGCGGGATCTGCGCAGCAGGCTGATCACGTCCTTGGTGCCGCGGCCATCGGGGCAGGGCAGGGTGACGGCGCCGATGGCGGCGACCGCGAGCTCGGCGACGACCACCCGCCAGCCGTTGGGCATCCGGATGCCGATGATGTCGCCCGCGCCGAAGCCTTCCGCGCTCAGCGCGGCGGCCACGCGCCGCACCTCGTCGTCGAGATCCCGGTAGTCGAGCACCACCTCGCCGTCGATGACGGCCTCGCGGTGCGGGTGCGCGCGCACCCGGTCGGTGAACAGGCCGTAGACCGCGCGGTCCGGGCACAGACCCTGCTCGACCCAGTTGCGGCGCAGTTCGGCGGGGACCAGGTCGCGGATCTCGATGCCGTTGCGGGACGTCCAGGTCATGCGAACTCCCAGGGAGGCTGTGGTGAGACGTGCGTCGTGTGGTGGAGGGCTCGTTTGAACCGCGGGTCGGCCGCGAGCTCCCGCAGGTCGGTGCACACCGGTGTGCCGTCGGGCAGCACCGGACGGTCGTCGCGCAGCACGAACCGGCTCTGACCCGTCGACGACCGGGGGATCACGCCCGCCGCCGAGTACAGGGAGCTGTCCACGCGGGCACCCAGCCCGGTGCGTTCCCGGCGTAGCAGGGCTCCGAGAACGCCTGCCGCGCAGACGAGCCCGCCCATGACGTCGGTGAGCGTCATCAGCGAAGGCGCGCCCTCCGGGTCGACCGCCGCCGCAAGCCCGCTGTGCGCCTGGACCAGGAAGTCGGTTCCCAGCGGCGGGTCCGGCCAGGGCAACGGCGACCAGCCCGACGCCCAGGCGAACACCAGGCCCGGCCTGACTCGGGCGAGCACGTCGGCATCGAGTCCGCCGCGCTCGGCGCGGCCCGGTGCCCAGTTGTGCGCGAACACGTCCGCACCGGCGACGAGTTCGCGCAGCGCTTCCCGCCCGGATGGGCTTTTCAGGTCGATCTCGATGGTGCGCTTGCCGTCGTTGAGCGCCCGGAAGCGGGCCGAGCAGTCTCCCGAGATCGGTGGGACGCCGCGCATCGGGTCACCGCCCGGTGGTTCGACGCGGATGACCTCGGCCCCGAGCATGCGCAGCACGTGCCCGGCCATCGGCCCCTGGATCCGGCGCGTCGACTCGACGACGACGATCCCCTCCAGCGGTTCCCCACAGGTCCAGGGGCGCGCTCGCGCGGTTCCGGGGAGGTCGCGGAGGGTGCAGGCGGGAACGGCGTTCGGCTGCTCGGGCTCGTCGCGGACCGGCAGCACGCTCACCCCCGCCTTCTCCCCGACGCGCAGCAGGTCCCGGAGCGGAAACCGGCGCGCGCACGCGAACAGCGATGCGGGCAGCGCGCAGGAGGCGGTGGCGAAGCGCTGCTGGAACGGCCACCAGCCCGCCGCGACGTCAGCGGCGTCCGCGCCGAGGTAGCTCCAGAAGCGTCGCCATCCTTCGGGCTCTAGCGATTCCACCTCGAACCGGAGGCCTTCGCGCGACCGGAACGGTGGGCGCGGGCCGGATTCCCACTGCTCCGCCCAGTCGTCGTCGGTGGTGGCGACGGCGAGGTGCTGGGCGACCGACAGCAGCGCCGCTTGGGCGACCGAGGTGCGCACCGACTCGATCCGCGCGCCGCGCACCCGCGCCAGCTCCGCCGCCAGCACCCCCTGCGCGGCGAGGACTCCGGCGACGGCGGAGGCGTAGTCGACGCCGAGCCGCCGCGGCCCTCCGGACGCGCGACCGTGGACGTGCATGATCCCGCAGGCCGCCTGCACCGCGGACTCGTCGCGCAGCAGCATCTCCACCGGCCCGGACCAGTCCACGTCGCACCAGACGGCGGGGGCTTCGCCGAGCTCGCGGAGCAACCCCGCCGCGACGCGCTCGGCGATCACGAGCGCTTCCTGCCCTGCACCGAGTGCAGCACGCTCGACGTGGCGCGGAATTCCGGGTCGGCCATCACCTCGCGCACCCGGGCGAGCTCCGCGTCGGTCATCCCGGCCGCCAGCAGCCCGTCCCGCAGCTGGTAGGTGTGGTTGAACTGCAGGGCCAGCTCGGGCGAACCGGCGTACCGCGAGGCGATGTGCGGACGCGGGTCGATGTCGACGAGCCCGGCGGCGCGCATCGCACCCGCGACCTTGCGACCCCACTCGGGATCACCGCCCTGGGAACGCATGTGGCTGGTCTTGGCGGCGAGGAACTTCTCGTACAGCGCCGCGTCCGCGGCCAGCAGCACCGGCTCGTAGGCGGTGTCCACCTCGTCGATCTGCAGCCAGCCACCGGGTTTCAGCGCGTCGACGAGCTTGCGCACCGACTCGTTCCGCTGCGGGACGTGCTGAAGCACCATGCGGGCGACGATCAGGTCGAATTGCGCGGTGGGCAGCGGGTCGTGGGCGATGTCGTGCTTCACGGCGGTCAGGTTCGGGTGCGAAGCGATGCTGTCGAGCTCGATGTCGGCGGCCAGCACGCTGCCGGTGGGAGCCACGCGCTGAGCCAGCCAGCGGGCGATGCTGCCTCGCCCGGCGCCGACGTCCAGGCAGTGCCAGCCGTCGGTGACCCCGGTGGAGGCCAGGCGCTCGGTGGTGATGGGGTCGTAGGAGGCCGCCAGGCACCGGTGCTGCTCGGCGCCGTGCGGGCCGTCGTTGGTGAAGACGTAGGTCTGGGTCATGTCCACCGCCCGGTTCCGTAGGTGTTCGCGCTGCCGGTGAGCCGGTTCAGCAATTCGAGCCTGCGCACCTTTCCGGTGCCGGTGCGCGGAACGTCATCCCAGGTCAGGACCACCGGTTCGGCCATCGCCGGCAGACCGTGGGTGGCGTGCCGCCAGGCGTGGCCGGACATCTCACCGTCAGCGGTGACCACGACCGGCAGCGGCGGCCGGTCCGCGCGGGACAGCAGCACGCACTCCAGCGCCCGCGGGAGTCGTTCTTCGAGGAGGCCCTCGGTGGCCACGCAGCTGGCCTCGGGCGCGCAGTCGATCTCGCGATCCACCAGGTGGACGCTGCCGTCCCGGCGGCGGACGCCGAGATCACCCGTGTTCCACCAGGTTCCGACCTTCTTGTCCTCGAAGCGCTCGGACTCGCCCAGGTAGTCCAGGCACAGCGCCCGGGTCCGGGCGAGCACCAGTCCGGGTTCACCGGGCCGGACGGGCTGGAAGGTACCGGGATCGACCACCTTCAAGCGGGTCTTCACCGGTACGGGCCGTCCCACCGGATGTGCTTGGAGGCGGCGCCGCCGCACCGAGCCGCGGTGGTGCAGCCGGAAGGTCAGCGGGCCGGTCTCGGTCTGCCCCCACCCGTCCATCCACAGTGGATTGTCGCGCTGGCTCGCCTTGAGGTAGGCGCGCAGCGTGGCCGGGTGAACGGCGTCGTAGGTGCTGATGAACAGGCGGACGCGTCCGAACGGGTTCGCCAGCCTCCTGGTCAGCGGTTTCAGCCGCACGAACGCCGAAGGCAGTCCCTCCAGCACCGTCGGCGGGTGCTGCCGCAGCAGCGGATCCACCTGGTCCGGATCCTGGGAGGTCAGGACGACGATCTCAGCGGGAGCGGTGCTCATGACCACGGCAGTCCAGCAGAACGTGCGGCCGTGCGCGTAGGCGCTGGCGGTGGCCACGACGTCGTCCCGGCGCAGGCCCACGACAGGCGTCGGGAGCGCTTCGAAGCGGGCGAGGTTGCCGATGATGGTCCGGGTGGAGTGCACGACGAGCTTGGGCACGCCGGTGGTGCCGGAGGTGTGGGTGATCACCAGCGGATCGTCGTCATCCCGCCGGTGCGGGTCCGGCGGTGCGCTGCCGCGCAGCTCGTCGAGGGCGACCGCTCCCGGCGCGGGCCCGGTGCTCACGGTCGTGCGGGCGAACGCCGCCAGGTCCACGCCCTCGGCGGTCGCGCGTTCGAGCACGCCCGGCGTGGTCACCAGGACGTCCGGTTCGAGGCGCTTGAGCAGCGCCGACGCGGTCTCGGCAGGCAGGTGCGCCGAGAGCTTCGCCGGGACCGCGCCGACGCGAACGGCGGCGCAGGCGAGCAGGTCGATGTCCCAGTGGTCGTCCTTGAGGATCGCCACCCGGCCACCCGGGCACGCCCCGGCCGCCGACCACCAGCCGGAGGCCGCGCGCACGAGTTCGGCGAGCGCGGGCACGTCGTAGGTCGTGCCGCCGCCGGGTGCGATGTCGAAAGCCCGGTCCAGGTGCACCCTGGTCGGATGCCCCCGGGCAGCGGCTCGGTCGAAGAGCACGCCCATGTCGTGCGGTCGCAACGCGAACTCCTTCCGTCAGGCCGGGATCGGCGAACCGAGCCTGCTGAGCGTGCGGGACGCGGCCAGCGCGCCCGTGCGGACGGCGCCCTCGCTGTAGGGGCGCAGCTCCACCCAGTCCCCGGCGTAGTCCACCGGCCCGAGCTCCCGCCCCCGGAAACCCGGCAGGGCGACGAGGGCCGCCGGAGTGCACTCGGGCAGCGCGCAGGTGTGGCGGTGCACGTGCGCCGCGCCGCCGACCGGCACGTAGCGCCGCGCAGCCGCGGTGACGCGGGAGGCCACCTCGTGGTCGGGCGCGGCGAGGAGTTCCGGGGTGGATTCGGCGTTGACGACCGCCGTCACCATCCCCTTGCCCGCCGGCACGCGGTCCGGGTGCTTGAGGTGGTCGAAGAGGATCCCCGCCAGCAGGTCTTCCTCGGCTCGCGGGGTGATCAGCAGGTAGGGCCAGCCGCGCAGCGCGACCGGGAAGTGGAGCGGGACGGCCACCTTGATCGCCGAGGTGAAGGTGCACGCGGTCAGGAATTCCGCTTCCGCCGCAGGCGGATTGGCGTGCAGCGCGGCGGCGACCGGAGCCGGCACGCACAGCAGCACCTGCCGCGCGGTGATCACGTCCTCACCCACCCGAAGCCGCGCGGAGGCACCGTCGGAGACGACCTCGCTCACCGGCTGCCCGGTGACCACGTCCAGCTCGGCGGCCATCCGACGGCAGGGCTGGTCCATGCCCTCCCGGTAGGTGCGCCAGGTCGAGGTGTCGCCGACCGCCCGCTGCATCCCGAGCAGCACCGCGGCCGAGGACCGCCGCGGATCCCAGAGGCAGAACGACGCGGCGGGCTGGAGCAGGTAGTCGTGCACGTCGGGGTGGTGGCGGGAGGCGAGCTCGGTCACCGTGGCATCGCCCAGGCTCGACCTCTCGGGGCGATCCAGGTCGATGCGCGTCGGCAGCCGCAGCACGTCCAGTCGTGCGCGCGGCGACAGCCCCGCTCCGGTGAGCAGGCCGCGGGCGGAACCGAATCCGAGGTGCGCCTTGCCGTTTCGCCACATCGCGATGGGATTGCCGATCGGGGGCACGTCGGCCGTGCGGAAGTCCAACCGGCGCAGCAGGTCCCAGGTCGCCGGGTATCCGCGCGGGGAGATCTGCTCGGCGCCGGTGTCGATCGCGTACCCGTCGACGCGGGCGGTGGCCATGCGCCCGCCGACCCGCTCGGCGGCTTCGTAGACCCGCACGTCCAGCCCGGTGCGGCGCAGCTCGCGGGCCGCGGTGAGGCCGGCGATGCCCGCTCCCACGACGGCCACGTCGACGTCGGGGCTCATCCGATCGCCACCAGGACGTTGGCCAGCACCAGCAGGGCCACGCACGTGCGGTGCGCGGTGAAGCCGAGCTTGCGGGCACGCATGATGTCCCCGACGACGAAGCCCAGGTGGTACTGCCGCGCTCGCAGCGCGGTGGCGGGCAGCACCAGCAGCGCGAACCACCACGGCGCGACTCCGGTCAGCGAAGCCAGCGCTACCAGCAGGAACTCGCCCACCGACAGCGCGCCGATGAACCGGGCGTTGCCCCGTTCGGTGGTCAGCGCGGCCACGGTCGGGCGGCCCACCGCGCGGTCGCCGTCGACGTCGTTGGTGTTGGAGTACACCCCGAACATCAGCGGCCCCATCCCGAACAGCACCGCCTGCACCAGCAGGAACCCGGAGAACTCGCCGGTGATCAGACCGTGCGGCGCCAGCACCAGGGTCATCCCCAGCACAACCAGGAACGCCTCCTGGAAACCGCGGTAGCTGAGCTTGAGCCCGTAGGAGTACTGCAACGCCGCGGCGAACACCACGACCAGCAGCACCAGGCTCCACATCGGACGGTGCGGGGCGGTCAGCACCGCCGCCGTCCAGAGGGCTGCTCCGAGCGCCGCCGCGCCCCAGGCGAAGCGGAGCGCCTGCGACTCGGTCAGCGTTCCGGCGACCAGCGGTTTGCGGAGCTTCTTGCGCAGCCGGTCGTCGGGTCCGTAGTTGACCAGGTCGCTGCCGTCGCGGTAGCCGGTGACGTCGTCGAACGCGACACCGGCGACGATCACCGCGACCTCGCCGAGCAGGAACAGCAGCAGCGTCACGGGTGCCGCGGGTGCCGCGGAGGCGACGATCAGGATGCCCAGGTAGTAGTCGTAGACGTCGAACTTGCCGAGCCGCAGGTAGTCGCGAACACCACCCGTCGCGCGGTTCTCAACGATCTCAGCGGACATGCGGGCCCTCGCTGAACTCGCGCACGGCGTCGGCGACGTGCTCGACCTCGTCGTCGGACAGGTGCGGGTAGACCGGCAGCGCGAGGATCCGCGCGCACGCGCGCCCGGCGCCCGGCCACGCCTCGCCCACCGGGGCGTGCGGCGCGAACGCGGGCTGCTCGGGCAGCGGACTCGGGTAGTACACGTGCGAGCCGATCCCGCGCGCCGCGAGGAACGCGCGCAGCTCGTCGCGCCGGTCGCTCTGCACGCAGTAGACGTAGTAGCACCGCCCGTCGCGACCGGGCGGCGGTGGGACGACGTCCGGCAGCGAGGTGAAGCACGCGGTGTAGTGGTCGGCGATGGCGGCGCGGCGGGCCAGGCGTTCGGTGAACCCGGCGTAGCGGTAGGTCTGGAACGCGGCCTGGATCTCGTCGAAGCGGCTGTTGGTGCCCACCACCTCGTGCACGAACCGGGCCCGCTGACCGTGGTTGCGCAGCATCCGCACCCGCGCGCCCAGCTCGGCGTCGCGGGTCACCACCGCGCCGCCCTCCCCCGGCATGCCGAAGGACTTGACCTGCACGAACGAGTAGACGCCCGCCTCGCCCCACAACCCGGCGGGGGTTCCCGCCATGACCGCGCCCTGCGCGACCGCGGAGTCCTCGACGAGCCGCACCCCGCGCGAGGCGGCGATCTCGGTCAACCGGGGCATGTCGGCCATGACCGAGAACATGTGCGCGGGCATGATCGCCTTGGTGCGGTGGGTGATCCGCGCGGCCACGTCCTCGGGGTCGACGACCGCGGTGCGCGGGTCGACGTCGGCGAACACCGGCTGCGCACCGGCCTCCAGAACAGCGGAGGCCAGCGGAGCGCACCCGAAGGCGGGCACCACGACCTCGTCACCGGGACCGATCTCCATCGCGCGCAGCACGAGGCCCAGCGCGCTGGTGCCGCTGCCGCAGGCGACGACGTCGGCCGCGCCGAGGTCGTCGCGCAGCATCTCCTCGAAGACCCGGGTGCGCTCGCCGAGGATGAACTTCTGCTCCGGCGCCACCCCGATCTCGCGGATGAGGTCGAGCATCACCTTGCGGTCCTGCTCGAACAGGTCGGGCGGGAAGAACGGGATCTCCATCAGGGCCTCCCGGTGTAGAACTCGCGGATCGTCGCGCACACCCGGTCGACCTGCTCGGGCTCCAGGTCGGCGTGCAGCGGGAGCGCGAGGGCTCGGGCGCTGGCGGCTTCGGCGCGCGGGAAGTCACCCGGGCGGTGGCCGTGCGCGGCGAAGCACGGCTGCAGGTGCAGCGGCGCCGGGTAGTAGACCTCGGTGCCGATGCCCCGCTCGGCGAGGTGCGCGGCCAGCGCGTCGCGGAGCTCGACCTCGATCAGCTGCACGTAGAACACCGGTGCGTCGCCGGGATCCGGCAGCCGCACGACTCCGTCGAGGCCGACTCGGTAGCGCTCGGCGAGTTCGGCGCGGCGGGCGATGTCCTCGTCGAGGTGCCGCAGCTTGGCCAGCAGGATCGCGGCCTGGATGTCGTCCATCTTGCTGTTGGTGCCCGCCATCGCGGTCTCGGTGGAGATCGCCGGGAAGTCGTTGAGGGTCCGGCCGGCTCGCCCGTGGTGGCGCAGCGCCGCGACGGTGTCGGCCAGGCGGTCGTCGTCGGTGAGCACCGCACCCGCGTCACCGAGCGCCCCGAGCGTCTTGGTGGGGAAGAACGACAGCACACCGCCCGCTCCGTGCAGGCCCGCGTGCACGCCGCCGTGGCGCATGCCGATGGCCTCGGCGCTGTCCTCGACCACCGTCAGCCCCAGGTCGCACGCGACCTCGTTGATCCCGTCGACGTCGGCCATCCGGCAGAACAGGTGCGCGGGCATCACGAAGCGGGTGCGGGGCGTGGCGACCCGGGCGATCTCGGCCGGGTCCAGCGCGTACGTGTCGGGGTCGATGTCGGCGAACACCGGTGTGCCGCCGGCGAGGACCACGGCGGTGGCGGTGGCGATGAAGGAGTAGGCGGGGACCACGACCTCGTCGCCGGAGCGGACGCCGAGGGCCCGCAGCAGCAGGACCAACGCGTCGGTTCCGCTGTTGACGCCGACCACCCGACGCGCGCCGGTATATTCCGCCAGCGCGGTTTCGAGTTCACCGACCTGCTCTCCGTGGGAGAACTTCCCGTTGTCGAACACGTCGCAGATGCGGGCGCTGATCTCCGGCCAGAGCCTTTCGAAGGCGCGCGCCTGGGAGAAGAACGGAACGGCTCCTCCCGCCACTCCCCCAACGAATTTCGTCCCGAGGGACACCGTCGACCAACCCCCTGTGCAGCGCTGCCGGACCTAGATCGAACCTAACGACTCCTGATCGCCGCCGACGGCTGGAAGAGCCATCTTCACTCCTTCCAGTGAGACACCGTTTCTCCGTCCGCAGAACGACTTCCGGCTCCCGCAGTGATCTGTACAGTCAGCCTGAGCCGGGATCCCCGGTGCTCCCACTCCCCTCATTGGTCCACAAAGGACGTCGTGCGATGTTGCAACCCTTCGTGATCGGGCTCGGCCGTGCCGGATCGGGTCTGCACCTGCGGGTGCTGGCGCAGGCCCGCGAGGTCGCCTCCGGGCTGTTCGCGCCGGGCCCCGTGGTGGCCTGCGACCCCGACACGAGACGACACCGGCCGGACGTCACCGCGACCGACTCGATCGCCACCGCGGCCGCGCTGCTCGACCCGAACCGCACCGTCGCCCACGTCTGCACGCCGCCGCAGGGGCGCGCGGCGGTCCTCGCCGAACTCGCCCAGCACGGATTCCGCCGCATCATCGTCGAGAAACCGCTGGCCACCGACCTGGACGAGCTGGCGGCGATCAGCGCGTTGCGCGACCGGCACGACCTGGACGTCGCGGTGGTCAGCCACTGGCTCGATTCCCGGATCACCGAGCACCTCACCGGGCTCGTCGGGCGCGGCAGGCTGCGGTCGATCACCTTCGACCAGGACAAACCCCGCTTCACCCGGTCCTGCGCGACCAGCGGCCACCCGACCGCGTTCGACGTGGAGCTGCCGCACTCGCTCGGCGTCGTGCTGCGGCTGGCCGGTGCGGCCGAGCTCGCCGAGGCCGAGTGCGCCGACATGCGCTTCGCCGACACCGTGCTGCCCAGGTTGGGCAGCGCACGGCTGGCGCTGACGCACGCGAGCGGCGTGCGCAGCGAGATCCGGTCCGACCTGACCGCGCCGATCCGCCGCCGCCGCATCACCCTCGAACTCGACGGCGGCCGGATCGTCGGCCACTACCCGATCGGGGCCGACGACGACCACGCGCAGCTCGACATCAACGGCCGCAGAGCGGTTTTCCGCGACGACGCGCTGACCCGCTGGATGGTCCGCACCTACCTCCACCACCTCCGGCCGGCGGGCGAGCACGGCACCTTCGGCCTGCACGCCGACATCATCCGCCTGCTCACCGCGGCCAAGGAGAGGACGCTCGCGCATGCACGCTGACCAGCTCGCCGGGATCGGGGACGAAGCCGCCGCCGCGCTGCCGGAGCAGATCGCCGCGATCACCGAGCTCGGCTGGCGCGGCATCGAGCTGCGCGCGGTCGACGGCCTCGCGCTGGCCGACCTGGACTCGTCGCGCTTCCTGCGGGTGCACCGGGCGGTCCGGGCCGCCGGGCTGCGCGTGGTGTGCCTGGATTCGCGCGTCGGCAACTGGTCACGTCCCATCACCGCGCCCCCGACGGCGGATCTGCGAGAACTCGACGTGCTGGCCGAGCGGTGCGCGAGCCTGGGCACCCGCTACATCAGGATCATGTCCTACCTCTCCGACGGTCTGGACGAACCGGAGTGGCAGGCGCGGGTGCTGGACCGGATCGCGCTGCTGGGCGACCGAGCGGCCCGCCACGGCGTGGTGCTGCTGCACGAGAACTGCTCGGGTTGGGCAGGTTCGGACCCCAAGCGGATGCTGCGGCTGGTGGACGCCGGCGGGCCGTGCCTGCGGCTGCTGTTCGACGTGGGCAACGGCGTCGATCACGGCTACGACGCCGTCGACGTGCTCCAGCGGATCCTGCCGCACGTCGAGCACGTGCACGTCAAGGACGCCGTCGGCTCTCCCGGCCACGCCGAGTACGTGCTCCCCGGTGACGGGAACGCGCGCGTGCGGGACTGCCTGCGGATGCTGCTCGACCACGGCTACACCGGCGCGTTCTCCCTCGAACCGCACCTGCTCACGCGGCCGCACGAGGGACTGGCCGCCTCCGATCCGGCTCCGTTCCTGCGGGCCGGGCGACGGCTGGAGGAGCTGCTGCAGGCCGCACCCACCGGCGCCGCCTGATGCCCTTCACCGAGGACGACTGCGCGCTGCTGCTGGAGCTGCTGGGCACGCCGACGGTCAGCCCGCTGGAGACGGCGGAGACCCCGCAGCTCTGGCAGGCCCAGCGCCGCTACGCCCGAGCCGCCGAGGAGATCGGGTTCCAGGTGCTGCACCACGGCCCGCCCGATCCGAGAGTGCTCGACCGCTCCGACGTGCCCGAGGTCGTTCGCCGCGCGGGACCGGGCTTCCTCGACGCGCAGCCGAGCCTGCTGCTGCGCCTCGGACCCGACCTGCCGCGATCCGCGACGGTCATGTTCAACGTGCACCTGGACACCGTCGCGGGTCTCGAACCCGCCGGTCTGCACGCGGGACGGTTCACCGGACGTGGCGCGATCGACGCGAAAGGCCCTTCGGTGGCCGTGCTCTCAGGAGTCCGGGAGGCTCTGGCCACCGAACCCGCGCTGGGACGGGACGTTTCCGTGCTGCTGCAGGTGGTCTCGGGCGAGGAGGGCGGCGCGATGGGCACCTTCGGCACCCGCCCGCTCGTCGAGCGGGGACACGTCGGCAGGCTCAACATCTGCTGCGAACCCACCGGCCTGCGCTACCTGCCGCGGTCCACGGCGTCGATGACCGCGCGGGTGCAGGTCGACGGCCACGGCTCGATCGACGACCGGCCCGACGCCGGCCACAACGCGACCGTGCTGCTCGGGTTCCTCGCCCAGCACCTGGCCGACAGGCTCGATCCGGCCGACCGCCCCGGGAGGTTGTGCGTCGCCGGACTGCGCACCGGCGACCTGCACAACCGCGTCTACGGCTCCGGGGAACTGCTGCTCAACCTCTCCTACGCCACCACGGCCGAAGGATCCGACGCCGAGGTCGCGCTGCACCGCGAAGTCGACGACGGCCTCGACCGGTTCCGCCAGCTGTTCGCCGGGAGCCGGGAGTTCGCCCGCACCGCGCGGGACGCGGCGGCGATCACCCGCGTCGACTGGCTCAAGCGCGGCCTGCCCTGCTTGGACAACAGCGACCCGTGGGCCGAGGACCTCCTCGCCCGCTCCGGCGCGCAGCGATGGCCGGACGACGAACCGGGATTCACCTGCGACGCGATCTGGCTGCACGACCTGCCCGGCAGCTACACCGCCGTGCTCGGGCCCGGTCGCCTGGACACCAACAACGCCCACGCCGAAGGCGAGTACGCCGACCGCGCCGAGCTGGAGGAGTTCGCGGCCGTCGTCTCGGCCGTGCTCACCGGATTCGCCCGGCAACGCACCGGAGAGGAACACCACGATGAACCCGCAGCCTGACGTCGTGCAGGTCCCGCACGAACGACTCCACCGCCTGGTCACCGAGCAGTTCCGCGCGCGCGGCGTGCCCGACGACCGCGCCCGGCTGGCGGCCTCGGCGCTGTGCCACGGCGACCTGTGCGGCTTCGACTCGCACGGCGTGTTCAACCTGCCCCGCCTGTACCTGCCGCTGTTCGACGCCGGCCGCGTCGACCCGCGCGCCGAACCGGTCACCAGGACGGATCTGGGCGCCTGCGCGACGATCGACGCCGGACGCGCGCTGGGCCTGTGGGCGGCGTCGGAGGCGATGGACGACGCGATCGAACGCGCCCGGCAGCACGGGATCGGCCTGGTATCCGTGCACGGCGCCACCCACTTCGGCTGCGCCGGTTTCCACGCGGCGCGCGCCGCCGAGCAGGGCCTGATCGGTGTCGTCGCGAGCAACTGCGGCGGTCAGCGCATCGCCCGTCCACCCCGGGGTGCGGTGCGGCTGCTGGGCACCAATCCTCTCGCGGTGGCCGCGCCCGCGTTGCCGGATCACCCGTTCCTTCTGGACATGAGCACGACCGTGGTCCCCACCGGCAAGGTTCGGGTCGCCGCCGGTGACGGTGCGGCGATCCCGGGCGGATGGTTGGCCGACGACACCGGGCGCCCGGTCACCGATCCGAGCGCCTTCGACGACGGCACCGCCCACCTGCGCTGGCTCGGCGGGGAGCCCGACACCGGCGCCTACAAGGGTTTCGGGCTCGGGCTGGTCGTCGAACTCCTCGCCGCCCTGCTCTCCGGTTCCGCCCTCGGCCCCACCCGGGAGGCGCTGCTCGGCAACGCCGGGCGCGACGACGACATCGGCTACTTCGTGCTGGCCATCGACGGCGAGCGGCTGCGCCCGGGCTTCACCGAGTCCGCGCGGGCGATGTTCGGCGCGGTGCACGACTGCCCGCCCACCGGCGAGGTGCACTACCCGGGCTGGTGGGAAGCGGAGCGGGCGATGGGACGGCGGCGGGAGGGCGTGCCGGTCCGGCGGGGCCTGCTCGCGCACCTGCTCGAACTGGACGAAGCGGTGGTCGGCTGATGCGCCGCGTCGCGGTCGTCGGACTCGGCGCCATCTCCGCGTACTACCTCGCCGCCATCGAGGCCTCGCCGGAGTGGCGGCTGAGCGCGGTGTGCGACGTGCGCCCCGAGAAGCTGCGCGGGTTCCCGCCGGACGTCCGCGTTTTCCAGGATCACCGGGAGCTGTTCGGACGCGTCGAGCTCGACGGTGTCATCGTGTGCGCCCCCAACGACGTTCACGCCGAGGTGTGCCGGGACGCGCTGCGGCACGGTGTCGCGGTGTGCGTGGAGAAACCCCTCGCGGTCGCCTTGGCCGACGCCCGCGAGCTGGTGGATCTGTCCACGCGGCTGGGAGTTCCGCTGCTGACCTCCTTCCACCGCCGCTACAACGACAACGTGCTCCGGTTGCGCTCCGAGGTGGCCGCGCGCGGCCCGGTGTCGGCGATGCGGGTGCGCTACCTGGAGCGCATCGAGGAGCACATCGGCGGCGACACCTGGTACCTCGACCCGGCGCGCTGCGGAGGCGGGTGCGTGGCCGACAACGGGCCCAACGCCTTCGACCTCGTCCGGCTGTTCCTCGGTGACGTCGACCTCGCGCACGCCGTGATCAAGGAGGAGCGCGGAACCGACCGGCAGGCCGTGGTCGAGCTGGAATCGGCCTCCGGGGTCCCGGCCGTCGTCGAGCTGGACTGGTCGCACCCGGGAGAGACGAAGGACGTGGAAGTGCTGCTGGCGGACGGAACTCGACTGCGCGCCGACATGCTGGCCGGGCATCCGGGGTTCAAGGACTCGCTGTGGCACGAGTACCGCGGAGTGCTCGACGCGTTCGCCTCCACGACCGGCGCCGATCCCGGCGGGCCGGCCGCGCTGGAACTCGTGCACGCGGTCTACCGAGAGCAGGAGGCGCGGTGAACCCCGAGGAGGACGGTCCGAAGAGGACGTTGACGGCACGACTCGTCAAGGTCTTGGTGCATCACCGCCACGAGCGCGGCATGTCGCTCGAACCGCACGCGAGCCGCTGCGTCCGGGCCGGTGACGTGCACGAACTCGTCACCACAGATGACGTCGAGACGGCGTCGGGTTCGCGCATCGACCGGGTGGCGTTCGTCGGCTTCGCCGAGTTCGACCGCGGCGGCGTGATCGACCGCGGCGATCGGCTCCGCATCGGGGACCGCTTCGTGGGCACCGTGCTCGGCTTCGACGCCTGCCACTTCCCGAACCACTACAACATCCTCATCCACGCCGAAACCCCGCTCAGCGGAAGCGATCTGGACCTGCGACCGGAGACGGAGCTGTCCTTTTCCCAGCATCCGGAAGTTCAGGAAGCGGCGACAGCCGCGGCTTCAGGTGCGGGACTCAGCTCGCACCGCCGCGGGTTCTGAGGCGGTCCTCCTGCGAGGATGCACCGACGTGGTGCATTGGTCATACACGAGTCGGTGCACCCGGAGCAGGAGGGCCGCAGCGCTTTCCCCTTTCGGCGGTTTCCGGCACCCGCACCGACGAGCCAAAAAGAGCACGATCAAAGAGAATGCACGTTCTCGCCGGCGAGTTTGCCTCGGGTGTCCAGGAGCAGGCACCGCGAGGCGACCAACCGCACCGGGTCGTAGCAGGAGTGGTCCTGCAGCACGATCGCGACATCCGCCTCCCGAAGCCCGTCGTCGAGGTGGTCCACGCGGTTCAACGGCCGGCCCACGACCTCGAATCCGGGCACGTGCGGATCGTGGTAGACGACCTCGGCACCGGCGCGCAGCAGTCCGGCGGCGACCGGAACCGCCGGTGTCTCCCGGATGTCGGCGATGTCGGGCTTGTAGCTCACCCCCAGCAGCAGCACCTTGGCACCGTCGACGTGAGTTCCGCTGTCGCGCAACAGCCGTTGAGCCCGGCACACCACGTGCTCGGACATCCGCTCGTTCACCTCGCGGGCGGCGACCAGGGTCCGGAAGGCGAATCCGGCGCCTTCGGCCGCGCTCTGCAGGTAGACCGGATCGACCGGGATGCAGTGGCCGCCGACACCGGGTCCTGGCTGGAACGGGGCGTAGCCGAAGGGTTTGGTGCCCGCGCAGTGCAGCACGTCCCACACGTCGATCCCGATCCGGTCGCAGAACAGCGCCACCTCGTTCACCAGCGCGATGTTGACGTAGCGGTAGGTGTTCTCCAGCAGCTTTGCCATCTCCGCCTCGCGCGTCCCGCGTGAGACCACGAGGGTGTCGATGAAGCGGCCGTAGAACGCCACGCCGTACTTGGCGCACAGCGGCGTCACGCCCGCCACCACCTTCGGTGTGTTGCGCACGCCGAACTGCGGGTTGCCGGGATCGATGCGCTCCGGCGAGTAGGCCAGGTGGAAGTCCTCGCCCGCGCGAAGTCCACTGCCGCTCTCCAGGATCGGGCGCACGACGTCCTCGGTCGTCCCCGGGTAGGAGGTGGATTCCAGCACGACCAAGGTGTTCGGTCGCAGGTTCTCCCCCACCGAGCGCGCGGCCGCGCGGACCGAGCTCAGGTCGGGGGCGCCACCGGTGAGACCGGTGGGCACGCACAGCACGACGGTGTCGGCGTCGGCGATCACCGACGGATCGGTCTTGGCCCCGAACCCCGTGGCCACCATCTCGGCGACCACGGAGTCCAGGACGTCGGCCACGTGCGAGCGGCCCGCGTTCAGCCCGGCCACGACCTCGCCGGAGATGTCGAAACCGGCGGTGCGCATGCCGGTTTCGTGCGCGCGGACCAGCAGCGGGAGCCCGACGTAGCCCAGCCCGACCACGACCAGGTCGAGTCGTGGATCGGTCATGCCTTGAAGCTGCCGAACGCCGGGAGCTCGTGGGCGCCGTGCCCGGGATCCAGCGGAACTCCCAGTCCTGAGCAGTCGGGCGCGGGGTACAGCGTGATCGCGTCGTCGGTGTCGTTGATGACCACGTGCGTGCCCAGAGGCAGCCTGTGGCATCCCGCGGGGCTCTGGAACTTCTCGACGGGCACGACGGCGTCGGCGATGAACACCAACACCTGGTCCGACGGAGCCTGCGCGACGGCCGTGCCCGCGATTCCCGTCGCCACCACACCGGACGCGAGGAGCACAGCGGCGAAACGCGCAATTCTCATGGCATATTCCCTTTCCGTTCTTTCCAGTCGCGGCGCCTCCGCGACCGGGCAGGAGAAGACCGGGACGCGATCTGCGGAATTCCCGGAGAACAACGGGGCGGACTGTAGCAACGGCTGAAAAACCGCGCAGCGAGAAGACATCCGCATTCGCGAGACCGCACCCATAGTGCGCTCGATCGTGCGACATGGCCTGCCGCCGGGACGGAACCGTGCTCCCATTCTGAACCGAAGGGCGAAAGATGTCCTTCATCCTCTTGTGAACGAAGGAGTTCAATCCGCATGTTTTCCAAACTCGGTACGAAGTCTGGCATTTTCAGCGCGGCTGCCGTTCTCGCCGCCGCCCCGCTGCTCGCGGGTGCCTTGACGGCGCAGGCCGAACCCTCCCCCGAGCCTGCCGCCAAGACACTGCTGACGTGCGACCTGAGCGGAACGGCCGCGTTCGCCCCGGCGCTGTCCGGGAGCCCGCTCGGTGCGAACACCCAGATGAAGGTCGACGGCAAGGCGGCCAACTGCAAGCCGACCGGCCGTGCCGCCGAGGGCGTCGTGGGCGCGACGTTCACCGGCGACCTCGCGGGCAGGATGTCCTGCACTTCCCTGCCGCGCGATGTCGGCGGTGACGTCGACATCACCTGGAAGTACGAGGACGGCAGCACGAAGACGAGCAAGGCCAACTTCAACCTCAACATGGAGGGCGACCTCAGCAACCCGGGTCAGCCGATCACCGGTGCGTTCACCGGCAAGACGGTCAACGGGGAGTTCACCGACGCCCAGCACAAGGGCACCGGCCAGTTCGACATGGCCTCCGCGGCGGGCGGCTGCCTCGGCGGCGGACTGTCGTCGCTCGACTTCGGCGGCAAGTACGAGCTGAGCCAGTGATCCCACCGCGCTGGTAGGACCCCACGAGTCGATGGGCGGATCCGGGAGGCTCCGCCCATCTTCTTGTCACAGAATCAATCAATCGTGCTTGATTTTTCCTCACGGCGGGCCCACCCTGGTCGGCATGGCCAACGTGGGCGCTCTGCTGGATGACATGTGTGCGGAAGGCGATGAGCTCGACGAGCTCGTCGCCGGGCTGGACGAGGAGCAGTGGTTCCTCGCGACGCCCGCCGAGGGATGGACGATCGCGCACCAGATCGCCCATCTGGCCTGGACCGACGACGTCGCACTGCTGTCGGCCACCGACCCCGACGGCTTCGCCGCCGTCGTCGAGCGGGCGGTGCAGGACCCGTTCGGCTTCGTCGACGCAGGCGCCGAGGAACGCGCCCGCGCACGGCCCGCCGACCTCCTCTCGAGCTGGCGGATCGGCCGCTCACAACTGGCCGAAGCCCTGCGCCGCGTCGAGGACGGCCGCAAGCTCGCGTGGTTCGGCCCGCCGATGGGCGTCGGTTCGATGGCCACCGCGCGGCTGATGGAGACCTGGGCGCACGGCCAGGACATCGCCGACGCGCTCGGCGTCACCCGCGCCCCCACCGCGCGGCTCCGCAACGTCGCGCACATCGGCGTGCGCACCCGCGACTTCGCCTACGCCACCCACGGCCAGACCCCGCCGGCCGAACCGTTCCGCGTCGAACTGGTCGGTCCCGGCGGCGAAGCGTGGGAATGGGGGCCGCCCGACGCCGCGCAGCGGATCACCGGTCCCGCGCTGGACTTCTGCCTGCTGGTCACCCAGCGACGGCATCCCGACGACCTCGCCGTCGAGACCGTCGGAGCCGACGCCGCGCACTGGCTGACCATCGCGCAGGCGTTCGCCGGAGCGCCCGGCGAGGGCCGGAAGCCGGGGCAGCACTCGTGATCGGCGCCGACCCCGAACTCCTCCGGATCGGCAACTGCTCCGGCTTCTACGGCGACCGGCTCTCCGCGATGCGCGAGATGCTCACCGGCGGCGAGCTCGACGTGCTCACCGGTGACTACCTGGCCGAGCTGACGATGCTCATCCTCGGCCGCGACCGGCTCAAGGACCCCGATCTCGGCTACGCCAAGACCTTCCTGCGCCAGCTGGAGGAGTGCCTCGGCCTCGCCGCCGAGCGCGGGGTGCGGATCGTGGCCAACGCCGGGGGCGCGAACCCCGCCGGTCTCGCCGCGCGGATCCGCGAGCTCACCGAGCGGCTCGGGCTGGACGTGTCCGTCGCGCACGTCGAAGGCGACGACCTCACCGCGCGTGCCGCCGAACTCGACCTCGGTTCGCCCCTGGTCGCCAACGCCTACCTCGGCTGCTGGGGCATCGCGGAGTGCCTGGACGCCGGGGCCGACGTCGTGGTCACCGGCAGGGTCACCGACGCATCGGTCATCGTCGGACCGGCCGCCGCCCACTTCGGCTGGGACCGCACCGACCACGACGCGCTCGCGGGAGCCGTCGCCGCGGGCCACGTCATCGAGTGCGGAACGCAGGCCACCGGCGGCAACTACGCGTTCTTCACCGAGATCGCCGACCTGACCCGGCCCGGGTTCCCGATCGCCGAACTGCGGCGGGACGGGTCGAGCGTGATCACCAAGAACCCCGGCACCGGTGGCGCGGTCACCGTCGACACCGTGACGGCGCAGCTGATGTACGAGGTCCAGGACGCGCGCTACGCGGGCCCCGACGTCACCACCAGGCTCGACACCATCGAGGTCGGCCAGGACGGTACCGATCGGGTTCGGATCAGCGGCACGCGCGGCGAAGCTCCGCCGCCGGAGCTGAAGGTCTCGCTCAACGGCCTCGGCGGGTTCCGCAACGAGATGGCCTTCGTCCTCACCGGTCTGGACGTCGAGGCCAAGGCCGAACTCGCGCAACGCCAGCTGGAAGCCGGGCTCGCCCGGCGACCGGCCGAGCTGACCTGGACGCTGTCCCGCCTCGACCGGCCCGACGCCGACACCGAGGAGCGGGCGAGCGCGATCCTGCGCTGCGTGGTGCGAGATCCCGACCAGGACGTGGTGGGGCGCGCGTTCTCCGGTGTGGCCGTGGAGATGGCGCTGGCGAGCTACCCCGGGTTCAGCCTCACCAGCGTCCCCGGCAAGGCCTCGCCGTACGGGGTGTTCACCGCGGGGTACGTCGAGCAGGACCAGGTGCCGCACGTCGCGGTCCTCCCGAACGGCGAGCGCGTGGACGTGCCGCCCGCATCGGAGACGCGATCGCTGGAAACCCTGCCCGATCCGGCTCTGCCGCAACCGCTTCCGGACGGACCCAGCAGGCGGGTCCCGCTGGGCGAGTTCGTGGCCGCGCGCAGCGGCGACAAGGGCGGCAACGCCAACGTCGGCGTGTGGGTGCGCACCGAGCAGCAGTGGCGCTGGCTGGCGCACGCGCTCACCGTCGACCGCCTGCGCGCCCTGCTCCCGGAGGTCGCCGAGCTGCCGATCAGCCGCACGGTGCTGCCCAACCTGCGGGCGCTGAACTTCGTCGTGGAGGGAATCCTCGGCGAAGGTGCGGCGTCCCAAGCCCGTTTCGACCCCCAGGCCAAGGGACTCGGCGAATGGCTGCGGTCCCGGCACATCGACGTTCCGGAGGCGCTGCTGTGAACCCGTGGGACGACGACGAGCGGCGCGTGCTGCGGGAAACCGCGCGCCGGTTCGTCGAGACCGAGGTCCTGCCGCACCAAGACCAGTGGGAGCGCGGGGGCGAACTACCGCGTTCGCTGCACGAGAAGGCCGGTGCGCTGGGGCTGCTCGGCGCCGCGCTGCCCGTCGAGGTCGGCGGTGGCGGCGGTGATCTCATCGACGCCGCGGTCATCGCCGAGGAGATGCACTACGCCGGCTGCTCCGGCGGCACCTTCGCCTCGCTGTTCACCTGCGGAATCGCGGTGCCGCACATGGCTTCGGCCGGTGATCCGCGGCAGATCGAGCGCTGGGTGAAACCCACGCTGGCCGGGCACAAGATCGGATCGCTGGCCATCACCGAGCCCGGCGGCGGATCCGACGTCGGTCATCTGCGCACCCGCGCGGACCGCGACGACGACCACTACGTGGTCAACGGCGCCAAGACGTTCATCACCTCGGGCTGCCGCGCCGACTACGTCGTCACCGCCGTGCGCACCGGCGACGACGGCGCGGGCGGGGTGTCGCTGCTGGTGGTGGAGAAGGACGCGCCGGGCTTCACCGTCTCCCGCAAGCTGGAGAAGATGGGCTGGCACGCCTCCGACACCGCCGAGCTCTCCTTCGCCGACGTGCGCGTCCCGGCCGAGAACCTGGTGGGACCGGAGAACTCCGGCTTCCTCCACATCGCCCAGGCGTTCCTCAGCGAACGCCTCTCGCTGGCGGTGCAGGCCTACGCCAGCGCGCAGCGCTGCCTGGACCTGGCCGAGCAGTGGTGCCGCGACCGCGAGACCTTCGGCCGCGCGCTGATCACCCGGCAGGCCGTGCAGAACACCCTCACCGAGATGGCCCGCAAGATCGACGTCGCCCGGGTCTACACCCGGCGGCTGGCCGAACGCGCCGTGGCCGGTGAGCAGGACCTGACCGTCGAGGTGTGCTTCGCCAAGAACACCGCGGTGGAAACCGGCGAGTGGGTCGCCCACCAGGCGTTGCAACTGTTCGGCGGGCTCGGCTACATGCGCGAGTCCGAGGTCGAGCGCCAGTACCGGGACATGCGCATCCTCGGCATCGGCGGCGGGACCACCGAGATCATGACCGGACTGGCGGCGAACCGATTGGGGTACCGAGAATGACGATCCTGCGATCCGCGCTGGAGACCGGTTCCGGGGAGTACGCCGAAGCCGCTCAGGCGATGCTCGACAAGATCGCCGAGGTCGACGAGGCGCACGCGACGGCGGTCGCCGGTGGTGGCCCGTCGAAGGTCGAGCGGCACCGCAAGCGCGGCAAGCTCACCGCCCGCGAACGCATCGAGCTGCTCATCGACGAGGACTCCCCGTTCCTGGAGCTGTGCCCGCTGGCCGCGTGGGGCAGCGACTTCCAGGTGGGCGCGTCGGTGGTCACCGGCATCGGCGTCGTCGAAGGCGTCGAGTGCATGATCGTCGCCAACGACCCGACCGTGCGCGGCGGCACCTCCAACCCGTGGACGCTGCGCAAGTCGTTGCGCGCCAACGAGATCGTGGAGCGCAACCGGCTGCCGGTGATCTCCCTGGTCGAGTCGGGCGGTGCGGACCTGCCGACGCAGAAGGAGGTCTTCATCCCGGGCGGGGCGCTGTTCCGCGACCTCACGCGGCTGTCCGCGCAGGGAATCCCCACGATCGCGCTGGTCTTCGGCAACTCCACGGCCGGCGGCGCCTACATCCCGGGCATGTCCGACCACACGGTGATGGTCAAGGAGCGCTCGAAGGTGTTCCTGGGTGGCCCGCCGCTGGTGAAGATGGCCACCGGTGAGGACGCCGACGACGAATCGCTGGGCGGCGCCGACATGCACGCGTCCGTGTCGGGTTTGGCGGACCACTTCGCCGTCGACGAGCCGGACGCGCTGCGCATCGGCCGTTCCATCGTCAAGCGCCTGAACTGGCGCAAGAAGGGCCCTGCCCCGCGCGCGGAGGTGCGCGAGCCGCTGCACCCGGCCGACGAGCTGCTCGGCGTGGTGCCCGCGGATCTGAAGGTGCCGTTCGACCCGCGCGAGGTGATCGCGCGCGTCGTCGACGGCTCCGACTTCGACGAGTTCAAGCCGCGCTACGGGTCGAGCCTGGTCACCGGGTGGGCCGAGCTGCACGGATATCCCGTCGGCATCCTCGCCAACGCGCGCGGCGTGCTGTTCTCCGAGGAGTCGCAGAAGGCCACCCAGTTCATCCAGCTGGCCAACCGCGCCGAGACTCCCCTGCTGTTCCTGCACAACACCACCGGTTACATGGTCGGCGCCGAGTACGAGCAGGGCGGCATCATCAAGCACGGCGCGATGATGATCAACGCGGTGTCCAACAGCAAGGTCCCGCACATCTCGCTGCTGATGGGCGCCTCCTACGGCGCCGGCCACTACGGCATGTGCGGCAGGGCCTACGACCCGCGCTTCCTGTTCTCCTGGCCCAGCGCGAAGTCCGCCGTGATGGGACCCGCCCAGCTCGCCGGGGTGATCTCGATCGTCGGCCGCGCCGCCGCCGAGGCCAAGGGCCAGCCGTTCGACGAGTCCGGCGACGCGGCGATGCGGGAAGCGGTGGAGAACCAGATCGAAGCCGAGTCGCTGCCGATGTTCCTGTCCGGACGGCTCTACGACGACGGCGTCATCGACCCGCGCGACACCCGCACGGTGCTGGGGATGTGCCTGTCGGCGATCCACAACGCCCCGATCGAAGGCGCCGAGGGCTTCGGCGTCTTCCGGATGTGAGGTCCTCAGCGATGATCACCCATGTTCTGGTCGCCAACCGCGGTGAGATCGCCCGGCGGGTCTTCGCCACAGCCCGCCGCATGGGCCTGTCGACCACGGCGGTCTTCTCCGACAGCGACGCGTCCGCGCCGCACGTCGCCGAGGCAGACGTCGCCGTCCGGCTGCCCGGCGACACCCCGGGCGAGACGTACCTGAGGGCCGAGCGGCTGGTGCAGGCCGCGAGGTCGACGGGCGCCGACACCATCCACCCCGGGTACGGGTTCCTCTCGGAGAACGCCGCGTTCGCGCAGGCGGTGTCCGACGCGGGGCTGCGCTGGGTCGGTCCCCCGGTGCAGGCCATCGAGTCGATGGGCTCCAAGGTCGAGGCCAAGAAGCTGATGGCCGACGCCGGAGTCCCGGTGCTGGCCGAGCTGGACCCCGATTCCGTCACCGAGTCCGAGCTGCCGGTCCTGGTCAAGGCATCGGCAGGCGGCGGTGGTCGCGGCATGCGCGTGGTGCGGGCTCTGGCCGAGCTGCCGGAGCAGCTCGACGCCGCGCGCCGCGAAGCCGAATCGGCCTTCGGCGACCCGACCGTGTTCTGCGAGCGCTACCTGGAGGCCGGGCGGCACATCGAGGTGCAGGTCCTCGCCGACGCGCACGGCACGGTGTGGGCGCTCGGCGAGCGCGAGTGCTCGATCCAGCGCAGGCACCAGAAGGTCGTCGAGGAAGCACCGTCTCCACTGGTCGAGCGCATCGGCCCGCAGATGCGGGAGCGGCTGTTCGAGTCCGCGCGGCTGGCGGCCTCCGCGATCGGCTACGAGGGCGCGGGAACCGTGGAGTTCCTGGCCGACGAGCGGGGAGAGTTCTTCTTCCTGGAGATGAACACGCGCCTGCAGGTGGAACACCCGGTCACCGAGAACACCACCGGGGTCGACCTGGTTCGGCTCCAGCTGCAGATCGCCGACGGTCACGCGCTTCCCGCCGAACCTCCCGCCTCCCGCGGTCATTCGATCGAGGTCCGGCTCTACGCCGAAGACCCCGCGCACGACTGGCGTCCGCAGAGCGGAACCCTGCAGCGCATCGAGTTCGGCAACACCGCGGCGGAGTTCGAGGTCCTGAGCTCCCCGGGGGTCAGGCTGGACTCCGGTTTCGCCGACGGCGACGCGGTGAGCATCCACTACGACCCGATGCTGGCCAAGGTCATCTCCTTCGGCGAGAACCGGGAGGAGGCCGCGCGGCTGCTGGCCGCGAGCCTGGCCCGGGCCGAGATCCACGGCCTGATCACCAACCGGGACCTGCTCGTGCGAATCCTGCGCCACCCGGCGTTCCTGGCCGGTGACACCGACACCGCGTTCTTCGACCGCCACGGCCTGGCCGCCCTGTCCCAGCCGCTGGCCTCCGACGACACCGCCGACCTCGCCGCGGTCGCCGCCGCGATGGCCGCGGCCGCCGAGAACCGGCTCACCGCGCGGGCCAACGCCCGGATCCCGTCCGGTTGGCGGAACCTGCCGTCGGTGCCGCAGACGAAGACCTACACCTGCGGGAACCGCGAGATCGACGTGTCCTACCTCGCCAAGCGCACCGGCGTCGAGATCGCGGAGCACCCGGGACTCGCGCTGGTGGAGGCGACCCCGACCCGCGTCGTGCTCGACGTTCCGGGTGAGCACGGCCCGGTCCGCCGGAGCTTCGACGTCGCGCGCTACGACGACCGGGTCCACGTCGACTCCCCGCTCGGGCCGGTCGCGCTGGCGCGCGTACCGCGCTTCACCGACCCCGCAGACCTGGTCACCGAGGGCTCGCTGCTGGCGCCGATGCCCGGCAAGGTCATCCGCCTCGCCGCCGCCACCGGGGACCGCGTCACCGCAGGTCAGCCGATCCTGTGGCTGGAGGCGATGAAGATGGAGCACACCGTCGCCGCCCCCGCCGACGGTCTGCTCAGCGAGCTCAACGTGGTCGCGGGACAGCAGGTCGAGGTGGGAACCGTGCTCGCCGTGGTCGACACCCCGGACACCGAGGAGAAGGCATGAGCTTCATCGAAACCGACGAGCAGAAGGAACTGCGCGCCTCCGTCGCCAAGCTCGCCCAGCGCTACAACCACGTCGACTACGTGCTGCCCAAGGCACGACTGCGCGAACCGCTCACCGAACTCTGGTCGGAGGCGGGCCGACTCGGCTTCCTCGGCGTCAACATCCCCGAGGAGTACGGCGGCGGTGGTGCCGGGATCTACGAACTCGCGCTGGTGCAGGAAGAACTCGCCGCACAGGGCGCCGGGCTGCTGCTGGTCGTGGTCTCCCCCGCGATCTGCGGCACGATCATCACCAAGTACGGCACGCCCGAGCAGAAGCAGCGCTGGCTCCCCGGCCTCGCCGACGCCACCACCACGATGGTCTTCGCCATCACCGAACCGGACGCGGGCTCGAACTCGCACCACATCACCACCACCGCCCGCCGCGACGGCGACGACTGGATCCTGCAGGGCCAGAAGGTGTTCATCTCCGGCGTCGACCAGGCCGACGCGGTGCTGGTCGTCGCGCGCACCGAGGACTCCCGCACCGGCAAGCTCAAGCCCGCGCTGTTCGTCGTGCCCACCGACACGCCGAACTTCGTGGCGCAGCCGATGGAGATGGACATCATCGCCCCGGACCGGCAGTTCACGCTGTTCCTCGACGACGTGCGGCTGCCCGCCGACGCGCTGGTCGGCGAGGAGGACGCCGCGCTGATGCAGCTGTTCTCCGGCCTCAACCCGGAGCGCATCCTCGGCGCCGCCCTGGCCACCGGCATGGGCCGCTACGCGCTGACCACGGCCGTCGAGTACGCCAACCAGCGGCAGGTCTGGAAGACCCCGATCGGCGCGCACCAGGGCATCGCCCACCCGCTGGCGCAGCACAAGATCGAGGTGGAGCTGGCGAAGGTGATGATGCAGAAGGCCGCCACGCTCTACGACGCGGGCCTGGACGTGGAGGCCGCCGAGGCGGCGAACATGGCCAAGTACGCGGCCGCCGAAGCCAGCATCGCCGCGTTGGACCGCGCCATCCAGACCCACGGCGGTTCCGGTCTGACGGCCGAGCACGGTTTGGCCGCGATGCTCGGCGCGGCCCGCATCGCCCGGGTCGCGCCGATCAGCCGTGAAATGATCCTCAACTACGTGGCCCAGCACAGCCTGGGCCTGCCGAAGTCGTACTGAGCCGGACCCGGTCAGCACCGGTGGGGGGATGAGGAGAATGTCGTCGCGCGAGCCGAAGCAGGATCGCAGCCGGGCGACGCGGCAACGCCTGCTGGAAGCGACCATCGACTGCCTGGCCGACCAGGGCTGGGAGGCCACGACGGTCACCGCCGCGGCGCAGCGCGCCGGGGTGTCGCGCGGTGCGGCGCAGCACCACTTCCCGGCTCGCGAGGACCTCATCACCGCGGCCCTGGAGCACATGTTCGACGCGCGGATGGCCGAGATCCGCGCGGAGCGCACCCGCCTGCCCGAGGGGCTGGGACGCACCGAATTCGTGGTCTCCAGGGTCGTCGACTACTACACGGGTGAGCTGTTCAAGGCCGCTCTCCAGGTCTGGACGGCGGCCGCCGCGGACCCGGCCCTGCGGGAGCGGATCGTGCCGCTGGAAGCGAAGTTCGGCCGCAAGGTCCACCAGACGGCGATCGAGCTGCTCGGCGCCGACGACACCGACCCGACCACCCGCCGTCTCGTCCAGGCCACCCTCGACCTCGCCCGGGGACTCGGCCTCGCCGACGTCCTCACCGACGACTCCGCACGACGCGCGAACATCGTCACCCAGTGGGCGGCGACCCTCCACGCCGCCCTCCCGCAGTCCTGAAGAAAGGCGACGGCCCGCGACCCACCCGCACGTGGTGCGCGAGGGGTCGCGGGCCCGTCACGGGTTCTTCGCTTACGGGACGACCTGGACCTCGTCGCCGACCTGGAGCTTGTCGAAGAAGACCGCGGAGGACTTCTTCGACAGGTGCAGGCAGCCCGCGGAGCGCTCGGTGAGGCTGCCCTGGTGGAACGCGACGCCGGTGTTGGTGAAGAACACCGAGTTCGGCATCGGCGCGTCGAATTCCCTGCTGTGGTGGTCCTTGTTCTTCCACGTCACGTGGAAGACCCCGGCCGGGGTGGGGCTCTCCGGACGACCACCGAGCGCCGAGGCTTCACCGTAGTAGACCTCGCCGGCGCGGATCAGCCACGCGCGGTTCTGCGAAAGGCTCACGCACGCATGCGCGGTCGCCGTGCACGGCGTGCCGGGGACGAGCTCGGGGGCGGACGCGGGTTCGGCCGCCGCGCTGCCCGCGCCGAGCGGCAGCGCGGTGGCCGCAGCGGTCACCGACACCATCGCGATCCTGCTTAACATGGGGTCTCCCAACGTTGTCCGCCTCGCCCGACACCTCGGTTCACGCGAGGACGGGACCAGGAACCTGGCTTTCCGTGATCATGTCGGCACACACTGTAGCGGAACCGATTTCGGCGCGGTCACGAAATGCCGGAACATCACCCGCTGCGCGCAACCGGCCGTCAGCCGGCGACGCGACGCACCGAGTGGACCTCACCCATGTACTCGACCTCTTCGACGGAGACGTCCTGACCCTCGGTCGGCGCGTGCACCATCTTGCCGTTGCCGATGTAGATGCCGTCGTGGCTGGCGGAGCTGTAGAAGAAGATGATGTCGCCGGGCTTCATCTCCGACTGCGACACCGAACGCCCCACCGACACCTGCGAGCGCGTCGAGCCCGGCAGGTCGACACCGGCCTGCTTGTAGGCCCACTGCACCAGACCCGAGCAGTCGAACTCCTCAGGCCCCTTGGCTCCGAACACGTATGGCGAGCCCTGCTTGCCCAAGGCGGCGTTGACCGCCTTGATCGCCGAACCGGAACCGGTGAGCTGACCCACGGCGCTCTCCACGCCGGACAGCGCGTCCTTGTCCTGCTCGCTGAGCTCGCTGTACTGCTGCTTGACCTTGGCGACCTGGGAGTCCATCTCCTTCTTGCGGCCGGCGATGTCGCCTTCCAACCGCGCGGCATCGGACTCGGCCTTGGCCGCGCCGGCGCGCGCGTCCCAAGCCTGGCGGCGGGCGCTCTCGGCGCGGTGCGTGGCCTCGGCGTAGGCGTGCACGGACTCGGAGTTGTGCTGCGCCATCAGGTCGAGCGTGGAGGCCCGGTCCAGGAACGCGTCCGGGGTTTCGCTGCCGAGGACCGCGGCGATCGAGTTCATCTGCGAACCCTTGTAGGAGGCCTTGCTCAGCCGGTCGACCTGGCCGCGCAGCTGCTCCTCCTGCACGCGCGCCTCGCCGGCGACCCGGTCCGCCTGCTGGGCCTCGGCGTTGAACCGGTCGAGGTCGTGGCGCTTGGCCGTGTGATCGTCCTGGGCCTTCTTGTAGTCCTCGGTGATCACCTCGGCCTGCCGCGACAGCTCGCGCAGCTTCTGCGCCGCCTGCGACGCCTCGCCCGACTCGGGCTCGGCCGTGGCCGGGGTGCTGCCGAGCATCACGGTCGAGAGCGCGGCGGCCGCCACCAACGCGGTGCGCCTCGGAGTTGGGTTGGCGTTCGACATGGGGAGCCGATCACTCCTTCGAGTGGGTACTGCGGCAATGGGCGGTCACCCTAGATCCCCGCCGCCGGACCCCCCGGAACCGGGCGCAGCACCTTCTTCCCGCTCGTGCGCAGGCGAAACGGGCGAAGTGGCCGACCATCGTCCGCGCGGTGAGGACCGCTGGCCGATCGTGATCCTTCGCACCGCTGGAATCCGCTAACGCCGGACACCTCCGGAACGACGTGGCGCGGCGTCCGGCGGAACGCGCTGCGGCACGGGGACGCTGCCGGTGGCGCGCCCGGGGCAGAGTCGTTGCGCAGTCTCGCCAAAGTGGTCTAGACCCATTGACTCCGTGGCGTGGTGCACATACTTTCTGCCGCGCCGGTAGAGGAGATCTCCGCAGTGCGAATCCGGGGCCGAGCGCGCCGCGCTTCCGGATCGATTCACGACCCGACCGATCGGCCGGGTCGCCATGAGGGGAGAACCCTGTGACGAGGAAACCGATCCGATGGGCGGCGCTGGCCGCCGGCCTGCTGATGCTGCCGATCGCCGGAGCTATGACGGCGCAGGCCGCGCCCGGTGAGCTCAAGGCCGCGCCGTACTACATGCCGCTGGACAACGAACCGCAGGACATCGCCGAGGCGATCCAGGCCAGCGGCCAGAAGGACTACATCTTCGCCTTCGCTCTGGCCCCCTCCACCGACTCCTGCACTCCCACCTGGGACGGCAAGGTCGGCCAGGAGGTCGCCACCGACACCGCCGTGAAGGCCAAGGCCGACGCGGTTCGCGCCGCAGGCGGCAACATCTCGGTGTCCTTCGGCGGCTACAACGGCATCGAGCTCGCGACCGCGTGCGCCGACGCCACCGCGCTGGCGGACGCCTACCAGCAGGTCATCGACAAGTACGAGTTGACGCACATCGACCTCGACATCGAGGGCGACGACCTCGGCGACGTGCCCAACGAGACCAAGCGCTTCGAAGCGATCAAGATGCTCAAGGAGCGCAACCCCGACCTGCACGTCACGCTGACGCTGCCGATGACCACCGTCGGCCTCAACGAAGCGGGCAAGGCCGAGATCCAGCGCGCCAAGGACATGGGCGCCGAGATCGACCTGTTCAAGATCATGGACTTCGACTACGGCGGCCCCGGGCAGGACATGGCCAACAGCGCCATCTCGGTCGCCGAGGCGTTCCACGAGCAGCTGCGCGAGCTGCACCCCGAGTTCGACGACGCCGCGGCCTACGCGCGCACCGGCGTGATCCTCATGAACGGTCACACCGACCAGCCGTCCGAGCTGTTCACCCCGGACACCTTCCGCGCGCTGCTCGACTACGCCGAGCAGAAGCAGATCGGCCGCCTGTCCTACTGGGCGCTCAACCGCGACCGCGCCTGCACCCAGCCCGGCGGATGGGCCGACGGCAAGTGCAGCAGCGTCGAGCAGCAGCCCTACGAATTCACCAAGATCATCGCCGAGTTCCAGTGAGCCCCCGGAGAAGCACCATGCGAATCCCCCGAAAGCTCGTCACCGCCCTGGTCGCAGGCTCGATGCTCCCGCTGGCAGCGGGTTCCGCGCTCGCGCAGGAAGCACCCGCCGAGATCAAGTCCGCCCCCTACATCGACGTGAAGCAGGAGAAGCCCACCCTGGCGGAACTCGCCAAGGCCACCGGGCAGCAGCACTTCACGCTCGCCTTCGTGCTCAGCAGCGCCGCCGGCTGCACCCCGATGTGGGGTGGCGAGCGAGCCGTCGACGACCCGGCCATCAAGGGCCAGATCGACGAACTGCGCGCCATGGGCGGCGACGTCATCGTCGCCACCGGCGGCGCCATGGGCCCGTACCTGGAGAGCGTGTGCGGCACCGCCGACGAGCTGCTGGGCGCCTACAAGGCGATCCTCGACGCGACCGGCGCCAACCACCTCGACGTCGACGTCGAGGCGACCATCCCGCACGACGTCGTCAACGAGGCGCTGGCCAAGCTCCAGGCCGAGCGCGGTACCAAGGTCAGCTACACCCTGCGCGTCCAGGCCGATGAGACCGGCCTCGACCCCTACTCGCTGCAGGTGCTGCAGAGCGCCGCCGCGCACGGGGTCGACGTGCTGGTCAACCCGATGGCGATGGAGTTCGGCTCCAGCAAGCCGTGGGGCGACGCCGTGATCGCGGCGGCCGAGAGCACGCTGCGCCAGATGAAGGAGATCTGGCCGAACCTCAGCGACGCCGACCTCAAGGCCCGCCTGGGCGTGACGCCGATGATCGGCCGCAACTTCAACGGCAACATCTTCACCCAGGACCACGCGCGTCAGCTGCTGGACTGGGCCAACGCCAACGGAATCGGCCTGCTGTCGTTCTGGTCCGCGGGCCGCGACAACGGCGACTGCCCGGGTGGCGCGGTGTCGCCGACGTGCAGCAGCATCGAGCAGCAGCCCTTCGAGTTCACCACCATCTTCAAGGGCTTCGGAGCCTGATCGGCGCGACGCCGGCGGCCCAGCGGGTCGCCGGCGTCGTCATGCCCTCGCCGGGGAGACGCACTCGTAGGTCGTGCGCACGTACTCGCGGGTCTTGGCCGCCCCGACGAGCTCGGCGGCCATCTTGTTCATCGTGTAGGCCATGGTCATCCGCCGGTCGAGGTCGTTGACCACCACGGCACCTCCGTGCCCGACCCACCAGCAGATCCTCCCGGACGGCGTGGGCATGAGATCCGGCGTGGGCAGCGCGTACCCCATGCCGAAGGGGATCCGGTGGCCCAGAACCCGGTCCGGGGAGTCGGATTGGACCTCGAAGATCCGCTCGACGGTCTCCGGCGACAGGTAGGTCCGGCCGTCGATGGTGCCGCCGTGCGAGACCAGCGACTGCAGGCGCGCGACCGAGCGGGCGTTGCCCTGACCGTTGAAACCACCGAGCTCCGCAGCGAGGAACTCCCGCGTGGTCGTCAGCTTCATCGAGAACAGCGGGTTGAGCAGCGCCCGCTGCCCGAACTCGCCGAGATCGGGTGCGTGCGGCGGCGACTTCAGGATCGCGACCCGCTCGTCCGCCGATTCCGGCGCGCCGAGCCAGTAATCGGCACCCAGCGGTTCGGCGTACTCGGTGCGCAGCACGGTTCCGGCGGACCGCCCGGTGACCCGCTCCACGAGTTCGCCGAGCAGGTGGCCGTGGCTGATCGCCTGGTAGCCCGACCCGTCCCCCGGCTCGAACCACGGCCTCTGCGCCGCCAGCAGCGCCGCCGCCCGGCGCGTGTCGTAGAGGTCCGCCACGGTCATCTTCTCGTCCCAGCCGGGAAGTCCGCTGGTGTGCCCGAGAACGTGCCTGACCAGCACCTCGGCCTTGCCCTCCGCGGCGAACTCCGGCCAGTAGCGGGCCACCGGCGCGTCCAGGTCGAGCTCCCCCGCATCGGCCAGACCGAGCACGACCAGGGCGAGCATCGTCTTGGTCACCGAGAAGGTGTTGACCAGCGTGTCCCTCTCCCACGGCACGCCCTCCCGGGCTTCGCCGCCCCAGATGTCGACCACCGTTTCGCCGTCCTGGACGACGCAGATCGAGGCGCCGCGTTCCTCGCCTTCGCCCAACCGGCGTTCCAGGAGGTCGCGCAGCGGCGCGAAGCGGTGTGCGCAGTGACCGTTCATCGGGTGGCTCGCTTTCTGCCTGCGGCGATCTCTCGGTGGAGATCGCGCACGTACCGGGCGAAGTCGAGTTGGATGGTATGCCGAGGAGCGTCGTAGTACTGCCGCAGATGCTTGCGCTCGTCGTGCGCCATCATCCGCTTCATCTCCGCCGCCGCGGGCGCCCGGTACTCGCCGGTGAGGTGCGCGGCGATGAGCTTGCTCTGCTGCTCGGCCAGGTTGACGATCGTCGGCGACGCCTGCGCGAGACCGGCGAAGTACAGGTTGTCGACGCCCGGCTTGAGGATCCGCTTGAACAGCGGGAACCGGTGCTCGGCATCGGGTTGCAGCTCGGGGTCGTCGAAGAACGGGAAGCTCATGTTGTAGCCGGTGGCGAACACGATCACGTCGGCCTCGACCCGGGTGCCACCGGTGCACCGCACCCCCGAGCCGTCCAGCCGCTCGATGGCGGGAACGCAGGTCAGGTCCCCGGAACCGGCCTTGGCCAGGAAGTCGACGCTCACCGACGGGTGCGCGGCCAGCGGTTCGTGGTCGGGTTCGGGCAGGCCGTAGTCCCGCATCGCGCCGACGTTGCTCTTGATGGCCTTGCGCGCCAGGCGGAGGGCGAGCCGCTTGGGCATCCACGGCGGCATCATCAACTTGTCAGCGGGCTTGCCGCCCCGGTACTTCGGCAGCACCCACACGCCGCGACGTGCGGAAACCCAGACGTGCTCGGCGATGGAGCGGTGCGACAGCTCCGCGGCGATGTCCAGCGCGGAGTTTCCCATGCCCACCACCACGACCCGCTTGCCGCGCATGTCCACCGGCGAGAACGGGCTGCGGTAGGAGTGGCTGTGCAGGGTCGTTCCGCCGAACTCGCCCGGGTACTGCGGGGTTCGCGGGTCCCAGTGGTGACCGTTGGCGACCACCAGCGCGTCGTACTCGCGCGTCTCGCCGCTGCTCAGCCGGACTTCCCAGCTCCCGCCGGGGGTTCGCCTGGCGGCCTCGACCCGGGTGTTGAAGGTGATGGTCTCGCGCAGGCCGAAGTGCTCGACGTAGTCCCGGAAGTAGCGGTGGATCAGCGTGTGGTGCGGGAAGTCCGGCCACTCACCGGCCGCCGGGAAGTCCTCGAACTGCAGGCGGGTGGTCGAGGTGTCGATGTGCAGGGATTCGTAGCAGGCGGAACGGCCGTTCGGGTTGTCGAAGTACCAGTTCCCGCCGACGTCGTCGGACTCTTCGAAGCAGTCGTAGCGGACCCCGGCGTCGCGGAGCCGCTTGGCCGTGGTGAAGCCGGAACAACCGGCGCCGATGATGCAGACCACCGGATCGGAACCCATCGGCAACCTCCTCGTCGCGATGCGATCGGCGATCGACTCTGCCATTTCGCTGACGTGGTGTCCAGTGAGTGGGCAGCTGTATGATCGGGACCGTGACCGACACCGAGCGCCTGACGCTGCGGCAGCAGCAGAAGCAGCAGACCCGCGCCGCGCTGCTGGAGGCGGCCCGCCGACTGTTCGTCGAGCGCGGCTACGCGGCGGTCACCGTCGACGACGTCACCTCCGAGGTCGGGTGCAGCCGAGCGACCTTCTACCTGCACTTCAACGGCAAGCCCGACGTCCTGCGGCGGATCGGCGCCGAAACGACGCGGCAGCGCGCGGTCTCGGTCTACGCCGACCTGGACGCGGTGTTGGCCAGCGGCTCGCGGGAGCGGTTCACCGAGTGGCTGCGCAACGCCCTCCACTGGTTCGAGGCGAACCGCGACATCCTGCCGGTGTGGGACGAGGCCGTGGCCCTGGAGCCCTCCTTCCGGCCGATCGCGACGGCGGCGGTCGCCGAGCTGCCCGCTGCGATGCCGCGATACCTCCAGCGGTGGGGCCCCTCGCGCAGCGACGAGGCGCGCTTGCGGGTCGGACTGCTGGTGACGCAGCTGGAGCGCTTCTTCACCCGCTGGGCGGTTCAGGGCACGTTGGACATCACCGACACCGACCCCGCGGCAACGCTCACCGACATCTGGTACCCGGCGCTGCTGCCACCCGAGGAGCGTCACTCCGCAGAGCAAGGCTGAAACGCGTTACCGGCCAAACCGTTTCGCTGAGTGACCATCTCGATCACCCCATTTAGCGATGCGCTTTCGCTCGCATTTTCGAATGGCGTCGGGCAGAATTTAGCACATGAGTTCGAAGCTGAATTTCCCCATGCCCACTCGTTTCGTCGCCCGCGGTGGACCGTCCACAGTGCTCACCCGCCGGACGAACCCGTCCAGGTTTGGCTCGTTGAACGCATGCTCGGCAGCGCTCGATGAGCCACGCGGATCGCGAGACCCGCCATTCCTGGGCGAATGAGCCCACCCGACCCCAGGGTCGGTTATCCCAACGCGCCTGTGAGGCTTGTTGTTTGACAAGTGCAGAGTGGGAAAACCCCAAGGCAGCTGGGGTGTCCTGCGGTCGCCGCGCGAATCCAGCGGATTCGCGCGGCGACCGCCCGGGGCCGCCGTTCGGCAGAACCGATTCTCGTCGGGCGAACCGAACGCGACCCGTGCCACGTGTTGAGAACAACCCGCCATCACAACGGAAGAGCCCCCATGCCGATCCCCGCCCCCGACTTCGACCAGATCTTCACAGACGGATCCCGCCACGCGGTTCCCAAGCTCGGCGATGCCACCGTCCGGCTGCACCGGGACACCGCGCTGTGGATGCCCTCCGGGAAGGCCTGCGCCGGCGAGCCCTTCATGTTCGGTTCGTCCGACGACGCAGCGTTCGTGCAGGAGGTCCCGCCGGGCACCTACCCGGTCGTGCTCGCCGAGGCCCGGTTCGGAGAGCCCGATCAGTTCAGCTGGTACCAGGCGGTGGCCGCGATCAAGATCCAGGTTCGCGACGAGCCGGCGACCTCGTGGGAGATGGCGCTGGTGGGTGAGCAGGACGCGTCGACCCTGGACGGTGACTCCTTCTTCGGCTACCCCGTCGACGGGGGCACCGGTGGTTTCATCGACGCCGCGAACCTCTCCTGCTGCGACGACGAGGAGTACGTCGACCGCGTGCTGGAGGCCCTGGAAGAACGGGACCACACCGGCACGGGTCGGCTCGCCGACGATGAGGACCGCACGGTGGTCGTCGTGTGCTCCTCCGGTGGCGGTGACGGCCACTACCCGACCTGGGTGGGGCGCAACGCCGACGGCGAGATCACCTGCTTCGTGACGGACTTCTTCATCCTGACCGGCGACGAGGACGACGACGGCGACGACGGCGGTCCGCTCGACGCGCCCGACCACGCGCCGGGCGATTACGCCACCGGCCACGCGATGCGCGCCGGGCAGACGCTGCGTCGCGAATCGCTCACCTCGGAGAACGGCCGGTTCTCGTTGGTCCACCAGGACGACGGCAACATCGTGCTCTACGAGAACGAGTCGATGCGGGCGTGGTGGGCCTCGAACACCTGCGGCGCGGACACCGCCTTCTGCGCGTTGCGCGAGACCGACGGCCTCGCGCTCTTCTCGCCCAGCGGCAGGCGGATCTGGTCCACCGGCGCGGTCCGGCCGGCCGCCGAGCTCGTGGTGCACGACGACGGCGAGGTCACCATCACCGACGTCGACGGCGAGATCGTCTGGACCTCCGACAGCACTCCGGCGGTGCCGGGCGGGCCGGCGGCCATCGGTGACCGGATGCTTCCCGGCCAGACCCTGGGACGCCAGTCGCTGACCTCTCCGTCCGGCCGTCACACGCTGACCCACCAGGACGATGGGAACCTGGTTCTCTACAGCAACGAGGGCCGCGGCGCGCTCTGGGCGTCGGACACCCAGTTCCGGGGGACCGGCCGCTGCAAGCTCCTCGACGACGGCGATCTCGTCCTCTACGACCGGCGCGGCGGCGCCGTGTGGTCCACCGGCACGGCGGGCCATCCGGGAGCGCACCTGGCAGTCGGCGACGACGGCCTTGAACTCCGCAACACCGACGACGTCGTCATCTGGAGCGTCCGCACCACTCCGGGTACGCAGGTCACCGACGCGCACTCCCCGCTGTCGACCGCCATGTCGGCGATCGCACCGGCCGCCCTGACGATGGCCGAGCCGCTGCAACCGGTCGTGAGCGCCGAGCTGACCGCCGCCACACCGGCAATCCCCGTGCGACAGTCGGTTCCGGCCGAGGAGTGCGTTCCGGCGGAGCCGTCGGAGAGCTGACCTCGGCCCTCTCCGTCACGACCGGAAAGTGGTCACTCCGCTGCGGCGATCGGCTGCGGCTTCGCGGGCTCCTCGTCGTCGACCTTGTCCTCGCCGCGACGGCGGAAGAACTGGAACCCGGGGATGCCGGCGATCGCCCGGCGGACGTCGTAGGTGACTTCGAGGAGCTCGTGGATCTCGGGACCGACTCGGTCCAGGGTCCGCAGGATCGGCAGGATGTCGGTGAGGATGTGCTCGGTGAGCTGCGGAAGCTCGTCGACCAGGCGGATCGCCGCATCGACCTCGGCGTCGGAGAGCTCCTCGACGAACCTGTCCACCAGCGGTGCGGCCTTCTTGGCCGTGGGCGAGTACAGCGAGAGGAGCTCGTCGGCGTTCGCCGAGGTGCGCTGGGCCTCGGCGACGGTCTTGGCCGCGTCGTCGCAGATCCCGTTCGCCCGCCCCACGACCGATTCCGCCATGGTCGAGACCTGACCGGCTGCGGCCACGATCGGAGCGGCGGCGACGGCGACCGCGCGGGCGTCCTGGATCGTCTCCTCGGCGTCGGCGACGGTTCCTCCGGCGCGCTGAACCAGGTCTTCGACCTGGTCCACCACCGTGGAGATGCGGCCGACCAGCTTCTCGGTCTCACCGAGAAGACCCAGCACCCGGACCGGAGCGGTTGCAGCGGCCGTGGCCGTTTCGGCTGCCCAGCCCACCGTGGACTTCGCCAAGCCGAGGACGTCAGAGGGCGTCGGTACGCGGAACACCATGGCCTCCACTGTGCACACCGGTAGGGATCGACGCCACCATCTCACGGCGCGTCGGCGGTCAGGAAACGGGCCAGGACAGCACGCGACCAGCGGAAGAGCGTCGCGTCATCCACGTCGACCGGCGCTGGCGCGTGCTCCGCTCCTGCACCGGCTAGGTCACGCGGGCCCGCTCGCTCTCACCGTCGGAGAGAAACAGCGCCAGCGCACTTCCCCGCTCGACCAGCTCCGCACGCTGCGCGCGCGAGAACGAGTGCAGCGGAGCGATGTTCACCGTTCCCTCGGTGACCTTCCACGTCCCGGCGACGCGGCCGTCCACCAGCACGACGCGTTCGCCTGCCACCGACAGACCTCGGTGTTCGTCGTCGATGATCCGGCTGCGGTCGTCGTAACCGAGGATGGCGTTGTCGAACGCGGGCAGGAACCGCACGGGCGCGGGCACGTCCGGGTCGGGCCGTGGCGCGTCGGGCAGATCCAGCAGTTCGCGCCCGCGTTCGTCCCGGAAGGAGACGAGCTGATCGCGCACCGCCTTCACCGCGCCCTGCAGGCCGGCCAGCCCCGACCAGGCGCGGATGTCGGCGGTGGCGGCCGGGCCGAACGCGGCGAGGTAGCGGCGCACCAGGTCCCGGCCGACCTGGTCATCGGGTGCCTCCTGGTCGACTTCCCGGCCCAGCCAGGAGGAAACCGGCAGGTAGCGGGCCGCCCCGCTGGTGCGCCACAGACCTCGCGGCGGCAGCTGCACCACGGGAACCAGGGCTCCGACCAGTGCCTCTCCCAGCGCCCGGAGGCTCTGGTCGGGCCAGCGGTGGGCGATCGCTCGCGCCAGCTCGGACTGCGAACGCGGTTCGCCCTCGGCCAGCACCTCCCGGCCCGCCGCCGCGAGCTCGCCGAGGTCGACCTCCGCGAGCTCGCGCCGGTAGACGCCGAGGACCCGCTGCCACAGCATCGCGTCGTGCCGGGACCGCCAGGACAGGACGTCCTCGGCGGCCAGCAGGTGCACGGTGCGGCGCATCAGGTGAGTCCGCACCACTCGCCGACGGGTCAGCAGCTCCGAGAGCTCCGCCGGGTCGAAGACGCGCAGCCGGGACCAGAGACCGACGAACGGTTCCTGCGGTTCCTGGGCCTGCACGCCGCACAGGTGCGCCACGGCATCGCGCGGTGCGAGCTCGGAGGGTTGGAGCAGGAGCTGCCGGGCCAGCGTCGCGCGGTTGAGCGCGCGGGTGCCGAGAACGGCCATGCGCTCAGGTGGCCGTCTGGCCGTCGATGGTCTCGCGGATGATGTCCGCGTGTCCGGTGTGCTGCGCCGTCTCGGAGATCACGTGCAGCAGCACGCGGCGGGCGCTGAGCTCGGTACCGGGTTCGTTCCAGGGCGCGTCGGGCACCGGGTGCGTGATCAGCAGATCGGGTAGCGCGGTCACGATCTCCTCGGTGCGGGCGGCGACCTCCTCGTAGCGCCGCACGATCCCTTCGAGGCTGTCACCCGGCAGCATCTGGAACTCGTTGATCCGGTCGGTCATCCACTGCGGGTACTCCCGCGCGGTGCCGGCCTCGATGTCGTCCCAGGTCACTCCGTCGGGCAGCGCGAAGCTCATCGCCGACGACCCCTCGGTGATGAACCGCAGCCACGATTCCTCGGTGCTCGCGACGTGCTTGACGATCCCGCCGAGGCACAGCTCGCTCTTGGTCGGACGCTCGCCCAGCTGTGCGTCCGTCAGTCCCCGGACGGTGTTGAGCAACTGGCCGCGCAGGGTGGCGAGCTCGGCGAGCAGGTCGCCCTTGTCAACGTCGAGTGCGGTGTTGGAAGCAGTCATGAGAGCAGCTTGGCGCAGGTAGCGGTCAGTTTCTGTCCGCTACTGCGGGCACGATGGGGTGCATGCGGAAAACTTCCACGCGGCTGCTGTCGTTACTGTCGCTGCTCCAGGCACGACGCGACTGGCCCGGTTCGGTGCTCGCCGAGCGGCTGGAGGTCAGCGACCGCACAGTTCGGCGCGATGTCGACCGGCTGCGGGAGCTGGGATACCCGATCGCGACGGTCAAAGGACCGGACGGCGGGTACCGGTTGGAAGCGGGCAGCAACCTGCCGCCGCTGCTGTTCGACGACGACCAGGCGGTCGCGCTGGCGATCGCGCTGCGCATCGCGACCACGGCGGGCGCGGGCATCGAGGAGGCCGCCGCCCGCGCGCTGATCACCCTCCGCCAGGTGATGCCCTCGCGGCTCCGCCACCGGATCGATTCGTTGCAGATCACCGCGGTCGAGCGCAGCACGGCGCAGCGCGTGGACAGCGAGGTCCTGATGGCGCTGAGCGTCGCGGTGCACGCTCGGGAGGAACTCCGGTTCGACTACACCGGCTCGTCCGAGCCTCGCCGGACGCAGCCGCACCACCTGATCACCTGGGGCGGGCGCTGGTACCTCATCGCCTGGGACCTGGACCGCGAGGACTGGCGCACCTTCCGCGCCGATCGGATCACCCCGCGCGTCCCCACAGGTCCGCGCTTCACCCGACGCGAACTCCCCGGCGGCGAGGTGGCCGCGTTCGTCAGGACCAGGTTCCAGGGGGCCGAAACATGGCCGTGCCAAGGAGAAGTCGCCCTCGACCTTCCCGCGGCGACGGTCTCCCGCTACACCCACGACGGCGTGGTGGAAGAACTGACCGACGACCGGTGCAAGCTCACGTTGGGATCGTGGTCCTGGAAGGCGCTGGCCGCAGAGCTCGGGAAGTACGACGCGGACGTGGAGGTCATCGGTCCGCAGGAGCTGAGATCCGCTTTCTCCCAACTAGCCGACCGCTACGCCCGAGCAGCGGCGGACGCACTGAGCCCCTAGGTGCTGCGTGAATTCTCGGTCGAGCCGGGCGCGAAAGTCATTTCGTGGTAGAGGATCTCGTAGCAGCGGTGGTGAGCTCACGGTTCGATGAGGCCCGCCCTGATCGCGTAGCGGGTGAGTTCCAGCCGGTCCTTCATGCCCAGCTTCGCCATGAGGTTGGAGCGGTGGCGCTCCACCGTCTTGATGCTGATGACGAGCAGGTCGGCGATCTCCTTGGAGGAATGGCCTTCGGCGACGAGCTTGAGGATCTCCTCCTCCCGGTCGGTGATGGCCCGCTCGGGAACGGCTTCCCCCTGACCCGCGCGGTCGAGGTAGCTGCGGATCAGCGAGGTCACCGCACCCGGGTACAGGAACGGTTCGCCGCGCATGGCCGCGCGGCACGCCTCCACCAGGTCGCGGTCGGCGACGGACTTGAGCACGTACCCCGACGCACCGGACTTGAGCGCCTCGAACAGGTACTGCTCGTTGTCGTACATCGTCAGGATCAGGATGCGCAGGTCCGGCTGCAGCCGGGTGAGCTGCCGGGCGGCCTGAAGCCCGGTCAGCCTGGGCATGGCGATGTCGAGGATCGCCAGGTCCAGCTCCTCGGTCTGCGCGAGCTCGACGGCCTCGGCCCCGTCGCCGGCCTCGGCCACGACGGCGAGGTCGGGTTCGTTGTCGAGGATCAGCCGGACTCCGCGACGGACCAGCACGTGATCGTCGGCCAGCAGGATGCGGGTCGTGTCGGTCATCGCCCGCCTCCGGTGTTGATCGGCACGTCGAGCCGGACTTCCGTGCCGCCCTCCGCGACCGGTTCGACGGCCAGCGTCGCCCCGGCCAGCAGCGCGCGCTCCCGCATCCCCCGGATGCCGGCGCCTTCCGGGGAGTCCCCGGTCCCCGCGCCGTTGTCCCGCACCCGCAATCGGACCTCCGAGGGCTCCACGTGCACCAGCAGGTCGATGCGGGTCGCACCCGAGTGCCGGACCGCGTTGGTGATGCTCTCCTGCGCCACCCGGTAGATGACCAGCTCGACCTCCTCGCCCAGCTCGGGCAGCTCGCCGTCGATCCGGCACCGCGCGGCGACGCCGTGCACCTCGCCGGTGAGCGACTTCAGCGCGCTGGCCAGGCCGAGCTCCTCCAGCACCCCTGGACGCAGCCGCCGTGCGATGCGGCGGATCTCGTCGAGGCTGTCGCGGGTGGTCTCCTGCACCTGGTGCAGCGCGGCGGACACGGGCTCGGGCGCCTCGTCCGCGACCCGCCGGAGCTCCAGCAGCACCGCGGTCAGGCTCTGCCCGACCTCGTCGTGGAGCTCGCGGGCGATGCGGCGGCGCTCGGCCTCCTGCGCGGACAGCGCGCGGGCGTTGCTGGTGGCGCGCTCGAACTCCAGCCGGTCAAGCATCGCGTTGAACGCCATGATCAGGTCCGCGATGCCCCCGTGCCCGGACACCGGCGGCCGCGATCCCGGCCGCAGCAGGTCGATGGTGGTCATCGCGCGGGTCAGCCGCCGCAGCGGCAGGAACCCGATGCGCAGCAGCACCGCGTTGGCCACCAGCATCGCGACCAGCCCGGCGACCAGGATCAGGCCTTCGGCGGGCAGCACCGGCGTGGACACCGTGGCAGGGCTGAGCACCAGCAGCACCGTCGCTCCGGTGAGCACGGCGGCGTTGAGCAGGAACACCCGCCAGAACAAGGACACGTCCCGCACCTCCTGAACGACAATTCGACCACCGGTCGTCCTTCGAACACCCATACGGGTCGTGCGCACCAAAAATGGGTGTCAGCCCCGATGGCCAACGGTCGCTCTCCTGGGTGAAGCTGGCTGAAGGACCAGCGCAGAGGAAGAGCGACAAGAGTGACGACAGCCGGATCCGGCGGTGGGCAGAGCCGCCGGAAGATCAGCTGGGATCTTGTTCGAGCCGGTTGCGTGGTGCTGGTGATGCTCTACCACTCCACGAGCCTGAGCGTCTTCCTCCACCCCGAGTTGGAGTCGAGGACCTTCGAGTTCCCGTACCAGGTCGGCGCCAGCCTGCTGCTGGTCGTCTCCGCGTACTTCGCGTGCGTGACGATCCGCCGCGGTTCCCTGTTCCGCTACTGGTGGGGCCGCGTGGCCAGGCTGCTGCCGTCGTTCCTGGCGGCCGTGGTGGTCAGCTACTTCGTGCTGCGGGCGTTCCCGATCGAGGGCTGGTTCTTCCCGCTGCCCGAGGACCTGCGGGCGAACCTGCTGATGCTGTGGCACTGGAAACCGCAGTTCTACCCGTTCATCGACGGCTCGCACTGGACGGTTCCGCTGCAGCTGATGGGTTTCACGGTCGCCGCCCTGCTCTACCGGAGCTGGTGGGGCCACGGCAGCAGGATCCTGATCGTGCTGTGGGTGGCGGTGCTGGTGCCGCTGGCGCAGTGGCCGATCCGGATCGCCGAGCCGATCGACGAGACCTACCGGACCGTGGTCGACGGGGTCGGCATGCACCGCTGGCACCTGTTCGTCGCGGGGGTGGCGATCTGGATGTGGTCGGTCAAGCGCCTGAGCACCCCGCACTTCGCGGCCCTGCTGGCGCTCTGCATGGCCGCGCAGGAGGTGCACAACTACACGCGCACGCCCGAAGGTCTGCTGGCCGACACCGGCTCGTCGGTGGCCGTGGCCATCGGCATGTGCGTGATCGCGCTGGTCGCGCGCTCTCCCGACATGGCGATTCCGCATCCCGCGCGACGCGCGATCAGCTGGTTCGCCGGGATCTCCTACGGCACGTTCCTGATGCACCAGGCCATCGGCTACATCGTGCTGCGCAAGCTGCAGGACGTGGGAGTCGACACGACCACGCAGACCCTGGCGATGCTGGTGACGGGCACGCTCCTCGGGTGGATGCTCACCCGCGCGGTCGAACAGCCGACCCACAAGCTGCTCATGAAGCCCTTCATGCAGGGTGGTGGCGCGGCTCGCACCCGGGAAACAAAAACCGCCGGTCCGCGTTGAACCCGGTGTGAAAAAGATCGGGTTCCTGTCCTTCGGGCACTGGTCGGCCTCGCCGCACTCGCAGACGCGCACCGCGTCGGACGCGCTGCACCAGGCCGTCGACCTCTCCGTCGCAGCGGAAGAGCTCGGCGCCGACGGCGCCTACTTCCGCGTGCACCACTTCGCGCGGCAGTACGGGTCGCCGTTCCCGCTGCTGGCGGCGATCGGCGCTCGGACCAGCCGCATCGAGATCGGCACCGGCGTGATCGACATGCGCTACGAGAACCCGCTCTACATGGCCGAGGACGCGGGCTCGGCCGACCTCCTCTCCGACGGCAGGCTGCAGCTCGGCATCAGCCGGGGATCGCCGGAGCAGGTCATCGAGGGCTGGCGCTACTTCGGCTACCAGCCGCCGGAGGGCCAGACCGATGCGGACATGGCGCGCACCCACACCGAGGTGCTGCTGGAGGTCCTCAAGGGCGAGGGGTTCGCTCAGCCGAACCCGCGGCCGATGTTCCCCAACCCGCCGGGCCTGCTGCGCGTCGAGCCGCACTCCCCCGGCCTGCGGGACCGCATCTGGTGGGGGTCGAGCTCCAACGCGACGGCGCGGTGGGCGGCGAAGCTGGGGATGAACCTGCAGAGCTCCACGCTCAAGGACGACGAGAGCGGCGAGCCGCTGCACGTCCAGCAGCGCAAGCAGATCGAGGCGTTCCGCGACGCGTGGCGCGCCGAGGGGCACGAGCGCGAGCCGCGGGTGTCGGTCAGCCGCAGCATCTTCGCCATCGTCAACGACGTCGACGACATGTACTTCGGCGGCGATGACAACACCGAGGACAAGATCGGCAACATCGACGCCCACACCCGCGCGATCTTCGGTCGTTCCTACGCGGCGGCGCCGGACGTGCTGGTCAAGCAGCTGGCCGAGGACGAGGCGATCGCCGCGGCGGACACCCTCCTGCTCACGGTGCCCAACCAGCTGGGCGTGGACTACAACGCCCACGTCATCGACAGCATCCTCCGGCACGTGGCCCCGGAGCTCGGCTGGCGCTGATCGCGCGGCAGGGCGGTCGGGCGGTGGGCGGCGCCTGAAACTGGATGAGCCAGTTGGCCAGTTCGGTATTGACTTCAGCCTGCGTTTCACGGAAAGTGGCTGAGCCAGTGAGCCACTGTGCCGCGCACCACACCCCTTCGTGGTGCGCGTGCCGCGCAGGCAAGGAGGCAAAGGTGCCGCCCGAAGTCATATCCATCCTGGTGCTGGTCGCCGCGTTCGTCATCGCCACGACGCTGTCGGTGAACATGGGAGTGCTGTGCTTCGCCGCCGCGTTCCTGGTCGCCACGGTGTTCGGCGGGCTGTCCGAAGACGACATCTTCGACGGCTTCCCCGGGGACCTGTTCGTGGTCCTGGTGGGCGTGACGTTCCTGTTCGCGATAGCCCGGGCGAACGGCACCACCGACTGGGTGGTGCAACGCGCCGTTCGGCTGGTGGGCGGCCGGATCGCGCTGATCCCGTGGGTGATGTTCGCGATCGGCGCGCTGCTCACCGCGATCGGTGCGGTCAGTCCCGCGGCGGTGGCCATCGTGGCCCCGATCGCGCTGAACCTGGCCGCGCAGTACCGGATCAACCCGCTGCTGATGGGCGCGATGGTCGTGCACGGCACGCAGGCGGGCGGCTTCTCCCCGATCAGCATCTACGGCAGCATCGTCAACGAGGTCGTGGCCAACAGCGGGTTGCCGGGCAGTCCGCTGGTGCTGTTCCTGGGCAGCTTCGCGGCCAACGCGGTGATCGCCGGGATCGTGTTCGTGGTCTTCGGGGGCCTGCGGCTGCGCAGCGGTGCCGAGGCCCGGCGGCTCATCGCAACGGGTTCGGGCGGCGGCGGGGAGGTCTCCGACAGCGAGCCGGTCGAGGAGCTGCGGCTCAACCGCGACCGCGCGCTGACGCTGACCGGCCTCGTGGTCCTCGTGGTCACCACGCTCGGGTTCGGCCTCGACGTCGGCCTGATGGCGATGAGCGTCGCCGTGGTGCTCAGCGTCCTGTCGCCGAAGACGGGCAAGGCCGCGCCGAGCGAGGTCGCGTGGCCCACCGTCCTGCTGATCTGCGGTGTCCTCACCTACGTCGGCGTGCTGGAGAAGATGGGCACGATCGACTACGTGGGTCACTCGGTGGCCGGCATCGGCGTTCCGCTGCTCGCGGCGCTCCTGCTGTGCTACATCGGCGCGCTCGTCTCGGCGTTCGCCTCGTCGGTCGGCATCATGGGCGCCCTCATCCCGCTGGCGGTGCCGTTCCTGCAGACCGGCAGCGTCGGACCGATCGGCATGATCACGGCCTTCGCGGTGGCGGCCACGGTCGTCGACGTGAGCCCGTTCTCCACCAACGGTGCGATCGTGCTGGCCAATGCCAAGGACGTCGACAAGGACGCCTTCTTCCGGAAGCTCCTCGTCTACGGAGGCGTCATCGTCGCCGCCACCCCGCTGGCGCTCTGGATCCTGCTGGTGCTGCCGGGATTCGGCTGAGCGGTCAGTCCGCCAGGTACCACAGGAGCCGGTAGTGGGCCGTGCGGTCCGGGTCGGGAGCGACGCCGTAGGCGTCCAGGAGCACTTCCTCCCAGCCCGGGCCGTAGTTCCACAGGGTGGCCCACGTGGCGACGGCGAGGTCGGCCCAGCGGTCGGCCACGCCGAGGCGGCCGAGGTCGACGTGGCCGGTGCACCGGCCGCCGTCTCCGATGAGGGTGTTGGGGGCGCAGGCGTCACCGTGGCAGACCACCAGGCGGTCGACCGGAGGCGGTTCGGCGAGGAGGTCCAGGGCCTCGCCGACTCCGCCGATGCGGGCGAGCTCGGGAGGCCATTCCGCCGGGTCGATCAGGCCTGCGGCGGCGCGTTGCCGAGCACTGGCCAGCCGGGATTCGGCTGACCAGTCGAACGGGCAGTCCGCGACCGGTAGCGCCTCGTGCAGGGCGCGCAGTCCGGAACCGATGGCGCGCACCGCCTTCTCGGGCTGGACGATCCAGCGGTCGTCGACGGCTGAGAGACCGGGGAGCCCCGCGGTGATCATCCAGTCCCCCGTGCCGTCGGAACCGTGATCGAGCACGCGGGGAACCGCGGCGTGCCGGACGGCCCAGCGCAACCGCTCCACCTCGGGAGTCAGCGGCGCGCCGCTGGGCGACCACTTCACGAACTGCGCGCGGTGTTCTGGTCCGATCCGGAAGGTCAGACCTCCCAGCTCATTTCGCCACACCGCCCGAACCGTCCTGCCGCCCGCGATGGCGCGGACGACAGGCGGCGTCTCCACCGGCTCCCGAGGTGCTGAAGCGATCACACCACCATTCTTCCCGCTCTCAGACGAGTTGACCTCCCTGGACGACGTGCGCGATGTGCTTGGGCTCGGCGAGGACCGCGATGTCCTCGAACGGGTCGCCGTCGAGGACGACCAGGTCGGCCACCGCCCCTTCGCGGAGGGTGCCGATCTCGCCGCTCATGCCGAGCAGGTCGGCCGCGGTGGTCGTCGCCGAGCGGATCACGTCCAGCGGCGGCTGGACCTCGCTGCGGATCCGGAACTCCTCGTTCTGGTGGCGGTGCATGCCGCCGAGCAGGTCGGTGCCGTAGGCGATCTTCACGCCGCCTCGGTGCGCGGTCTCCAGCGCGGCCAGTCCGGCGTCGAGCACCTCGTCGACCTTGCGCCAGCTGTCCTCGGGCAGGCCGAACTCCCGGCCTTCGGTCTTGAGCGCCCAGTAGGTGACCAGCGTGGGCACCAGGAACGCGTCGTGTTCGAGGAATTCGTCCACGTTGGACTCGTCGATGAGGTTCCCGTGCTCGATGGAGCGGATTCCGGCGCGCAGCGAGCGGCTGACCGATCGCGCGGTGTAGGCGTGGGCGGCCACGTAGCGGTTGGCCGCCTCGGCTTCCTGCACGATGGCGTGCAGCTCGTCCATCGAGTACTGGGTGGAGTCGATGCGGTCGGTCGGCGAGGCGACTCCTCCCCCGGCCATCACCTTGATGTGGTGGGCGCCCTTGCGCAGTTCGTCGCGGGCGGCGGCGCGCACCGCGTCCACGCCGTCGGCGATGCGTCCGAGCCCCGCGCAGCACTGGTGCCCGTCGTGCACGCGGGTGCCGCGCGGGCGGCTGTCGCCGTGACCTCCGGTCTGGCTCAGCGCCTTTCCGCAGAAGGCGAGCCGTGGCCCGCGAACGAGTCCCTCGGTCTGCGCGTCGGCGAGCCCGAAGTCCGCACCGGAGGCGTCGCGCACGGTGGTGAAGCCGCGGTCGAGCATCCCGCCCATGATCCGCGCGGAGTGCGCGGCGGCGTAGGACGGGGACCAGGTGGTCAGCGACCCGAGGTCGGCGGTGGCGGCGGTGACGTGCACGTGGGCGTCGATGAGCCCGGGGAGCACCGTGGCCCCGGCCAGGTCCACCGTCCGGGCGCCGTCCGGTGCTCTCAGGCCGCGGCCGGTCTCGACGATGCGGCCGTCGGCGCACAGCAGGTCGCCTTCGGCGTACTCGCCGGTGTCGACGTCGAGCAACTTGCCGGAGCGCAGCAGCAGGGTGGTCACGGTGTCGATTCCTCCTCGGGTTCGTCGATGCGCTGCACGAGCTCGCTCAGCGCGGGCGCGGCCAGCACCGCCAGCTCCGCGGCCCGCGCCACCTGGGACTGCTCGTAGGCGCCGGGCGCGTCGAGCAGGTTGAGCACGCCCCACGTTCCGGACTCGCCCAGGACCGGGACGTTGATCACCGATCCGCAGCCGAGTTCGGCGATGAGCCGGTGGTCGGCGAAGACCTCGCGCACCGCGGCCTCGTCGGGCCCGAAGTAGGGCAGCTGCGCGGTGATGCACCGGTCCAGCCATCCCGCGGCGACCTCGACGGACTTCTCGCCGCCCACCGGGTACTGCTCGGGGTGGCTGCTGTGCGCGCGGTGCAGCACGCGTCGGCCGGGCAGCCACGCGAGCACGGTGAACAGCCGGACCCCGACGTCCTCGCGGACGCGTTCCTCCACTTCGGACAGGTTCATCGCGATACCGCCTTCGCGCCGTCGGTTTCGGTGAGGTCCTCCAGCGACCGGCCGGCGGTGGACAGCCCGAACAGCAGGGTGCACACCACGCCGACCGCCAGCACCGCGGTGGTGAGGCCGAAGACCCCGGCGAATCCCAGGGATGCGGCGGAGATGCCGATCACCGAGGGCGCGATGATGCTGCCGACGCGGCCGAACGCGCTGGACAGGCCGGTTCCCGAGGCCCGGATCCAGGTCGGGAAGACCTCCGGGGTGTAGGAGTAGACCGCCGCGTAGGTGCCGTTGAGGAAGAACGACAGCACCGCCGCCGATGTCGTGATCAGCACCGGGTCGGTCATCTGGCTCATCCAGAACGCGCTGGCCGCCGCCCCGGCGAGGTAGAGGGCGATGGTGTTCTTGCGGTCCAGGTACTCGCCCAGCCAGGCCGCCGAGAAGTACCCGGGCACCTGCGCGAGGTAGATGATGATCGAGAACTCGAAGCTCTTGGTGACCGTGATCCCCTGCTGCACCAGCAGGGTCGGGATCCAGGTGAAGAAGCCGTAGTAGGAGAAGGTGATCACGAACCAGATCAGCCAGGTGATCGCGGTGCGCCGGGCCATCGAGCCGCTCCACAGGTACTTCAGCGCGGAGACCAGCCCGATCTTGCGCGCCTCCACCGGCTTCTCGACCACGACCTCGGGGATCGGCGGCAGCGGGGCGCGGGTGGCCGCCCGCACCTTCTCCTCCAGGTCGACCACGACCTTCTCGGCCTCGATCGTCCGCCCGTTGGCCAGCAGGTATCGGGGTGATTCGGGGAGCGATCGGCGCCACCACAGCAGCATCACGATCGGCAGCGCGGTGATGATCTGGGCCCAGCGCCAGCCCTCGGGCACCGGCTGCACCACGAACCGGCCGAGCAATGCCGCGGCGACGAAGCCGAAGGAGAAGAACCCGGCGAGCGCCCCGACGAACCACCCGCGCCGGGCAGCGGGGACGAACTCGGACAGGAAGGGCGCGATGATCGCGCTCTCGGCTCCCGCGCCGAATCCGGCGAGCACGCGGGCGCCGAGGAAGATCTCGTAGTTGGGCGACAGGGCTCCGATGACGGAGAACAGCGCGTACACCGCCAGCGCCCACATCATGACCTTGCGCCGGCCGATGCGGTCGCCGAGCAGTCCGGCGCAGGTGGCGCCGAAGAGGAAGCCGAAGGGCGTGGCCGAGCCGATCAGGCCGAGCTGGGCGTTGGTCAGCCCCCACTCGTCCTGGACGCTCGGCAGCAGGAAGGCCACCACCGCCGAGTCCATGCCGTCGAAGGTGTAGCCGAGTCCGCCGAGCAGCAGCAGGAGGTAGTGCGGCCGGCTCAGCGGGAGCCGGTCGAGTCTGGCCAGCAGGGACACGGTTGCCTCCAGGTGAGGGGTGCGTCCGGGTGAGTCGCAGTACCGAGCGAAGTGTCCAGCAACATATAGTGCAGTAATTGCAAACTGCAATACCTGTTGCGTTTTGAGCTCGTTAAGCTGTGCGTCGACGAGGGGAGCCCGATTGACCACCGATGCCGAGCCCGACGGGTTCGAGAGCTGGTTGCGCGGGCGCGTTCCCGAACGCGGGTTGCGCAGCAAGGGCGCGTCGGTTCTGCAGGTGCTGCTCACCCAGCCCCGGCGGGTGTCCTACAGCTCGGCAGCGGAGGCCGCAGAACTCGCCGGCGTCAACGTCGCCACGGTCAGCAGGACCGCCCAGACCCTGGGCTTCAGCGGCTGGTCCGACCTGCAGCAAGAGCTGCGGGCCCGCTACCTGTCCTCGCTCAGCGCTCCGGAAGTGGCCGCCGCGCAGCAGACCGAGGGCGAGCTCGGCGGGGCCTCGCTGCGCCGCGATCTGGACTCGCTGGCGGTGCTCAACCGCCGCCTGGACGAGCAGCTGCTGCGCACCATCGCCGAGGCGATCGCGCAGTCACGGCGAACCGTGATCGTGGCCAACGGGAGCTACTTCTCGGTGGGTTCCGCGCTCGGCCACAACGTGCAGCTGGCCGGCTACGAGGCGACCGTGGTGCACGACGACGCCGAGCTGGCCAACGCGATCTCCCGGATCGAACCGGGCGACGTGCTCATCGCGATCAGCTTCTGGCGGCTCTACCAGAGCACGGTGACCGCGGCCGAGGAAGCCCACGACCGAGACGCGCGGGTCTTCGCCCTCACCGATGCGGCCAGTCCCGCCCTGGCCGCCGCCTCCGAGCGGATCGTGCTGATCCCCGCCGAGGGCGTCGCCTTCTTCCCCTCCCTGGCACCAGGACTCGCGGTCGCGCAGGCGATCGCCGCCCAGCTCTCCACAGTGGATCCGGAGCGCACCCGGCGCTCCATCGAGGCGGCCGAGGCGCAGTGGTCGCGGTTCAGGCTCCTGCACCGACAGCCGCGCCGCGACTGACCACCGATGAGTTTCCCGGCCGCGAGCAGTCCATCTGGTGACGACCACTGGAAAGGACCAGGACGATGAAGCTGACGGTGAGCACGTTCCTCTCGGTCGACGGAGTGATGCAGGGCCCTGGCGGCCCGGACGAGGACCGCAGCGGCGGTTTCGAACGCGGCGGCTGGCTCGCGCCGCTGTTCGACGACGAGGTCGGGCAGTTCATGGACGCGATGTTCGGGCGGGTCGACGCCTTCCTGCTCGGGCGGCGGACCTACGACATCTTCGCCGCCTACTGGCCGAAGGTCGACGACCCCGACAACCCGATAGCCAACCCGCTCAACGCCCTGCCGAAGTACGTCGCCTCCACGACCCTGACGGACCCGAGCTGGGCCCGCACGACGGTGCTCAGCGGAGACGTCGCGGCGGCGGTGCGCGAGCTCAAGGCCCGGCCCGGCGAGGAGCTGCAGGTCCACGGCAGTGCCACCCTGGTGCGCTTCCTGCTGGACAACGACCTGGTCGACGAGCTCAACCTGATCACCTTCCCGGTGATCGTCGGCCAGGGGATGCGGCTGTTCGCCGACCGGGGGCTCGACACCGCGCTCGAACTCGCGGCGAACCGGACCACGCCGCAGGGCGTGGTGATCCAGACCTACCGGACCGCGGGCCGCCCCCGGTACGGGACGGTCGAGGACTAGGAGCCGAGTCCCGCACCTAAACGAGCACGAAGGGAAGGGAGAGCCCGAGCAGGTCGAGTTCGGCCTGCTCGGCCTCCGTCGGGCTGCGCCTGCCGGTGCCCACCAGCAGTGCGTCGACGTCGGAGAACGACTCGGGAAACGACGTTCCTGCGATCCGCTCCAGCACCGCCCTCGACGCAGCCGCTGATTCCGGCGCCGGTCCGGGCACGTGCGGGAGGCGGGCGACCAGGTCCAGGTGGTGCAGGGTCCACTCCACGACGTAGGCGTCGAGGTAGTCAGCGACGGTGAGGACCTGGCCCTTCGTGGCGACCCTGGCCAGCGGGTCGGCGATCCGCGCGGCGCGCCCTGCCGCCGAGCCGAGGTCGTCGAGGTGGAACTTCAGCAGCCGCGGCTCCTCGTAGGCGGCGGCCAGCCGCACCGTAAGCGCGTCCAGCGGATCGTCGCCGATCGGCGGCTCGCTCGCGATCTCCCAGTAGGTGATCGCATCGCGGGTCGGCTCGGTCTCCGCCGGTGTCGCGAGCGTGATCAGGACGTCCTGCGCATCGATGATCAGGTGGCACACCAGGTCTCGCACCAGCCAGCCCCGGCACCCGGAGGGCTGCAGCAAGTCGTCGTCGGCGAGATCCGCCACGGCCGAGCGCAACGACGCCCACGAGGCGGTGAAGAGCTCCATCCCGCCACCGTAGCGGCCTGACCTGCTTCAGCCCGCCGAAACCCGGGCGCGGAGCCCGTCGAGCAGCAGCTGCAGGCCCTGTTCGAAATCAGCTGCGCCATCGGGGTGCCGGTCGATGGCGCCGGCGCTGGCCGCCTGCATCGCGGTCTGCTCCTCGACCGTGTGGCCGAAGACCAGGTGCAGGATCGCGCGGGTGCCCACGTCCACCAGATCGCCGGGCAGTCCTCCGTCGCCGAGCGCCGAGCGCAGCGCGGTCGCGGGCTCGCGGGCGCCGAGCCCGAAGGTGTGCGCGGTGACGACGACCTCGGCGCCGTCCCGGTAGGCGAGCATCGCGTCGCGCAGTTCGGCGCAGATCTCGATCGCCCGCCGGTCCCAGCGCTCGGCGCGCCGTGGCCTGCCGCCGCGCTGGAGGATCTCGTCGGCGACGGCCGCCAGCAGGGACTGCTTGTTGGGGACGTGGTGGTAGAGAGCGCTGGGCTGCACGCCGAGCTCGGAGGCGAGCCGGCGCATGGTGAGCGATTCCAGCCCGTACTCGTCGAGGACCTCGATGGCCCGAGCCACGACATCGCTGCGGTGGTAGCGCACTCGAAACCTCCAGTTGACCGGTCGGTGCCCCCAGTCTAGCCTGAACGCCGTTCAGGTGAACACTGTTCAGGTCGACTTCGGGAGAGGACCCCATGGGCACCACCTTCGATCAGCTCGCCGACGCGGTCCTGGCCGGAACTCCGGCCACCGCCGACGACGCGCTCGCCGTCCTGCGCGCCGACGACGCCGACCTGATGTCCGTCGTGGCGGCGGCCGGCAGGCTGCGGCGGGCGCACTTCGGCAACACCGTGAAGGTCAACTACCTGGTGAACCTGAAGTCGGGTCTGTGCCCGGAGAACTGCAACTACTGCTCGCAGGCCCTCGGCTCGAACGCACCGATCCTGAAGTACTCGTGGCTGTCCAAGGACGAAACGCTGCGGCAGGCGGGAGCCGGTCTCCAGGGCGGGGCCAGCCGGGTGTGCATGGTCTCCTCCGGCCGCGGCCCGTCGAACCGCGACATCGACAAGGTCACCGACATGGTCGGTGCGCTCAAATCCGAGCACCCGGACGTCGAGGTGTGCGCCTGCCTGGGGCTGCTGTCCGACGGCCAGGCCGAGCGGCTCAAGGACGCCGGGGTGGACGCCTACAACCACAACATCAACACGGCCGAGAGCCACCACGACACCATCGTCCAGACCCACACCTACGCCGACCGCATCGACACCGTGGGCAAGGCGAAGGCCGCGGGGCTGTCGCCGTGCTCGGGCCTGATCGCGGGACTGGGCGAAACCGATGAGCAGCTGGTCGAGGCGCTGTTCGCGCTCAAGGAGCTCGAATCCGACTCGATCCCGGTGAACTTCCTGATGCCCTTCGACGGCACCCCGTTCGAGAACACCTGGGAGCTCTCCCCCACCCGCTGCGTGAAGATCCTGGCGATGGCGCGGTTCGTGTGCCCGGACCGGGAGGTCCGGATCGCCGGTGGCCGCGAGATGCACCTGCGCTCGGTTCAGCCGCTCGCGCTGCACGTCGCCAACTCGATCTTCCTCGGCGACTACCTCACCTCCGAGGGTCAGGAGGCCGATGCGGACATCGCGATGATCCGCGACAACGGCTTCGTCGTGCTGGGCTCCGACGAGGAGATCGCGCAGCGGCCCGTCGATCCGGCAATCCGGCGCCGGGGCGCGGGCACCGACGTCCTGCCCAACGCGTGATGGGCGCGGCGGACCTGCTCGCCTTCGACCGCGAGCACCTGTGGCACCCCTACACCTCGATGCTCGATCCCGCGCCGACGCGGCTGGTGACCGGTGCTTCGGGCAGCCGGATCACCCTCGACGGCGTCGGTGAGGTGGTCGACGGGATGGCGTCGTGGTGGTCGGCGATCCACGGCTACCGGCACCCGGTGCTCGACGAGGCGCTGCGGGAGCAGGCGGAACGGTTCTCGCACGTGATGTTCGGCGGCCTCACCCACGAGCCGGCGGTCGAACTGGCCAGGCGTCTGGTCGAGCTCACACCCGACGGGCTCGACCGGGTCTTCCTCGCCGACTCCGGATCGGTGAGCGTCGAGGTCGCGATGAAGATGGCGCTGCAGCACCAGCGCGGCGTCGGGCGGCCCGAGCGGACGCGGTTCCTCACGGTGCGCGGCGGGTACCACGGCGACACGTTCGACTGCATGAGCGTGTGCGATCCCGACGGCGGCATGCACGCGATGTGGTCGATGGTGCTGCCCGAGCAGGTCTTCGGCGAACGACCGCCGGGGATCGGCGGTGACGTCGCCGAGTGGGCGTCGAGTTTCCGCGCGCTCGCGGCCGAGCACGCGGGCACCCTGGCAGGGCTGATCGTGGAGCCGCTGCTGCAGGGCGCGGGCGGGATGCACCCCTACCCCGCCGAATGCCTGCGGGTGTTCCGGGAGGTCGCCGACGAGCACGGGCTGGTGCTCGTCTTCGACGAGATCGCCACCGGTTTCGGGCGCACCGGAACGCTTTTCGCGTCCGAAGCGGGCGGTGTCAGCCCGGACGTGCTGTGCCTGGGCAAGGCGCTGACCGGCGGGTACCTGACGCTGGCGGCGACGCTGTGCACCAGCGAGGTGGCTCACGGCATCTCCGGCAGCGATTCGGGTGTGCTCATGCACGGTCCGACGTTCATGGGCAATCCGCTGGCCTGCGCGGTCGCCTCCGCCAGCCTCGACCTGCTCGCCACCGGCGGGTGGGTGCACGACGTGCGGCGGATCAACCGCGGTTTGCAGGCGCTGCACGACATCGACGCCGCCGAGGTGCGGGTGCTCGGTGCCGTCGGCGTGGTGCGGCTGGATCGCCCCGTCGACGTGGCCGCGGCGACCGAGGCCGCGCTCTCCGAGGGCGCGTGGCTGCGCCCGTTCCGGGACCTGATCTACACGATGCCGCCGTACGTGTGCACCGACGAGGACGTGGCGACGCTGTGCGCCGGCATCGCCGCGGCGGTGAAGGCCGGATGAGCTGGGACGGGTGGCTGGCCGAGCAGCGGGAGACTCGCGAGCGGGCTGGTCTGCAGCGGGCGCTGCGGGCGCGCTCGGTGGACGAGGACGTCATCGACCTCGCGAGCAACGACTACCTGGGCTTGAGCACGCATTCCGAGGCGCGCCGGGCCAGCGCCGACGCGGCGCTGGCGTGGGGCGCTGGGTCGGGTGCCTCCCGGCTGGTCACCGGCACCACGACGGCGCACGGCGAGCTGGAGGCCGAGCTCGCCGATTTTACGGGCCGGCGGTCCGCGCTGGTGATGTCCAGCGGCTACCACGCGAACCTGTCCGCGGTGACCGCGCTGGCCGACCGCGACGCGCTGATCGTCTCGGACGCGCACGTGCACGCGTCGCTCATCGACGCGGCCCGGTTGTCCCGGGCGACGATCGAGGTGGTGCCGCACAACGAAGTCGACGCGGTGCGGGCGGCGCTGGACCAGGCCGGTCGGCGGCGGGCGCTGGTGCTGACCGAGTCGGTCTTCTCGGTGCTCGGCGACGCGGCACCGCTGCCCGAGCTGGCCGAGATCTGCGCCGAACGGGACGCGTTGCTGCTGGTCGACGAAGCGCACGGACTGGGTGTCGTGGGCGATGGCGGCCGCGGCCTGGTGGCCGGTCTGGGCGAGGCGCCGCAGGTGGTCATGACGGCGACGTTGTCGAAGTCCCTCGGCGCGATGGGCGGCGCGGTGCTGGGGTCGGAGGCGTTGATCGATCACCTCGTCAACCGCGCCCGGCCGTTCATCTTCGACACCGCGCTGGCCCCCGCGCCCGTCGCGGGAGCGCTGGCCGCGCTGCGCCTGCTGCGCGACCGGCCCGAGCTCCCGCACCGCATCCACCGGCGGGCCTCCGAGCTCGCCGATCGCCTCGCGGTGAGCCGGTCGGCGGGTGCGGTGCTGTCGGTGCCGATGCCGTCTCCGCAGGTGGCGCTCGCGGCACAGGCCGCAGCGCTCGACGCCGGGGTGCGGGTCGGCTGCTTCCGGCCGCCGTCGGTGCCCGACGGCGTGTCGCGGTTGCGGATCACCACCCAGGCCGGGATCCCCGATGACGGCTGGGAGCACGCGGTCGAGGCGCTGACGCGCGTCATCGAGCAGCACGGAGGGCTACCGTGATCGTCTTCGTCACCGGAACCGACACCGGGGTCGGCAAGACCGTGGCCACGGCGGCGTTGGCCGTCCACTTCGGACCCGACGTGGTGGTGGCCAAACCGACCCAGACCGGCACCGACGAACCCGATGTCGAGGTCGTCCGCCGCCTGGCGGGCTGCGAGGTCGCGCAGTTCACCCACCTCCCGGACCCGCTCGCCCCGGACACCGCCGCCCGCCTGCGCGAGGTCGGCATCCCGGCGATCGGCGACCACGCGGCCCGCGTCCGCGAGCTCGCCGGAGAACACGGCACGGTGATCGTGGAGGGCGCGGGCGGGGCCCTGGTCCGCCTCGACACCACCGGCGGCACCCTGCCCGACCTCGCCGCCGACCTCGCCCGCGACCACGAGGTCCGGGTCCACGTCGTCACCCGGGTCGGTCTGGGCACGCTCAACCACACCGAGCTCACCGTCGAGGCGCTGCGCTCTCGCGGCCTGGAACCGGCCGGCCTGGTCCTCGGCGCCGTGCCGGACGATCCGGGCCTGGCCGAGCGGTGCAACCTCACCGAGCTCCCCCGCCTCACCGGCGTGCCCGTGCTCGCGGCGCTGCCCGAAGGGGCGGGCGCGCTCGGGCCCCGCGAGTTCCGCGGCCGCGCGGCGTCCTGGTTCCGAACGCGCTGACGGGTGTGCGCAGCGGGTTGTCCTCCCGTCGAAAACCCCTTGCACGCCGCGACCGGCTGTCGCCACGGTGTGGTCACCCGCACCCGGGGTGCCTCGGGGTGGTGCCGGGACTCGCCCGATGTCCGGCGCAGCCCCGGGTGCGGCCACCCGGCCGCGGCTGCTGGAAGGGTGGCCCGCCGGGCAGCGCTACCTCGGTGTGACGATGCGGTGGTCGAAGGCGTAGACGATGGCGGCCGCGCGGTCCCGCAGGTCGAGCTTGACGAAGATGCGGCCGACGTGGCTCTTCACCGTCACCTCGGAAATGCCCAGTTCCGCGGCGATCTCGGAGTTGGACAGGCCGCGTCCGATGAGCACCAGGACGTCGTGCTCGCGGGAGGTGAGCTCGTCGACGGCGACCTCCGGGACCGGGGACGACGAGCGGTAGGCGGTGAGCACGCGCCCGGTGACGGCCGGGTCCAGGCACGCCTCCCCCGCCGCCAGCGACCGGACCGCGCGGATGACGTCCTCGGCCGGGGAATCCTTGAGCAAGAAGCCGCTCGCGCCCGCGCGCAGCGCGCCGGAGAGCAGCTGGTCGTCGTCGAAGGTGGTCAGCACCAGCACCGGTGGAGCGTCGTCGGCCGCCTGCAACCTGCGGGTGGCCTCGATGCCGTCGACGTGCTTCATCCGCAGGTCCATCACGACCACGTCGGGCCGTTCGGCGGCGACCGCCGAGGTCACCTCCTCACCGTCCGCGCACTCCCCGACGACGGCGAAACCGTCCTTGCGTCGCAGGATCCGCCGCAATCCCGAGCGCACCAGCTCCTGGTCGTCGACGAGCAGAACCTTGATCATCGGGCCTCCCCCGGTGTCGGCAGCAGGTCGTGCGGTTCAGGTGAGAACTCCGCGCGCACCACCCATTCATCGCCGGCGGGCCCGGCTCGCAGGCGCCCGCCCAGCAGTTCGGCGCGCTGCCGCATGCCCGCGATGCCGTTCCCGGGTTCGGCCGCGCCGACCGCGCTCGGCAGCGCGTTGCAGACAGTCAGCACCACGCCGTCGTCGATGACCAGCCGCACCAGCGCGGTGGTTCCCGGGGAGTGCTTGACGACGTTGGCCAGCGACTCGCGGGCGATCCGGTAGAGGGCGAGACCCGTTGCGGCGGAGACCGATCGGGCGTCGCCGTCCAGCCTGTAGGTCACCGGGACACCGGCCCTGACGACGTCGGAGACGAGATCGGCGATGTCGTCGATGCCCGGTTCCGGGCGGACCTTGGACGGTTCGGCGTCCAGGAGCCCGACCGTGCGGCGGATGTCGGCGATCGCCTGCCTGCCGAGCCGTTCGGCGTCGGTGAGCGCGTCGACGGCGTCGTCGACGTCGCGGTCCTCCTGCAACGCCCGCCTGGCACCGGTGAGGTGCAACAGGGTGATGCTCAGCGAGTGGGCGACGACGTCGTGCACCTCGCGGGCGATGCGGCGGCGCTCGTCGTCGGCGGCCTGCACCGCCCGCTCGGCCTGCACCTGGCGTTCCCGCTCGAACGACCGCAGCTGGGTCCTGATGATGAAACCGGTGGCCCAGCCGAGCGCGACCGTGACCAGGGAGAACGGCAGGCCGTAGCCGAGGTGTCCGACGGCCGACGCAGCGGCCGGGACCAGCGCGGCCAGGGCGGTGACCGTCAGGCTCACCCGCGCCGAGGTGACGGCCGCGCACTCGGCGAGCATCACGACCAGGATCAGCGGCGCGAGGTCGTTGGGCACCGGGTGCACCAGCAGGATCGAGGTGCCCAGCAAAGCGCACCCTGCCACGCCGACCGGCCGCCCCGAGTCCGGGATCGGTGTTCCGACCAGCAGGTACACCACCGGCACGATCGCGAGCAGGCCGCCGACGAGCGTCCAGTCCACGATGTCGGCCGCCAGCCGCTGCACCACCGCGACCGCCGACACCACCACCAGGCACGCGTGGCCGGGCAGCACCACCGCGGGTGGGTAGCCGAACGGCAGCGCCGCGGCTCGGCCGTGCACGTAGCGGATCAGACCCTTCATCCGGGCCAGCCTAGAACGCCGCCCGGCGCACCGGAATCATCGCGGACTCCTCCTCAGGTAGGAGGCGGAACCGGGCCCGCAGCACGATGTGGGCGCGGTCACTCGCCGATAGCGTTGCGGTCATGACGACCTCGACCGCCACGTCCCCCAGCGAGCACCGCCGCCGCTGGTGGGAGTCCGCGACACCGACCGGGTCCGGGGAGCTCGCACCGTCGCCCGCCGGACCGGCCGACGCGCTGGGCGACCTGCCACCGCTGCACGGTTCCGGACCGCTGCTGCAGACCCTGCGGTTGGGCCGCGACCAGGGGCGCGTGCTGTTCGAGGGAACCCGGCTCCACGGGGACGTCTTCCGCGTCAACACGCTGCTGGAGAAGCGGCCGCTGACCATCACCTCGCACCCCGACCACGTGAAGTCGCTGTTCACCGCCGGACCGGCCCTGGCGCCGTCCACCGCCGGGCAATCGCAGCTGCGGCCCATCGTCGGCGAGTCGGTGCTGACCGCGACCGGCGACCGGCACCGCAGGCAGCGCAAGCTGCTGATGCCGCCGTTCCACGGCAAGGCGATCGCCCGCTACCGCGAGCAGATCCTCGACGCCACGACCCGCGAGATCGACGGCTGGCAGCCCGGCGCCCGGATCCGGCTCGCCGACTCGGCCCAGCAGGTCACCCTCGACGTGATCATGTCCGGGGTGTTCGGCATCGACTACCGCTCCGGCGAGTCCGAGCAACTCCTGCGCAGGCGGCTGCGGCAGATGCTGGCGCTGTCGGTGAGCCCGCTGGCGCGGGTCAGCGAGCTGGTGTCGATGCGCAGCTCGGAGCCGGTGGGCGTGCAGAAGTGGGGGCTGGCGCACCTCGACCGCGCGATGCTGGCGGTGATCGCCGAGCGCCGCGCCGCGCACGTGCCCGGCGAACGGCACGACATCCTGTCGCTGCTGCTCGACGCACGCGACGACGAGGGCACCGGGCTCACCGACGGCGAGCTGCGCAACGAGCTGCTGACGCTGGTGCTGGCCGGGCACGAGACGACCGCGAACTCCATCGGCTGGGCGTTCGAGCGGCTGGTGCGGCACCCCGAGTCCTACGGCACGCTCCGCGACGCGGCCCGCGCCGAGGACGACGGCGGCTACGTCGACGCGACGATCCACGAGGCGATGCGGGTGCGCCCGGTGATCCCGATGCTGGGCAGGCGGGTCATGTCCCACTGGCGGTTCGGCGACCGGGTCGTGCCGGAGCGGTCGCGGGTGCTGATCGGAGTTCTCTCGCTGCACCACCGCGAAGACCTCTACGCCGACCCGTTCCGGTTCGACCCGGACCGGTTCGTCGGCGTGAAACCCGGCTCCAACACGTGGATTCCGTTCGGCGGCGGTGACCGGCGCTGCCTCGGCGCGACTCTGGCGATGGAGGAGATGCGCATCCTCACCAGGGAGATCGCCCGTCGCACCGACCTGAGCGCGATCGATTCGGCGCCGGAGCGCCCGGTGCACCGCAACGTCACGATGATCCCCGGGCGGGGCGGCGCGGTGGAGATCGGCTCGGTGATGCGGTGACCTCGGACGTGGTCTGCGCTACTTCCGGCTAATTCCGGACCGTCGCTCGGCGATCAACTCCAGTGGGGAGACACCCCGTTGACGGGAAGCCGAACGATGAGCGCTGAGACGAACACCCGAATCCTGCTGAAGAACCTCGCCCCGCTGCGGGCGCAGGCCGAACCCTACGACGACTGGCGGCGGCTCGACCGCGATGCCGCGGCCGCAGCCCGCCGGATCCTGGCCTTCGAACTGCCCGGTCGGCGCACTTCGGCGAACACCGAGCGCTGAACCGCTCAGGCCCCCGGGGCGAGCGCCTCGGCGTCGAAGCCGACCGCTTCGAGCGCGCCCCTGGGGTCGGCGACGAGCTTGCGCGCTTCGAGGTCCATCAGGCCCAGCACGCAGGTGACGTCGGCGGAGATCGTGCCGTCGGCCTTGGTGATCACCGTGTCGAGGTGGAAGGACTTCCCGGAGCCGAACTTCGCCTCGCAGGACGCCTCGATGTGCTCGTTGGCGCGCAGCTCGCGCCGGAAGTTCACCGTGGTGCTCAGCAGCACCGGCGACAGCTTCTGGGCGACCAGCCCGTCCCAGTCGACCCCGGCCGCCTGGAACCCGGCGACCCGCGCCACTTCTCCGTACTGGTGGTACACGGCGTGGTTGACGTGGCCGAGCGCATCGAGCTCGTAGCTGCGGACCTGGAGCGGAATGCGAAAAGTCACGAGCCCACGGTAAGCAGAGGTCACCGCGTCGGTGTCGCAATCATGACGAGGATCGCAGGCCGCCCACGGCCCCACCGCCGGGGTTACGGAACCTGGTAGTCGCTGTCGCGGGCGTCGGTGATGGCCATGTGGCCGGGGGCGTGGCCGATGGCGAACGGCGGCTTGGACTGCATCACCGCGGCCTGCGGCGTGACCCCGCAGGCCCAGAAGACCGGGACCTCACCGGGGCGGACCTCCACGGCCTCGCCGAAGTCGGGTGCGTCGAGGTCGGTGATGCCCAGGGCTTCCGGAGAACCGACGTGCACCGGGGCGCCGTGCACCGCCGGGTAGCGGGAGGTCACCCGCACGGCGGTGGCGACCTGTTCAGCGGGGACGGGACGCATCGACACCACCAGCGGCCCGGACAGTCCTCCGGCCGGTCGGCACTGCCGGGAGGTCCGGTACATCGGCACGTTGCTGCCGACCTCGATGTGGCGGACCGGGACGCCGGCCTCCAGCAGCGCGGCCTCAAAGGTGAAGCTGCACCCCACGAGGAAGCTGACCAGGTCCTCCCGCCACAGGTCGACGACCTCGGCGCGCTCCTCCACCAGTTCGCCGTCGCGGTAGACGGTGTAGGCGGGCAGGTCGGTGCGCAGATCGCCCCGGAAGATCGATGCGCTGGTCTCACCCGGCTCGGTCACGTCCAGCACCGGGCACGACTTGGGGTTGCGCTGGGCGAACAGCAGGAAGTCGTAGGCGTGCTCGCGCGGCAGCGAGATCAGGTTCGCCTGCGTCCAACCGGCGCTGAATCCCGAGGTCGGCACGCGCAGCCCACCGCGGAACGATTCCCGAGCCTGCTCGGGTGACATGTCCTTCGACATCGTGGCCTCCTCAGATGCAGCGGAAGTGGACGTGCTGGCCGGGTCGCGCCTGCGCGGCCTTGGCCACGTCGGCGGCCAGCACCACGCCGATGACCGGGTATCCGCCGGTCACGGGGTGGTCGGCCAGGAACAGCGTCGGGGTGCCCAGCGGCGGCACCTGCAGCGCGCCGGCGACCATGCCTTCGCTGGGCAGTTCCTCGGTCCGGCTGCGCTCCAACACCGGTCCGTCGAGGCGCATGCCGACCCGGTTGCTCTCGGCTGTGACCTCGTACGGCGCGCTGATCAGCGATTCCAGCGCCTCGTCGGTGAACCAGTCGGCGCGCGGACCCGGTTGGACCCGCAGCACGACCTCCTCGGCGGGACCGGCGACGGGCGCGATGTCCACGACCGGGAACCGCGACGGCGGCGCACCGATCGGCAGCGCGGCGCCGGGCCGGAGCTGGTCGGGGCCGAGGCCGGAGAGCACGTCGGTGGAGCGCGAGCCCAGCACCGGTGGGACGTCGATGCCGCCGCGCACCGCGAGGTAGCTGCGCAACCCGATCTCCGGGACGCCGAGCCGCAGCTCGGCCCCGGCGGGCACGCGCAGCACCGCGTTCGCGGCGGCGCCTCGACCGTCGACCGCGATCGGGCACGGTGCTCCGGTGAGCGCCACGGTCACGTCGCGGGTGGGGCGCACGGCGAGTCCGCCGAAGGTGACCTCGATGGCGGCGCTGTTCTCCTCGTTGCCCACCAGTCGGTTCGCCAGCCGCAGCGAGGCGGCGTCGGCGGCACCGGAGGTGCCCACGCCGATCCCCGCCAGGCCCGGTCTGCCGAGGTCTTGAACGGTGGCGAGCGGGCCGGTGGCCAGGACTTCCAGTGTCATCCGATCTCCCGGAACCGCACTCGCACACCCGGGCGCAGCAGCGCGGGCGGATCGCGGTCGATGCTGAAAATCTGCAGGTCGGTGTGCCCGATGAGCTGCCAGCCGCCGGGCGACTCCCGCGGGTAGATGCCGCTGAACGCGCCCGCCAGCCCCACGGCTCCGGCGGGAACGGCGGTGCGCGACTCGGACCGGCGCGGCACCACGAGGTCTTGCGGACCGCCGCTGAGGTAGCCGAAACCCGGTGCGAATCCGCCGAAGGCGACCTTCCACGCCGCTCCGGTGTGCTTGTCGACGACCTCGCGCTCGGTGAGTCCGGTCAGCCGGGCCACCTCGGCGAGGTCGGCGCCGTCGTAGACCACCGGCACCTCCAGCTGCTCGCTCTCCTCGCGCAATCCGCCGCGCGGTTCGACGGCCCGCACCGCGGCCTCGATCGCCTTGACGTCGGACCGCTGCGGATCCAGTTGCAGCAGCAGCGTTCTCGCCGCCGGAACGAGGTCGATGACGCCTTCGGGCGGTGCGTCGGCGAGCGCCGCGTACAGCGCGTGCACCTCCTGCAGATCGGCCAGTTCGATCAGCAGTCCCGAGTCGGCGCAGGGCAGGAAGCGCATCAGCTCCCTCCCACCACGAACGGCCGCAGCACCACACCGGCGCCGCTGAGCCGGTCGCGCACGGCCTGGGCGATGGCGACCGCTCCGGGGCTGTCGCCGTGCACGCAGATGGAGTCGGCGCGGACCTGGATCTCGCTGCCGTCGACGGCCCGGATCGGTTCGCCCGCGGCGAGTTTCAGGCAGCGCTGGGCGATGTCCTCAGGGTCGTGCAGCACCGCGCCGGGTTCGCGCCGCGACACGAGGGTGCCCTCGGGCGTGTAGGCGCGGTCGGCGAAGGCTTCGCGGAAGGTCCGCAACCCGGCCTGCTCGGCCTGGGCGAGCCACTCCGAGCCGGGAATGCCGAGCACGGCCAGCCCCGGGTCGTAGGAGCGGACCGCTTCGACCACGGCTGCGGCCTGCTCGGCGTGGTGCACGATCGCGTTGTAGAGCGCGCCGTGCGGCTTGACGTAGCCGACCTCGGTGCCTGCCACGCGGGCGAACCCGGCCAGCGCTCCTATCTGGTAGATCACGTCGTCGGTCAGCTCGCGCGGTGGCACGTCGATGAACCGGCGGCCGAACCCGGCCAGGTCCCGGTAGCCGACCTGCGCGCCGACCGCCACGCCCCGCTCAGCGGCGCGGGTCACCGCGGCGCGGATCACCACGGAGTCTCCGGCGTGGAAGCCGCAGGCCACGTTGGCGCTGGTGACCACGCCCAGCAGCGCTTCGTCGTCGCCGAGTTCCCAGCGGCCGAAACCTTCTGCCAGGTCAGCGTTGAGATCCATCGTCGTCCTCACTTCCACAGCGCCGCGATGCCGCCGACCGAGTTGACGCCCAGGTAGACCGTCAGCAGCCAGGCGACCGCTCCGATCACCAGCAGCCAGCGCGGGTAGCGGTAACCGCCGAGCAGGTCGCCGCGCCGGGCCGCCACGAACATCAGCACGCCGAAGCCCACCGGCAGGATCAGCCCGTTGAGCGCACCGGCCAGCACCAGCAGTGTGGTGGGCGCCTGGTCCAGCAGCACGAACACCAGCGTCGAGATCGCCACGAACGCCACGACCAGCCAGTTGCGGGCCTTCTCCAGCGAGCGGGAGAAGGTGACCAGGAACGACACCGAGGTGTAGGCGGCGCCGACGACCGAGGTGATGCTGGCCGCCCAGAGGATCATGCCGAACAGCCGCAGCCCGACCTCACCGGCCGCGTGCTGGAACGCCTCGGCGGTCGGGTTGGCCGAGCTGAGCGCGACGCCACCGGCGACCACGCCGAACACCGCGAGGAACAGCACCAGCCGCATCACGCCGGTGACCAGCAGCGACACCACGGAGCTGCGGCTGACGTCGGCGATCTGGTCCGGTCCGGTCACCCCGGCGTCGACCAGCCGGTGCGCCCCGGCGTAGGTGATGTAGCCGCCGACGGTGCCGCCGATGAGCGTGGTGATGGCCAGGAAGTCGACCTCGCTCGGCCACACGGCCTGCACCAGCGCCTGGCCGACGGGAGGTGCGGAGGAGAAAGCGACGAAGGCGGTCAGCGCGATCATCACGATCCCCAGCACCACGACGATGCGGTCCATCGCCACACCCGCGCGCTTGCTGAGGAAGATGCCGATCGCGATCACCGCGGACAGCGTGCCACCGATCTTGGCGTCGAGCCCGAACAGCGCGTCCAGACCCAGCGAGGTGCCTGCGATGTTGCCGACGTTGAAGATGAGCCCGCCGAAGACCACCAGCGCGGCCATCACGTAGCCGAGGCCGGGCAGCACCTTGTTGCCCAGGTCCTGGGCGCGCATGCCGGAGACGCCGATGACCCGCCAGACGTTCAGCTGGACGGCGATGTCGACCAGGATCGACACCAGGATCGCGAAGGCGAAGGCGGCCCCGAGCTGGATGGTGAACTGGGTCGTCTGGGTGATGAACCCGGGCCCGATGGCGCTGGTGGCCATCAGGAACACCGCGCCGAGCAGCGTGCTGCGCTTCCCCTTCGATCCGTTCTGCCGGGGTGTGCTCGTCTCGGTCATGGCACTCCGATCCCGCGTGGCTGTGGTTCGGAACAACATAGAGAATTGTTCAACAATCCCGCAATACCCCGTTTGGAACTTTCCCGTTAAACTGTTGATCACCTGCACCTACTGCACAGGAGAGCCGGCTTGACCGCGACCGATCCGTGGGCTGACCTGCTGGCGGCCGACCGGGCCCTGCTCGACCGCACCAGCACCGCCGAGCGGGTGGCCGACGTGCTGCGGCAGCGGATCATCGACGGCGCCCTGGCCCCCGGCACCCGGCTGTCCGAGGAGAGCGCGGGCAAGGCCCTCGCGGTCTCCCGCAACACGCTGCGCGAGGCCTTCCGGCTGCTGGTGCACGAACGGCTGCTGGTGCACGAGTTCCACCGCGGCGTGTTCGTCCGGGTGCTCTCCGCCGAGGACGTCATCGACCTCTACCGGATCCGTCGCCTGCTGGAGACCAGCGCCGTGCGCCGCGGCGAGAACCCCGACCTGGTCTCGGCGGTCGACAGCACGGTCAGCGACGGCGAGCGCGCGGCGGCCGAGGAGCGCTGGTGGGACGTGGGCACGGCGAACATGCGCTTCCACGAGGCGCTGGCGGCCCTGGCGGGCAGCCCCCGGGTCAACGACACGATGCGCCAGCTGCTGGCCGAGCTGCGCCTGGCCTTCCACGTCATGTCGCGCCCGGAGGAGTTCCACAAGCCCTACCTGGGGTTCAACCGGGAGATCGCCGACCTGCTCACCGCGGGAGACAGGGAGGCGGCGGCGGAGAAGCTCGACGCCTACTTCGACGCCGCCGAGACCCAGCTCGTCGCCGCCTACCGCACCTACCAGGACTGAGCGAAGACCACGCTGGTCAGCAGCACGTGGACGGCGGTCCCGCCGAGGATGCTCAGCACCGGGTTGCGCTTCCACAGGTGCAACCCGATCGTCGCGGCCAGCGACAGCGCGGTCGGCGCGTACGCGGTGGCCCGGGTGTCGTGCAGCGTGTAGACGGCGAGGATCACCATGACGCCGACCGGCATCCGCGCGCCGAGGAAGTTCACGGTCGCGCTGCTGCGCAGCGGTGCGAGCGCGGCGAACGGCAACGCCCGCAACGCCCAGGTGACGGCGGCGGACACGGCCACCGCTCCGGCGATGTGGATCGGGTCAGGCATCGACGTCCTTCTTCCGCAACAGGATTCGGCTCGCCAGCAGGCAGGCGGTGAACAGTCCTAAGGAGACCAGCAGCATCTGCTCGGGGAACAGCAGCGCGCTCACCGGCGCGCAGATCATCGCCAGCGCCGGAACGGGAACGCTGCGACGCGCCCGGTAGGCGTCGATGGCCAGCACGACGAACAGCGCGGTGAGCGCGAAGTCGAGACCGTCGAGCCGGAACGGCACCAGCGCCCCGAACAGCGCGCCCAGCGTCGCGCCCGAGACCCAGTAGAGGTGCAGCAGCACCTGCAACCACACGATCCGCCTGCCGCTCCACTCCTGCGCCGCGGGTCCGGTCGACAGCGCGTACGCCTCGTCGGTGAGCGCGAAAGCGCTGTACGCCTTGCCGATTCGGCTGCGGACCCGGTGCAGCGGGAACGACAGCGCGTAGAAGACGTGCCGGAAGTTGACCAGCAGCGCCGTCACCGCGACGTGCGCCAGCGGCGCTGCGGCCACGACGAGGCCGATGAGCAGGAACTCCAGCGAGCCCGCGTAGATCAGGGCGGCGAACGCCGTCGCCCACCACCAGGTCAGACCGGCGTGCGCCACGAGCAGTCCGAACGCCATGCCCAGCGGGATCATCGCGAGCCCCACGGAGCTCGAATCGCGCAGGGCACCCCGCAGGTCGGCGCGCGGGGAGGAAGCGGTCTCAGCGACCAGAACGGCAGGCATGGCTGCAATTTTAGGTGGAGAACGAAGTAATGTGGTTGCCCTGCGTTCCTCGTTTCCGACCCTGAGAGCAACATGATGTCGATAGATGCCCTAGATCGCGCAATATTGTCTCATCTGAGCCAGGACGGCAGGTTGACCAACGTCGAGCTCGCCCAGCGGGTCGGCCTCACGCCCGCCCCGTGCCTGCGCAGGGTCAAGCGCCTGGAGTCCGAGGGGATCATCACCGGTTACCGCGCCCGCATCGACCCGGCCGCCACCGGCCGCGGCTTCGAGGTCATGGTCTCGGTCGAGATCAGCATCAACGACCTGCAGACCGTCGAGGAGCTGGAAGGCGCCATCACCGCCTACGACGAGGTGGTCGAGGTCCACCGCCTCTTCGGCCGCCCCGACTACCTCATCCGCGTGGCCGTGGAGGACTCCGCGACCTTCGAAACCTTCCTCACGACCAAGCTCATGGCGCTGCGCGCGGTGGCCAGGGTCGATTCCCACATGATCATGAAGAAGCTCAAGACGAGCGACTGACCTCCGGCGGGCATCCGGGGTCAGGCGCGGGCCCGGCGCCTCGGCCAGCCGAACCCGCGCGGTCAACGGCGGATCCTCTCGGCCTACGTGGAGCCGGGACGGTCGTGGTTGCCGTGCCGCAGCGGGTGCAGTGGTTCCGGAGCCCCGGCCGGAGTCACCGGCGAACCCTTCGCGGAGTTCTGCGCCTCGGCCGGTTCAGCGCGATGCTCCCCCGCCGCGGGTTGCGCACCGCTGCGGAGCTCGTCGAGCCGCTGCCGCATCATCTCCACGACCTGCGGGCGGTCGTTGTGCTCCTGCTCGTACTCCAGCACGCGCGCCAGCTCGTCCTGACCGAGCGAACGGATCATGTGCTGCAACGACCCCGTCGACAGCTGGTCGTAGTCCGGCAGCGGAAAGTCCTGCTCCTGCATCGGAGCCTCCTCGGGAGATTTCGGGCGTGACTCGGCGGGGGCTCGCCATCAGCCCCCGCCGAGGGGAAACCGGTTGAGTCGCGCGGACTTCGCGGACCGGCGTTGGGATTCACCCGTCCTTGCGGAAGGCGTCCTTCGCGTTCTCACCGGCCTGCTTGAGGTTGCCCTTGGTCTGCTCGGTCTTGCCCTCGGCCTCGGTACTGCGATCGCCCGTGGCACTGCCGAGCTTCTCCTTGGCCTTGCCCACGGCCTCCTCCACCTTGTGGCGGGCCTTGTCCATCGCAGACATCTGAACACCCTCCTCATCCTCGGGAGACAACGGGCTACCCGGAAGCCCCGCTCGCGAAACGCCCAGTGGTTCAACGCGGCGGTCGCCCCTCGCGCACCTTGCGGCGGTGGCTGGTGTCGCAGAAGGGGTAGTTCTGACTGCGGCGGCACGCGCAGACGGCGATCACGAACCGGTCGGAATCCACTGTGGTCCCGTCCTCCAGCACCAGCCGGACCGGGCCTTCGACGAGGACCGGCCCGCCGGGGACGACGGTGACCCGCCTGCGGTCGGGATCAGCGGGGCCGGTCCGCACGGATCACCACCAGTTCCTCGCAGCGCTGTCCGCGCCGGATCAGCCCGCGCTCCTCCAGCACGGCCGCGCGCTCGTCGAGAACCGGACCGAACGCCTGCGCTTGGCGGTCCACCACGGCCGCTTTCAAACCCCCGGCGCGCAGCCGCGCGAGCGTCGCTTCCACGCCGGCCACGTCGGACTGCACCAGCAGCAGCGTCCCGCCACCGCCCAGGAGCTCGGGCGCGCGAACGCACAGCCGGTCGATGACCGCGCGGCCGTCGTACCCGGCGTCCCAAGCCCGCGCGGCGCCCCGCGGTGGGCCGGAACCCTGCGCGGGGACGTAGGGCGGGTTGGCCAGCACCACGTCGAACGGATCGGCGTAGTCGCGCGCCAGCGCATCGCCCCGCTCCGCGCGCACCGGCAAGCCGCGCAGCCAGGCGTTGAGGCCCGCCACCGCGACCGCCGCGATCGAGATGTCCACGGCCGTCACCTCGCGAGCGCCGGTGCGCGCCGCTGCCAGCGCCAGAGCACCGGTCCCGGTGCCCACGTCGAGCACCCTGCTGCCCGGCTCGATCCCGGCGTCACCCAATGCCCGCGCCAGCAGCCAGGTGTCGCCCTGCGGCCGGTAAACAGCCGAGGTCCTCAGCAATCTCATGGCCAACAGGTTTCCGCCCCCGCCCGAGCCGCAAACCACGAGCTCGGAGGTTTGCCCACGCCCTCACCAGGGAAAGCAACGCCATGCAGCCCGGATCGCAGGCACGGGGAGGAGCTCGCCGGTGAACACTCCCGCGGTCGAGAACGCCGAGCCGGCGGTCGAACATGCCACCGAACCCTCCCGCACGCTCGGTGTCGAAGAGGAGTTCCTCGTGGTGGCCCCGGAGACCGGTGCTTCGTCTGGACGGGGTCCGGCGGTCCTGGCCGGAGTGGCAGATGTCGATCCGCAGCACAGCTTCCACTCCGAACTGATGACCAGCCAGACCGAGGCCGCCACCGGCGTGTGCACCTCCTCGGCGCAGCTGAGCGCGCAGCTGCGCTCAGCCCGCGAGCGGATGAGCCGGGCGGCGCAGGCGGAAGGGCTGGCGCTGATCTCGTCCGGGACACCGCCGTTCCAGGGCGAACCCGGCGCGATTTCACCCGGCAAGCACTTCACCCGGATCGCCGAGACCTACCGCGCCGTCGTCACCGACTACCAGGCCTGCGGCTGCCACGTGCACGTCGGCGTGCCCGACCGGGAACAGGCCGTGGCCGTGATCAACCACCTGCGCCCCTGGCTGCCCTCGCTGCTGGCGATGTCGACGAACTCGCCGTTCCACCTCGGCACCGACACCGGCCACGACAGCTGGCGCGCGGTGCAGCAAAGCCGGTTCCCCGGCTCGGGAATCCCGCCGCGGTTCCGCTCGGCGGCCGAGCACGACGAGCACGTCGCGCGGCTGATCGAGTGCGGAGTGCTCGTCGACGCGGCCATGTCGTTCTGGCTGGCGCGGCCGTCACCGCACCTGCCGACGGTCGAGCTGCGCGTCGCGGACGCGGCCACCACCGTGGGTGAGGCGCTGCTGCAGGCCGTGGTGACCAGGGCCCTGGTGCGCACCGCGCAGCGCGAGCTCGACGCCGGCCGCGAGGCACCGGAGTTCGATCCGCGACTCGAACAGGCCGCCGTGTGGACCGCAGCCCGCCACGGACTCGACGGGCCCGGCATCGACCTGGTGGAGCGGCGTCGCGTGCGGTCCGCCGAACTCGTGCACCGCATGATCCGGTGGGCCACGGCCGAACTCGAGGAGACCCGCGATCTGGCGACGGTCCGCAAGCTCATCGCCGGACTGCTGCACTGCGGGACCGGTGCCCGCAGGCAGCGCACCGCGGCCGCCCGAGGTGATCGGGCGCTGCTCGGAGCACTCCAAGTCACCCGCGACGAGAGAGGGGTGCGATGACCAGCCTGCCGGAACCGCGCGGCCCGCTGTCCGCCGCGGTCACCGCCACGCTCCGCCGGGAACCCCCGGCCCCCGCGCCACCCCCGGAGCTGGCGCACGACTGCGACCCCTGGGGCCAAGACCTCGCGATCGCCCTGCACACCTGCTACGAGCTGCACTACCGCGGGTTCGACGACGTCTCGCCGGAGTGGGAGTGGGACCCGGGGCTGCTGGCCCTGCGCGGCGAGCTCGAACGCGTCTTCCTGCACGCGCTGCGCGCCGGCACCGATAGCTCCGACGACGTCACGGCCGTGCTCGACGAGCTGCTGGTGGAACCCGTGCCCGGCAACGGCGTCTCGCACCACCTGCGCGACCGCGGGCAGTGGTGGCAGGTGCGGGAGTACTTCGCGCACCGCTCGATCTACCACCTCAAGGAGGCCGATCCGCACGCGTGGGTCATCCCGCGCCTCCAGGGCCAGGCGAAGGCGTCGCTGGTGGCGGTCGAGTTCGACGAGTTCGGCGGCGGGCGCGGTGAACGGGTCCACTCCCAGCTCTTCGCGGACCTGCTGACCGGCGCCGGGCTGTCCGCCGACCACCTGCACTACCTGGACGTGGTGCCCGCGCCGCAGATCGCCATCGTCAACCTGATGTCGCTGCTGGGCCTGCACCGGGGACTGCGCGGTGCGCTCGTCGGGCACTTCGCCGCCGCCGAGATCACCACGGCACCCAGCGCGCAACGCCTCGCCGAAGCCCTGGACAGGCTCGGGGCGGCGCCGGAGTGCGTCCACTTCTTCACCGAGCACGTCGAGGCCGACGCGGTGCACGAGCAGATCATGCGCCGCGACGTGATCGGCGACCTGCTCGATCGGGAACCGCGCCTGGCCGAGGACGTCGTCTTCGGCGTCCGGGCCACCGAACTCCTGGAGGGCAGGCTCGCCGACCACCTGCTGGGCGCTTGGGGCCGCGACGAGACCTCGCTGCTGCGACCGCTCGACGTGCCGGAACCCGCCGCGACCAGCTGAGCCCCGCCCGAGAACCGACGTCACCACGGGAGTCACGCGAATGAGCACAACAGCGCAGATCGGAGTCAGCGGACTGGCGGTCATGGGCCGCAACCTGGCGCGCAACTTCGCGCGCAACGGCTACGCCGTCGCCCTGCACAACCGCACCCCCGCCAGAACCCGCGAGCTCGTCGACGAGTTCGGGCACGAGGGCACGTTCGTTCCGGCAGAATCCGCCGAGGACTTCGTGGCGGCGCTCGAACGGCCCCGACGACTGGTCATCATGGTCAAGGCCGGTGACCCCACCGACGCGGTGATCCGCGAGTTCGCGCCCCTGCTGGACACCGGAGACGTGATCATCGACGGCGGCAACGCGCACTTCGCCGACACCCGCCGCCGCGAGCAGGAGCTGCGCGAGCAGGGCATCCACTTCGTCGGCACCGGCATCTCCGGTGGGGAGGAAGGCGCGCTGCACGGTCCGAGCATCATGCCCGGTGGTTCGGCGGAGTCCTACGCCTCGCTCGGCCCGATGCTGGAGAAGATCGCCGCCAAGGCCGCCGACGGCGCACCGTGCGTCACGCACGTGGGCGCGGACGGGGCCGGGCACTTCGTGAAGATGGTGCACAACGGCATCGAGTACGCCGACATGCAGCTCATCGGCGAGGCGTACCAGCTGCTGCGGGACGTCGCCGGTTATCCGCCGAAGGAGATCGCCGGGATCTTCCGCGCGTGGAACACCGGCAGGCTGGACTCCTACCTGATCGAGATCACCGCCGAAGTCCTGTCCCACGTGGACGCTGCGACGGCGCAACCGTTCGTCGACGTGGTCGCCGATCAGGCCGAGCAGAAGGGAACCGGCCGCTGGACGGTGCAACTGGCGCTGGAACTGGGCGTTCCGGTCTCGGGCATCGCCGAAGCGGTGTTCGCCCGCTCGCTTTCCGGGCACACCGCGCTGCGGAAGGCGTCACGCGGCTTGGCGGGGCCCGCTCCGCGACCGCTCGGGGACGCCGAGGCGGCGGTGTTCGCCGACAAGGTCGAGCAGGCGCTGTACGCGTCGAAGATCGTGTCCTACACGCAGGGGTTCCACGAGATCGCCGCGGGCAGCGCCGAGTACGGTTGGCGGCTGGATCTCGGTGCCATCGCCGCGATCTGGCGCGGTGGGTGCATCATCCGCGCGGCGTTCCTGGACCGCATCCGCGCGGCTCACGACAACCGACCCGATCTGCCGAGCCTGCTCTCCGACGACGAGTTCGCCGAGGAGATCGCCGAGGCCCAGGACGATTGGCGCGCGGTGCTCGTCGCCGCCACCGAACAGGGCGTCCCCACACCGGGTTTCGCCGCGGCCCTCGCCTACTACGACGCGCTGCGCGCTGAACGCCTCCCGGCCGCTCTCACGCAGGGACAGCGGGACTTCTTCGGCGCCCACACCTACCGCCGCACCGACCGGGAAGGCACCTTCCACACCCTGTGGGGCGGCGACCGCTCCGAGGTCGAAAGCTAGAGGCTGTTCGACTGCTTCAGGTGTGGGACGCAACCTGCACCGCCGCAGGTTCTGAGCGGTTTCGTGGCGAGGACGCCGCGACGCCAATGTCCACCCCCTGAGTAAGCGGAACACATCAGGAGTGGCGCACGGAGTCCACGGAACCGCTCAGATTCTGCTCCCCGCCCCCGCTGCACAAGGCAATTCCCGTACCGGCCTAGCCCGGCTCGTGCGCCGGCGGCCTCGCGGCCGGAACGGCCAGGGCGGACGGGACCAGCAGGGCCGCCACCAGCAGCAGGGCGTGCAGCGTGCCGACGTGGTCGGCGAGGTAGCCGAGGAGCGGCGGGCCCGCGAGGAACGCCGTGTAGCCGATGGTGGAGACGACGCTGACGCGCGCCGCCGCGCGGACCGGATCGTCGGCGGCCGCGCTCATCCCCACCGGAAATCCCAGGGACGCACCGATTCCCCAGGTCGCGGCGCCCAAGAACACCAGCGGGAGCCAGGTTCCGAAGACCACCAGCAGCACGCCGATCCCTGCGGTGCCCATGGTGGCCCAGAGGACCTTCGTGCGGCCGAAGCGGTCGAGCAGGATCGTGCCGACCACGCGGCCGGCGGTCATGGCGCTGAGGAACACCGCGAAACCGACCGCGCCGAGCCACGGCGGGAGGTCGTAGCCGTCGACCAGGGCCACGCCCAGCCAGTCGTTGGCGGTGCCCTCGGTCAGCGCCATCGCCAGGACCATCAACCCCACCAGCAGGGTTCGCGGTTCGGCCCAGGCGCGGACGAGTCCGCCGCCGGGCGACTCCTTCTCCTCGTCGTGCGCGGGCAGCAGTGACGGCGACGCGAAAGCCGGGACCACCGCGACCAGGATCGCCGCACCGACCAGGTGCACCACGATCGGCACGCCCAGCCCCGCGCAGGCCGCCCCCACCCCGGCTCCGATGACCGTGCCGAGGCTGAAACCCGCGTGGAAGCGCGGCATGATGGTGCGCCCGAGCCGGCGTTCCACCGCAGCACCGTCGATGTTCATCGCCACGTCCCACACGCCGGTGCCCAGGCCGAACGCGAACAGGCCCGCAGCGGTGACCCAGACGTCGCCGAACACACCGGCACCGGTGCCCGCCAGCGCTACGCCGACGGCGTCGAGCACGGCGGCGCCGGTGATGGCCACGCGGGCACCGAAGCGGTGTACCAGGGCACCCGCCAGCGGCAGCGCGAGGATCGAACCGACGGAGATCGCCAGCAGCAACCTGCCCAGCTCCCCCGGCGACACCGACAGCGCGTCGCGCGCCTCCGGGAGCCGCGACATCCAGCTGGCCATCGAGAACCCGTTGACCGCGAACACCACCGCAACAGCGTTGCGAGCACGCAGCACACCGGAATCGGCGCGCGTTTCGACCGCCACCACAACCCCCAGCATCGATCCAGACCGCGCACCAGTCTGCGGGCGCCGCCGTCGAGCGGTCAAACCAATTCCGGGAAATCAGGCCGCCCCACGGCCGCGTTCACCGATCCGCACCAGCCGCCGTCCCGGTTCCGTCGAGAAGAGCCGGAGCGTCAGCTCGCACCGCGCACGTGGCCGTCGAAGCCGACGGGGTCGTGGGCGGAGATGACGTCGATCTCGCCCGCGAGGTCGCGGAGGCGGCTTTGGTTGTTCAGCCGCGCGCGGTTGTCCACCGCCATCAACCGCTGGAACGCGCGCAGAGCGGGTGGGCAGTCCGGAGGCTGTGACATCTCCCCTTGCCAGAAGTACGCGTCGCCCGCGTGCAGCAACCACCGCGCGCCCGCGTTCACGGCGACCCCGACGTGACCGGTGCTGTGGCCGCCGAGCGGGACGAGCAGGATCTCCTCGGGCAGCCCGTCGAGCTCGCGAACGGCCTCGAACCCGAACCAGTGCTGTCCCGACCGGTCCTCGTGGACGACCCAGTCGGGTCCGTGCGCCCACTGCGCCTTGCGGTAGCGCGTGTCCGAACTGCCGGTGGCCGCGCGCAGTTCGGGGCCGTGGACGTGCACCTTCGCCTGCGGGAAGTCCCGCAGGCCGCCCGCGTGGTCGAGGTCGAGGTGGGTAAGCACGACGTGCCGCACGTCGGCCGGGTCGAAACCGAGCCGCCGCACCTGCGCGACAGCGGTCGTCGTCGGATCCAGCTGCGGGTTCATCATCAACCGGAACGCCTTCGGCAGCGAGGTTCGCGCCGGGGCGGAGTCCTCGGTACCGAAACCGCTGTCGACCAGCACCAATCCGCTGTCGGTCTCGATCAGCAGGCAGTGGCACACCATCCGCGCCCGGCGCAGCACCGAGCCCTCGCCATCGATCAACCGTCCGCCGAAGGGCCGCATCGGGCCGCAATCCAGGTGATGAACGAGCATTCCACCACCCTAGCGATCAGCCGCCGGCCATCGCTCCGATGATCATGTAGGGCTCCTTGCCGAGCGCGACCTCTTCGGGCAACGGGTCGTCGAGCGGCTCGTTGGACAGGTCCTGCTCGCAGGCGAAGAACCTGATGAACGCACGCCTCTTCTTGGTGTCGTGATCGCGGACCGTGCCGCGCAGCGCCGGGTAGCGGGCCTCCAGTGCGTCGAGGACGAGCCGCTGCGTCGGGATGCCGTCGACCTCGACGGCCACCTCGTGCTCGGGGATCTTCGCCAGCGTGCGCAGGTGCGCGGGAAGCAGGATGCGGATCATGGCGTCTCCAATCGGCAGGCACTTCGGCCTGTAAGACTCGGGGTGGGGGGGAACCCGGGTGTCTTTTCCAAACCCGAGATCAACCCCAGAACTGGCAGTTGCTAACTTCTGATCATGGGCGAAACGGAGGTGAAGCGGGCTTTCAAATACCGCTTCTACCCAACCGAAGCGCAGAAGAAGGAATTGCTGCGCACATTCGGGTGTGTCCGGAAGGTCTACAACCTCGCTCTGGACGCCAGGACCCGCGCGTGGGCCCAGGAGCAACGCAGGGTGACCTACAACGAGACTTCGACTTTGCTCACGGCGTGGAAGAAGTCCGAGGAGTTGGCGTTCTTGGCCCAGGTGTCGAGCGTACCGTTGCAACAAGCGCTCAGGCATTTGCAGTGCGCATTCACTGCCTTCTTCAACAAGCGTGCGAAGTACCCGCGTTTCAAATCCCGTAAACGATCCCGCGGCTCGGCGGAATACACCAAGTCGGCGTTCAAATACCGCGATGGTCAACTTACGCTGGCGAAGGTGCCCGAGCCGTTGAACATCGTGTGGTCTCGATCCCTGCCGAAGTGCGCTGAACCGTCGACGGTCACGGTGACGCGCGACTCGGCCGACCGCTGGTTTGTTTCGATTCAGGTAGAGACGTTGGTCGGCAGCCACGAGCCCACCACCGGCGTAGTCGGTATGGACGCGGGAATCAGTTCGCTTCTCACCCTTTCGACGGGTGAGAAGATCAGCAACCCGAAGCACTCCGTCCGCGAAAGCAAACGGCTGGAGAAGGCGCAGCGGGAGCTCGCCCGCAAGGTGAAGGGGTCGAACAACCGCGACAAGGCTCGCCTCAAGGTCGCCCGAATCCATGCCCGGATCTCCGACCGGCGTCGCGACAACCTGCACAAGGTCACCACTCGGCTCGTCCGTGACAACCAAACGGTCGTGATCGAAGACCTCTCCGTTTGCAACATGATGAAGAACCGCCGTTTGTCCCGTGTCATCGGTGATGCGTCGTGGGCCGAGCTGCGCTCGATGCTGGAATACAAGTGCGCCTGGTATGGGCGAGAGCTGATCGTGATCAACCGCTGGTTCCCCTCGTCCAAGACGTGCTCGAACTGCGGTGCACTCACTGATTCGTTGCCGCTGCGCGTGCGGGAATGGAGTTGTGGCGTCTGCGAGGTACGGCACGACCGGGACATCAACGCCGCACGGAACATTTTGGCCGCCGGGCTGGCGGTGTCGGCCTGTGGAGCGGGTGTAAGACCTCAACGGGAAACCTCCCGGATGGGGCGACCGGCGGTGAATCAGGAACTTCCCGGCGCGAGCCAGGAGGATTCCCGTCCGTTGGGGCGGGGAGTGGTCAAGGGAGCGTTTGCACCTCCACCGACAGGACCGAGGGCAGGTTGTTGACGATGGGCCGCCACGTGTCGCCGGAGTCGGGCGAGACGTAGACGTCGCCGCCGGTGGTGCCGAAGTAGATCCCGCAGTCGTCCAGCTCGTCGACGGCCATGGCGTCGCGCAGGACGTTGACGTAGCAGTTCTCCTGCGGGAGGCCGTTGGTCAGCGGTTCCCACTCGTTGCCGCCAGCCCGGCTGCGGTACACGCGCAGCTTGCCCTCCGGCGGGAAGTGCTGCTCGTCGCTGAGGATCGGCACCACGTAGACGGTGTCGGGCTCGTGGGCGTGCACGTCGATCGGGAACCCGAAGTCGCTGGGCAGGTCGCCGCTGATCTCGTACCAGGACTCGCCCGCGTCGTCGCTGCGCATCACGTCCCAGTGCTTCTGCATGAACAGCACGTCCGGACGGTCGCGGTGCATGGCGAGGCGATGCACGCAGTGGCCGACGTCGGCGTCCGGGTCCGGGATCTGGCCGGAGTTCAGGCCCTTGTTGATCGGCCGCCAGGACTTGCCGCCGTCGTCGGTGCGGAACGCGCCCGCCGCCGAGATCGCGATGTAGAAGCGGTCGGGGTTGTTCGGTGCCTGGATGATCGTGTGCAGGCACATGCCGCCCGCGCCCGGCTGCCAGTTCGGCGCCGATTCGTGCTCGCGCAGCGCGGGCAGCTCGTGCCAGCTGCGGCCGGCGTCGGTGGTGCGGAACAGCGCCGCGTCCTCGACGCCCGCGTAGAGGGTGTCCGGGTCGGTGGCCGAGGGTTCCAGGTGCCACACCCGGGTGAACTCCCACGGTCTCGGCGTCCCGTCGTACCAGAGGTGCGTGCCAGGCGTTCCGTCGTAGGAGAAGTGGTTGTCGACCGGCTGCCAGCTCCGGCCGCCGTCGTCGGAGCGCTGGATCTGCTGCCCGAACCAGCCCATGGACTGGGAGGCGAACAGGCGGTCGGGATCGACCTTGGAGGCTTTGAGGTGGTAGAGCTCCCAGCCGCCGAAGTGCGGGCCGTCGACTTCCCACGACTCGCGCTTGCCGTCGGCGGTGAGGATGAAAGCTCCCTTGCGGGTGCCGACGAGGACTCGGACACGACTCATGAGTGGCTCCCTGCGCTGGTCACGGCTGGTATCAAGCTCAAGGTAGGCCCGCTGCGAAGGCTTGTCTTCTCCGATCTTGCGCAATCGGGGCGGCCAGCGGCGGCAACGCCACCAGCACCGGGGCCGACCACGGCGGCACGACCTGCAGGGTGATCTCGCGGTGCTCGGGAAGCCGGGCGGGCCCGATGACCAGCGGTGCGGGCGAGGCGCCGACGACGTTCCAGCCCGGGACCAGCTGCTGAGCGTGGTCGGCCCGAGCGGAGAAGGCGGTCGCCAGCACCCAGTAGGTCCCCCGCGGGATCCCGGTGAGCGCGAAGCGCCCCCGCTCGTCCAGCAGCGCCCCGACGATCGGAACGCCGCGCGGGATTCGCCGCGCGAACAGGCCCACGTAGATGGCGGCGGCGCCGCCGAGCGCGATGCGCGCCGCGGTGGCGAGGTGGACCTGGCCGGTGACGAGGCCGCCCGAGTCGTCGTCACCGGGTACCAGCACCGGGCGCGGAGGGGCGTCGCTGAGCAGGTCGGGCAGTCTGCGGAAGCTCACCGGGGACAGGCCGATCTCGGCGGTGAAGCGGCGGGTGAACGTTCCCACCGAGCTGAAGCCGACCTCGCAGCAGATGTCGCTGACGCGTTCGTCGGTCTCCAGCAGCAGCCGCTTCGCCCGCTGGAAGCGGTGCGCGGCCAGGAACCTCCCGGGTGGCTGGCCGTGGGCGCGCTCGAACGCGCGGGCGAGGTGGAACGGGCTGTAGCCGACGTGGTCGGCGACGTCGGCCAGGGTGATCGGCTCCCCGGCATGACCCGCGATGAAGCACGCGGCCTCGACTGCGACATCCGGCATCTCCGACTACCCCCGATCGGCCCCTTCCCCAGCTATGAGCGCGACGGTACCGCCCACACCCGACAATCCGGATTCGAAACCGGCCGCGGTGATCTTGAGCCGCGGACTCGGCACTTCGGATTCGGCGTCGGGTTGAGATTCGGCTGGGTTAGGGTGATCGGGTTTGATCTTGAGTTCGGGGAGTGGGCGTGCGGAATCTGGTGCGGCGAGTCCGGTCCAGGTCCGATTACGCGTGGTACCTGGTGGTGCGCGAGTGGCCGCTGCTGCTCGTGGCGCTGGGAGTGCTGCTCGGTGCGGTCGTGGTGCTGCCGGTCGCGGTGGGCGTCGCGCTGGCGCTGATCGCGCTGGTGCTGGGCGTGATCGCGCTGACCCGTGGCCTGCGCGGGCGGCGTCGCCGCTGGTCGGGTCACGAGTTCTCCTCCGCCGCGGAACCGTTCCCGCACGCCGAGATCGGTGTTCCGGCCTCCTACCCCGCCGCCGTCTACAGCCACCTGCCCGGTCTCGGGACGGCGCTGCTCAGCAACGAGATCGACCGCGCCGTCCGGGATCGCCGCTTCGGGGTGCGGATCGCCGAGCAGGCGTACCGGCCGGCGCCGGAGCTGCGCGCGACCGCGCCCCACCTGCCGGCCCTGCGCTCCTCGGAGCGGCCGCTGTTCAACGGTCCCGTGGTGGGTCTGCGTTCGGACCCGCTGCCCGGCGGCCGTGACGCCGAGGTGCGGCTGCACCGGACGCGCTACTTCGACTTCCAGTGCTCCAACGAGCTGTGCGGGATGCGGATCACCGACCGGGAGACCGGCGCGGAGTTCGATCTGCGGCGGAGGTTGCTGACCGACACCTCGGGCCGGTTGCGGGGTCTCGACGCCGGTGAGCTGGCCGACGTCGTGGGGGTGTCGACGCTGGCGTTCACCACCGACGGACTGCTGCTGATCGTCGGCGACGGCGATCCCTCGGGCAGCGGTTCGCTGGAGCCGCGCGATCTGGTCACCGCCGACGGCTCGCCCCGCCGCGACCTGGCCGAGGTGCTGGTCACCGGCATGGAGCGCGAACTGCGCGAGGAGACCGGGCTGGCCGGCGGTTCCGTCGCCGGAACCGAGCTCACGGGTTTCGCGCGCTGGATGGACCGCGGTGCGAAACCGGAGTTCTTCGGCATCACGCTCCTCTCGGTGTCCAGCAACAGCATTCCCGGCTCGGAGCTCGACTTCGTCGACATCGATCTGGCGACGATGAGCCGCGAGCTCCGCGCGGGCACCAACGTCCTGGAGGCGCCCAGCCTTCCGCGGCCGCTCCGGGAATCCGGCTCGCTGCCACTGCTTCTGGCGATCCGCGCGGCGGCGCTGCAGTAAGGGATTCCCCTAGTCCCAGGTCGGGAAATCTCCAATGGCGGCGTCTCGGGGCCGTCCCTAGCGTTGAGCGACAACGCGGACGCGTCCGTCTCCTCGACCGACAGGACTCGCCATGCCCGTGCTCAGTGAGAACGGCGCCTCGCGCGCCGGTGTCAGACGGATCGGCCTGGCCAGCGGGGTCGGATCCACGCTGGAGTTCTACGACTTCGCCATCTACGGCACGGCCGCGGCCCTGGTGTTCGGGCAGATCTTCTTCATCAGCGGCGACTAGTGGTTCGGCTCGTTCCTGGGACTGGCGACCTTCGCCGTCGGTTTCCTGCTCACCCCGCTGGGGGCGCTGCTGTTCGGGTGGATCGGCGACCGCTACGGGCGGCGGTTCTCGCTGCAGCTGACGTTCGTGGTGATGGGTTCCTCGACGTTGCTGATGGGCGTGCTGCCGTCCTACCTGGCGATCGGCATCACCGCGCCGCTGCTGCTGATCGGGCTGCGCATGTTGCACGGTCTGGCGCGCGGCGGGGAGATCGGCGGGGCCGCGGTGCTGGCCGTCGAGCACGCACCGCCGCACCGGCGAGGGCTGTACGGGTCGTTCGCGACGATGGGCTCACCGCTCGGGCAGCTGCTGGCCAACCTGGCGTTCGCGCTGGTGCTGCTGATGCCGATGCAGGACGTGATCGCCTGGGGCTGGCGCGTGCCGTTCCTGATCGGCGGTTTCGTGCTGGCGCTCGGCGTGTGGGCGCGCCGCGGCATCGACGAGACACCGGAGTTCGTCGCCCTGGCCCGCGACCGCGAGGTGCCGCTGCTGGCGGTGTTCCGGCAGGACTGGAGGCGGCTGCTGCTCGCCGCGGGGGTGAACCTGGGGCTGAACGCCAACATGTTCATCCTCGCGACGTTCATGCTGTCCTACGCCACGGCCGCCGAGCCGCAGGGACTCGCGCTGCCTCGTCAGCCGATCGTGATCGGCAGCATGATCGGGCTGCTGTGCCACGCGATCACGATCGTGCTGGCCTGCTGGTTGTCGGACCGGGTGGGCCGAAAACCGGTGATGATCTCCGGTGCGGTGGGTGCGCTGGTGTACGCGCTGGTGATGTTCCGGATCGCCGACATCGGCACGCCGCTCGCCGTGGGCCTGGCGGTGATCATCGGGTTCACCATCGGTGGATTCCTGTGGGGACCGCTGCTGACCTACTACTCGGAGCTGTTCACAGTCGAGCAGCGGCAGTCCGGCGTGGGTCTGGCGTTCCAGATCGGCAGCGTGCTCGGCGGCGGCTTCGCGCCGATGATCGCCAACCGCCTGATCGCCGTGACCGGCAGCTCGACCTCGGTCGGCTGGTACATCGCGGCCGGTCTGCTGGTGTCCCTGCTGTGCCTGCTCCGCCTGCCCGAAACCGCGCCCGCGCGCACGAGAGGAGCCCGATGACCGAGTCGACCATCGCCGCGCTGACCAGGCGGATCGAGGTCCTGGAAGCCGAGGCGGACATCCGCCGCATCCAGGCCCGCTACATGTTCCTGTGCGACTCCCCGTGCCCCGAGTTCGCGGTGCGCGACGACGCCGAGCGCATCGACGCGATCATGGAGCTCTACGCCTCCGACGCGGTCTGGGAGGGCGTGGGTGAGCACTACGACGGCCAGTTCGGCCGCGCCGAGGGGCACGCGGCGATCCGGGCGCACTTCGAGCGGTTCTGGAGCCGGGAGCGGGACCCGGCGCTGCTGCTCAACGCGCACTACCTGACCTCCGAGCAGATCCACGTGCGCGGTGATCAGGCCACCGGGTTGTGGATCCACGTGCAGCCCTGGCTGTTCGCCGACGGCAGCGGTGTCCTGCGTTCGAGCCGGCTCAACAACGCCTTCCACCGGGAACCCGATGGCTGGAAGATCACCCGCACGCGCACGGAGAACGTGTTCGTCGCTCCCCTCCCCGACCGGTTCGCCTCCGACCACCCGACCACCTCGGTGCTGCTGCGGGACTCTTGACGCCAACGGACCTATCCGACCCGGGCGTTGCTGCCTAGTCTTGGTCTTCCCCTGGTTCGCCTGGAGGGACGATGACGACGACGCTTTCCGCTCCGGTGGTGCACATCGTCGACGACGACGAGGCGCATCGGCGGTCGCTGGTGTTCCTGCTGCAGACCGTCGGAGTTCAGGCCCTGACCTACCCGGACGCCGCCGGGTTCCTCGCCGAGTTCGACCCCGACGAGCCCGGTGTGGTGATCGTGGACGTCCGGATGCCGGGCCTGAGCGGTTTCCAGCTGCAGGAGGAGCTGTCCGAACGCGAGTACCCGGCGCCGGTGATCTTCTGCTCCGCGCACGGCGACATCCCGATGTCGGTGCGGGCGATGCGCCTGGGGGCGGTGGACTTCCTGGAGAAGCCCTACGAGCCGCAGCGCATGCTCGACGTGGTCCAGGACCAGCTGCGCGAGGCCGAGCAGTGCTTCACCGCCCACGCCGAGCGGCTGCGCGTGCGCGGGCGGGTCGCCTCGCTGACGCCGCGCGAGCGGGAGGTGCTGCGGCTGGTCGTGGACGGGCGGTCGAGCCAGCTCATCGCCCGCGACCTGGACACGAGCGTGAAGACCGTTGACGTGCACCGGGCCCGCATCAAGGCCAAGACCGAAGCCGAGAGCCTGGGCACGCTCGTCCGGGACCTCCTCCAGCACGGGGTGGACGTTTAACCCGCTTCGAGGCCTCTGGCCGTTGCCAGCAAAGCGGTTTCGCCGTTGTGGTGGCCGATGAGCTGGATTCCCAGCGGCAACCCGGTTTCGTCGCGCGGGCCGGGGACCGCGGCCGTCGGGAGGCCGAGGGCCTGCCAGGCGCGGCTCATCACCGGGTCACCGGTCGCGTCAAGACCGCGCGGAGCCGGTCCCGGGGCGGCGGGACCGAGGATGGCGTCGCTGGATTCGGTGAGCCGCTCCACGTGCCGGTTCGCCTCGACGACGACTCGCCGGGCCTCGTCGTACTCGGCGGCGGTGGTGGCCGCCCCGGTGCGCAGCAGAGTGGCCAGGTGATCGCTGAGCTCGTCGGCCGCGGCGAGTTCCTCGGCGCGTTCCCGCGCCGCCTCGTAGGCCATGACCACCGGGTGAGCTTCGGTGAGTTCGGCGATGAGCTGTTCCTCCGGGAAGGCCGTGACCACCGCGCCCCGGTCGGTGAGGGTCGCGCAGGTGGCTTCCAGCGCCGCGCTCATCGCGTCGTCGACCCCCAGCGAGGACGCGTTCCAGCGCAGCAGGCGAGGTGCGCGGTTCGGCGGCGGTTCCGGGGTGCCGGTGAGCGCCGACCAGGCCAGGGCCAGGTCGCCTGCGGTGGCGGTGAACACGCCGTGCGAGTCCAGGTTCGGTGCCAGGCCCACGACGCCGTCGGTCGGGAACCTGCCGTGGCCGAGCACCAGCGAGGCGACGCCGCAGAACGCGGCGGGCCGGGTGACCGAGCCGGCGGTCTGCGAGCCGAGCGCGAGCGGGACCTGCCCGGACGCCACGGCCGCGGCCGATCCGCTGGACGACCCGCCCGGGGTGTGCTCGGGCGCTGCCGGGTTGCGGGTGGGGCCCGGGGAGAAGAACGCGAACTCGGTGGTCACGGTCTTGCCGATCGGCGTGGCCCCGGCGGCCCGCCACGCCCGCACGATCGCGGCGTCGGCGGTCGCGGGTGGGGCGTCGGCGCGGAGCGCCGAACCGCAGCGGGTCGGCGCTCCCACGACGTCGATGATGTCCTTGACCGCCAGCGGAACTCCGCGCAGCGGACCTTCCGCGAGAGCGGGTTCGGACAGGTGCTCGACCCACGCCCGCAGGACGGGATCGGTGGCGGCGATCCTGCTGCGGCTGCGTTCCAGCGCCTGGGCCGGGGTGGTGCGCCCGGCGGCCAGGTCGGTGACCAGTTCGCGCAACGACCACGGGTTCCACAGCGTCACGGTCGCTCCCACTCGGCATCGGCGACCCAGTAGTCCATGCCGGAGGCGCTGACGCCGTGCCGCCACGGCGAGGTGCGGCGCAGCAGCGGTTCCACCTCGGCGGTGGCGGTGTCGGCTGCTGCAGGGCCGTCGGCGGCGACCAGCCAGTGCACCCACTCGACCTCGCGGCCGGAGGCGTCGTGCACGAACAGGTCCACGTGTCGCCAGCCGTAGCCGTGGGTGTCGTTGTAGCAGGTCAACGTCATGTTCCGGTCATCCACGATGTGCTCCCGCGAGGCTGTGGAACTCCCGCTGGAAGTACACCAGAGCGCCGCTGCCGGAGCGCGTGATCACCCGCTCAACCTCGACGAACATCACCGAGTGCGAACCCTGCGGGCGCACCTGGCCGAGGTGTCCGATGACCGACGCGGCGGCGTCGCGCAGCACGGGCACCTCCGCGAAGTCGCAGACCGCTCCGGCGAACCGCTCGTGCATCGGCAGCCCGGTCGCGCCCGCGAACCGCAGCGCCAGGTCCTGCTGGCCCGAGCCGAGGACGTTGACGCAGACCCGCTCGTTGCCCGCCAGCACGTCGTGGGCGTGGCTCGATCGGTGCACGCACACGAGCATGGTCGGTGGGTCGTCGGTGACCGAGCAGGCCGCGCTGACCGTGATGCCGGCGCGTCCGCGCGGGCCGTCGGTGGTGACGATGTTGACCCCGGCCGAGAGGTTCGCCATCGCCGCGCGGAACTCGCGCTGGGCGGGCGTCAGATCCGCCACGGTGCCTCCTCCCCGCTGGTTCCTCTCGAAACTACGGCCGCCGGCGGGCCCGCGGGTATCGAGGATTCCCCGGCGCGGCCTGAAGCTTTCCCCTAGAGCGGTCGTCTACGCCGAGGGAAGGGAGAAGCCGAACACCGAGCCGCCGCCTTCTCGCGGCCGGCACCAGATGGAGCCGTGCTGGCGGTTGATGATGCGATAGCTGAGCGCGAGCCCGATGCCGCTGCCGTGCTCCTTGCTGGTGAACGATTCGGCGAACACGTCCTTGCGCACGCCCCGGCCCCGGTCGGCGACGGTCACGGTGCCTCCTTCGTCCCGGGTTTCGGTGACCAGCTCGATCCTCCGCTGCTCGGCGTCGCCCTCGACGATCTCGTCGATGGCGTTGAAGCACAGGTTGAGCACCACCTGACCGGTCAGCACCCGCTCGCAGCGCACCGGCACCGGCTGGTCGCTCAACCGCACCTCGACCTCCACGCCGACGGCCGCGGCGCGCAGCCGCACGAAGTAGAGGCACTCGTCGATCACCGCGTTGAGGTCGGCGACCTGCTCGACGTGTTCGAGGTGGCCGACGAACGAGCGCAGTGCGCTGACGATCGCCGAGACCCGATCGATCTGGCGGTTGGCGCTGTCCAGGCCGTACGCGAGCTGCCCGGTCGTGCCCTCGGGGACCTGCCCGGAGGTCTCCAGCACTTGCGCGCGGGCGTGCACCCCGGCGATGAAGTTCGCCGCCGCGGCCAGCGGCTGGCCGAGCTCGTGGGCGATGGCCATCGCCATGTCGCCCATCGCGTTGTAGCGGGCCAGGTAGTTCTCGTGGCGCAGCTCCAGCTCGCGCCGCTCCTCGCCGCGGACCCGGGTGGAGACGTCGTGCAGGATCATCAGGAACGCGTCGACGTCGCGCAGCCGCTCCAGGCTTCCTTCGAGGGTCACCGGTTCGGCTCCCGGGATCTCCAGCCGCACCGGCTCCACCGGGTCGGCGGCGGCCGCGGCCTGCACCCAGCTGACCTCGGTGCCGTCGCGGCGCAGCCGGGCGTGGGACTCCAGCAGCAGTCCGACGGGTGGATCCGCGTCACCCGACAGGCCGAGGTGCGCCAGGGCGGTGTCGGTGGCGAAGCGGATCGTGCCTGCCGAGTCGAGCATGAACGCGACCGTCGAGGTGTGCCGCGCCAGCGCGTCGACGTAGGAGGTGGTCTGGCGCAGCTCGCGCTCCACGCGCTGCTCCCGCTCGACGTCCCGGAACTGAACCATCACCGCAGGTCCCTGGGCCAGTTCGACGCGCACCGCGATCGCCTCGGTGGGGATGACCCGGCCCGACCTGGACCGGTAGTGCCACTCGATGCGGCTCATGCCCTTCTCGCCCGCCTCGTGCAGCCACGCCCGGCCGATCACCCTGTCGTACTGCTGGGCGGAGCTGCTCATGTGGTTGGCCTTCAGCGGGCGCAGCTCGGTGACGCTCCACTCCAGCAGCGCGCAGGCCGCCGGGTTCGCCCACAGGATGTTCTTGGTCGCCGCGTCGTGGATCAGCACGCACAGGTGGGAGGCGCGCATCATCGCGACGAAGTCGGAATCCACCAGTTCGGGCGCCTGCGAGTCGACCACCATTGGGCCAGACTAGGTTCTGTCGAAGTGGCGGAGCCACTTTCTCTTTCTGGTGACCACTCTCGACGCTCGCACCGCCGGGGGTTCTGAGCGGCATCGTGGCGAGCACGCCGCGACGCCGATGTCCACCCCTGGGGTAAGGGGCATACATAAGGAGTGGCGCGCGGAGTCCACGAAGCCGCTCAGGATCCCCCACCCGCACCGCCACGCAGGTGGTCTTCGACGCCACACCTGAAGGATTCCCCTACTGGGTGCTTGGGCAATCCCGATGTCGCGCGGCGTGGCCGCTGCTTAGCGTCGGATCAACGTGACGACAGGAGCGTGCCATGCCCCAGGGATTCGCCGGCGACGCGGCGTGGGAGGCCGTGCTGGCCGAGCTCACCGAGCGCCGCGAGGAGTTCCACGCGCAGTCCTACGTACCGCCCGACTTCGTCGCCCGGCTCAAGGAGCTCGGCATGTTCCGCGCCTCCACCCCGGCGAGGTTCGGCGGTGAGCCGATGCCGCCGCCGGAGTTCCTGCGCGGTGTCGAGCGCATCGCGTCGGTGGACGGGTCGACCGGGTGGGTGGCCGGTTTCGGCTCGGCCGGGACGTACCTGGCGTGCCTGCCGCTCGACACCCAGGCCGAGCTCTACGCCGACGGGCCCGACGTGGTGTACGGGGGCGCGATGTTCCCGGTCAACCCGGTCACCCCGACCGAGCGCGGATACCTGGTCAAGGGGCGGTGGCGGTTCGCCAGCGGCTGCATGGCCGCCGACGTCCTCAGCGTCGGCATCCCCGGTGACGCCGATGGCGACAACCGGCCGCGCGCGGCGATGCTGCGGCCCGAGCAGGTCGAGATCGTGCAGGACTGGGACGTCTCGGGGATGCGGGCGTCGGGCTCGTTCGACGTGGTCGTCGACGACGTCGAGGTTCCTCGCGAGTGGACGTTCATCCGGGGTGGCGGGTCCTGCGTGGACGAACCGCTCTACCGCTACCCCACCATCGGCTACCAGGCGCAGGTGCACGCCGCCGTGGGTCTCGGGGTGGCGCGGGCCGCCCTGGACTTCGCCTCCCGGGCGGGTTCCCGCACCGGTGTCACCGGGGCTCCACCGCTGGCCGACCGCGCCTACTACCGCACCGGGTACGCCCAGGCCGTGGCCGCGATGCGCTCGGCGAGGGCGTTCTACTACGAGGTCGCCGAGGAGGTCTGGGACGCGGTGGCCGCGGGCGGCGAGGTCAGCGACGAGCACAACGCGCTGGTCCGGCTCTCGGCCACCCACCTGGCCGCGACGGCGGCGCAGGTCGTGCACGAGGTGTGCGGTTTCTCCGGGACCTCCACCATCGACAACTCCCACCCGCTGCAACGCATGCGCCAGGACTCGCAGGTGCCCGCGCTGCACGCGTTCCTGATGCCCTCGATGTACGACGCCGCGGGCGCCGTGCTGCTGGGCAGGCCGCCGACCGTCCCCGGTTTCCGCTGATCCCGCCACGACACAGGAGTTCCCATGGCCAATCCGCCACTGCGCGTGCTGTTCTGCATCGGCATCAACCAGAACTTCTTCGACCTCCCGCGCGACGGGGTCACCGCCGGCGACGTGTGGACGGCGTTCGTCGAGATGATGGACGGCATCAAGGCACTGCCCGGGGTCGACTTCATCGGCGACATCGACGACGACAGCCACCTGGTCGGGCCGTCCGATTCGTGGCCGTGGACCTGCTACCTGCTGGCCGACGTCGACACCCAGGAGACCGTCAAGGCCGCCTGCAACCTCTTCCGGACCGTCCAGGTAGGACGGTCGGAATGGAAGCTGTGGAAGTACGCCAAGATCGAGGCCCGGATCGGCCGGGCGCTCACGCCGCGCGAGTACTGAGGTGAGACGATGCACTCCGAGATCACCGCGAGCAACGTCCACGACCTCGCGCCCGCCGACCTCGTCGCACCCGACCGGGTGGCGGGCCGGATCTACACCGACCCGGAGATCTTCGAGCTGGAGATGACCCGGATCTTCGAGCGGACCTGGGTGTGGGTCGCCCACGACAGCGAACTGCCCGAGCCGGGCACCTTCAAGTCGACCCACGTCGGCAGGCAGCCGGTCATCGTCACCCGGGACCGGCACGGCGAGGTCCGCACGATGCTCAACCGGTGCCGCCACCGGGGCGCGAGCCTGTGCGAGCGGAAGACCGGTCGCGCCAACGGTTTCACCTGCCCCTACCACGCCTGGTCCTACGGGCTGGACGGCTCGCTGCGCGGCCTCCCCTACCCCGACGGCTACAACGGGGTGATGGACCGCAGCGGGATGGGGCTCAAGCGGCTGCGCACCGAGTCCTACGGCGGGATGATCTTCGCGACGTTCACCGACGACGCCGAACCGCTCGCCGAGTTCCTCGGCGATGCGCGGACGTGGATCGACCGGTTCATGAAGCAGGGCGGAGGGTACCCGGTGAAAGTGCTGGGCACGCACCGGTTCCGGTTCAGCGGGAACTGGAAGATCCAGCTGGAGAACACCACCGACGGCTACCACTTCCCGATCGTGCACCGGTCCTGGATGGCCTCGGTGGACGCCGAGACGGCGAACATGATGAGCTTCATGACCGATCCCGCGGCCATCACGCACGACCTCGGCAACGGCCACTCGGTCATGCAGATGGTGCCCGAGCACTCCGATCTCGACGCCGACGACGGCACCGAGAAGCTCCAGGACCGCTTCGGCGGCCTCATCTCCCAGCTGGAGTCGGCGGGAGTCGACCAGGCCGAGATCCGGCGGCTCGTGCGGGCGATGCACGGGACCGGGTTCAACCTCAACCTGTTCCCGAACGTGTCGATGTCGATCTCGTTCTTCCGGGTGCTGCGCCCGATCAGCGTCGGCGAGACCGAGATCGAGCACATCGCGATCGGCCCGGACGGACCCGCGGAGATCACCGGCCCGGTCAACCGCGAGCGGTTGCGCGCCCACGAGCACTTCCAAGGCCCGTTCGGGTTCGGCACACCCGACGACGCCGAGGGCTGGGACCGCGTGCAGCGCGGCACCGCGGGCGCACCGGAGATGCCGATCATGGTCAACCGCGGGTTGGGGCGCGAGAAGCCCTCGCCGGAGGGCTGGCCGACCTCGCACGTCACCGACGAGACCGGCATGCGCGCCGCCTACGAGAAGTGGAAGCAGGTGATGGGCGATGACTGATCTGCGGACCCCGACGACGCTCGACGACGTGCGCGTGTCCCGCGCGATCGAGCTGGTCTGGCGGGAGGCCGACCTGCTCGACCGCAAGGACTACGCCACCTGGCAGGGCCTCTACGCCGACGACGGCGTCTACGTCATCCCGATCGACCGCGACGCCGAGGAGTTCGACGACGTCCTCAACATGGTCTACGACGACCAGCGGATGCGGCGGTTGCGGGTGAACCGGATGACCGAGGGGTACGCGATCGCCGCCGTCGACTCGGCGATCACGGTGCGAACGGTCTCCCGCTTCGTGACCACCGAGGTCTCCGACTCGGAGGTGTCGTTGCGCGCCGCGCAGGTGCTGGTGGCCTACAAGCGGGGCACCCACGACCTGTGGGCCGCCGACGTCGACTACACCGTCCGGCTGGGCACCGCGCCCGCCGGGGACGCCCTCGTGCGCAAGGTGGTCCGGCTGGTCAACAGCGAGGACGCGGTGCCGGCGGCGGGGTTCCTGCTGTGACCGCCGTGGTCACCGGAGGCGCCAACGGGCTGGGCCAGGCCATCGCCCGGCGCCTGCACGCGGAGGGTCAGGCCGTGGCGGTCGCCGACGTCGACGGCACCGGGGCGGTGGAGCTGGCCACCGCGCTGGATCCCAGCGGTGAGACCGCGCGGGGGTACTCCGCCGACGTGGCCGACCGGGCCGCGCTCACCGGCCTCCTGGACTCGGTGCTCGCGGACTTCGGGCCGGTGCGGGTGCTGGTGAACAACGCGGCCCGCACCCGGGCCACGCCGCTGTTCGAGATCACCCCGGAGGAGCTGGAGGCGGTGATGGCCGTCAACTTCACCGGAACCTTCAACGCCTGCCAGATCTTCGGCGCGCACATGGCCGAGCAGGGCTACGGCCGGATCGTGAACATGGCCTCGCTGGCCGGGCAGAACGGCGGCACCGCCACGGGCGGCCACTACGCCTCGTCGAAGGGCGCGGTCATGTCGGCCACGAAGGTCTTCGCCCGCGAGCTCGCCGCCCGGGGCGTGACGGTCAACGCCGTCTCCCCCGGCCCCCAGGACTCCCCGATGGTCCGCGACATCGTCGGCGAGCAGAACCTGGAGGCGTTCCAGCGCAACATCCCGGCGGGCCGGCTCGGCGACCCGGCGTTCGTCGCCGACGTGGTGGCCCTGCTCGCCTCACCGGGCGCGCACTCGGTCACCGGCGCGTGCTGGGACGTCAACGGAGACCTGTTCATGCGGTGAACCGGACGGACTTCCGCGTGATCGGTGGCCCCTTGTCCCCGCGCCCGGCGTCGCTTAGCGTTCCACCGGGCGCGAGGGAGGAGCGACGTGGGTGCAGCGGATCGGGACATGCGGGCGGAAGTGCTCATCGACGCCCGACCGGAGCACGTCTGGCGGCTGCTGACGCGCACCAGGACCCACGCGGACGCCAGTCCGGAGCTCGTGGCGATGCTGCCGCTCAAGCCCGGTGGATTCCGCCGAGGGCAGTGGTTCCTCGGCGTGAACCGGCGCAAGGCGGCGGTGTGGCCGACCCGCAACGTCGTGACCGTCTTCGAGCCGCAGCGGCGGCTGGCGTGGGACACCACGACCAGCGGTGCCCGCTGGATCTTCGAGCTGGAGCCCACCGACTCCGGAAGCCGGCTGGTCCAGCACCGGGTCCTCACCCGGGCACTGCCGAAGATCAGCACCGCGTTCGCCACCGTCGCGCTCGGCGGCGAATCCGAGCACGCCGACGAGCTCGAAGCCGGAATGCTGGAAACGCTCCGCCGCATCAAGGCAGCAGCCGAGTCATAAAGGGCTGCTCATGAGTGCGGCGAAGGCCTCTGTTTCAGGTGTGGGACTCAGCCTGCACCGCCGCAGGTTCTGAGCGGTTTCGTGGCGAGTACGCCGCGACGCCGATGTCCACCCCCTGGGTAAGCGGAATACATAAGGCGTGGCGCACGGAGTCCACGGAACCGCTCAGGTTCTGCCACCCGCACCGCCAAGCAAAGCGATCTCTCAACAGGTCCCGACGTAGACGGTGTTGGCTGATGTGCCGCCGGTGTAGTGGTTGTCGAAGCGGACGACGTGGGCGGTGACGTCGTCGAAGACCTCGGCGAGGTCGCGGGTGAAGCCGTCCTCGGGCGGATCGTCGGACCACAGCGCGAAGACGCCGCCCGGACGCAGGTGCGCGGCCATCTTCCGCAGACCGTCGGGGGCGTAGAAACCGGCGTGCCCGCTGTCGAGCACGTTCTGCGGGGAGTGGTCGATGTCGAGCAGGATCGCGTCGAACCGCCGACCGCTGTCGAAGCCCTCGGGTGATGCGGCGAGCGCGAAGAAGTCCCCGTGCACGAACCGGTTTCGCGGATCTCCGGTCAGCTCGGGCGCGAGCGGGAGCAGTCCGCGCTGGTGCCATTCGATGACCTCGCCGAGCCCTTCCACGACCAGCAGCGACCGCACGCGCCGGTCCTCCAGCGCGGCCCGCGCGGTGTAGCCCAGTCCGAGGCCGCCGACCACGACGTCGAGGTCCGATCCGGACGACTTCGCCAGGCCCAGCCGCGCGAGTTCGACCTCGGCGACGGTGAACAGGCTCGACATGAGGTACTCGTCGTCGAGCTTGACCTCGAAGACGTCCACGTCGAGCACCGGGTCCCGGCGTCTCCGCAGGCTGATCGCACCGATCGGCGTCTCCTGCCAATCGAGCTCCTCGAACCGCACACCCACAGCGCCACCTCTCCCGAAAACGTCGACCCTACCCGCCACCTGGCCCAACACCCCACAACCGGTCCCATCGGGAACCGGGATGGCGTTTTCACCGGATGCCGCAACGTTCGAACGTCGGGCGGCCTCCTCCGCAACGAATGCGGCTTCTCTGTACACGGTTGCCTCGCTAACGTTGCCCGCCGAGCGCGGTGTGGCAGCTCACGTCGAACCGGGCGCATCGTGGCGTCCACAGTGGAGGAATTCGTGGTGGAGGACGCTCTCACGCGGTCGCGCGGACCGAGGAACGGCGTGGGGGCGCAGCTCATGCGGCGCAAACCCATCGAGGACCTCGTCGCCGACAGCGGGCAGGGTCAAGGCGGCTCGCTGCGGCGTTCGCTGGGGCTGTGGCAGCTGACCATGCTCAGCGTCGGTGCCACGCTGGGCACCGGGATCTTCGTGGTGCTGGGCGAGGCGGTGCCGCTGGCCGGACCGGGCGTGGCGCTGGCGTTCGCCATCGCCGGTGCCACCGCGCTGCTCTCAGCGCTGTCCTACGCCGAGCTCGCGGGCATGATCCCGGTCGCCGGATCGTCCTACTCCTACGCCTACGCGACGATGGGCGAGCTGGCCGCCTGGGTGTGCGGCTGGTGCCTGATGCTGGAGTACGGCGTCTCGGTGGCGGCCGTCGCCGTCGGCTGGGGCCAGTACGTCAACGAGCTCCTGCACCTGGTGGCGGGCGTGTCCCTGCCCGAATCGCTGAGCTCACCACCGGGCGACGGCGGAATCCTCAACGTGCCCGCCGCGGTCGTGGTGGTCCTGGCGATGGTGGCGCTGCTGGGCGGCGCGCGGGAGAGCGCGCGGATCAACACCGCGATGGTGCTGATCAAGACGGCAACGCTGGTGCTGTTCTGCGCACTGGCGTTCACCGCCGTGCAGGACGGCAACTTCTCGCCGCTGCTGCCGCTGGGCATGGGTGGGGTGAGCGCGGCGGCCGGGAAGCTGTTCTTCTCCTACATCGGCTTCGACGCGGCCTCCACCGCCGGTTCGGAGGCCCGCGACCCGCAGCGCGACCTGCCGCGCGCGATCATGCTGTCGCTGGTGCTGGTCACGGTGCTGTACTGCCTGGTCGCGCTGGCCGCTGTCGGCGCGATGCACTGGACGCTGTTCGAGGGGACCGAGGCGGCGCTGAGCAAGGTGCTCGGCGGCACGACGGGGTCGATCCTGCTGTCGGCGGGTGCGATCGTGGCGGTGGCCAGCGTGGTCCTCACGGTCCTGTACGGGCAGACCCGGATCCTGTTCTCGATGTCGCGGGACGGGCTGGTCCCTCCCCTGTTCTCCCGGGTCGACGATCGGACCGGGGTCCCGCGGGCGAACACCCTGCTGGTGTCGTGCTTCATCGCGGTGCTCTCGGCGGTGGTTCCGCTGGGTGAGCTCGCCGACGCCACCAGCATCGGGACCCTGTTCGCGTTCGCGCTGGTCAACCTGGCGGTCGTGGTCCTGCGACGGCGCAACCCGGAGCTGCCGCGCTCGTTCCGGGCGCCGCTCGTCCCGCTGGTCCCGCTGCTGGGCGTGCTGTCCTGCTGCTACCTGATGCTGAGCCTGGGCGCGGCGACCTGGGTGGCCTTCGGCATCTGGATGCTGGCCGGACTGGCGGTCTACTTCGCTTACGGGCGGCGGCGCTCTAGTCTGTCGGATTGATGCTCACCGTCGCACTGGACCAGGGTCCGATCGAACGCCACGCTCCGCAGGCGGCGCTGTCGCGCCTCGACGAGGTCGCGCGCCGCGCCGCAGCCGGAGGCGCCCGGCTGCTGGTGTGCCCGGAGATGTCGGTGACCGGCTACAACATCGGCGCCGACATCGGGCGGCTCGCCGAGCCCGCCGACGGACCGGTCGGCCTGCGCGTCCGCAGCATCGCCGCCGAGCACGGGATCGGGATCGTCTACGGCAACCCAGAGCGCGACGGCGACGCCGTTCACAACACGTCGTTCCTCGTCTCCGCGACGGGCGAGCTGCTCGCGGCCTACCGCAAGACCCACCTCTACGGCCCGATGGAGCAGGAGCACTTCCGGCCCGGTGACGCGCCGGTCGTGCAGGCCGACTTCGACGGCGTCCGCATCGGCCTGCTGATCTGCTACGACATCGAGTTCCCCGAACCCGCGCGCGCCCACGCGCTGGCGGGCACGGAGTTCCTGGTGGTGCCGACGGCGCTGCTGCCGCCGGAGGACGTCGTGGCCGAAACCCTGGTCCCGGCACGGGCTTACGAGAACCAGATGCACGTCGCCTACGTCGACCGCTGCGGGAGCGAGGACGAGCTCAGCTACCTCGGCAAGACGTGCCTGATCGCCCCGGACGGCACCGAACTCGCCCGCGCGGGCAGCGGCGAGGAACTGCTCTTCGCCCGCGTCGACCCGGCGGCCACCACCGCCGCCAGGCGGGTCAACACCCAGCTCGCCGAACGCCGTCCCGACCTCTACGCGGGTCTGACCGAAGCACCCTGACGGGTTCGGTTCGGGGTGATCGTCAGGGAGATGCCCGATGTTCGCCGCTGGCGCGCGGTCCAGTGTTGATCGCGTGGACCGCGTCGCGGTCCGCGGAACCAGTTGGCACCGGAGGAGAATCCTTGACCGAAACACCGGAGAGCAACGTCGCTCCGCCGCGCGGAGCGCGTGCCGTCGTCCAGGTGACGCCGAATCCCGTGACCGAGCCGAACCAGGAGGTGACCATCACCGGCGACTGCGGCGGCGGGACCGGCCTGCGGAACGTCCACGCGGGTCTCACCGAGAACCCGGTGCTCGTGGACGTCACGATCGTCGACGCCGGACCCGACCGCTTCGAGGCGAAAGCCCGGTTGCGCGACGGGATCGGCCACGGCGCCGGGCCGGTCGTGGTCGACTGCGGTGGCGAGCTCGGAAGCACCATCCTCGTCACCCGGGTCAAGCGCGACGGCTGACCGACGGGTGGGGCCGACCGGCCCCACCCCCTCCGCCTCATCGCGACCGGGCCATGCCCGCGATCGCGATGTGGGCGTTGTCCGCGGCGTCGCGGGCCTCGGCGAGGTGGGCTCGGGCGCGGTCCAGCCACTGGTTCGCGGTGAGGGCGGATTCGACGGGGTCATCGGTGAAGGGGCCTTCGACGTTGGTGAGCTCACCCGCGCACGCGCGGTCCACGAGCCCGTCACCGAAGCTGCCGAGCGCGGCGTCGAGCGAGGTCAGGAGCTGGCGCAGCGAGCCGAGCGTCCAGTAGACGTCCTCGCCCAGCGCGTCCGCGCCCATCTGGCGAGCCGCGACCGCCAGCATGTCCCGGACCGCGCGGTAGGTCTCGTCGGGCTGTTGTGGCTTCACGGGGATCAGTCTTCACGGACTTCGGCATCAGCGAAAGTTACTTGTTCTGGAGCACTGCATTAGCCTGGCTGAATGCCACTGGACCCGCGTCGCCTCCTGCTCCTGCGCACCGTCCGGCACACCGGGAGCGTGCTGGCCGCTGCCCGGCTGCTGCACCTCACGCCGTCCGGGGTGTCGCAGCACCTCACCAAGCTGGAGAACGAGCTGGGCATCAACCTGGTCGACCGGGAGCAGCGCGGCGGTGGCCGCACGATCCGGTTCACCCCGGCCGGCAACGCGCTGGCCGATCACGCCGACCGAGTGGCCGAGGCGCTGGCCGAGGCCGAGCGCGACGTGGAGCAGTTCCGCGAGGGTCCCGCAGGCCCGCTGCGGATCGGGGGTTTCTCGGTGGCGCTGAGCGAGTTGGGGGCGCCGGTCGCGATGCGGATGGCGGCTGTGAACCCTGCGATGGACCCGTGCATCTACGAGATCTCCGAGTCTGAGCGGCTGCACGCGCTCAGCACCGGTGAGCTGGACCTGATCCTCAGCGAACGCCCCGGCGAGGACGGGCCGGAGCGGCCTCCCGGCGTCGTCGAGGTGGACCTGATGCGGGATCCGTTCCGCGTGGTCGTGCCCGCCACGTGGCCGTCGGACTCCGAACCGGCCACGCTGCTCGCGAGACCGTGGATCACCACGTCGTTCGGCCCCGCGACCCGCCGCCACTTGGAGCGGATGTGCCGGGAGCACGGACTCGAACTCGACGCGCACGACATCGGCACGGGTACGACGCCGACGCTGCTCGGGCTGGTGGCGCACGGGCTGGGCGCGACGATCATCCCGTCGTTGACGCTGCGCCAGAACCCCTCGCCGAAGGTGCGGCTCAGCAACGCCATCGCCGACCCCGGGTCTCGCGTTCTCACCTGCCTGCACCGGGAGAACGCGCCCGCGATCGTGCACCACGTGATCAACGAGCTCCGCCACTACGCGGCCACCGAGTTGCAGCACGTACCGTCGGGCTGAAGGACGAAAGCGGACGAAGGGCAACGGCTTGCGCAAGGTCAAGGACCTCACAGGACCGGGAATCACCGACCACCTGGGCATCGGCGGCACCGATCTGGGGGTCACCGCGGTCGCACCGGACGGCCGGCTGGTGGCGGTGTTCGGCGACACCTTCGACCGCGCCGGAGTCGGCGGACCGGGTTGGCGCTCGCCGGTCGTGGTCTTCGGCGACACCGCCAGCGCGCTGAGCGGCATCCGGTGGACGGGCTCGTACGGGCCGCGCAGCGACTACGCCGACCAGGCCCTTCCCTACGACCACGACTCGGTCATCCACGGGCGCCAGGTCAGCACCGTGCTGCCCACCGACCTCATCACCATCGGCGGCGAGATGTTCCTGCACGTGATGGTGTGCCAGGGGCTCGGCAACGTGCACTGGACGGAGATCCACCGCTCGACCGACAACGGCGAGACCTGGGAGCACACCGGGGCCACCTGGCCCGGCGACGCGCACGGCGGTCTGTTCCAGATGCTGACCTGGGAGCTCGGCGACGACGGGTTCGTCTACGCCTTCTCCACCGGTTTCCAGCGCGACAAGGGCCTGATCCTGCAGCGCGTGCCCGCCGGGAGGATCACCGACCCCGGTGCGTGGCAGGGCTGGGGCTTCCGGGACGGCCAGTGGGCGTGGCACAACCCGCCGACGGTGGCGCTCACCGGTTCCTACGGCGAGCTGTGCCTGCGGAAGGTCGAGAACCGCTGGCTCCTGGCGCTTTTCAACGCGGGCGACTACCGGGTGGACGTCCTCAACATCGACGAGCCCACGGCGAACCTCTACGAGGCGATCCGCGGCACGGTCCTGCACGGCTGCGCGTGGGGCTGCGAGGACCACGGCGCCGGTCACGTCGCCCAGCTCTACGGCGGCTACATCGTCCCCGGATCCACGCTCGACGACCTGCACCTGGTCGTCAGCCAGTGGAACACCGAGCGCAACTGGCCGTACCGGGCGATGCAGTTCGCCGGGACCGCGCCGCGTCCCGGCGACCGGCCGCTGCCGCCTCCCCCGCCGCCGGGCGAGTCCGGGGGCGTGCTGCGAGGTGCGGCGAAGCTGGCGCGGAGGTTCCTCAGCTGAGTGAGTTGGCACACCGGCCCCGCAGAGGTTACTGGCGGGTAATATACGCTCCCGGGTCATGAGCTCCCAGACTCCGACCTACGCGCTCTGGAACAAGGCCTCCCGGGTCTTCGGCGGCCGCGGGCTGTTCTCGCTGAGCGTGGCCCTCAAGGCGCCCTACTTCCGGACGATCCTGCCGATGATCCAGGAGATGAAGCCCGGTCGCTGCGTGGTCACCTCGCCGAAGTGGTGGGGCGTGCACAACCACATCGGCACCTACCACGCCATCGCCGCCTGCAACCTCGCCGAGGTCGCGATGGGCATGGTCGCCGAAGCCACCGTGCCCACCTCGCACCGCTGGCTGCCGAAGAAGATGAACGTCGAGTACCTCGCCAAGGCCGAGACGAGCCTGCGCGCGGTCGCGGAGCTCGACGGCATCCCGGAGTTCGGCGACGAGGGCCAGGAGATCGACGTCCCGGTCAACGTCTACGACAAGAAGGACCAGGTCGTCGTCCGCGCCACCATCACCATCTGGATCACCCGCAAGAAGAAGTGAGACGTGGCCGTGATCGGGGCATCTCGCAGGCGATGTCCCGCTTTCGGCCCGGCGCCGGTCCTCCTCGGAGTACCGTTCGTCGAGATGTTTCGGCGGGGAGGCGGCCTTGGCGGATCGCGGTAGGAGGCGGTGGCCGTGGGCAGCGGCCGCCGCGGTGTCGGTGCTGGTCCTGGTCTTCGGCGGCTGGTGGCTGACCGGCCAGGTGAGCGCCTTCACCCGCAGGCCGCTGTCCGATCAGGACAGTCTCGCCAGCGTGACGAGCATGGTCATCGGTGCGGCGGCGCTGCTGGTGGCGTTGGCATCGCTGGTCGTGGCGGTGCTGCAGCTGCGGCGGGACCGGCCGTCGGCGGAGTCCGGCGGGTCGCTCCAGATCGGGACGGCGAAGGACGGCGGGCGGCTGTTCATGGTCGCCGACGGCGACGTGCACGTCCACGAAGCCGACGAGCACCGGCAGGATCCGGCGTGGCCGGCGAGAAACCGGCTGTGCACCAGGAAGTCCGCGTCGAGGGCGGGTTCGGTTACGGCGTGATCGGTGCGGACCTGCACGTGTTCGCCGACCGCGGGCCGGTCTACGTGCTGGAGGAGTTCCGGCCACCGGCCGAAGCCGACGCCGCGTGGCTGGTGGAGATGCCCAGCCGGATGCTCAACGCACGTCACGAGGTCGTCGAGTTCACCGGTCGCCAGGACGAGCTGGACCGGTTGCGCCAGTGGCGCGACGCTGGACCCCGGCTGGCCGCTCGCTGGCTGCACGCACCGGGCGGGCAGGGCAAGACCAGGCTGGCCGCCCGCTTCGCGGCGGACTCGATCGCCGCCGGCTGGAAGGTCGTCACCGCCACGCACGGGCCGGGCACCGTGCTGCCACCACCCGGCAGCCAAGACCTGCGAACCGACGGGCGTGCCGGGCTGCTGCTCATCGTCGACTACGCCGACCGCTGGCCGCTGACCCACCTGACCTGGTTGCTCAGCAACGCCGTCCTGCACCAGAGCGCCGTTCCCGCGAGGGTTCTGCTGCTGGCCCGCAGCGGGGACGGCTGGCCGGCGGTGCGGGCCGCGCTGGCCAACCACCAAGCCGGTACGTCCGCGCAGCGCCTGCCGGAACTGCCCGATGACACCGGTCAGCGAGCGGACATGTTCCACGCGGCGCGCGACGGTTTCGCCCGGCGCTACGGCATCGACGACGCGGTGGGCCTCCAACCACCAGGACCGCTGGACGATCCCGACTTCGGGCTGACGCTGGCCGTGCACGTGGCGGCGCTGGTCGCGGTCGACGCGCACGTCGCGGGCCGCAGGCCACCCGCCGACATGGCGAACCTGACCACCTACCTGCTGGACCGCGAGCACCTGCACTGGACGAACCTCTTCGAAGGACGGGGTTCTCGCACTCCACCCGCGGTGATGAACCGGACCGTGTTCACCGCAGCGCTCACCGGTCCGAGCCCGCGATCACCGGCGAAAGCCGTGCTGGAGTCGCTGGACGTCGGACTGCCCGCCGAGCAGGTCCTCGACGACCACTCGCTGTGCTACCCCCCTGCCGGGCCCGCGACCTCGGTGCTGGAACCGCTCTACCCCGACCGGCTCGCCGAGGACTTCCTGGCCCTGACCTTGCCCGGTCACGCAGCGGACTACCCGTCGCAGCACTGGGCGGGGCCCACCGCCGCCACCCTGCTCGCCGACACCGAGGCCGAACGGCTCGCGCGCGGCATGACCTTCCTCGCCGCCGCCGCGCAGCGCTGGCCGCACGTCGGCCCGGACCACCTGTACCCGCTGCTGCGGAAGGCGCCCCGCTCGGCGGTCGAGGCCGGTGGCGCGGTGCTGAGCGCGCTGGCGGACCTCGACGACATCGCGCCGGAACTGCTCGAAGCGATCGCGGCGCAGTTCCCGGACGGGAGGCGGGCCGATCTCGACGTGGGCACGGCGGCGATCACCGTTCGGCTCGCGCCGCACCGGCTGCTGCGCGCCACCGGGCCGGTCGAGGAGTTCGACGTGCACACCGAGATCGGTAGGCAGCTCGCCAACGCCGGTCGCCACCAGCAGGAACTCGGAGCCCGGGAGCAGGCGGTCGCGGCGGCGCGGCGCGCGGCCGACGGCGCCGCACGTCCGCGACAGCGTCTCGTCGCCGATCGGGCGCTGGCGAAGTCGCTGCGGGATCTGAGCCACTGCCTGCACCACCTGCAGCGCGACGGCGAAGCGCTCGACGCGGGTGCCGAAGCCGTCGCCGCCGCCCGCCGGGTCGCCGCTGTATCGCCCGGCTCGTACGACGCCGAGCTCGGCCACTCCGTCTACGTCCACGCCAAGGCGCTGTCGAACCTGGGACGACGCCGCGAAGCGCTGGACGCGCTGCGGGAGGCCGTGGAGATCTTCCGGCGGCTGGCGCGGCGGGATCGCCGCTACGAGAAGGACTTCGCGGTCCACCTGACCGCGCTCGGGGCGAGCCTGACCGATGCCGCGCGGCTGCCGGAGGCCGTCGAGGTCAGCGTGGAGGCGGTCGGCATCATGCGGCGCCTGGTCGGCGAGGACCCAGCCGCGCACGAGATCGACTTCGCGGAACTCCTCCTGCACTGCGGGAACCGGCTGAGCCAAGCGGGACGCGGTGATGAAGCGGTGGGGGTCGCGGGCGAGTCGGTGGAGATCTACCGCAGGCTGGCGCGGCTCAACCCCGCGGCCTACGAACCGCTGCTCGCCAGGGCGCTGCAATCGCAGGGTCCCTGCCTGGCCAAGGCGGGCCGCTCGCCCGAAGCGCTCGCCGCCCTGGAGGAGTCGGTCGCGGTGCTGACACGGCTCGCGCGCACCGCGCCCGCCTCCTACGAGCCGCGACTGATCGAATCCTCGCTCGTGCTGGCCGGTTTCCTTCACTTCGACGGTCAGCACGAGCGGGCGCTGGCCATGCAGCACGAGCAGCTGGCGGCGTACCGGCGGCTCGTGCGGGGTGATCCCGACGTGCACGAGCACAAGTTCATGGTGCTGCTGCTGAGCTTCGCGGCGCAGAGCGCCGAACTTCCCGGTGGAACCGACCGGGCGCTGGAGGCCGTCGACGAGGCGATCGAGCTCTACCGGCGCAGACCGGCCGAGGTACCGGTCCTCTTCCACGGCATGTTCCGGGAGGCCTCGCGCACCGTTGCCGAGCACCTCGACCGGCGAGGCCGGGGGCCGGAAGCGTCCGAAGTCCGCGCGAAGATCGCAGTTCTGCCGGGCCTTTCAGATACGACGAGACCCCGCCCTTGAGGGACGGGGTCTCGTCGGTGTTACCGGGTCGGACTCAGACCAGGTCGTAGCGGTCGAGGTTCATGACCTTGACCCAGGCCTTGACGAAGTCCTCGACGAACTTCTCCTTGGCGTCGGCCGAGGCGTAGACCTCCGCCAGCACGCGCAGCTCGGAGTTCGAACCGAAGACCAGGTCGGCGCGAGTACCGGTCCAGACGACCGCACCGGAGGCGTCGACGGCCTCGTAGGTGGACTTGTCGTCCGAGGTGGACCGCCACGTGTAGGCCATGTCGAGCAGGTTCACGAAGAAGTCGTTGCTCAGCACGCCCGGCTTGGCGGTGAACACGCCGTGGTTCGAACCGTCGTAGTTCGCACCCAGCACGCGCAGACCACCGATGAGCACCGTCAGCTCCGGGGCGCTCAGGGTGAGCAGGTTGGCCCGGTCGATCAGGCTGTACTCGGCGGGAAGCTCCGCGGCCTTGCTGGAGTAGTTGCGGAAACCGTCGGCGATGGGCTCCAGCGCGTCGAAGGAGTCCGCGTCGGTGTGCTGCTCACCGGCGTCGACACGGCCCTGGGTGAAGGGCACCTCGATGCTGGAACCGGCGTCGGCGGCGGCCTTCTCGATGGCGGCGGAACCGCCGAGCACGATCAGGTCGGCCAGCGAGACCTTCTTGCCGAAGGACTGCTGCACGCCTTCCAGGGCCGAGAGCACGGTTGCCAGCTGGTCCGGGTTGTTGACCTCCCAGTTCCGCTGCGGCTCCAGGCGGATGCGGGCACCGTTGGCGCCGCCCCGCTTGTCGCTGCCGCGGAAGGTCGAAGCCGAGGCCCACGCGGTGGACACCAGCTGCGACACGGACAGGCCGGTCTCCAGGATCTTGGCCTTGAGCGACTTGACGTCCTCATCGGACAGGGTGTCGTTGTCGTTGGCCGGCAACGGGTCCTGCCAGATCAGGTCCTCGTCCGGGACCTCCGGGCCGAGGTACAGCGACTTCGGGCCCATGTCGCGGTGGGTCAGCTTGAACCAGGCGCGGGCGAAGGCGTCCGCGAACTGGTCCGGGTTCTCCATGAAGCGACGAGCGATGGGCTCGTAGACCGGGTCGTAGCGCAGCGACAGGTCCGTGGTCAGCATGTTCGGAGCGATCCGCTTGGACGAGTCGTGGGCGTCGGGCACCGTGCCCTCACCCGCGCCTCCCTTCGGACGCCACTGCCAGGCACCGCCCGGACCCTGGAAGACCTCCCACTCGAAGCTGAAGAGGTTCCACAGGAAGTTGGTGCTCCACTGGGTGGGCGTGGAGGTCCAGGTGACCTCCAGACCGCTGGTGATGGTGTCGGCGCCCTTGCCGGTGCCGTAGTTGTTCTTCCAGCCCAGACCCTGCAGCTCCAGGTCGGCGCCCTCCGGCTCGACCTCCAGGTTGGAGTCGGGGGCGGCACCGTGGGTCTTGCCGAAGGTGTGACCACCGGCGATGAGCGCGACGGTCTCCTCGTCGTTCATCGCCATCCGGCCGAAGGTCTCGCGGATGTCGCGCGCGGCGGCCACCGGGTCGGGCTGACCCTCCGGGCCCTCCGGGTTGACGTAGATCAGACCCATGTGGGTGGCGCCCAGCGGACGCTCCAGCTCGCGCTCGCCCGTCTCGGTCGAGATGCGCTTGTCGCTGCCCAGCCAGGTGGTCTCGGCACCCCAGTAGACGTCGTCCTCGGGCTCCCAGTCGTCGACGCGGCCGCCGCCGAACCCGAAGGTCTTGAAGCCCATCGACTCCAGCGCGACGTTGCCGGTGAGGACCATCAGGTCCGCCCAGGACAGCTTGCGGCCGTACTTCTGCTTGACGGGCCACAGCAGGCGGCGAGCCTTGTCCAGGCTGACGTTGTCCGGCCAGGAGTTCAGCGGGGCGAACCGCTGCTGACCGCCGCCGGCGCCACCGCGGCCGTCGCTGATGCGGTAGGTGCCCGCCGAGTGCCAGGCCATGCGGATCATCAGCGGGCCGTAGTTGCCGAAGTCCGCCGGCCACCAGTCCTTGGAGTCCGTCAGGACGTCCTGGATGTCCTTCTTGACCGCGGCCAGGTCCAGCGTCTTGAACTCGGCGGCGTAGTCGAAGTCCTCGCCCAGCGGGTTCTTGTTCGGGTGCTGCTTGGCCAGGATCTTCAGGTTGAGCCGGTTCGGCCACCAGTCGCGGTTGGCGTCACCCTGGGTGGGGTGAGTCAGGCCCCCGTGCGCGACCGGGCAACCACCGGTTTGGTTCGTCTCTTGGGTGTCAGGGCTGTCAGACACGGGAATCCTTCCGAATTTCAGTGCAGTTCTTCAGCGGATTCGGGGGCGCAGGCTGCGCAGAGCCCCCAGTAGATGACCTCTGCCTCGTCTATGACGAAGCCGTGGGACTCCGACGCCTCCAAGCAAGGCGCGGCACCCACGGAGCAGTCGACGTCGTGTATTTCGCCGCACGACCGGCACACGACGTGGTGGTGGTTGTCGCCAACCCGCGCCTCGTAGCGGGCCACGGAACCCATCGGCTGGATTCGGCGCACCAGGCCCGCGACGGTGAGCGCGCGCAGGACGTCGTAGACGGCCTGGTGGGACACCTTCGGCAGGTCGTGGCGAACCTGACCGATGATCGAATCGGTGTCGGCGTGCGCGTTTTCGTGCACTGCGGACAGCACTGCCAGGCGAGGTCGCGTCACACGCAGCGCAGCCTCGCGCAACATGCGCTCGTAGTCCGCAGTCGTCGTCACGCCCCGCAGCCTGCCGCATTTTCTTGAACTAATCAAGTCAAAGCGGCCCTTCGTCACCATCCGAGTGATCCGGATCCGCTTCGCCGCACGTGTGATGGGTGCGGAACCCCGCGCACGACCATCGACCGGAAGCGAGACATCCGTGCCCGTACCAGGTTTTCCACCGAACGCACTGGACGACGACGGCGATCCGAAGTGGATCACCGAACTGGCCTGCGCGGATCCGAACCACGTCCTGCACGTCGTTCGCGGCCTCGACCCCGAGGCCGCGCTGGAGGCCGTCGGCGCCAAGCCGCACCTCGTCCAGCCCTGCGAGCTGCCCGCCTCCAAGCCCGACGACTGGACCTCGCTGCCGGGCGCGGCCCTGGGCGTCGAGCCCGGCACCGCTTCCGCGCTGCTGGCCGGGAAGGTCGGTGACTGGACGTTCGTCTACGACGACGCCGGGCACACCTTCGACGAAGCGACCGCGGCGCTGTCGGCGTCCGGGCGCACTGCCGCGACCAGCGTCTTCACCATCAACGCCGACGCGAGCATGACGTACTTCGTCGACGGGGAGGAGCTCGCCTGGATCAACGTCGACGACTTGGTCGAGGAGGACTTGGCGGGGTTCCCCGAGGAGCTGCGGGCCGCGTTCGAGGCGGCGGGGGTCGTCGAGGACGAGGACCTGCAGCCGGGTCAGTTCGACTACGCGGTGACCATGCGCGCGACCTGCGCCCTCGCAGGCCTGACCTTCACCGTCGAGGAACTCCGCGCCCTGCCCCTCATCGGAGCGTCGTTCGGGTGACTCCCCGGGCGGTTCTGGTCCGAACCGACCGAGCGGTGGACGGTCCGGACCGAACGCGATCGCCGAGCCCCGCTGCCCACGGGCCCCGAGCAACCTCGCCGGTGGTCACTTCGCTGCGGCGGCTTCCAGGGAGGGGCGGAACTGGTCGAGGGCGTACGGCAGGGAGAGCGGCGACGGGGTGTTGAGGCCCGCGATCGTCGAGTAGGGCATCACCGAGACCGTGCCCGGCAGCTGGTCGAAGCCCGGGATCTGCGACAGCGCCGCCCGGTCACCGCCGTTGATCATGAACGCCACCAGGTCCGCGCGCAGCAGGTCCACGCGTTCCGGGCTGACCCTGATCCGGGCCTGGTGAGCGGCCCGGCCCCCGTCGACCACCGGCGGGTGGACGTGCATGCCCAGCGCCCGGAACAGCTGCATCGCGCCGTCGTCCTCGTCGGCGACGAGGTACATCGCGTCGCCGACGATGTAGCGCCCCATCGCGATGGACTTGCCGCGCAGTCCGGGCAAGCGGCGGGCCGTGTCGGCGATCCGCCCCTCCACCGAGGCGACCACCCGCTCGGCGTCGGCGGGCTTGTTGAGGAACCGGCCAGCCGTGCGCACGAGGTCCTGCCAGGCCGGAACCGAGTCGGCCTCCGGTGGTGCGGCGATGGTGGGCGCGGCGCGGGACAGCTGCCGGTAGATCGCCGGATCGGTGATCGCGTAGGAGGACACGATGAGATCGGGCTGGAGCGCCAGGATCCGCTCGACCGGCACACCGCCCGCGACGTCGATGCCGACGCTGTCCGGCCCGACGTTCTCCCACGGCACCTGACCGGCGGGCATCATCAGGTCCACGCCGTGGCCGACGGGCTGCACGCCGAGCGAGAGCATCACGTCGGTCCACTGCCGGTCGAGGGTGACCACCCGCCGGGGAACGCGGTCGATCGTGGTGGTGCCGAAGCGGTGCCCGACGGTGACCGGAGCGGCCGTCGCCTCCTCAGCGCCGGCGGCATCCCGCTGCGCCGGCGCGCACGCCGCCACGCCCGCCAGTACCAGCACCAGCGCGACGAGCACCCCAACCCGATCTCTCACAAGGAGCGAGGCTAGCCCCGCGGAGATCGGGGCGGGAACACGACGAAGCGAACGTCACCTCCGCCGCAGCCGCACCGGCAGCCCGTCGACCGGAACCGGCAGCGACACGTAGTCCCACTTGACCTCGTAGTCGTCCGGGACGCTCCAGGTGTAGGCGCGCAGCATCTCGTGCAGCAGCAGCTTCACCTCCAGCGTCCCGAAGTGCAGGCCGATGCACTTGTGCGCCCCGCCGCCGAAGGGCATCCAGGCGAAGCGGTGCGACTTGTCCTCCCGGCGGTGCTCGGCGAAGCGCTCCGGGTCGAAGTCGAACGGGTTCGTCCAGTGGTCCGGTGAGAAGTGGTTGACCAGCGGCGAGACGCCGACCATCGTGCCCGCGGGCACGTGGTGGCCCAGCACCTCGGTGTCGCGGACGGTCTCGCGCACCATCGACGGCACCGGGGCCACCAGCCGCAGCGCCTCCTTGATCACCAGGTCCAGCGTTTCGAGCTTCTCCAGCGCCTCGATGTCGGGGATCTCCTCCCCCATCGCCAGCGACTCGGCGCGGGCCCGCTCCTGCCAGTCGGGGTGCTTGGCCAGGTAGTAGGCCACGGCGGAGCTGGTGATGGTGGAGGTGTCGTGGGCCGCCATCATCAGGAAGATCATGTGGTTGATGACGTCGTCGTCGCCGAACTGCTCGCCGTCCTCGCTGCGGGCGTGGCACAGCGCGGAGAACAGGTCGTCGCCCTCGACCGCGCGGGCGGTCCCGATGTTGTCGGCGAAGTAGCGCTCCAGCAGCTTGCGCCCGGCCAAGCCGGCCGCCCAGCGACCGCCCGGGACGGGGTAGCGCACCACGGCGGTGGCCGCGCGCACCGAGTCGACGAAGGCGCGGTTGACGCGGTCGGCTTCCTGACCGCTGCGCCGGTCCATGAACACGCGGGTCGCCACGTCGAGCGTCAGCTGCTTGAGCAGCCAGTACAGCCGGGTCTTGTCCTGCCCGCCCCAGGCGGAGACGCCTTCGCGCAGCGTCGGGCCCATCTGGTCGACGTAGCCGGTGAGGCGCTGCCGGGTGAACGCCTGCTGCATGATGCGCCGGTGCCCGAGGTGCTCCTCGAAGTCCAGCAGCATCAGGCCGCGGTGGAAGAACCTGTCGATGAGCTTGCGCCAACCGCCTTGGGAGAACGCCTTGTCCTTGTTGACCAAGGCGGCGGAGGTGGCTTCCGGACCGCCGAGGGTGACCATGTTCTGGCCGAGCGAGTAGGCCCAGGAGACCGGACCGTAGAGCTCGAACCGGCGCAGGGCGAACGCGGGGCCGTAGCGCATGAAGTCCAGCGAGTGGCCGATCAGCGGTGCTCCGGCGTCGCCGAGCACCGGTTTGAGGCCGCTGCCGGGCGGTGGTGGCGCGAGTTCGGTGACGGGCCACTGCTTTTCGAAGATGCGCTGGTCCACCGAGCGCGGCAGCGGCATCGAGGTGAGCGGCGGTACCCGCCGTCGTATCGCTTCGTTGACCTTCTCCAGCTGGAAAACCATTGCTGCTCCTCCCCCTTTGGAAGAACGGCGTGGTCCTGCCGAGTTTGCAGCCGACCGTCGAGCGACCACCTCCGCCCTGACGGTCTGAGCGGGGAACGACCTCGGTGAACGACAAGAGGGGGATCAGCTCGTGAACTCAGCGGAACGGGCTCTGACACGGCTCGTGGTGGAAACGTCGTCCGATCGATACTCGCACCGCCTCACCCCGGGGTCAACATCACACCAGAACTGATACATGATCGGGGTCTCATCCCCGCTGTCACGGATTCGGCGGATTTCTATCGGTGAACCCGCAGCTCAAACGGTGTCCAGAGTGGACACGAGCCAGTCTTCACCCACCTTCTCCAGGGTCACCCGGACCCGGGCTCCCTCGATCAGCGGAGCCGGTCGGCGGCTGCTGGTGGTGAGCTGGTTGATGAACGCCAGCAGCACCACCTGCCGGTCGGTGGCGGTGACGACTCCCAGCGCCGACAGCGTGGTGCGCGTGCTGATCCGGTCGCGGACGGCGGCGGGACGGATCATGGTGCGCTGGAGTTCGAGGTAGTCGCGGGCGAAACCGCCGGTGACCGCGCGCTCGGCGGCGGCCAGGTCGCGGTCGAGCGTTTCGTGGCTGTAGCTGAGCACTTCGGGGATGCGCCGGGCCGCCACCTCGGTGGCCGCCGTGCGGGCCGCTGCGACCCGCGCGGCGGCGTCCTGCCGCTGGTGCAGGACCACGACGGCGCCGGTGGCCGCCAGCAGCACCGCCACCACGAGCGCGGTGGTGATCCGGCGACGTCCCGGGTTCTCGGCGACTTCCTGCTCTTCGACGGCGTCTGCGGTGGTGGTCATGGCACGAACTCCAGGTTGGCGACGAGCCAGGTCTCGCCGGTCTTCTCCAAGGTGATCCGCAGCCGGTACTGGCGCTGCTGGCCCTCCGGTGACGCCGCGTTGCCGACCGTGGCCCGCACCGCTGCGAGCGCGACCGCCGTGGTGCCGTCGGAGTTCGACAGCGCCGCCTCGACCACCTCACCCCGGGAGGTCACCTTCGAGCCGGTGACGATGTCGCGGAACGCCGTGCTCTGCTGGGCGAACTGCTCCCTGAAGGCGCCGGTCGCCAGCGCGGTCAAGCGTTGGGAGTCCTGCTCGACGGTCTGCGCGCTGATGTTGGTCAGCCCGAGCGCGGCCTGCCGCGCGACGGTGACCGCCTGCCGGTCGGATTCGTCCCGCTCCGCGGCGGCTTCGGCCGCGTTGTGGAAGTGGGTGCCCAGCGCGGCGAGCCCGATCAGCAGCAGCGCCGCCGCCACCAGGCCTCCGGTGCGCCTCACTTCAGCAGCAGGTCGTGCCATGTCGCCGGCTCTCCTCCCCGTTGTTCGCCCACGTCACCGAGCACCAGCAGATGACCGTCGGGCAGCATCGCGTTGCCGGTGCTCGGGTCGTACTCGGCCACGACCTCCTCCGGCCGCGCCCCGCACGCGGCCGCGGTCGGTCCGCGACGGCCGGGATCGTTGGCGCAGGGGTAGTTCCGCGTTCCGCGGATCGACCGGGGGTCGTCGGGCGCGACCTTGCAGTACTGGTCCGGTGGTGTCCGCGCGGGCGATTCGTCGTCGAAGGAGCGCTGCTGCGACATCGGCGTGTAGCCCGAGTAGCAGGGCGGTGTGCTGTTGACGGAGAACCGGATGCCCAGGTGGGCGCTGCCCGGCGCGGCTCCGGGCTGCTGGACGACGCGTTGCAGCGCCGCGGTCATCGCCGGGTAGAGCACCAGGGTCTGGGAGACCCCGGGCAGCTGGGTCCGGATCACCTGCCCGGTGGCGTCCAGGTCGGCGAGCAGGTGCGGCAGCGCCGGGATCAGCCGGTCCTGCAGGCCGATCAGCTCCTCGGCCGCGGGCGGGGTGCGGGCCAGGACCCCGCGCAGGTCGCCGTCGCTGCGCCGCAGCTGCTCGGTGAACGAGGCGAGATCCCGCAGCGTGGAGCGGGTTTCGGGTGCGATGTCGCGCTGGGTGCGCAGGAACGGCCCGAGCTCGGTGATCAGCCCGACGGTGGGTTCCAGGTCGAGCCCGGCTTGGTGCAGCACCGTCCTCGTGTTCTCCAGGAGGGTCGTGACCTGCGGTTCCTGGCCTCGCAGTCCGGTGGTGAGCTCGTCGAGGACGACGTTGAGCTGGTCGTGCGGGATCGAGGCGGCGAGGTCGTCGAGGCTGGTGATGAGCTCGTCGGTGCGCGGCAGCGTCGTCGTGTCGGTGATGCGGTCGCCTGGTTCCAGCCAGGGCGGTCCGTCGCCGGCCGGGGTGAGGTTCACCGACTGCTCCCCGATCGCGGACTTGCTGCGGATCGCGGCGCTCACCCGCGCGGGGACGCGGACGTCGTCGTCGATGCCGAGCGTGGCCACCGCGGTGCCGTCGCCGAGGTCGATCGAACGCACCTTGCCGATCTCGACGTCCCGGTAGCCGACCATCGCCCCCGGGTGCAGACCGGTGGCGTCGGTGAACACGGCGGTGACCTCGTACTGGCCGAACCCGAGGAGCTGGCGCAGGTCGAGGTAGTTGACCAGCACCGTGCTCACGCCGAACACGGTGAGCACGGCGAAGGCAGCGAGCTGGAGCCGGACCCGCCTGGTCAGCATCAGCCGCCTCCCAGCAGGTCGCCGAGCAGCGGCAGGGCCGGGTCCGGCGGCGGGTTCGCAGGTGGCGGCGACGGAGGTGGTTCCTCGACGGGCGATCCGATGCCCAGCGGGCCGCGGATCGGGTCGGTGGCCTGCAGCGCGGTGCGGGCGGCGTCGAAGACGGTCTCGACGGGAGTTCCGGCCAGCAACCCGGATTCCAGGCTCGGGACCGAGAGGTCCAGGGTCACCGCCAGGTTCAGGAAGTCGCCGCGCACGATCTTCTCGTAGGTGCTCAGCGGGAACAGCAGGGTTCCCAGCGTGTCGAGGGATTTCGGGACGCTGTCGCCCGCGGCGACGAGCTGGTGCAGCGTTGGCCGCAGGTCGTGCGCGGTCGCCAGCAGGTCGTCGCGGGAGCGGTCGAGCACGTCGGTCCCCACCGCGCCGAGCCTGCTGGAGGCGTCCAGGGCCGAGCGCAAGGCGTCGCGCTGCTCGTTGAGGACCCGGATTCCCGGTCCCAGCTCGTCGAAGGCCCGGCCGAGCCGTTCGGAGTTCGCGCGCAGCCGGGCGGCGAGCCCGTCGACCGCTTCGATGGAGCGGATGATCTGCGCCTTCTGCTCGTCGGCGGAGCGGGCGAGGACGTCGAGCTGGTGGATGAGGTCCGCGGCCTGCTGCTCGTTCCCGCTCAGCGCCCGGTTGAGCTCGTCGGTGATCACCCTGACCTGGCGCAGTCCCCCGCCGTTGAGCCACAACGACAGGGCGGCCAGCAGTTCCTCGGTGCCCGGGTAGCGGTTGGTGCGCTCGGCGGGGATGAGGTCGCCGTCGCGGAGGCGTCCCACCGGGTCGGGCGGAGCGGCCAGTTCGACGTACTGGGCGCCGAGCAGGCTCTTCTGCCCGATGTTGGCCACGGCGTTGGCGGGCAGCACCACGCCCGCGTCCAGGCCGATCTCCACCTGCGCCTGCCAGCCGTGCAGACCGATGCTGCGGACCGTGCCGACGGTGACGTCGTCGACCTTGACCTCCGAGCGCGGCACCAGGTTGGCGACGTCGGTGAAGCGCACCACCACGCGTCGCGCGTCGGTGCCGCTGCCCGGTCCGCCCGGCAGCGGCACCATCTGGGCGCTGTCCACCGCGCACCCCGCCAGCAGGCCGGTGATCAGCAGGAGGGCGAGCAGGCGCATCACGGCCCTCCCGGCGGCGGTTGCTGGTGCGGGTTGCCGGGGCGGTGCAACGGGTCCAGGCCGAGCGGCAGGTGCGGCGCGTCCAGGGGCCGCAGCAGCGGGTCCAGCGCGGCGCGGCAGTCGTCGATGGTGCCGCCGACGGAGAACACCATCTGGCAGCTGAAGCTGGAAAGGCTTGCGGTGTAGGGGATCTGCACCCGCGTGCTGGCGGATCCGGTGACGGGTTCGTAGACGTTGTAGAGGTTGGCCAGCGACTGCGGCGCGATGTGCAGGACCTCGGCGAGGTCGGCGCGGCTCGCGGCCAGCGTGGCGGTGACGTCGCGCAGCTCGCCCACGGTGTCGCCGAGCTGCTGCTGGTGGGTGCGGGTGAAGTCGGTGATCGTGCCCAGCGCCCGGTCGGACGAGGTCAGCGCCCGGCCCAGGCTCGCGCGGTTGTCCTCGGCCAGGGCGCTGATCGAGGCGAGCTGGGTGGAGAAGGCCCGCAGCCGCTCCTGGCTCGCGTTGAGGTTCGAGGTGAACTCGTCGAGATCGCGCAGGCTGCCGAACAGGTCCTCGCTGCCCGCCGCGACCGTGGTGGAGGTTCCGGCGAGCGCATCGAGCGTGCGGCGGAACTCGGCCCCGTTGCCACCGAGGTTGGCGGCTCCGGCCTCGATCGCGCGGGACACGGCGCCGTCGCGGTTCGCGCCGCTGGGACCGAGCGCCTTGGCCAGTTCGGTGAGTTCAGCGTTGGTCTGGTCCCACTCGGCGGGCACCAGCGTGCGGGATCGCGGGATCTCGGCGTCGTCGGCGAGCACCGGCCCGCCCCGGTGCACCGGCGCGAGTTGCAGGTACCGGCCGCTGACCAGGCTCGGCGCGACCAGGGCGACGGAGGTGTCGGCGGGGACCGCGCGATCGGCGTCGTAGCCGAAGCGCACCCGCACGCCCGTGCCCTCGGGCACGATCTCCTCGACCTCCCCGACCCGCACGCCCAGCACCCGCACCTCGTCGTCGACGTGGATGCCGCTCGCGCTCGCGAAGTGGGCGGTGGCGTGCTTCTGCCGGTCGGCGAACAGCAGGTGGGCCGCGGCGGCCGCGAACAGCACCGCGCACAGGATCGCCAGCGCTCGGCGGTTCATCGGATCCCCCTCCCGAGCAGTTGTTGCAGACCGGGCACGGCGTTGGTCGGCGGGATGTTGGCGAAGTAGGCGTCCAGCGCGGGCATCGTGGAGACCACCTCGCCGAGCGTGCGCAGCATCGGGACGGCCTCGTGGACCGCGGCGGTGATGTTGTCGCGGTTCTCCCGCAGGATCGCCAGCACCGAGTGCAGCTCGGTCAGCGCAGGCCGCAGCTGCGCGTCGTTCTCCCGCGCGAGCGCGTCGAGCTGGTCGGCGGTGGTGGTCAGGTCGGCGAGCAGCCGTTCGATGGCGGCCTGGCGCTCGTTGAGCGCCGCCAGCAGCACCGTTCCCTCCTCGAAGATCGCCCGCAGGTCCGAATCGTGTTGCGCCAGAACCTGCGTCGTGGCCCGCGAGTGCTGGAGCAGGGACCGCAGCTCGGTGTCGCGGGCGTTGACGCTCTCGGCCAGCCGCCGGAGCCCGGTCAGCGCTCCGGGGACGCTGCGCGCGGTTCCTTCGAGCGTTCCGGCGACGGTGTCGATGGCCGCGGTGAGCCGCTCGGTGTCCAGCCCCGAGGTCTGATCGGTCAGGCCCTGCAGCGCCTGGGTGACGTCGAACGGCGCGACGGTGCGCGACAGCGGGATCTGCGCGTCGTCGGGGAGCTCGCCGGGCCCGGCCGGGGCGAGGCTCAGGGCCTTCTCGCCGAGCGCGCTCTGGGCCTTGATCGCGGCGGTGCTGGCCTCGCCCACCCGCAGGTCGGGCTCGTCGACGGTGAAGGAGATGAGCACGTCGGTGTCGCGCAGTTCGACGCCCTCGACGCGGCCGACGGTCATGCCCGACACGACGACGGGGTCGCCTTCGACCAGTCCCCCGGCCTCGGCGAACACCGCGTGCAGGCCACGTCCGGCCAGCAGCGGCGAGATCGCGTCACCGCTGAGGGACAACAGCACGGCGATCGCGGTCAGCACCGAGCCGATCACACCGAGCCGCGAATCGGTCATGTCAGTTCCCCGCTTCCTCGGCGCAGCGCCGCACGTCGCTGTCGATCCACGGCGTGTAGATGTATCCGCCGGTCGGGGCGCTGGTCCGGACTCGCACGCTGCACAGGTAGGCGTTGAAGAAGTTGCCGTTCACACCGATGCGGCCGATCCGGCGGTAGGCCTCGGGCAGTTCGCGGAGCGCGGTGCGCAGCTGCTCGTCGTGGGCGTTGAGCGTGCCGGAGAGGGCTCGCAGATCAGCGATCTCGGCGGTGATGTCGGGACGCAGCCGCGGCAGCAGGTCGGCGGTGGCCGCGGTCAGCCCGTGGAGGTGGTCGACGGCGCCGGTGACCGACCGCCGGTCGGCGCTCAGCCCGCCGACCAGTTGCCGGGTCTGCGCGATGACGTCGGAGACCTGCCGGTCGTGCTCGTCGAAGGTGGCGAGCGCGGCGTTGAGGTTGCCGATCACGTCGCCGATGAGCCGGTCGCGGTCGGCGAGGGTGTTGGTGACCGAGGCGAGTGAGGTCAGGAAGGAGTTCAGCGCCCCGGCTTCGCCCTGCAGGGTCTGGGTGAGCGAACCGGACAGCTGGTTGACCTGCTCCGGCGACATCGCCTGGAACAGCGGCTGGAACCCGCCGACCAGCACGTCGAGGTCCAGCGCGGGCCGGGTGCGTTCCAGCGGGATGACATCGCCGGCCAGCGGTGGTCCTCCCCCGCCCTCGGCCAGTTCGAGGTAGCGGTTGCCGACCAGGTCGCGGTACTTGACCGCCGCGAGGGTTCCGCCGGTCAGCGGCGGTGCACCGGAGACCGACATCGTCACCAGCACCGTCGCGTCCGGCCGCATCCGCAGCTCGTCGACCTGACCGACCCGCACTCCGGCGACGCGCACGGGGTCACCGGGTTCCAGGTACGACACGTCGGCGAACACCGCGCGCACCTGCGTTTCCGCTCCGGCGCTTCGGGTTTCGGCCAGCAGAACGCCGATGTAGCCCGCGGCGAGGGCGGCGATCGCGAAGAACGCCGCCAGCTTGATGACCTCGCCCCTCACCGGCCGCCTCCGATCGGGGAGAGCGGGCCGAACAGGTGGACGGCGAGCAGCTCCGGGTTGACCGTGACGGTCTCGTCGTGACCTGGGTACGGGTTGGCTCCGGTGTCGTAGTTGACGTACGGCGGGATTCCCCGCACCTCGGGAAGTCCGTGGCACTGCGGGCCGGTGTCGACGCCGGTCTTGGGCAGGTTCTGCGGGTACTCGTAGGCGGGAGCGCCGGGCAGCAGGCTGACGGTCACGTGCGCGTTGGGGTGGGTGCCGCCGAACTCCGGGCCTCCGGTGACCGCGCGGATGAGCTCGCCGTTGCGCACCACGCCGCCGAAGAAGCACGGCACCACCGGCGAGTAGCGGCGCAGCAGCTCGGTGCTGGGCGCGAGGGTGTCGAGCGTGGTCACCAGCTGGTCGCCGTGGCGTTCCAGGTGTCCGCCGGTGGTGTTGCCGAGTTCGGTCATCGACAGCAGGAACGCCGCGAACGCCCGGTGCTGCTCGGCCAGGGTGGCGCTGGTTCCGCCGAGGTTGGCGGCGGTGGTGGTGAGGTCGTCGGCGACGGCCCGGTAGTCCTCGGCGACCGCGGCGATCTCGGGCAGGCGCGCTTCGAGCTCCGGCAGGTGCGGGTTGAACGCGCGCAGGTAGTCGTCGGTGCCGGTGATCAGCTCGCCGATGCGCTCACCGTTGCCCCGCAACGCCCCCGAGACCGAGGTCAGGGCCGCGTTGAGCTTGCTCGGCGGCACGCGCTGCAGCGTGCGCACGACGTTGTCGAAGGTGTGGTCCAGCTCGACGTTCACCCGCGCCCGGCCGATGACGGCACCGGCGGCGATGTGCTCGCCGGATTCCCGGTTGGCGCGCAGCTCGACGTACTTGGCGCCGAACACCGTCGTCGGCACGAGGTTCGCCGACACCTCCGCCGGTATCCGCTCGGCATGGTCGGGGTCGAGTTCGAGGCTCACCTTCGCGCCGGTCCCGTCGGTGGTGACCTCGCTGACCGAACCGACCTCGACGCCGCGCAGCTTGACCGGTGAGCCCGGTTCCATGAGCAGACCGGAGCGGTCGGCGAGGACGGTGATCGGCACGACGCGGTCGAAGACCCGGTGGTACTGGGCGATCGAGAGCACCGACAGCAGCACCAGCAGCGCCGTGAACCCGGCGCCCGCCAGCACGTGCCTCCAGTTCACCGCCATCACCCCGAGATGTGGACCGAGGAGTCGGAACCGTAGATCGCCAGGTCCAGCAGCAGGTCGACCAGCATCACGCCGATCAGCGAGCCACGCACCGCCTTCCCCACCGCCTGGCCCACGCCCGCCGGGCCGCCGGTGGCCGCGAACCCGTGGTAGCAGTGCACCGACATCACCACGACCGACATGGCCAGCGCCTTGACGAACGACCACAGCAGGTCCGACGGCACCAGGAACGCGCTGAAGTAGTAGTCGTAGGTGCCCCCGGACTGCCCGTACGCGACGGTCACGACCAGCCTCGTCGCGGCGAACGAGCCCAGCACCGCCAGCGAGTACAGCGGGACGATCGCGACGAACCCGGCGATGATCCGGGTCGTCACCAGGTACGGGACCGACCGGATCGCCATCACTTCCAGGGCGTCGATCTCCTCGCTGATCCGCATCGCCCCGAGCTGCGCGGTGAACCCCGCGCCGACCGTCGCCGTCAGCGCCACCCCGGCGATGACCGGCGCAGCCTCCCGGGTGTTGGCGTAGGAGGAGACGAACCCGGCGAGCGCCTCGACCCCGACGTTGGCCAGCGAGGAGTAGCCCTGCAGGCCGACCTCGACGCCGATGGCGGCGGTCATGAACACCACGATCACGACCGTCCCGCCGATGACCGCGAGGCCACCGGTGCCGAGGCTGACCTCGGCGATCAGCCGCAGCACCTCGCGCTTGTAGCGCGCCAGCGCGGTGGGCACCGAGGCGTAGACGCGGCCGTGGAAGACGACCTGGCGACCGGTGTCCTCCAGCTTGCGCAGCGGTACCCGGATCACCTTGGCCCGCTTGGATTCGCCGATCGCCACGGCTAGCTCCCCACCTGCAGGAACACGGCCGTGATCAGCGAGTTCGCGGCGAACAGCAGGATGAAGCTGAACACGACGGTTTGGTTCACCGCATCGCCCACGCCTTTCGGCCCGCCCTTGGCGTTGAGTCCGAGGTGGCAGGCGACGAGTCCGGAGAGCAATCCGAAGACCGCCGCTTTCAACTCGCTCACCAGAAGATCATCGATTCCGGTCAGCAGCGTCAGATTCGCGAGGAAAAGGCCCGCGCTCGCGTTCTGCACGAGCACCGAGAAGAGGAAGCTGCCCGCCAATCCGACGAAGGTGACCAGCCCGTTGAGCGAGAGGGCCACCACCGTGGAAGCGAGAACCCGGGGAACCACGAGGCACTGCACCGGGTTCAGGCCCATCACGCTCATCGCCGCGATCTCGTCGCGGATCTTCCGCGCTCCGAGATCAGCGCAGATCGCCGTCGCACCCGCTCCGGCGACGACCAGGACGCTGACCATCGGCCCGATCTCCCGCACCACCGCCAGACCCGCGCCGGCCCCGGCCAGGTCGGCGGCACCCAGCTCGGTCAGCAGCTGGTTGAGCTGGAAGACGACGATGACGCAGAACGGGATGGCGACCAGCAGCGTCGGCACCACCGACACGCTCACGATCATCCACGACTGCTGCAGGAACTCCCGGAGCTGGAAGGGCCGCCGGAATCCGTGGCGGAACACCTCGACCGACATCCGGTAGAACGACCCGATAGGAGCGCTGATCCTGGCCGGTCCGGGAACAGCCATCGACCGACCTCCCCTCGGGCAAGCGGAAATCTACGGCGACGAGGAATCGCTCCAGCGGCGAATGACGGGAGAACGACGCCCGGAAAGGCACGTGCACGAGCGGAAATCGGCTTCGGCTGGCTTCGTGGTGCGGACGATAGTCGCATCGCACAACCCCACCGTCAACAACCCGGAAGCGAAACACCGCCCAGCAGAGGGAAAACCGAACCCACCCACTGCTCCGACAAGGTGAAATTCCGATCAGCGCTGCTCGTCGGCCCGGACCCACCCGTTCAGCGGCAACCAATCCCTCGAAAAGCGCTAGCTGTCCGCACGATCGCCAACGGATGATCAACCAGTGGATTATGGGGGCTCAGCAGAAGACATCGATACCGGTTATCTGCCCGCACAGGACAGTTTCGTCACTCACGCGGGCGCGGACCTGTGCGCAGAGCTGCGCGGACTGGGCACTCGCGCCAGCTTCGACCGCAACGAACTGTTGCTGCTGGTCGATCGGCCGAGTGATCACGTCCTGCTCATCGAGCGCGGATTCGTCAAGGTCCAGCTGGCGGGCAATGGTCGCGACCTGATCGCGGGTCTCTACGGCAAGGGCGAACTCATCGGCGAGCAAGGCGTGATGGAGTCGAAGCCCCGCAGCGCCACGGTCGTGGCCCACACCGCTTGCGAGGCGACGAGGATCCACCACCGCGACTTCAAGGAATTCCTGCGGCGGCATCCCGAGCTGCCGCTGATCCTCGGTCGCATCGCGTACGAGCGCCTGCACCGGGCAGATCAACGCCAGATCAACCTGGCCTCGCAGGACGTGCCCACCAGGGTGTGCCGTCAGCTCCTCGCGTGGGGCCAAGCGCTCGGCGAACGGACCCGCGACGGCGTGGCCATCAGCGGCTTGAGCCGCAAGGACCTGGCTCAGTGCGTCGGCGCCGGCGAGGCGACCGTGGACGCGGCGTTGAAGCACCTTGGCGACCGGGGCTTGCTTCGCACCCGCCGACTGACCTTCGTGCTGCCCGATCCCCACCTCCTCCGCGGCTACCTGCGCACTCGTCCGATCACGTGAAGTAGTCGAAAGAACACGCGCATCTCCCTGATTTCAGGGAGATGCGCGTCGTTCTACTCGGCAAGACTCCGTTCACCCACCCAGAGTGACGGAACGGAGTCGACCCTTGCGCCGAACGAATGATCCAACGCTGATGCCCGAGCACTGCGCCCTGCTGACCGTGGACACGATCGAATCTGGCGGGACGAGGCCGGAACACCTCGGCACGATTCCCCATCTCGTCGAGACGATCGTGGCGGAGGCCTCGCGCGAGGTCGGACTGGCCGAGGACGTGCACCGCAACGGGCAGTTCGGCGGCGACGGCTTCCTGCGGGCCTACCCGAGTCAGTACCTTCCCGCGCTGATCCACCTGGTCGCCTCGATCGACGCGCTGTTGATCGGTCACAACCTGTCGGCAAAGCCCGAGATCCGGCTGCGCATCGCGTTGCACCTCGGTCCCTTGCCTGCTGAGTTCGGGCTGTACCGGCCCAACATCGACGTCTGCCGTCTCCTCGAAGCCGACGAGTTCCACGCGCTCGTCAAGCACTGGCGTTCGTCCCTGCCCGCCGACCGGTTCACCACGGCGCTCATCCTGTCCGACGACGCACACCGAGCGGTCTTCGGCGGCGACTACACCCGGGCCATCACCCGCCACGACTTCGGGCCGATGAACATCAAGCACAAGGAGTTCGACCAGAAGGCCTGGGTGCGCATCGCAGGTGTCAACCCCGCACAGCTCACCGAGCCGCCTCGCGAGACGCCGCCGAACTCGTCGGGACCTGTTGACGACAAGCGCTCCGCCGGCCACTCGATCAGCAACAGCGGGGGCAATCAGGGTATTCAGATCGCAGGCGACCGCAACCACGTCGAACGGCAGCCGCGACAGGTCCACGTCACGAACTACACCGGCGAGAACAACTACGGCATCAGCGCAGGCCAGATCAACGGGTCGGTCAACTACAACACCCCGGAGTCGCGATGAGCAACGTCGAAACACCGGAACGCACTGCGGGTCCCGACACCACGTCCTCGAAGAACGACGTGGGGAAGCACGACTCCGCGAGCACGGTCAACAACGAAACGAAGACCAACAACGGCGTCAACGTCGGCCATGTCAGCGGGTCGGTCAACTACAACAACTACACGGGTTCGGCGTTCTCCAAGCCGGAGCTGCACGACTTCCGCGTTTCCGACCACGATCTGGAACGCGCCAAGAATCACTTCGTTCCCTGTCCGGGGTTCGACGATGCCCTGGCCACCCTGAAGAAGAGCAATCTCGTTCTCTTGCGAGGTAAAGGCACCGGCAGGTCGCTGGCGGCGATCCGGATACTGGTCGACTGCGGTGCGCGCACGATTTCACAGCTCAACGTACGTCGTTCGTTCGACAGCATCACCGACGAACAACTCGACAGCGACGGCGGGTTCATCTGGCAAGGAACCGAATCGCAGTGGCAGCAGAAGATCGCGTCCCGCACGGCCGAGCGCGTAGCAACCTGGGCTCAGCGGAATCAGTGCTACATGGTGGTCATCATCGACGAGGTGTTGGAGGTCGGCCTGCAGAAGTTCGAAAGCACCCTCGGTCGACCCGACTCCACCGAGGTGGCGAGGGAGTTCCTTCGATCGCACCCGGATTGCCCCACGGATCTCGTCGACACGATCCTCACCGAGGACTTCCGCGCACATCTCCGCGAGGACTCCGCGCCGAACGAGGCGGAATTCGTGGCCATCCGCGCGTGGGACGTGCACGAGGGCGAGCGAGAGCTGGAGCCCGCGCTGGCCGATCTCTCACGCGAAGGCCAGTACCTGGTAGCAGACTGGTTCCACGAGGATCGGTCGACGATCGAGTACGCCATGCTGGTCGCGATCTCCGTCTTCACGAACCGCGACTACGGCGACGTGATGAGCGCCGCCGAGGAGCTGGAGGAGATGATCGCCAAGGCGGACAATCCGGAGGACAAGCGTCTCAGACAGCGGAAGATCTTTGACTTCAGCAAGAGCGTCATCCTCAGCAGCTTGAACGCGACGACGACGTGGCATCCCCATGCCAAAGGGGCCAGTCTCTTCCGAGAGACCGTCCACTTCAGACGGTCCGACTGGGCGAAGTGGGCCTTCCGCCGAGCCTGGCTCGAATACGACCTGTTCCGCCCGGTGATCGTGGATTGGATGGCGCGCCAAGCCAAGAACGGATTCCAATGGTACTGCGCGAAGGCCTTGCACGACGTCATCACCGGTCTTCCCCACACCGACCCGTTGGAACACATCAAGACGCTCGCGAGCAAGCAATCTCTGACTTCCAACGAACTCGCCGCAGAGCTCCTGGCGAGGTTCGCCGACGATCCCGGCACGAAGGACTTCGTCGAACCGCTCGTACGGACCTGGTGCACGGGATCGCGCTTCCACCGCAAGTGGACTGCCGCTCTGGTGTACGCCACCGAGCACGGCGTGCGTGATCCGGAGCGAGCGATGACCCGGCTCGAGACGATCGCTCGAAGCGATGCCCAACTTGTTCCGGCCGTCAAAGTCGCGGTGACCTCGCTGCTGAGCCGACCGGCCAACCGCGAGCTGATCCTGCGTGCGCTGGTCAAGTGGACGCGCCCGCACGGCCACCGCCGCGACGCCGAACAGCTGGCCAATCTCCGCTCCGTCGGGCTCGACTGTGCGCAGGCCGCGCTCGGTCTCACCGACCCGAAGCACTACCTGCAATCCCTCCCCAAGCAGGAGAACCCAATCCTCATCGACCCGCACCCGTGGCTGGTCGCGCGACTCTTCCGGCGCGTCTTCCTCGATCAGCAGACGCGCAAGTCATCACTGCGAGCCTTGCTCAGCCTGTGTGAGCAGTGCGAGAAGAACCCGCGCAGCGAGCGAGCACGTGGCTTGGCGCAGTTGGTCGCGACCGTAGCCCCGGACCTCCACCGGCACGATCACCATCCGCTCTTCGACGACTGGAAGACGGAGTACCCGGGCAACTCCGGCCGGGTCGATCGTGCCTTCAGTACCGTGCAGTTGCTTCATCAGAGGTACGCGTTCCCTCGGAACTCCGCATAGCGGTGTGCGAGTCCTCGGAGTCGTGGAGGCGGGAGAGTTCTGCTGGGAGTTCTGTGCGCTTGCGGACGTTGAGCTTGCGGTAGACGCGGGTGAGGTGCTGTTCGACGGTGCTGACGGTGATGTAGAGGCGGCGGCCGATCTCGCGGTTGGTCTGGCCTCGGGCGGCGAGTTCGGCGACCTTGCGCTCCGCCTCGCTGAGCAGCGGGGTTCCCGCCGGGGTGGGTGCGAGTTCGGGGCGGGCCGCGTCGAGGGCGTCGCGGAGCCGGTGGGACAGGACGTCGGCCTGGCACGCCTTGGCCATCTGGTCGGCCTTGCGCAGCACCAGGCGGGCGTTGCGGAGCTGTCCGAGCTCGCTGTGGGCCTGGCTGAGGTCGGCCAGCGCGCGGGCGAGTTCCAGCCGGTCGCCGCAGCGCTCCAGCAGCTGGATGGCTTCGCGCAGGGCCGCGACGCGCTGCCGGGGTTCGCTGCAGGAGGCCAGGACGCGCAGTGTGATCGCGCGGATGCGCACGCCGCCGGAGGTGCCGGCGAGCTGCTCGGCGACGAGTTCGCGGGCTTCGCGTCTCCTGCCCAGCAGCAGGTAGGTCTGGGCGAGGTCGCCGCGCCACGGGATCGTCGTGGGGATCGCCGGGTCACCGCCTCGCATCCGGGCGGAGATCCGTTCGAAGGCGTCCAGCGCCGCGAGGGTGCGTCCGCTGGTCAGGTGGTGCCTGCCGGTGGCGTGCAGGTGGCGGATGCCGAAGGTGGTCGCCGCCATCTCGTCCGGGACCGGGCGGGTGAGCAGTTCGGCCGCGGTGTCGTGCCTGCCCAGCGCCGAGTTGACCAGGATCAGCGTGGCCAGCGGCAGGCCCACCAGCACTCCCCACGTCTGCGGGTGCAGCAGTCGCAGCGCCTCCTGCGCGTGCGCCTCGGCGGCGATGAGGTCTCCGCGGCGCCACGACATGTCGGCGCGGACCGCGCCGATCAGCGCCCGCCCGGTGGTGGCTCCCTGCCTGCGGGCCTGGGCGGTGAGCGCGTCGCACCAGTGCCGGGACCGTTCGACGTGGCCCGCGTGGTCCAGGGCCAGCACCGCAGCCGAGGCCGCTTCGGGCAGCACCTCGCCCGCGCAGCTCTGCAGGACGTGCTCGGCGGCGCGCAGCACCTCCCCCGGCGATTCCCTGGTCCACGCGCGGACGAGACCGGCAGTGGTCTGCCACGAGGCATCTCCGCTGGTCAGCGGTTCCACGTCGAGGGAGCGGCCGTGGATCCACTCGGCGGCGATGCGCAGTTCGGCGGCCGCGCGGGGATGAGGTTCACCGTCGTGCGCGCGCGTGCCGCGCAGGAGCTCTCCCGCCGCGCCCGGATCGCCCTGCCAGAGCCGCAGGCGGGCCACCGGGACGGCATCCCGCCAGCACAGGTCCCTCCGGTCGGCGAGCGAGCCGAGGTGGCGGGCGGCGATGGCGGGGTTGATGCGCCAGGCCGCGCGGACCAGGGCGGCGCGCAGCTCGACGCGCTCGCCGTCGCCCTCGGACGCGTTCAGGGCGAGTTCCAGGCAGCCGACGGCGAGTTCGGGATCGTCCACGAGGGACTGCTCGGCCGCGAAGCGCAAGGGGCGCATCGCCCAGCTGCCGGGTACGGCACCGGCCGCGGTGAGGTGGCGGGCGATCTCCACGGCCGGGGCTCCGCGCCGGTGCAGCAGTTCAGCGGCTCGGGCGTGCAACCTGGCCGCGTCGGCCGGGGCGAGGCTTTCCAGCAGGACGTCGGGATGGCGCAGGCGGTGGTCGCGGAGCAGCCCGGCGGCGTTGAGCGCGTCGAGCACGGGACGGACCGAGCGCGCGGTCATCGCCAGCAGCTCGGCGACGAGGGCCGGTGACGCCGAATCACCCAGCACCGCAACACCTTCGGCCACGGCGAGGAAGTCCTCGTCCCAGCGGGTCAGGCAGTCCAGCACGGCCCGGCGGAAGTGCGGGCCCACCACGAGCTCGTCCTCCAGCAGTGCCTTGAGCAGGAACGGGTTTCCGGCGCTGAGCTCGAACGCGGTTGTGGCGCATCCTCCTTCGACGCCGAGCATCTCGGCGACACCAGCGGCCGTCAGCGGGCCGAGGTCGATCCGGTGATCGGGCTGGCGGGCCAGCTCCGCGTGCGGGGATTCGCGCGCCAGGTTCGGGCGTTCCCACTCGGTCAGCACCAGCAGCACGCGCGAGGAGGCGATCCTCCTGCGCAGGTAGAGCAGCGCCTGCTGCGACTCCGGGTCGGCGAAGTGCACGTCGTCGACGGCCAGCACCACTGGGCGCTCACCGCCCGCTTCCAGCAGCAGCGCGCCGACTTCCTCCAGCGAACGGGCGTCCAGCGGCGACTCGGCGAGATGGGCCACCCGGTCGCGCACGACGGGTGCCGCTCCAGCGAGCAGCTGGGCCACCACGCCCAGCCGCAGCGCGCGCTCAGCGCGCGAACCCACCGCGCGCAGCAGCGTCGCCCGCTCTCCGAGGAGATCACCGAGCGCGTCCAGCAGTGCCGTCTTGCCCGTGGCCAGCGCGCCGCCGATGAGCACGACACGGCCCCTGCCCCGCTCGCAGTCGGCCGAGGATTCGGATAATCGGGCTAACTCGCTGGTTCGTTCGGTCAACATCGGTGACTCCGCAGTTCACACTCGCGCAACGGTTCTCGGCTCGTGACCGATTCCGTCGCGCTCAGCCGCCGCCTACACCGCTCCGACGTCGCCGGCGCCGGGGCGGTTCCGCGACGACCGCGAAGTCCCGATTTGCTTCCCGAACGAAAATCATCCGGACGTGACCGCAGGCCACGCCCGAACGCACCTCACCTCCGCGAGAGGGCCTTCTGCAGCTCCTCCTTGGTCATCTTGGAACGGCCTTCGATCTTCTCCCTCTTGGCGTCCTCGTAGAGCTGCTGCTTCGTGCGGCCGCCGGGACCTTGCCGTTTCCCCGAGCGCTTGCCGCCGCGCCGCTGCGGAGGGATGTCCTCAGTGGAGACCTTGCTGCGCTGCTTGGCCGTCCCCTTCTGCGCGCGCTCCTTGTTCACCGTCCGGGCGGCGATCTCCTCCGCTCGGCCCTCGCTGGAACCGCGCTTCTTGGTGCCCTGCTTGATGTGCTCGTACTGGCGCTCCTCCTTGGAGTTCCACGCGCTCTGGGGCATAGCTTCCCTCCCGTCACGGGCGTCTGGTGACCAAGACCTACCCGCACGCCCGAACGGGCAAACTCACCTCGCCACCGAGTCGAGATCCCCGAGCAACGCTCCAGGCCAGAGTGCCCGAACACCCCGGTAATCGGGAACCTGATTACCGGGGTGTTCGGGTGTGGTGGTGGGAGGCGGTGGTGTGCGGGCGGGGCGGGTTCGTCGGGAGGAGTTAGGGGGCGGCGTCCGCGTTGCGGAGGATGCGGGCCGCTTCGAGGGCCAGGGGGTCCATGCCCAGGGGCGGGGAGTCGGCGAGGCGGTCGAGCTCGGCCCTCATCCTCGGGTCCCAGAACATCTTGATGTGGTGGGCCACCTCCCGCGCCGCCTGGCGGGACGGGAGGTGCGCGAACTGGATGGCGATGTCGTTGGCCATCCGCACCTGCGGCGAGACGTCGGCGCTCATGACTCGCTCAACACCGCCTTCCGCTGCTCGGCGTCGGCCTTCTCCCCGCTGGTCTCCCTGGCGACCTGCACGGCGGTGACCTTGTACTCCGGGCAGTTGGTGGCCCAGTCGGAGTTCTCGGTGGTCACCACGTTCGCGCCGGTCACCGGGTGGTGGAACGTCGTGTACACCACGCCCACCGGCATCCGGTCGGAGATCTTCGCGCGCAGCGACGTCGTGCCGACCCGGCTGGACAGGTTCACCACGTCGCCCGAGGAGATGCCCCGGTCCTCGGCGTCGTGCGGGTGGATCTCCAGCACGTCCTCCGGGTGCCAGGCGACGTTGGCGGTGCGGCGGGTCTGCGCACCGACGTTGTACTGCGACAGGATGCGCCCGGTGGTGAGCACCAGCGGGAACCTGCGGGTGCTGCGCTCGCGGGTCGCCACGAACGGGGTGAGCACGAACTTGCCCTTGCCGCGCACGAACTCCTCGGCGTGCATGATCGGCGTGCCCTCGGGCGCCTTGTCGTTGCACGGCCACTGCACGCTGCCCAGCTCGTCCAGCTTGTCGAACGAGACTCCCGCGAAGGTCGGTGTCACCGAGGCGATCTCGTCCATGATCTCGCGCGGGTGGTCGTAGTGCATGTCGTAGCCCATCGCCTGGGCGATCTCGCAGGCCACCTGCCACTCGTCCTTGCCGCTCTTGGGAACCATCACCGGGCGGACCCGGTTGATCCGCCGCTCGGCGTTGGTGAACGTGCCGTCCTTCTCCAGGAACGAGGTGCCCGGCAGGAACACGTGCGCGAACTTGCTGGTCTCGTTGAGGAACAGGTCCTGCACCACGACGAGTTCCAGCGCCGACAGGGCCGCCGCGACGTGCTGGGTGTTGGGGTCGGACTGGGCGATGTCCTCGCCCTGCACGAACAGACCCCGGAAGCTGCCGTCGACGGCGGCGTCGAACATGTTCGGGATCCGCAGCCCCGGTTCGGGCAGGATCGGGCGCTCCCAGAGCTTCTCGAACACCTCGCGGACCGCGTCGTCGGCGACGTGCCGGTAGCCGGACAGCTCGTGCGGGAACGAACCCATGTCGCAGGAGCCCTGCACGTTGTTCTGCCCGCGCAGCGGGTTGACGCCCACGCCCTCGCGGCCGATGTTGCCGGTGACCATGGCGAGGTTGGCCATGCCCATCACCATCGTGGATCCCTGGCTGTGCTCGGTGACGCCCAGCCCGTAGTAGATCGCGCCGTTGCCGCCGGTGGCGTAGAGCCGCGCCGCCTCGCGGACCTGCTCGGCGGGAACACCGGTGATCGACTCGACGGCTTCGGGGCTGTTCTCCTCGCGGGCTATGAACTCCGCCCACTCGTCGAAGCCCTCGCAGCGCGAGGCCACGAACGACTCGTCAGTCAGCTCTTCGGTGACCACCACGTGCGACAGCGCGTTGACCAGCGCGACGTTGGTGCCCGGGGCGAGCTGCAGGTGGTGGGAGGCCTCCACGTGCGGGCTGCGCACCAGGTCGATCCGCCGCGGATCGATGACGATCAGCTTCGCGCCCTCCCGCAGCCTGCGCTTCATCCGGGAGGCGAACACTGGGTGCCCGTCGGTCGGGTTGGCGCCGATCACCACGATCACGTCGGACTCCGCCACGGACCGGAAGTCCTGCGTGCCCGCCGAGGTCCCGAAGGTCTGCTTGAGGCCGTAGCCGGTCGGCGAGTGGCAGACGCGGGCGCAGGTGTCGACGTTGTTGTTGCCGAACGCCGCGCGCACCATCTTCTGCACCACGTAGACCTCCTCGTTGGTGCAGCGCGAGGAGGTGATGCCGCCGATGGTGTTGGCGCCGTGCCGGGCCTGGATGTCGCGGAACTTCTCGGCGACGTAGGAGATCGCCGTCTCCCAATCGGTTTCGCGCCACTCGTCGGTGGTGCGCTCCCGGATCATCGGGTTGAGCTGCCGGTCCGGGTGGGTGGCGTAGCCGAAGGCGAAGCGGCCCTTGACGCAGGAGTGGCCCTCGTTGGCGCCGCCGCCCTTGTACGGCACCATCCGCACCAGCTCGTCGCCGCGCAGCTCGGCCTTGAACGAGCAGCCCACACCGCAGTAGGCGCAGGTGGTCAGCACCGAGCGGGTCGGCATGCCCAGGTCGACCACCGACTTCTCCTGCAGCGTGGCCGTCGGGCAGGCCTGCACGCACGCACCGCAGGACACGCAGTCGGACTCCAGGAACGGGTCACCCGCACCTGCCGCGACCTTGGAGTCGAAGCCGCGCCCCTCGATGGTCAGCGCGAAGGTGCCCTGCACCTCGTCGCAGGCCCGCACGCAGCGGGAGCACACGATGCACTTCGAGGCGTCGAAGTCGAAGTAGGGGTTGCTGCTGTCGGTAGGCGCGTCGAGGTGGTTGGTGCCCTCGTAGCCGTAGCGGACCTGGCGCAGGCCAACGACGCCGGACATGTCCTGCAGCTCGCAGTCGCCGTTGGCCGAGCAGGTCAGGCAGTCCAGCGGGTGGTCGGAGATGTAGAGCTCCATGACGCCCTGGCGCAGCTTCTCCAGCCTCGGCGTCTGGGTGCTGACCTTCATGCCCTCGGCGACCGGTGTGGTGCACGAGGCCGGGGTGCCCTTGCGGCCGTCGATCTCCACCAGGCACAGCCGGCACGAGCCGAACGCCTCCAGGCTGTCGGTGGCGCACAGCTTCGGGATGTCGGTGCCGGACTCGGCCGCGGCGCGCATCACCGAGGTGCCCTTCGGCACCGTGATCGGCACGCCGTCGATCTCGACGGTGACGGTGGCCTCCCCCGCCCTGGCCGGGGTGCCGTAGTCGGGTTCCTTCAGCAGACCCATCGCCTACTTCGCCTCCTTCAGGAAGTCCTCGGGGAAGTGCGTCAGCGCGCTGCGCACCGGGTTCGGGGTCAGCCCGCCCATCGCGCACAGCGATCCGTCGGTCATCAGCTCGCACAGGTCACCCAGCACGGCGAGGTTCCCGTCGCGGTCCTGACCACCGACGATGCGGTCGACGACCTCGACGCCGCGCACCGCGCCGACCCGGCACGGGGTGCACTTGCCGCAGGACTCCTCGGCGCAGAACTCGAACGCGAAGCGCGCCATGGCCGCCATGTCCACGGTGTCGTCGAAGACGGTGATGCCGCCGTGGCCGAGCATCGCCTGCGCCTCGGCCAGCGCCTCGTAGTCCATCGGCAGGTCGAACCGCTCGGGCGGCACGTAGGAACCCAGCGGCCCGCCGATCTGCACCGCGCGCACCGGCCGCCCGGATCGGGTGCCGCCGCCGTAGCCGTTGACCAGCTCGTCGATGGTGATGCCGAAGGCCGACTCGAAGACGCCGCCGCGCGCGATGTTGCCCGCCAGCTGGAAGACCTGCGTGCCGCGCGAGCGCTCCACGCCGAGCTCGGCGTAGGGCCGGCCGCCGTCGGCGAGGATCGCCGGGACGCTGGCCAGGGTGAGCACGTTGTTGACCACCGTGGGCTTGCCGAACAGCCCGGTGATCGCCGGGATCGGCGGTTTGGAGCGCACCATGCCGCGCCTGCCCTCCAGGCTCTCCAGCATGGAGGTCTCCTCGCCGCAGATGTAGGCACCTGCACCGACGCGCACGAACAGGTCGAACGTCAGATCCGATCCGAGCACTCCCTCACCGAGCCAGCCGACCGCGTAGGCGGCGTCGATCGCCCGGCGCAGGGCGCGCACGGCGTCGGGGTACTCGGAGCGGACGTAGATGTAGCCCTCGGTGGCGCCGACCGCGTGGGCGGCGATGGTCATGCCCTCGATGAGGCAGAACGGGTCGCCCTCCATGAGCATCCGGTCGGCGAAGGTCCCGGAGTCGCCTTCGTCGGCGTTGCAGCAGATGAACTTCGCGGGCCCGTCGGCCTTGAGGACGGTGTTCCACTTGATGCCCGCGGGGAATCCGGCGCCGCCGCGGCCGCGCAGACCGGAGGTGGTGACCTCTTCGACGACCTCGGCGGGTGCGGCGGCCAGCGCCGCGCGCAGTCCGCGCAGGCCGCCGTGCGCCTCGTAGTCCGATGTGGACAGAGGGTCGGTGACGCCGACACGGGCGAAGCACAGCCGCTGCTGGTCTCGCATCCACGGCAGGTCCTCGACCACGCCCTGGCACAGCTCGTGATCGGCTCCGCGCAGCATGCCGGCGGCCAGCAGTTCCGGCACCCTGCCCGGGGTGACGGGGCCGTAGCCGACGCGACCGCGCTCAGTCTCGACCTCGACGAGCGGTTCGAGCCAGAGCATTCCGCGAGACCCGTTGCGCACCAACCTGATCGGTTCGTCGGCCGCCCGCTGGATGGCCGCGGCCACGTCGTTCGCGCCGACCGAGACCGACGCGGAGTCCTGGGGTACGTAGACGGTGATCACGCGTTGCCCTCCGCGAGGATCTCGACGAGCCGGCTGCGGTCCACCCGGCCGTGCAGCTTTCCGTTGATCTGCGCGGAGGGTCCGAGCGCGCAGTTACCCAGGCAGAACACCTGGTCGAGGGTGACCGAGCGGTCGGGGGTGGTCTGGCCGACCTTGACGCCGAAGACCTGCTCGGCGTCGGCCACGAGCCGTTCGGCGCCGACCGACTGGCACGCCTCGGCGCGGCAGATCTTGACCGTGGTGGTCCCCGCGGGTTCGGAGCGGAAGTCGGTGTAGAAGGAGATGACTCCGTGGACGTCGGCCCGCGAGAGGTTGAGCTCTTCGGCCAGGACCGGAACCACCTGCGGATCGATCCAGCCGAACTCCTGCTGGAGGTGGTGCAGGATGGGAAGCAGGGCTCCGCGCTCGCCCCGGTGCGCTTCGACAACGCCGCGCACGCGTTCCGCTATCGTCATCTGCGGCTCCACTCCGTTGTAGATTGGGTCTACCGTCGCGCCGCGTCGCCCAGAGTTCAACGCACACGTTTTTATGCATCGATAAGCACCACGTATCGATGTGCACTCCGCGTCACCGAAATTCCCGCATCTTCGCTGGACAGGGCCTTTTTGCGGACTATTTTCGCGCTTCTTCCGGCCTTTTCGGGCACGCTGCGACACTGCCACTACCAGCGTTTTCACCCATACGCGTCAGCTCAAGATCGTCTTTTCCGGCGCCGCAGGCAGCGCCGCTGGTCTTCGCTCCTCTACCGCTCGTGCGAGCTCGTCGCGCACTCGTCCCGCCCGGCTTGCCCAGGTGTCACGAGTGCGCCTAACTTGAAATTCCAGCGCGGAATTCGGGAATTGTCGCCCGACCCACCCGGCTCCCGCTGCGGCCGGAAACCGCAACCGGCCGAGACGAACGTGAGGAGAATGCGATGACGTGGGAAACCCCTGAATACACCGTGATCGACGTCTGCGCCGAGGTCACCGGATACCTGCACCGCGCCGACGAGGACTGAGCCTCCGCTCCCACCACGCGGCTCGAACAGCAGCGAGTGCCGCAAGGGCCTCACCGCATCCCGGTCGAGGGCCTTGCGGCACCGTCGTCAGCGGGGCCGGTGCGAGCGCCGGCGCCACCGGAGCTCCGGCGGAAGGAGTGGAGTCGATGCCCCCGGCCACGCATCGAGTCCGAGTGTGCCGACTGCACGAGTTCCCGCCCGGAACCGTGCGACGGCTCAACACGCTCCCGCCGGTCGTGGTGTTCAACGTCGCCGGGCGGCTCTACGCGATCGACGACGTGTGCTCGCACGCCTGGGCGGTCCTCAGCGAAGGCCACTTCGACGGCACGTCGCTGGAGTGCCCGGTGCACCTGTCCCGCTTCGACGTCCGCAGCGGAGAACCCCTCTGCCCTCCGGCCACCGAACCCCTGCGCACCCACGAGGTCGAGATCTCAGGGGACGAGGTGGTGGTCCACGTCGACATAGGCCGCCCGCTGTGACGCCCCGGAAACCGTTCCTGAACTCGTCTTTGCATGGCGGTGCGGCGACGCGCTCGCACGCGGTTCGAGAGCCCGTCTCAGAAGACCACCACGGAGCGCAGGACTTCCCCTCGTTCCATCTTGGTGAAGGCGTCCTCGACCTCGTCGAGGGTGATCTCCTCGGTGACGAACTTGTCGAGGGGCAGGCGGCCCTGCTGGTGGAGGTTGGTGAGCATCGGGAAGTCGCGGCTGGGCAGGCAGTCGCCGTACCAGGAGGACTTCACCGCGCCTCCTCGCCCGAAGACGTCCAGCAGCGGGAGCTTGATCTCCACCTCCGGGCTCGGCACGCCCACCAGCACCGCCGTGCCCGCCAGATCGCGGGCGTAGAACGCCTGCTCGAAGGTCTCCGCCCGGCCGACGGCGTCGATGACGACGTCCGCACCGTTGCCGCCGGTGAGCGACCGGATGGCGGCGACCGCGTCGGTCTCGGCGGCGTTGACGGTGTGGGTGGCTCCGAACTCCTCGGCCCAGGCGAGCTTCTTCGGGTCCCGGTCCACGGCGATGATCTTCTCCGCGCCGGCCAGCGCCGCTCCGGCGATCGAGCCGTCCCCGACCCCGCCGCAGCCGATCACGGCCACCGAATCGCCGCGCGTCACGCCTCCCGTGTTGATCGCCGCGCCGATGCCGGCCATGACACCGCACCCGAGCAGCGAGACCACGACCGGCCGCGCGGCCGGGTCGACGCGCGTGCACTGACCGGCGTGGACGAGCGTGCGCTCGCTGAACGCCCCGATCCCCAGCGCCGGGGACAGCTCGGTGCCGTCCTCCAGCCGCATCGGCTGCTCGGCGTTGTTGGTGTCGAAGCAGTACCAGGGCTTCCCGCGCGAGCAGGCGCGGCACTGGCCGCACACCGCGCGCCAGTTCAGCACCACGAAGTCGTTCTCGGACACGTCCGACACACCGGGACCCACCGCTTCGACGACACCGGCGGCCTCGTGGCCGAGCAGGAACGGGAAGTCGTCGTTGATGCCGCCTTCCCGGTAGTGCAGGTCGGTGTGGCAGACACCGCAGGCCTGCACCCGCACCAGCACCTCGCCGGGTCCGGGTTCGGGCAGGTCGATCCGCACCACCTCGACCGGTTCGCCCTTCCCCCGTGCGATCACCGCGCGCGACTTGATCATCTGCTGCATCCTCTCGGCGAGAAGGTCGCCGGTGGCGGCGAAAGCGGTCGGGGACGCCTCGCACCGCCACCGGCGTGGCCCGACCCGGCACGCCGAGTCGGGACCGGTCCGTTCCGACCACCCTCGCGCGCCGGTTCCGGAGTGGACAACGAATCCGGTACCGGCGGTGGATGATCAGGCACGAACGGCGGGATTCCGGTGACGAAACGCGGTCACTCCGCGGCCGCGCGCGGGCGGCGGTAGACCGGTTCGGGCGCCGAGGCGGGTGTCTCGTTGGCGCGGTCCACCGCGTCCTGCACGAGGTGGTGGTCCGGCGAGTACGTGCACACCGGGTCGGTGCGCGAGGCATCACCGGTCAGCGCGAACGCCTGGCACCGGCAGCCGCCGAAGTCGATCTCCTTGCGGGAGCAGCTGCGGCACGGCTCCGGCATCCAGTCGGTTCCCCGATATGCCTGGAACGCGGGCGATTTCGCCCAGATCCAGTCGAGCGGGTGCGCCATCACCGACGGGAAGTCGAGGGTGTCGATGTCGGCGGCGACCGGGCACGGGTACACCGAGCCGTCCGGCGCCACGGTCAGCGCGGTGCGCGCCCAGCCGCCCATGCACGGCTTCGGGTAGAGCTCGTAGTAGTCCGGCAGGATCCACAGCAGTTCCATCCGGCCGGCGAGCTCGGCCTTGCGCCGCTGGTAGACCTTCTCCGCCGCGGCGAGCTGTTCGCGGCTGGGCAGCAGCAGGTCCCGGTTGCGCAGCCCCCAGCCGTAGTACTGGGTGTTGGCCAGTTCGAGCCGTTCGGCTCCCCACGACTCGCAGACGTCGATGATGGAGTCGAGCCGGTCGAGGTTGAGCCGGTGCAGCACGACGTTCATGTTCAGCGGCAGCCCGGAGTCGACGATGATCCGCGCGGCCTCGCGCTTCTTGTCGAAGCGCTTGGTGGCGGCCACGAGTTCGCTCGCCTCGGCGGTGTCGCCCTGGATGCTCAGCTGCACGCTGTTGAGCCCGGCCGCGACCAGCGACTTCGCCCGTTCCTCGGTGAAGCCGAGACCGCTGGTGATCAGGTTGGTGTAGAGCTCGCAGCCGCGCGCCTCGGCGATCAGCTCGGCGAGGTCACCGCGCACCAGCGGCTCACCGCCGGAGAAGTGCACCTGCACCACCCCGAGGTCGGCGGCCTCCCGGATCACCCGGAGCCAGTCCTCGGTGCCGATCTCCTCGTCGCGCTGGCGCAGTTCCAGCGGGTTGGAGCAGTACAGGCAGTGCAGCGGGCACTGGTGGGTCACCTCGGCCAGCAGCCCGTAGGGCGCGGGGGTCATCCGGACACCACCCAACCTTGGTCGCGCGCGTCGTTGAGGAACGTCAGCACGTCGTCGATGAGCCCGGTGGCGCCGAACTCCTCCTCCAGCCGGTCGACGAGCTCCCGCACGGTCCGGGTCCCGTCGCACAACCGCAGGATCGCCGCGCCCGAGGTGTTGAGCCGCACCACGCGCTCCGGCAGCAGCAGCAGGTCGGCGTCGCGGACCTTGTCGCGCTTGAGCATCGCCTTGGGCACCAGGCGCGGTGTGCTCCCGGCGTCCATCACTCGACCTTGCCGTGGGCGAGCTGCACCGCGTCGAGCAAGGTCCACAGCACGTCGCACTTGAACTCCAGGGCGCGCACGCACGCCTCCTGCTGCTCCCGGGTCCGGGCGTTGTCGAGCACCAGCCCGAGCAGGTGCGCGATGTCGGCGGGCTGCTGGGTCAGCCGGGTCCGGAAGTACTCCAGGCCGCGCTCGTCCAGCCACGGGTAGTGCTTCTGCACGTCGACGATGCGACGGCTGAGCAGGTCGGGCGCGAACAGCTCGGTCATCGCCGAGGCCACCGCCTCCAGCCACGGCTTCTGCCTGCAGAAGTCGACGTAGGCGTCCACGGCGAAGCGCACGCCGGGCAGCACGGTGCGGGTGTCGTAGAGCTCGTCGCGGGTCAGGCCGACGGCTTCGCCGAGCCGAACCCAGCGCTCGATGCCGCCTTCGACCTCGGGGGTGCCGTCGTGGTCGGTGATGCGCTTGATCCACTTCCGGCGTTCGGCGCCGGGCAGCTTGGTGAGGATGAAGGCGTCCTTCACCGGCAGGTTGATCTGGTAGTAGAAGCGGTTTCGCACCCAGCCGCGGAACTCCTCCTCGGTCAGGTCACCGGCGTGCATCCGCTCGTTGAACGGGTGCAGGTGGTGGTAGCGCGCCTCGCCGACCGCGCGCAGCTCCGCCTCGAACTCCTCCGACGACCAGGGCCTCATAGTTCGACCTCCAGACCCGCACGTCCCACCTCGATGCCCAGCGCCGCGAGTTCTGCTCGCTCGGCTGATCTCTCGTCGAGGATGGGATTGGTGTTGTTGACGTGGACGTAGATCTTGCGGCGGGCGGGCAGCGCGGCCAGGTGCCGAGCCGAACCGTCCGCGCCGCTGACGGGCATGTGCCCCATGGACCTGCCGGGCCGATCACCGGTTCCTCGACGGGACATCTCGTCGTCGGTCCAGAACGTGCCGTCGACGAACACGCAGTCGGCGTCGGCGACCTGCTCGGCGAAGTGCTCGTCCCAGCTTGGCACGGTCGGGGCGTAGACGGCGGTTCCACCGCTCACCTGGTCGTGCAGCACGTAGCCGGTCTCCCAGTCGCCGGGCCCGGCGTGGTGCCCGACGTAGCGCGGCGGTTTGCTCCCGGTGGCGAACGCGGTCACCTGGAGCCGTTCGTCGAGATCGATCGGCTTGCCGATGTGCACGGTCCGCCACCGCACGTCGGCGTAGTCGGAGACCAGGTCTCGCACCGGGAAGTGGTCGGTGAGCGCGGCCAGCACGGGTGTCGTGCCGAAGACCTCCAGCGACGAGCCCTCCCGGAGCACCAGCAGCCCGATCGTGTGATCGAACTCGGCGTCGGTGAGCAGCACTCCCGCCACCGGCGTCTCCCGCGTCCCGGGGCCGGGGTGCAGGCTGGGGTCGGCGTTGATCTGGTGGTGAACGTCGGGTGTCGCGTTGAGCAGGAACCAGCGGTCACCGGTGCCGGAGACCGCGAGGCCCGCGTGCGCCGAAGCGCGCTCCGGCGCGGTGCGGACCTCGCGGCATTCGGGGCACGCGCAGTTCCACTGCGGGTACCCGCCACCTGCCGCGACTCCCAGGCAGTGGACGAGCACGGCCGTCAGCGCTGGTGGTGGTAGCCGGTGACTTCGGCGCAGACGTCGATCACCGTGTACTCAGGGGTCTCCCAGGTCATGATTTCCTCCTCGGTTCCGCGTTCCAGCAGTTCACAGCCTCAGTGATCAGTCGCTGCGGTGACAACCGATCGCCGACCGGCGGCGCGGAACTCCCAACGAACGGCATGGCCGCGACGACGAGCGGTGCACCTCGAGCTTGCGCCCGATCCCGTCGTCCGGCAGCGCGGTCGCGCCGGTCAGACGCCCAGCAGGCGGCGGATCTCCGGGGCGTGGCGCCGGGAGACCGGAACGATCTCGGGCACGCGGGGGTCGGTGACGAGGAACAGCTCGCCCTTGGTGCCGCGTTCGACCTCGGCGACCCGGCGGAGGTTGACCAGGAAGCGGCGGTGCACGCGGCGGAAGCCGTGGCGGCTCAACGCCTGGTCGACGTGGTCCAGACCCCTGGTGGCGGCCAGGATCCGGCCGCGGTCGGTGCTGAGCCAGACGGTGTTGCGGTCCGCTTCGGCGTAGCGGACCTCCGAGGGCGCGAGCAGCACCAGGCGGTCGTTGCGGACGCCGATGACCCGGGGCGGCATGGGCACGGCCGCACTCTCGCCGGCGCGGCCATAGGGCTCGCCTTCCTGCAGCCCGAACGCGCAGAGCATCCCGACCACGCGGTCGGCCTCCGTGATCGGCCGAAGCGTCGCGGGAACGGCGCCGTCACCGGCCACCCCCAGCTGGGCGTATCCGCTCCACTGTGGATCCTGCGCCGCTCGTCCCGCCGCCCAGCGCACCACATCGGACAGTTCGGCGATGTCCGGTCTGGACCGCTCGGCGGGTTCGACCGCGCCGCGCGAGGCCGGCGCGTCGGTGGGAAGGCGGAGCATGGACAGGGCGGCGTCGTTGGCCGCGACGACCTGACCGCCCCGGTCGAGGGCGACCAGCGGGCCGCTGTGGTCGGTGCGCTCCTGCTTGAAGGCCGCGCACACCCGCTTGGCCTCGCCGACGGCTCTGCGGTGGATCTCCTGCTCGATGCAGGACGCGGCCTTCTGCAGCCACCCCGGCACCTCCGGGGAGAGCGTCGCGCCCCAGCGGGAGATGTTGATCGAGGCGATGGCCGAGCCGGTCACCACGTCGCGGATGGCGATGCCCGCGCACGCCCACTGGTGGAAGCCCTCGCACCAGTGCTCGGCGCCGGTGACCGTGACCGGGCCGGCGACCTCGAAGGACGTGCCCATCCCGTTGGTGCCGGTGCACTGCTCGGACCAGGACGACCAGGGAGCCATGTTGGACATCTCCGCGCGGCGGCGGGCCGACGGGTCGCCCCAGGTGCCGAGGATGCGCCCGGAGCCGTCGGTGACCGCGACGACCCCGCCGTCGAGTTCGACGTCCCGCCCGGCAAGGGCGCCGAGCCCGCCGAGCTGGGTGAAGATGACGTCGTTGTCCGGCCCTTGGTCGTGGTAGCCGGGGGCCGGCGGAGCGGCGTCGAGCGCGGGGTCCACTTCGTACTGATCGCGGCAGCGGTACCAGGAGGCGAGGATGTCGGGCCGCACGTCGGAGGTGATGTCCTCCCCGGTCGCGAACGCCTCCCACGCCCTGGTGACCTTCGACGCGGTGGTCAGCGAATCTCCGCCAGGCGTGCTCGACGCGATTCCCAATTGCGGGACCAAGCCGGCCATCACGACCTCCTCGTCGCACGACGCATCCGTCATCGACCCTGCGGATCGTGACCCCGGTCACGCTAATGGGCGTTAACGTTCGGAGGCAAGGACGGCCATCCACTTGCAGCAGTCACCGCGAGTGCGGTTGATCTAGTCAACCGCGGAGGAGAACCACCGATCGGGCGTTCCTCGGACGCCGAATCCGCCCGCCGGACATCAACTTTCACGATTCCGCACTCCCCTCTCCCCGCATCCCCCGCCGGGGGGAGGACGGGAACCGGCGCGCTCCGTAACGTCGAGGACTCGCCGCCGAGCAGCGGACAGCTTGCCGAGGGCAGGCCGCTCGAACCCAGCGCGCCGGAGGACAGCGCCGACGGAGGGAGATCTCGTGCCCGACAAGCAACTGCGCATCCACCGCGCCCGAGCCGAGCGACCGAACCCCCGCCCCACGATGCTGGGCATCGCGGGCGACAGCGCCGCGGGCAAGACCACCCTGACCCGCGGTCTCGTCGAGGCTCTCGGGACCCAGCGCAGCACCTCGATGTGCGTCGACGACTACCACCGGTACGACCGCCGGGAACGCAGGGAACTGCCCTTCACACCGCTGCACCCGGACTGCAACTACGTGGAGATCATGGAGCAGCACCTGCGGCTGCTGGCCACCGGCAGTCCCATCCTCAAGCCCGTCTACGACCACTCCGCCGGTGAGCTGACCCGGCCGGTGCTGGTCGAACCGCACGAGTTCATGCTGGTGGAAGGCCTGCTCCCGCTGCACACGAAGCTGACCCGCGCGTGCTTCGACGTCACCGTCTACCTCGGCCCGCCCGAGAACGTGCGGGCCGCGTGGAAGATCCAGCGCGACACCGCCAAGCGCGGTTACCGGGCCGAGCAGGTCAAGGCCGAGCTGGGCCGCCGCGAACCCGAGTCCGCGCGGTACATCCGGCCGCAGCGAGACCTGGCCGACATCGTCGTCTCGTTCGCCCCGATCGAGGGACGTGACGACCCGCCCGGCACCCCGCTGTCGGCGACGATCCTGATGCGCCCGACGATCCGGCACCCCAACTTCACCGAGATCCTGGCGAAGGCGCCCACCAAGGCCGTGCACCTGGCGCTCAAGCGCGACACCGACGGACGACCGGTCGACGCCCTGCACATCCACGGCCACGCCCCTCCCGAGGAGAGCACGATGGTCGCCAAGGCGATCTGGGAAGGCCTCGACGTGCCCGACCCTCTGCCGGACTGCCTCGGCAGGCTCGACGACGGCAGGCGCAACGAACCGCTGCGGCTCGCCCAGCTGATCCTGCTGCACCACCTCATCCGAGACGGGGGCTGAGAATCTGCCCCCGGACTCCGCGCGCCACTCCTCGTGCGTGCCCGGTTGCCGTGGCCGGACGATTAGCATCGCGCGCATGCTCCTGCGGCAACTGGAATACCTGACGACCCTGGCGCGCGAGAAGCACTTCGCCCGCGCCGCAGAGGCGTGCTACATCTCGCAACCGGCCATGTCCGCAGCGATCCGCAAGCTCGAAGCCGAGCTGCACGTCCAGATCATCCAGCGGGGGAACCGGTTCATCGGCTTCACCCCAGAGGGCGAGCGGATCCTGAAGTGGGCCTACCGCATCCTCGCCGAGCGGGACGCGCTGGTCGAGGACGTCGGGGCGATGCGGGAAGGGCTCAGCGGGCGGCTGCGGATCGGGTGCATCCCGACGGCGCTGTGCGTGGTTCCGATCCTGACCTCGCTGCTGTGCCAGGACCAGCCCCGGGTGCGGGTGCAGGTGAGCTCGATGACCTCGATCGAGATCCAGCGGGGCCTGTCGCAGTACGGGCTCGACGTCGGCGTGACCTACATCGACAACGAGCCGCTGACCGGCGTCCGCACGGTTCCGCTCTACAGCGAGCGCTACCTTCTCCTGGCGGCCGAGGAGGACCTCGACGACGGCGAATCGGCGACCTGGGCGGAGGCCGCCGACCACCCGCTGTGCCTGCTGTCGGAGGACATGCAGAACCGCCGCATCCTCAACTCGGTGTTCGAACAGGCCCAGGCGAAGCCGCAACCGGCGGTGGAGACGAACTCCATCAGCGCGCTCTACGCGCACGTGCGCGAGGGGCCGTGGGCCACCGTGCTGCCCCACTCGTGGCTGCTGCGCTTCGGGGTTCCGGAAGGCATGCGCGCGGTCCCGTTGACGGAGCCGCAGATCAACAAGACGATCGGGCTGGTCCTGCACGACCGCGACCCCGAACCCATCCTCGCGAGGGCGTTCGTCGACACCGCCCGGAGGGTGGACCTGGACGAACTCTTCGACGCCACCACCCCGGCCTGAGCAGGACCTCGTCACCTACCGGAGATGCGGTTGCCTGCGTACTCTTCTCCGATGGGCCAGGTCGAGGAGCCGTTGCGGCTGGTGGTCGTCGACGACCACCAGATGGTGCTCGACGGCCTCAAGGCGATGCTGGAACCGCACTCCGAACGGGTTCGGATCGTCGGCGAGGCGGGCACTCCGGCGCAGGCCGTCACCGAAATCGTGCGGCACGAACCGGATGCCGTGCTGCTCGACATCCGGTTGCGCGGATCCAGCGGTCTGGACCTGTGCGGCGAGATCCTGGGGCACCGACCGGGCTGCAAGGTGGTGTTCCTGACCGTCTACGACGACGAGCAGTACCTCTACCAGGCGTTGCAGCTGGGCGCGTCGGGCTTCCTGCTCAAGAGGGTGCGCGGTTCGGAACTCGTGGGGTACCTGACGCGCATCCACGAGGGCGAGGTGCTCATCGACCCGGCGCTGGCCAGCAGGGTGGCGAAATCGGCGGCGCGGATCCGCAACGGCGAGTTCTGGCCCGGCGCGCACCTGGGCATCACCCAGCGCGAGAGCGACGTGCTGTCGCTGCTGGTGGCGGGCATGTCGAACCGGGCGATCGCGACGAAGCTGTTCATCACCGAGGAGACCGTCAAGACCCACCTGCGGGGGCTGTACCGCAAGCTGGAGGTCGGCGACCGGGCCGGTGCCATCGCGGTCGCGCTGCGCGAAGGGGTGTACCGGTGAAGCGCAGCTCGCTGGGCATGGCCGACGCCGAGCAGGAGGCCCACCTGCTCCTGCGCATCGTCGAGACCATCTCCTCGCGGCTGGACCTGGACGAGATCGTGCAGAACGTCGCGGCGATCATCACCGAGATGACCGCGACCGACGTGTGCTTCGTGCACCTGCTCGACGACGACCGGCAGCGGCTGCGGCTCTGCGGCGCGACCCCGCCGTTCGACCGGATCGCCGGACGGGTGGAGCTGGCGGTCGGCGAGGGCATGGCCGGCTGGGTCGCCGAGCACGGCGTGCCCGCGGTGATCGTGGAGGACAAGCGGGCCGACCCGCGCTACAAGTACATCCCGGAGCTGCACGGCGAGGAGTTCACCTCGATGGTGTCGGTGCCGATCCTGACGCGGCTCGGCCACCTGGTGGGCGTGCTCAACCTGCACAGCAAGCGGCGCCGCGAGTTCGGCGACGACGTCGAGCTGCTGCGCTCCCTGGCCGGCCTGGTCGCAGGCGCCATCGAGAACGCGCGCCTCTACCGGCGGCTGGCCGACCGCGAGGAGGCGCTGGAGCGCTTCACCGAGCGGATGGTGCAGCTGCAGGAGTCGGAGAGCCGGCGGCTCGCGGGCGAGATCCACGACGGCATCAGCCAGCGCATCGTGAGCATGTTCTTCCACCTCTCGGCGGCCCGCGACCTGGTCGGCAACGACGCCGCGCGGGCCGAGCAGCAGATCGCCACCGCGCAGGACCTGGCCGGGGCGGCGCTGGACGAGACCCGCTACGCGATCGCGGGCCTGCGCCCTCCGGTGCTCGACGACCTGGGGTTGACGGCGAGCCTGCAGAGCCTCGCGCGCGGGATCGCCGACCTGCACGTCCACGTCGACGCCGGGGTCTGCGACGTCCCGGAGTTCCTGGAGAGCGCCCTCTACCGCAGCGCCCAGGAGGCGTTGCAGAACGTCCAGAAGCACGCGCAGGCCGGTACCGCGGTGATCCGGCTGAGCACGACGCCCGCCGGGGTGGTGCTGGAGGTCAGCGACGACGGCGTGGGGTTCGACCCGGCGACGCTGCGCGCGACCTCCGGCCCGACTGGCCACGGCCTGCCCGGCCTGCGCGAACGCGCGCGCCTGCTCGGCGGCACGCTCGACGTGCGCAGCACCCCGGGCTCAGGCACCACCCTCACGCTGACCGTCCCGCCCCACCAGGATTCGGCCTAGGGCTCTTGGGCAGGAATTGCGTTGCTTGGCGGTGCCAGTAGCAGAACCTGCGGCGGTGCAGGCTGAGTCCCACACCTGAAATAGCGGCCTTCGCCGCGTTCTCAAAATTTCCTAGGGCTTGAAGTCCACGGGTTCGAGGCGGACGAGATCGTCCAGGCCGCAGTCGTCGCGGGTGTCCACGATGCGGCTCGCGTGCCGCAACCTGGCTCGTTCCAACATGTTCCGGACCGTCCTGGCGTTGGCGAAGCGGGGTTGGGCCCGCTGCTCGTCGAGCATTTCCCGCAGTACCTCGACCGCTTCTCCGCCGAGCCGGTAACCGTCCTGTTCGGACATCAGCTCGGCGATGGATCTCAGCTCGTCGAGGTCGTAGTCGCCGAACTCGACGTGGTGGGCCACTCGCGAGCTCATGCCCGGGTTCGAGCGGAAGAACTCCGCCATCCGGTCGCCGTAGCCGGCCAGGATCACCACGACGTCCTCGCGCTGGTTCTCCATGACCTGCAGCAGGATCTCGATGGACTCCTGGCCGTAGTCGCGTTCGTTCTCGGCGCGGTAGAGGTAGTAGGCCTCGTCGATGAACAGCACTCCGCCCATCGCCCGCTTGAGCACCTCCTTGGTCTTCGGCGCGGTGTGGCCCACGTACTGGCCGACGAGGTCGTCGCGGGTGACGGCGACCAGGTGTCCGCGTTCGAGGTAGCCGATGCGGTGCAGCAGACCGGCCATCCGCATCGCCACGGTCGTCTTGCCGGTGCCGGGGTTGCCGGTGAAGCACATGTGCAGGTTCGGGCGCGTCGAGCTCACCCCGAACCGCTGCCGCACGCGATCCACCAGCAGCAGCGACGCCACCTCGCGGATGCGGGTCTTGACCTCGTGCAGGCCCACCAGCTCCGCGTCCAGCGAGGCCATCAGCTCGTCGATGCCCGCCGCGTCCCGCTCCGCCGCGAGATCCACGCGTTCGGTTCGCGCGAGGGCGGTTTCCCCTGCCTCCGTCTCGGTTTCGCCGGGCCGCATGCCGAAACCCGGCCTCGTCGCGGTGCTCACGACGAGTACCGCTCGCCCTTCGGGCGGTCCAGCGCGTAGGCGTGGGTGCTGTAGCGCAGCCGCCGGTCCGCCGCCTCCTGCCGGTCGAGCCGGAATCCCGGCTCCTCGGAGGGGCGGTTGACCAGGAACGTCAGCGCCGTGGTCTGCCTGCCCAGCGAGGCGTCGTAGGCGTTGACCCGGATGTAGTGCTGCGGGTACGCCCGACGGCACTCGTTGACCTCGTAGAGCACGCCGGCCGCGTCGACCAGGTCGAACATCGGCAGACCCCACATGTCCCAGTAGTTGTTGCGGGGGTGCGGGTCGTCGGTGAACTCCACCGACAGCGGCCATCCGTTGTCCAGCGCGTACTGCGCCTGCGCCCGGATCTCGTGGTCGGTGAGCTCCGGGAGGTAGGAGAAGGTTCCCTGGGTGATGCGCATGTCCGGTCTCCTCACACCAGCGTCGGGGTGTCGATGACGTCCGGGGTGTCGGTGGAGTCGTAGTCGAAGCTCACGTCACCCCACAGGGCCAGCGCGGTGTCGAGCTCGCGGCTGTGCCGGGCCGCCTTGCGCAGGATGTCCGGTCCCTCGGCGAGGAAGTCCCGGCCCTCGTTGCGCGCCTTGATCATCGCCTCCAGCGCGACCCGGTTGGCGGTGGCGCCCGCGGCGATGCCCATCGGGTGCCCGATCGTGCCGCCGCCGAACTGCAGCACCACGTCCTCGCCCAGGTGATCGAGCAGCTGGTGCATCTGGCCCGCGTGGATGCCGCCGGAGGCGACGGGCATGACGCCCGGCATCGACGCCCAGTCCTGCTCGAAGTACAGGCCCTTGGCCGGGTCCGGGTCGGCCTTGTTGACCCGCAGCACGTCGTAGAACCCGGCGACCGAGTTCGGGTCTCCTTCGAGCTTGCCGACCACCGTTCCGGCGTGGATGTGGTCGACCCCGGCCAGCCGCATCCACTTGGCGATGACCCGGAAGCTCACGCCGTGGTTCTTCTGCCGCGTGTAGGTGGAGTGCCCGGCTCGGTGCAGGTGCAGCAGGACGCCGTTGGCCCGAGCCCACTTGGCCATCGACTGGATCGCGGTGTAGCCGACCGTCAGGTCGATCATCACCACGACGCTGCCGAGCTCCTTGGCGAACTCCGCCCGCTCGTACATGTCCTCCATCGTCGCAGCGGTGACGTTGAGGTAATGGCCCTTGATCTCACCGGTTTCGGCCTGGGCGCGGTGGACGCCCTCCATGCAGAACAGGAACCGGTCCCGCCAGCGCATGAACGGCTGGGAGTTGATGTTCTCGTCGTCCTTGGTGAAGTCGAGACCACCCCGCAACGCCTCGAACACCACCCGCCCGTAGTTGCGCGCGGACAACCCCAGCTTGGGCTTCACGGTCGCGCCCAGCAGCGGGCGCCCGTACTTGTTCAGGTACTCGCGCTCCATCACGATGCCGTGCGCGGGTCCCTGGAAGGTCTTGGCGTAGTGCGGCGGGATCCGCATGTCCTCCAGCCGCAGCGCTTTGAGCGCCTTGAACCCGAAGACGTTGCCGATGATCGACGACGTCAGGTTCGCGATCGAGCCCTCCTCGAACAGGTCGAGGTCGTAGGCGATGTAGGCGATGTGCTGTCCGGGCTGCCCGGGAACCGGATCGACCCGGTAGCACTTGCCCTGGTAGTGCTCGTAGGTCGTGAGCCGGTCGGTCCACACCACGGTCCAGGTCGCCGTCGACGACTCCCCCGCCACCGCGGCACCGGCCTCCTCCGGCGGCACCCCGTCCTGCGGGGTCACCCGGAACGCGGCGAGCACGTCACTGGGTTTGGGCTCGTAGTCGGGCTGCCAGTACCCCATCTCGGCGTAGGGGATGACCCCTGCGCCCCAACGCTCGTTCTCGGCTGCCATGCGTCCTCCCCGGATGAGTGGATGCGTTTGACGATGGCGGCCGATTGAGCAACTGTCTATCAAGAATCCCGCCGCGATTCTCAAGTGAATGGTTGATGATGACGCTCACGCAGCTGCGCACGTTCCTGGCCGTCGCCGACACCGGCTCGGTGCACGCCGCCGCTCGCCAGATGTTCGTGACCCAGTCGGCGGTGTCGGCCGCGCTGAACGCGCTGCAGAAGTCCCTCGGCCTGCAGCTGCTGGAACGCGACGGGCGGGGCCTGCGGCTGACCCGCGCGGGCGAGGTCTACGCCGACCACGCCCGCACCGCCCTGGGCCTCCTCGACCAGGCCCGCTCCGCCGCCGCGGCGGAAACCGACCCGGAACGCGGGGAACTCCGCATCGCCGCCTTGACCACCGCCGGCGAGCAGATCCTGCCCGGTGTGCTGGCGAGCTTCCGCGAGAAGCACCCGCACGTGGGCGTCCGGCTGGAGGTCGGCAACCGGGAGCACGTCCGCCGGCTGCTGGAGCGGCACGAGGTCGATCTGGTCCTAGGCGGACGACCCGAACCCGGCCGCGAGGTCGAGGTCCTCGCCACCCGCCCGCACGAACTCATCGTCGTCGCCGGCACACCCGGCCCGGGGACCCCCGCCTGGCTGTCGGCTCAGACGTGGCTGCTGCGCGAACCCGGTTCGGGCACGAGGGCGATCACGGAATCCTTCCTCGCCCAGCTGGAACTGGACCCACCGCCCCGGACCCTCACCCTCGGCTCCAACACGGCGGTCATCGAATCAGCCGTCTCCGGCCTGGGCATCACGCTCGTCTCCAAGGACGCGGTGACCCGCCACCTCGCCGAAGGACACCTCACCGAGATCCCCACCGAAGCAACACCCCTGCTGCGGGACTGGCACCTCACCACCAACCCGGGCCCCCAACCCCCCACGACAACCCTCTTCACGAACCACCTGACAACGACAGCCCACTTCCGAACCCCCTGACGGGATCGGGTGAGTCGGAGCGGTCGGGGGTTACTCGCTCAGGCGCAGCAGGACCTTGCTGCTGCCCGTGGTTCGGTCGGCGGCGACCGCGAGGGCTTCTGCCGCTCGGGTCAGGGGATAGGTGTGGGTGATGAGCGGGGTGATGTCGAGACCTCCGGCCAGGGCGGTGAGGGCGTCGGTGATCTCGTCCGCGAAGCGGTAGGAGCCGATCCAGGTGATCTCGCGGGTCACCAGGTCGCCGAGCGCCGCCGGAGCGGGCTCGCCGGGGAGGTTGCCGACCTGGACCACGGTTCCGCCGCGTGCGGTCGCGCGCAGCACAGGGCCGATGGCGGTCGGCGCGCCGGAGGCTTCGAAGGCGATGTCGACGTCCTCCGGCAGCGATTGCGTTGACAGATCGCGGGTTTCGTCCGCCCCCATGCGCTTGGCGATCTCCAGCGAGGAGGCGGCGAGGTCCGCGGCGACCACGGCGGACGCGCCCCGGTGCTTCGCGGCGGCGACCACGAGCGCGCCGATCGGCCCGGCACCGTTGACCAGAACCGTTCTGCCGCGCAGGGATCCGGCGCGGTTCACCGCGTGCAGAGCGACGCCGAGCGGCTCGGCGAGCGCGCCCTGCTGCGTGGACACCCCGTCCGGCAACAGGCGCAGCTGACCCACCGGGACCGTCCGGTACTCGCTGAACCCGCCGTCGGTGTGCGGGTCGAACGCCGCCGAACCGAAGTAGCGGACGTGCGGGTGCAGGTTGCTGCGCCCCTCCGGGTACGCGTGCTCGCCGACCAGCTCGGCCGGGTGCGCGGTCGCCGCCTGGCCGACCTCCACGCCGGAAACCCCGGGCCCGAGAGCCGCCACCCGTCCGGCGACCTCGTGGCCGAGGATCATCGGGTTGCGCAGGACGGCCGTGCCGGTGCCGCCGTGGCGCCAGTAGGAGATGTCGGATCCGCAGATCCCGCCCCACTCCAGCGCCAGCAGCACCTCGCCCTCACCGGGAACCGGGTCCGGGACCTCGTCGACGCGGACGTCGCGGCTTCCGTGAACGACAACGGCTTTCACAGGGCGTCCTCCAGTCGGACGAGGTCGCGGCCACGCGTCTCGGGTGACACCCAGGCCGAGACCAGCGTGATCAGCGAGTAGACGATGAGCATCGCGGCGATGGGCCACCAGTGCTGCGTCCACGCGGTCAGGCTCGCCGCCATGACCGGCCCGATCGCGGTGGCCAGGGTGCCGCCGATCTCCTTGGCCACGGCCAGCTGGGTGAACCGGGTGCGCGATCCGAACAGCTCGGCCATCGTGACGCTCTCCACCGCGAACAGGCCGAGCACGCCGATGTTGAGGCCGAGGACCATCGCGATGGTCAGCATCACCGTGCTCCCGCTGGCGATGGTGGCCATCATCGGCACCGCGATGATCGCGGTCAGCAGGCTCAGCGCGAGGTAGACGGGGCGGCGGCCGAAGCGGTCGCCGAGCAGTCCCACCACCGGGATCGTGGCGAACCCCAGCAGCGAACCGTAGACGATGGCGTTGGTGGGCACCGATCGGCTCACCGCCAGCGAGGAGGCGATGTAGCCGACGAGGAAGGTCTGCACGAGACCGGAGTTGCCCGCCTGGCCGAAGCGCAGCCCGAGCGAGAGCAGGAACGCCCTGCCCTTGCGCTGCTTGAGCCCGGACTCGATGGCGCCCTCGGCCTTCGGCTCGACCTCGTCGCGCTCCTCGAAGACCGGGCTCTCCTTGAGGTTCGACCGCATCCACACGCCGAACAGCAGCAGCACGAAGCTCAGCAGGAACGGGATCCGCCAACCCCAGGCGATGACCTGCTCCTCCGAGAGCACCACCAGCAGCAACGCCCACAGTCCGGAGGCCGCCAGCGTGCCCGAGTTGGTTCCCAGCGACACCAGCGAGGAGATCAGGCCGCGGCGCTTGACCGGCGCGTACTCGACGAGCATCACCGTCGCCCCCGCGATCTCGGCGCCCGCGCCGAAGCCCTGGACCAGCCGCAACGCCACCAGCAGGATCGGTGCCGCGATGCCGATCGTCTGGTACGGCGGCAGGACGCCGATGAGCGTGGTGGACGCGCCCATGATCGTGATGGTCAGGAACAGGACCTTCTTGCGGCCGATCCGGTCGCCCATCCGCCCGAAGTAGAAGGCTCCGACGAGCCGCGCGACGTAGCCGACACCGTAGGTGGCCATCGCCGCGATCAGCCCGATCGCGGGGCTGACGTCGGGGAAGAAGATCTTGTTGAACACGATGGCCGCCGCCAGCGAGTACAGCTGGAAGTCCATGAACTCCATCGCGGTACCCAGCCAACCCGACACGGCGGCCTTGCTCAGCTCGCGAGTAGAACGTCTCACGCCACCCGCCGTCTGGGTGCTGTCCGTCATCGTGCGCTCCTTTGCTCCACGCCGCCTACTGATGTGGCAGTGCTGGTATACAAGCACTGACCGATCAGCCGGGTCAAGCCTCGTCTAGTCTGAACCCGTGCCCGAATCCAGGAAGCGCTCCAACCGCCGAGTCATCTACGAGACGCTGCGGCGCAAGGTGCTGACCCTGGAGCTCAAGCCCGGCGCGGCGCTGTCGGAGAAAGACCTTGCCGCGGACCTGGGCGTGAGCCGCACACCGGTGCGCGAGGGGCTGATCCTGCTCGCCGAAGAGGGCCTGGTGCAGGTGTTCCCGCAGATCGGCTCGTTCGTCTCCCGCGTCGACCCGCAGCGGGTCGCCGACGCCCAGTTCCTGCGCGAAGCCGTCGAGCTCACGGCCCTGGAGGACATGCCGGCCGACCTCGACGCCGAGCTGCTGGCCGAGCTGGACGACAACCTCGCCCGCCAGCGCTCACCCGAGATCGACGTCGAGGAGTTCTTCGCCCTCGACGAGGAGTTCCACCGCGGACTGCTGCGCCTGTCCGGCCACGACCGCGCCTGGCCCACGGTCGTCTCGGCCAAGGGCCACCTCGACCGCGCCCGACGCCTCGGCCTCGAATCGAGCCCGCCGCAGGTCTACGCCGACCAGCACGTCGACATCCTCGACGCCATCCGAGCCCACGACCTGGACCGCGCCCGCGCCACCATGCGCGCCCACCTCCGCGCGGTCTTCGCCGACATCGAGCACCTCCGAGACCGCAAACCCGACCTCTTCGCCTCAGAAGACGACGCCACCCCAGTCCGCAAGAGCGTCATCGTCTGGCAGTGACCGGCGTCAGGACTTCGCCCAGGTTTCGGCTTCTGACGGGCTGAGCGCTCCGTCGGTGATGAGGACTCGCAGGTTTCGGGTCAGTGATTCGCCGGGGTCGAGCCGGACCGGGTCGGCCGCGGCGAGTTGGAGGCCGACTCCTGGGTAGTCGTCGACGCGCACGAACCACGGGTCGTCCGCGGCGGCGAACACGAGGGTGAAGTCCCGGTCCGTCCAGGCCAGCCACGGTGTCGTCGATCCGTGCGTTGTCTGCTCGCCCTCCCCCTGCGCGGTGAACACGCGGGGCGCGACCGCGGGAGGCAGGCGCCAGAACAGGCCGCCATAGCCGGCTCCGGTGCGGCCCTGGGTCGCCGGGCTGCCCAGCGCAACGGGACGGGTGGTGGCGTTGGTCAGGGTCGTGGTCACGTCGAGTCGCCAACCACGGACCGCCGGGTCGGCGCGCACCCGGCGGGATTCCCGGAGCAGCGTCTCGGCAAGCGTGCACCAGCTCAACGACTCGTCGAATCCAGCTTCCGACCAGGTCAGCGCGGTGCTCTCGATGCGTCCTCGGTCGTCGAGGTCCACGTAGCCCGCGTCGCGGACGTAGGTGGGACCGCCCCAGAAGTTCCAGCCGTCCACATCCTGCAGCGCCACCGAGAACCCGAGGTGCCACGGGTGGTCCGCCGGGCAAGTGTCAGTGACGACCCGCCCGGCGAGGGTGCGGATCGGGTGCAGGTGCGGACGCGGCCCCAGCCGAGCGGGCAGCTCCGCACCGGAGCGGCGCTCGGCGACGACGACATCGCCGATTCGGATCACTTCAGCCACGGCACATCCATTTCGGACAACAACGTCAATGAATCACCCGACCACACAACGGCTTCCGACACGCCCGGGATCACCCGCAAGCCGCGGGAGGAGTCGTAGGAGCACGGGACCTCGCGCGGATCGGGCGCCAGCCGAACCGCTTCGAGGATCCGCATGAACGGTCGGGCCGCCTCGGGAGGGACCAGCAGCGGTTCGCCGCGGCGGGTGTGGGCGACGAGGTTCGCAAGCAGGTCGGTCGTCGCGTGCTCGGTGATCTCCACCCGGTCCGGCGTTTCCAGCCGGACCCGGTTCTCCCGGTACTCCAGCACGATCCGGCCCCTCGAGCCGTGGATCACCAGGTACGGCTCAACTTCCCGATCCGCGCAGAGCGTCACGGCCACCGTGATCGGCGTGCCGCGCGCGGTCACCAGCCGGAGGCACGAGGTGTCGTCGGCCTCGATCGGGTTCGCCCGGTACAGCTCCACCGACAGCTCGCGCGGCACCTCGTCCGCCGAAACCCCGTCGATGGCCAGGGCGTTGGCGATCGCGTGCGCGAAGGGGTTGGTCAGCGCGCCGTCGACCACCGCCACGCCGTCCAGCGTGCGGCGCCCGGCCCAGCGGGCACGACCGTAGTAGCCGGCGTCGCGCTGCCAGGCGCCCGCAGCGCCGACCCCGCGCAGCTCCCCGATCGCCCCATCGGCCAGCAACGCCCGCGCGCGGGACAGCGCGTGCGAACCGAGGCTCTGGAACCCGATCTGGCACGCGCGATCCGTGGTCGCCAGCGAGGCCACGAGCTCGTCGAACTCCGCGAGCGTCGGCATCGGCGGTTTCTCCAGCAGAACGTGCGAACCCGCCCTCGCCGCGGTCAGCGCCAACGCGGAATGGGTGTGGATCGGGGTGCACACGATCGTCACGTCCGGTCGCGTCTTCTCCAGCAGCGCGGGCAGTTCCGGCTCGACCGGCACACCGAGGTCGACCTCCGGAGGGCGGGGATCGCAGATGCCGACCAACTCGACGTCGGGCATCCTCTCGACGTTGCGCAGGTGCCATTGCCCGTGCCCGTGCACCCCGGCCAGCACGACCGTCGTCGCAGCGCTCATCTTTCCCTCGCAAGTCCTCGGCTCCAGCGCATGGTAACCACGCGGAAAGCGCCTTCCAATAGGCCGCCGAGTGGTTGACACCGCCCGGCGAGCGCTGTTCGATGGAAAGCGCTTACCGGCTGATCGGGACAACGGAGTACCGAGGGAGCACAAGTGGCAACACGCATGAGCGGAAAGCAAGCGAGCGACTCCCGGAGCAGATCGCGCCAGGCCGCCGCCAGCGGATGGATCGGCAGCGCGCTCGAGTACTACGACTGGTTCGTCTACGCCCAAGCCGCCGCGCTGATCTTCCCGAGCATCTTCTTCCCCGGCGGAAACCCCACCGTGGCACTGGTTTCCTCGCTGGGGACCTACGCGGTCGGCTACGTCGCGCGGCCCATCGGCGCGATCCTGTTCGGGCACTACGGCGACCGGCACGGGCGGAAGAACGTGCTGGTCCTGGCGATGCTGCTGATGGGCTTGTCGACCTTCGCCGTCGCCCTGCTCCCGACCTACCACCAGGTGGGCCTGTGGGCTCCGGTCCTGCTGGTCCTGCTGCGGTTCGCGCAGGGCTTCGCCGTCGCCGGCGAGCTCAGCGGCGCGAGCGCGATGATCGCCGAGCACGCGCCGTTCGGCAGGCGCGGCTACTACACCAGCTTCAGCCTGCACGGAACGCAGGCGGGCCAGATCATCGCCGCGGCCGTGTTCCTCCCGCTGTCGGCGGTGCTGTCGGACCAGGCGTTCGACTCCTGGGGCTGGCGAATCCCGTTCCTGCTCAGCGCGGTGGTGGTCTTCGCCGGTTACGTGATCCGCCGCCGGGTCGAGGAGACCGAGGTCTTCACCAAGGCCGAGAACGCGCCCGTGCGGGCGCCGTTCGTGCAGGTCATGCGTGAGAGCGGCACCGACGTGCTGCGAGCGATCTGCATGACGCTGGTCAACGTGATCGGCGTGGTGGTGTCGGTGTTCGGCGCGGCCTACGCGACGCAGTCCGGCTACGGCATCGAGATGAGCAAATCCGTCTACCTGTGGATCCCGGTGGTGGCGAACCTGGTCGCGCTGCCGTTCATCCCGTGGTTCGCGAGCCTGTCGGACCGCTTCGGCCGCCGGCCGCTGATGATCGTCGGTGCGCTCGGTTCGGGTGTGCTGTCCTTCGCCTACCTGTGGTCGGTCAGCCGCGGTGACGTGGTGCTGACCATCGTGCTGGCGATCCTGACCTGGGGGATCTTCTACCAGATCTGCAACGCCACCTTCGCCGCCTACTACCAGGAGCTGTTCCCGGCGCGGACCCGCGTCACCGGGTTCGCCATCGCGCAGAACGTCGGCCTGACCATCACCGCGTTCCTGCCCAGCATCTTCACCCTCGCCGCTCCCCCGGGGTCGGCGAACGTCCCGCTGGTGGTCGGCGGGCTGTGCCTGGGCATCAACGTCATCGCCGCGTTCGCCGCGTGGTCGGCGCGGGAGACCCACCGGGTGCCGCTGCAGGTGTTGGGCGAGAAGGACGCGGTGCCGGTGCCGCGCGAGGAGTTCGACCGGCTGCGCTCCGAGGCCCGCTGATGGCCGAACGGTATCCTGGGGAAACGCATTCCCCCCAGGAACAAGGAGCGTCGTGGCGGCACGAGCAGCGACCCTCACCGACGTCGCCAAGGAGGCGGGCGTCTCCCTCGCGACGGCCTCGCGCGCTCTCAACGGCAGCGACCGGGTGGTCCGAGCCGAGCTGCACGACCGCGTGCTGCGGGCCGCCACCCGGCTCGGCTACTCGCCGAACGCCCAGGCGCAGTCCATGGCTCGGGGTTCCACCGACCTGCTCGGGCTGCTGGTCAACGACATCTCCGACCCCTACTTCTCGACCATCGCCGCTGGTCTGGCCGGCGCGGCCGAGGAGCAGGGCCTGCTGGTGATGCTGTGCAGCACGGCCGGCAGGCCCGAGCGGGAGCTCGAACTGCTCGGGGCGCTGCGGCGGCAGCGCGGGCGCGCGATCGTGCTGGCCGGAAGCCGCACCAACGACCGCTCCCACCTGCGGGAACTGGCCGCCCAGCTCGATCCGTTCGTGGCATCGGGCGGTCGCGTGGTGGCAATCAGCGAACCGAAGCTGCAGGTCGACACCGTGGTGGTGGAGAACCGCCGCGGCGCGCAGGACCTGGCGGCCGAGATCGCCGCGCTCGGCTACCGCAGGCCGGCGATCCTGACCGGCCCGGACCACCTGCTGGTCTCCCGCGATCGGCGGGACGGGTTCACCGCGGGCTGGCCCTCGGGCGAGCCGGTCGTGGTGGCCGACGAGTTCAGCCGCGACGGTGGTTTCCGCGCGATGCACCGGCTGCTGGACTTCGGCGGCGAGGTCGACTGCGTCTTCGCGATCAACGACCTGATGGCGATGGGCGCGATGGCAGCCTGCCGCGAGCGCGGCGTGGACGTACCGCGGGACCTGGCGGTGGCCGGGTTCGACGACATCTCGACGCTGCGCGACGTCACCCCGGCGCTGACCACGGTCCGCCTGCCGCTGACCGACATGGGGCGCGAGGCGCTGGACCTCGTGCTCGCCTCCCCCACCGCGAAACCGCGTCGCCGCAAGGTCCGCGGCGAGGTCATCGTCCGCGAGAGCACTCCGCGGCGCTGACACCCTCTTGCGTCCTGCTCCTGCTTCCGCCTACGGTTTCGGTAAGCGCTTTCCAAACAGAGGGGGTTCGGCATGGCCGAGCGACGGTTGGGCGTCATCATGAACGGCGTCACCGGGCGGATGGGATACCGGCAGCACCTGGTCCGGTCGGTTCTGGCCATCCGGGAGCAGGGCGGGGTCGAGCTCTCCGACGGCACCCGGGTGGTGCCGGACCCGATCCTCGTGGGTCGCAACGAGGAGAAGCTCCAGGAGATCGCCAAGAACCACGACATCGACCGCTGGAGCACCGATCTCGACTCCGCGCTGGCCGGGCCTGACGAGCTGTACTTCGACGCCCAGCTGACCTCGGTCCGCGAGCCCGCCATCACCCGCGCGCTCGAGGCCGGGAAGCACGTCTACACCGAGAAGCCGGTCGCCGACGACGTCGAGGGCGCGCTGCGGCTGGCCCGCCTGGCGCGGGAAGCTGGCGTGAAAACCGGTGTCGTGCACGACAAGCTGTACCTCCCGGGGCTGCTCAAGCTGCGCCGGCTGGTCGAATCCGGTTTCTTCGGCCGGGTCCTTTCGGTGCGCGGCGAGTTCGGCTACTGGGTGTTCGAGGGCGACGTCCAGACCGCGCAGCGGCCGAGCTGGAACTACCGCGCCGAGGAGGGCGGCGGCATCGCCACCGACATGTTCCCGCACTGGAACTACGTGCTGGAGAACCTCTTCGGCCGGGTCGAAGCCGTGACGGCGAAGGTCGTCACGCACGTCCCCCAGCGCTGGGACGAGCGCGGCGAGTCCTACGCGGCGACCGCCGATGACGCCGCGTACGGGATCTTCGAGCTCGCGGGCGGGGTGATCGCGCAGATCAACTCGTCGTGGACCACGCGGGTGCACCGCGACGAGCTGGTGGAGTTCCACGTCGACGGCACGCACGGCAGCGCGGTCGCGGGACTGCACCGGTGCGTGGCGCAGCACCGGGCGCACACGCCCAAACCGGTGTGGAACCCGGACCTGGTGGAGGCCACGCCGTTCCGGCAGCAGTGGTCGCCGGTGCCCGACAACCAGGAGTTCGACAACGGCTTCAAGGCCCAGTGGGAGCAGTTCCTGCGGCACCTGTGCGACGACGGCGACCACCCCTACGACTTCCTCGCGGGCGCGCGCGGGGTGCGGTTGGCCGAGGCCGGGCTGACGTCCTCCCGCGAGGGCCGTCGCGTCGAGCTGGGCGAGGTGGCACCGTGAGCCTGCTGCTCCCCCGCTCCGACGGCCGGATGGTCGCGCACACCACGGGCGCGCCGCGCGAGTGGCCGAAGCCCGAGGGCCCGCTGCGGTCGCGCTCGGCGTTCGCGGCGGCGCACGTGGTTCCGCGAGTCCTCGGCGAGAACGTGCCGAGCGCGCCCGCCGACATCGACTGGGACGCGACGCTGTCCTACCGGCACCGGATCTGGTCCTACGGGCTCGGTGTCGCCGAGGCGATGGACACCGCGCAGCGCGGCATGGGGGTCGGCTGGCGGGAAGCAGCCGAGCTGGTGCGCCGTTCGGCGGCCGAGGCCCGTTCGGTCGGCGGGGTGATCGCGGCAGGCGCGGGCACCGACCACCTCAGCGGGACCCCGACGCTGCCGGAGGTGCTCGCCGCCTACCGGGAGCAGGCGGAGGTCGTGGCGGGTGCGGGCGCGCGGGTGATCCTGATGGCCTCGCGCGCGCTGGCGGCGGTGGCCCGCTCCCCCGAGGACTACGCGTGGGTCTACGGGTCGCTGCTGGACGAGGCAGACGATCCGGTGATCCTGCACTGGCTGGGGCCGATGTTCGACCCGGCGCTGCGCGGCTACTGGGGCACCGACGACGTGCCGGCGGCGACGAAGGCGTTCCTGGAGATCATCCGCGCCCGGCCGGAGAAGGTCGACGGGGTGAAGGTCTCGCTGCTGGACGCCGATCACGAGATCGCGCTGCGGCGGGAGCTGCCCGAGGGCGTGCGGCTCTACACCGGGGACGACTTCAACTACCCGGATCTCATCGTCGGTTCGCGCGGGGAGTTCTCCGACGCGCTGCTGGGGATCTTCGCCGCCATCCACCCGGCCGCCTCCGCGGCGATCCAGGCGCTGGACCGCGATGATCCGGCGACCGCGCAGTCCATCTTGGACAGCACGAGGGACCTGGGCCGGCACGTCTTCGAGGCGCCGACCTTCCACTACAAGACCGGTATCGCGTTCCTGTCGTGGCTCAACGGCCACCAGCCCGGGTTCACGATGGCGGGCGGGTTGCACGCGGGCCGATCGGTGCCGCACCTGGCCGAGGTGTTCCGGCTCGCCGACCGGGCGGGGCTGCTGGTCGATCCGCAGGCGGCCGAAGAGCGGATGCGCGGGTTCCTCGTGGTGAGCGGAGTGCAGCGGTGAACGATCTGACCAGGTTGTCGTTGAACATCGCGACGACGAAGCGGTGGACGCTGCGGGAGGCGGTCGACGGTGCCGTCCGCGCGGGCATCCCGTCGGTGGGCCTGTGGCGCGACCGGGTCGCCGAGGAGGGGTTGACCGAGTCGGCCAGACTCGTGCGCGGTGCGGGGTTGCGGGTGTCGAGCCTGTGCCGGGGAGGTTTCCTCACCGCCGCCGACGAGGACGGCGCGCGAGCGGCCCTGGCCGACAACCGGGCGGCGATCGTGGAGGCCGCCGCGCTCGGCACGGACGCGTTGATCCTGGTCGTGGGCGGCCTTCCGGAGGGCGACCGGGAACTGGCGGGCGCCCGCGCGCGGGTGGCCGAGCGGATCGCGGACCTGGTCCCGTTCGCCCGCGAGCACGGCGTCCGGCTGGTGCTGGAACCGCTGCACCCGATGTACTGCGCCGACCGCGCGGTCATCTCCACCCTGGCCCAGGCCCTGGACCTCGCCGCACCGCACCCGGCGGAGCAGGTGGCGGTCGTCGTCGACACCTTCCACGTCCACTGGGACCCGGCGCTGGCCGAGGGCATCGCCCGCGCCGGCCGCGAGAACCGCATCGCCTCCTACCAGGTCTGCGACTTCAACCTCCCGATCGCCCGGGACGCCCTGCTGTCCCGGGGCATGATGGGCGACGGAGTCGTCGACTTCGCCTCGATCACCAGGATGATCAGCGCCGCCGGGTACACCGGTGACGTCGAGGTGGAGATCTTCAACGCCGAGGTCTGGGACTCGCCCGGCGACCAGGTCCTCTCCACCATGATCACCCGCTACGGCGACCTCGTCCTCCCGCATCTGACCTGATGTCCACTGGATCCGATCACCCCACGTCACGCTTTTGTTCTGACATTAGCACCTGTCAACCCAGGTCATCGGCCTTTCTTCGTCCACAGTGGACGACTGTCGCGGAACCGGTTCGCGCGAACGGCTCTTGACATCGTTGTGAGGCAGCGCACAGCATTGGTCCGCACCAGCGCGTCCCCCTAGACGAATCGAGGCCCTCGCCGAGATGAAGATCGGAGTAGCCGGGGTCGGTCGAATCGGCTCCATGCACGCCACGAATCTCGCCGCGCTCGACGAAATCGACCAACTGCTGATCTTCGACCCGGCACCGGGCAGGGCCGAGGCCGCCGCCACCGACCTCGGCCCGCCCGCCGCAGCGGTGACCACTGTGGACGAACTCCTCTCGGCCGACGGGATCCTGATCGCCACCCCGACCGGCACGCACCCCGACCTGGTGCGCGCGGCGCTCGCCGCCGGAACACCCGTCCTGTGCGAAAAGCCGCTGGCATCAGACATTTCCACGATGTCGGCGCTGGTCACCGAGATCGAGAGCTCCGGCGTCCCGGTGCTGGTCGGGTTCCAGCGCCGCTTCGACCCCGACACCGCCGAGGTGCACCGGCGGCTGCGCGACGGATCGGCCGGGGCGGTGTACCTGGTGCGCGCGGTCTGCAACGATCACCTGCCGCCGCCGAGGGAGTTCGTCGCCACCTCGGGCGGGTTGTTCCGGGACTGCCTGATCCACGATCTCGACGCGGTTCCGTGGTTGCTCGGCGAACCGGTCACCGAGGTCTACGCCTCCGGATCGGTGCTGGTCGACGAGGCGTTCCGGGAGGTGGGCGACGTGGACAACGCGGTGGTGTCGCTGCGCTTCGCCGGTGGCGCGCACGCGCTGCTCTCCGCAGCCCGGCACGACCCGGTGGGCTACGACTGCCGCCTGGAGGTCTTCGCCTCGCGCGACACGCTCAGCGTCGGACTCGACGAGCGCACCCCGCTCAACACCGTCTCGGGCACCGGTCCGCAGCGGCCGTGGACGTCCTTCACCGAGCGCTACCACGACGCCTACCTGCGGGAGACCCGCGTGTTCCTCGACGTCATCGCCGGTCGGGCCGAGAACCCGTCACCTCCGAGGGAGGCGCTGGTCAGCCTGCGCCTGGCGGAGGCGTGCGAGGAGTCGCTGCGCGTCGGCAAGCCGGTGGAGGTGGGCGCATGACGTTCAAGGTCGCGGCCGCGCCGATCTCCTGGGGCGTGAGCGAAGTCCCCGGCTGGGGCCGGATTCTCGAACCCCAGCGGGTCCTCTCCGAGATGGCCGGGCTGGGGGTGCACGCCACCGAGCTCGGACCGCCCGGCTACCTGCCGGATCCGCCGACCATCATCGGCAGGAACGGGCTGGAGCTGGTCGGCGGCTTCCTCGCCGTCCCGCTGCACGACGCGTCCGCGGCCGAGGGCAGCGTCGCCGAAGCGGCCGCGACGGCGAAGAAGATCGCCGCCGGTGGCGGCGAGATCGTGGTGCTCGCCGCGGCCACCGGGCTCGACGGTTACGACGAACGACCGCCGCTCGACGACGCGCGGTGGGCGACGCTCATCGACACCTGCCGCCGCATCACCGAGGTCGTCACCGCCGAGGGACTGCGGGTCGCGATGCACCCGCACGTCGGCACGCACGTGGAGACCGAAGCCGAGGTCGAGCGCTTCCTCGCCGACTCGCCGATGCCGCTGTGCCTGGACACCGGACACCTGCTGGTCGGCGGGACGGACCCGGTCGCGCTGGCCGAGCGGCATCCCGCGCGCATCGGGCACATCCACCTCAAGGACGTCCGAGCCGACCTGGCCGCCGAGGTCCGCGCCGGGCGCGTGGGTTTCGCCGACGCCGTCGCGCGCGGCCTGTTCGTGCCGCTCGGCGACGGTGACGTGGACACCGAGGCGATGGTCCGCTCGGTGCACGCGGCCGGCTACCACGGCTGGTACGTGCTGGAGCAGGACACCGCGCTGGGGCCGGATTCCGACGACTGCGGCCCCCGGCGCGACACCGCGCGCAGCCTGGTCCACCTGGACGAGGTGTTCTCCCGGCTCCGATGAGGCCGATGAACCCGCACCGCAGATCCGCGACGAGGCGGTGGCTGCCGGTGCTCCTGATCCCCACCTTGGCGCTGGTCGGGTGCACCGGCCCCCAGGCGTCCGGCCCACTGCCGGGCAACGGTTCTCGCAGGCGGGCGAGCACGAGCTCCTGTGCGTGATCCACCAGGCCAGGGTCGAATCCGACTGACCCTGGCCAACCCCACCCCAACCCGATACCCTACCAAGCACTTGCTTGTCCCCAACTTCCACTGAAGTCAGGTGTGGGGTTTCCACTGAAATCCGGGGGTGGTCGAGGTGAGGAGGCGAAGTTGGCGACGTTGCCGCTGTTCCGGCTCGATGGCCGGGTCGCGCTGGTGTCCGGGGCCGGGCGCGGGATCGGGGCCGCCACGGCGTTGGCGCTGGCCGAAGCCGGCGCGGACGTGGCGGTCCTGTCGCGCACGCCCGACCAGATCGAGGCGGTGGCCCAGCAGATCCACGAGCTGGGGCGACGCGCGGTGGCGATCCCCACCGACGCCGGGGACGCCGACGCCGTGGCGGGTGCGGTGACCCGGGTCGCCGAGGAGCTGGGCCGCATCGACGTCGTGGTGAGCGTGACCGGCGGGTCGATGCCCCGGCCGTTCGCCAACACCCACGACGAGGCGCTGCGGAAGTCCTTCGAGAACAACGTCGTGCACGGGGTTCGCCTGGTGCGCGAGGCCGTTCCGCACCTGGTCAAGTCGGACGCGGCGAGCGTGGTGATGGTCTCCAGCAGCACCGGGCACCTCGTCGGGCGCGGCTACCTCGCCTACGGCGCGGCCAAGGCGTCGCTCGATCACGCGGTGCGGATGATGGCCGCGGACCTCAACCCGCGCATCCGCGTCAACGCCGTCGCCCCCGGCGCGATCCTCACCGAGGCGCTGGAGGTCGTGGCCGCCGACCCGGAGATGAAGGCGACGCTGGAGGGCCACACCCCGCTGCGCCGGATCGGCGCTCCGGAGGACATCGCCGCGGCGATCCTCTACCTCTCCTCCCCCGCCTCCTCCTACGTCACCGGCCAGGTCCTGGCGGTGGACGGCGGGCTGGTCGCGCCGAACATGCCGCTGCCGATCCCGGACGTCGAGGCCTGAGGCGGTGTGGGTCCGAGTCCGGACCAGAACCGCCACTGCCGCGCTCCGCGAATGCCACCCGGCATGCGGTATCCGGGGTGAGCACCCGGCGGTAATTTCGAGGTGGGTGCAGGGCTGAGGGCCGCGGTGTTCGCACGCGGCCCTCGCGCCGCCGCTGCGGGAGGAGCCGCCGTGCGTGATGACCTGGACGTGCTGATCGTGGGAGCCGGGCTGGCCGGGATCGGGGCCGCGCACCAGCTCCAGTCCGCCTTCCCCGACCTGGACTACGCGATCCTCGAATCCCGCGACGCGCTCGGCGGAACCTGGGACCTGTTCCGCTACCCCGGCGTCCGCTCCGACTCGGACATGTTCACCATGGCCTACCGGTTCCGGCCGTGGCCCGGCGCGCAGTCCTTCGCGGACGGACCGGCGATCCGCGACTACGTCCGCGCGACCGCCGAGGACGCCGGCATCGACCAGCGGATCCGCTACCGGCACCGGGTGCTCAGCGCCTCCTGGTCCAGCGACGAGGCGCGCTGGACGGTGCTCGCCGAGCACGACGGCGAGCAGGTGCGGCTGACCGCGAAGTTCCTCCACCTCTGCGCCGGTTACTACCACTACGAGCAGCCGCACTCGCCCGAGTTCCCCGGCGCCGAGCGCTTCACCGGAACCGTGGTGCACCCGCAGCACTGGCCGGAGGACCTCGACCACGCGGGCAAGCAGGTCGTGGTGATCGGCAGCGGCGCCACCGCGATCACCCTGGTCCCGGCGATGGCCGAGGACGCCGCGCACGTGACGATGCTGCAGCGCTCACCCAGCTACGTGGTGTCGGTGCCCGGCCGGGACCCGCTGCTGCCCCACCTGCGCGGCAGGCTCGGCGATCGCGCGACCTACGCGCTCGTGCGCTGGAAGAACATCCTCTACGGCACGGGCTCGTACCGGTTCAGCAGGGCGTTCCCGAAGTGGATGAGCAAGGCGATCCGCAAGGCCGCCGCCAAGCGGCTCCCGGCGGGTTACGACGTCGACACGCACTTCAACCCCAGCTACGACCCGTGGGACCAGCGGATGTGCCTCGCCCCCGACGGCGATCTCTTCGACGTGCTGAGCAGCGGGAGGGCCTCGGTGGTGACCGACCACGTCGAGGAGTTCACCCGGACCGGGATCCGCCTGCGGTCCGGTGCCGAGCTCGACGCGGACATCGTCATCACGGCCACCGGGCTGCGGCTGCGCCCGTTCGGCGGCGTCACCTTCACCGTCGACGGCCGCGAGGTCGCCCCGAGCGAGACGACCGTCTACAAGGGAGCGATGCTGTCCGGGATCCCCAACCTGGCCTTCACCTTCGGCTACACCAACCACAGCTGGACGCTCAAGGCCGATCTGGTGGCCGAGTTCGTCGTCCGGCTGCTGCGCCAGATGCGCCGCAGCGGCCACGAGCGGTGCGTTCCGGTGAAGGCGAGCCGGGGCGCGGAGCCGATGATCGAGAACTTCACCTCCAACTACGTCCAGCGCGGCATCGACGCCTTCCCCCGCTCGGACGTCAAGGCGCCGTGGCGGGTCAAGATGGACTACTTCCACGACCTGCTGGTGCTGCGGCACCTGCCGGTCGGCGATCGCGACCTCCGGTTCGGCCGGAGTCAGTCGCACGCCAAGCCGTCACCGTCGCTGTCCAACGCGGACGAGTAGCCGGTGTCGCCGCGCCGCAGCGGTGCCGCTCCGGCGGCCCTGGCCTGCTCGCAGGTGGCGTAGTAGGCGGGCAGGGCCTCCTCGGCCTGCGGTGGAGCGGGCGCGGCTCGATCGGTGCCGCACTCCTGCCCCCACAGGCCGCGGCCCGCGGTCCTGGCCGTGGCCTCGGCCTGGGTGAGCTCCGAGGTGAGGCCCTCGGCCAGGAACGCCTGCGGGTCGAGCCGGGCAGCGCCCTGCTGCAGGGCCAGCGACGAGTACTCGGCGCCATCGGGGAGGGTCAGCGAGACCTCGGGTTCGGGACTGCGACCGCTGCTCCAGCCGACGCCGAAGGTGACCTGCACCGTCGCGTCGCGCAGCGCGCCCTCGGCGAACGCGCGCGCCTCGGAGCTCCAGCACTCCCCCGCCGCCGGGGCCCGCGCTCCCGCGATGCGCACCACCTGCGGCTCCCGGCCGGGCACCTGGATCAGCACCCGGTCGTCGTCGAGGATCTCGCGCACCTGCGCCCGGTCCTGCTGCGGCGGGGGCGCGAGGACCGGCTCGGGCGTGATCACCGACGGCGGCGGCGAGCTCGGTTCCCGCAGCACCTGCGGCCCCGCGGGCTGGGCCCGCTGCTCCGGCCCGGACAGCCCGCCGACCACCAGCAGCGTGATCACCGCGCCGAGCGCGCACGCTCCGGCGATCAGCGGGGCCTTCGCCGACTCGCCCTTCCGGTGCCAGTAGGCCGCGACCGCGGGCCAAAGCGTCACCGGCCAGAGCACGCCCGCGATCAGCCCGGCCATCAGCCACGGCCACGCGCGCCCCTGCCTGGCCCGCTGCCGCCAGAGCAGCGCGCTCATGACCACCGTCGCCACCATGCCGACCAGGTGGACGATCCCGAAGAACATCGGACCCCTCACTGCGCTCGCGTTCGCAACGATGATCCCTCACCCGATCAGGTGGTCGCGGCCAGATCCCCCGGAACTCCACCCACAGGAGCAACCGTTCACAGCTTTCACGGCTGGGCGCCTCTCGTGGGAGTGCGATGCGATCCGACCAGAAGCGGACGAATGGGTTCCGATCCGCTATACGTATTCAGCTCACGTTCGGCGCTCTCCGGCGGCTGAAGGGGGTGCGCATCGCGCAGTAGTAGTATTCGTATGCAGCTACTCCGAGGGGAGCCAAGTCCTTGATCACCAGCCGCGATGTGGCCCGTCTGGCAGGTGTTTCGCAGCCGACGGTGTCCCGGGCCCTCCGCGGCGATCAGCGCGTCTCGGAGGCTACCCGGGAACGCGTCCAGCGCGCGGCCGATGCGCTCAACTACGTGCCGAGCGAGACCGGCCGCAGCCTGTCGACGCGGGTGACCAAGCGCATCGGCGTCGTGGTCACCGACCTCACCAACCCGTTCTACCCCCACCTGATCGGCCCGCTGCACGACGAGCTCGAGCAGCACGGCTACCGGATGATGCTGTTCACCGAGCGGTCCGAGACCGCCGTGGCCAGCCAGCGCCTGCTGGACCGCTCCATCGACGGCGTCGTGCTCGCGACCGCGACCATCGGATCCCGGCTGCCCGACGACCTGCAACGGCGCGAGCTCCCGTTCGTCTTCCTCAACCGCGAAGCCGGAGGCCGCCCGGCCGACGCGGCGGTGGTGGACAACGAACTCGGCGGCCGGCTGGTCGCCCGCGAGCTCGCCGAGCTCGGCCACCGCGACATCGCCCACATCGGCGGCCCGGCGGAGACCACCACCGGCCGCGAACGCGAGATGGGTTTCCGACTGGGGCTTTCCGAGGCGGGCATCGGCCTGCCCGAGGACTCCCTGCGGCGCGGCCCCTTCGACTTCGACACGGGATACCGGGGACTGACCGAGATCCTGGACGGCCCGACCCGTCCCACCGCCGTGTTCTGCGGCAACGACGTGATCGCGATCGGCGCGTTCAACGCCGCCCGCGCCCGCGGCGTGCGCATCCCCGAGGACCTCACGCTCATCGGTTTCGACGACATCCCGATGGCGGCGTGGGAGGCGTTCGGACTCAGCACCGTGCACTACGACCTGGCAGAACTAGCCCAGGAAGCCGCCCGCCTGCTGGTCCGGCGCATCGAAGCCGACGACGACCCCGAGCCCCGGCGCACGCTGTTCACCCCGGAACTCGTCCTGCGCGCCACCCACGCCTCCCGCTGATCCTCAGCCCTTCAGGCTCCGCAGCAGTTGCATGAGGATGTGGGTGAGGTTGTGGAGCACCATCCCCGGCGGGGCCTGGGCGCCCTGCTCGGTGGTACCGATGATGGTCATCAGCGGCTCGCCACCCGCGGCCTCGACGACCTGGGCGAGTCGGGCGGCCACGTCCGGATCCGACGGCCCGCTGCGGCCCATGGCCACCGAGAGGTCCGCGGGCCCCACCAGGACCGTGTCGACGCCTTCGACGGCGAGGATCTCGCCGGCGTTGTCGCACGCCTGCGGCGTTTCCAGCATCGGGACGACCATCGTGCTGCGCTCGGCCTGCGCGAGGTGCTCGCCGATGCTGTTGGTGCCGAAGCGACCGGCGCGGCTGTAGGTGGCGAAGCCGCGCTCGCCCAGCGGCGGGTAGTGCGCCGCTGCCACCACCTCCCTCGCCTGCTCGGGGGTGTCGACGTGCGGCACGATCACCCCCTGCGCGCCGAGGTCGAGCACGCGCAGCACCAGCGCCGGTTCGTGCTCCCCCACCCTGACCAGCACCGGGAGCCCGTGGGCGTCGGCGATCTGCAGGTGCTGCTGCAGGCTCAGCAGATCGGCGGGACCGTGCTCGCAGTCGATGACCGCGTAGTCGAGCCCGGCCACCGCGGCCATCTCCAGCAGGTTCTCCGAGGGCAGCCGGAGCAGACCGCCGTGCAGCCTCTCGCCCGCCCGCACTCGTTGCTTCAGGGTCGTCATCGCGCCACCATCCCCGCCGACAGGTCGATGTCGGCTCCGCACATCCCGCGCATCTGCAGCATCGCCACCAGCGCCTGGCCCACTTCCTCCTCGGTCACCATGCGCCGCAGCAGCGCGCGGGAGACGAACTCCTGCTCGGCGGCGGTCTCGGTGATCCCGCTGCGTTCGGCTTCGAGCCGGAAGTTGCGGGTCATGCGCGGCCCTTCGACCGGCCCCGGCGACAGCGAGTTCACCGTCACCCCGTGCGGCCCCACCTCTCCCGCCAGCGTCGTGGTCAGCCCGATCACGGCGGTCTTCGAGGCGCAGTACGGGGTTCGGCGCAGCAGCGGCCGCTTTCCGGACACCGAGGCGACGTTGACGACGTCACCGCTGCCCCGCTCCACCATCTGCGGCAGGAACGCGCGGCACATCAGGTAGACGCCCCGCACGTTGATGTCGAAGACCTCGTCCCACTCGGCGGGCTCGATCTCCAGCAGCGGTTTGACAGGCCCGGCGATCCCGGCGTTGTTGACCAGGATCGAGATCTCCTCCCCGGCCAGTTCCCCGGCGAGCGCCGCCACCGAGTCGGGGTCGGAGACGTCGCAGGTCGCGGCACGCCCGTCAAGACCGTCGAGGGTCTCCTCCAGGGTGTCGCGCTTGCGGCCCACGGCGACGACCCGGGCTCCGGCGGCCGACAGCGCCCGGGACATCGCACGCCCCAGCCCGTTGCCGCCGCCGGTGACCAGGGCCGTTCGCCCGGTGAGCGGTGTGGTCATCGTTCTCCTCGTTCCAGTAGTTTCCGGATCAGCGCGCCCACCACGGCGGGTCGCTCCATCGGGAGCAGGTGCCCGGCTCCGGAGAGCACGTGCAGCCGTCCGCGCTGCGCGTGCTTGACGATCTCCTCGTGGAACCCGGTCGGGCACAGGGCGTCCCGGTCGCCGCACAGCACCCGCACCGGTCCGCCGTAACCGGCGATGGCGTCGAACGCCTCGGTGCGGGTGGCCTGGGCGGCGAGCTGGGCGTGGAAGGTCCCGAACCCGATCCGCTCGGCCATGCCCAGGAACCGCTCCCGCAGGGGACTCCGGGGCTCGGCGAACATCGCGGGCAGGATCTCCTCGACGACCTCGTCGAAGTCGGTCGCGGCCTGCCGCTCCCACGCCCGGCGCTGCTCCGGCCGGGGTGCTCCGGCGTTGGTCGACAGGGCGCCGAACGCGCTCACCCGCTCCGGCGCCCGGCGCAGCACCTCGAACCCGACGATCGCGCCGAGGCTGAGCCCCACCAACGTGAACTCACCGTCCACTGCGGATAGCACCTGCTCGGCCATGCCGCCGATGGTCGGTTCGGTGATCTCCGCGTGCACCACCTCGCCCGGCAGCTCCGGCAGCTCCGACCACAGGTCGGCGTCGCAGAGCATGCCGGGCACCAGGACGATCGGGCTCACTTGCCCACCGGTCGCGGGATGAGGTGGAACGGGGCCAGGTAGCCGTTGTGGTCGACGCCGACACCGGCGTCCGCGGCGGCCTTGACCACCTCGTCGTCCCACTCCAGCCGGACCCGGCCGTCACCGCTGTTGATGACCAGCATGCTGGCCGTCGAATCGGAGACGTTGCGGACCCTGCGCCACGCACCGGCGGGAACCGAGAGCATGTCCCACGGACCGAGCCGCACCGAGACCTCCTCCTCGCGGTTGAGGGTCACCTCCCACTCGCCGTCCTTGACCATCAGGATCTGCGTCCCCGCGTGCCGGTGGGTGAGCATGCCCTCGCCGGGGGCCGCGCGCAGCCAGGAGATGTTGTGGCCGTGCGGGTTGTAGATGCGCGGCTCCTGCAGCCGGTCCTCGGTCATGCCGAAGCCGATGACCTGCGCCAGCTCGCCCGCTCCGCCCGGCAGCGCCGAACCGAGCAGCGCCCGGGCCGACCACTCCAGGTCGTCGGCGGTGGCGACGCGCTTGCGCATCTTCTCCACCGGGAAGGAGCTCAGGCCGGCGATGTCCTCCGGGCTCATCGGCCGCTTGAGCTCGACGTCCTCGGGCTTGTCATCACCGGCGACGGTGTCGACGAGCCGGTTGTCCTCGGTCAGGAACAGGCCGTGCCCCTCGGCCTCGCGCAGCACGTTCGGGCCCCAGATGATGCCGCCGGTGTCGTCGTGACCGAGGGCGGTGAACAGCCAGCCGTCGTCGGGCCCGATGTTGGTGAAGCCCCGGAAGATCCAGGTGGGGATGGAGGCGATGTCGCCCTCCCGCAGCACCAGCTCGCCCTCCTGCCCGTCGGCTCCCCAGCGCAGCAGGAACTCGCCCCGGAAGCAGATGAACACCTCGGCGGTGAAGTGCAGGTGCAGGTTGTTGACGACGCCGTGGGGCATCGCGGCCGCGCCGATGTTGTAGCCGTGCGCCTCGCGCAGGTTGACCACCTGGTTCGGGCTCTGGGTCACCCCCGGCCCGATCATCGAGTAGTTCTCCTTGCGGTCGGAGCCCGGTGTGCGGCAGTCGATGAACGCCTGGTTGCACGAGACGAAGTCCGATCGCCGGATCGTCCGCCGCTCCAGTTCCTGCCGGGTCACCTCGACCTGAGACATCAGCACCTCCGCGTGAATACGTATGTATGGATAAAAACTGTTGTGAAGGGCCATGTCAATAGGACTCCGGAAACCGTCTACCCGTGCCGTAGGGTTCGGCCGTGACCCTCAACCAGCTGCGCGCGTTCCTGCTGGCCCACCGACTCGGCACGTTCACGGCGGTGGCGGACGAGCTCGACATGGCCCAGCCGTCGGTGTCCGAACTCGTCCGGAGGCTCGAAGAGGAGCTGGGGACCGCGCTGTTCGTCCGCGGCAGCCGCAAGCTGACGCTCTCGGAAGCGGGCCGCGAGCTGCTGCCCCACGCCGAGCAGGCCCTGGCGGCGGTGGACCACGGCGGCGCGGCCGTGCGCGCGCTGAACACCCTCAGCGGCGGCACGGCCACGTTCGGGCTGCTGCGCAACGCCGACTACTACCTGCTGTCGGACCTGGTCCGGCAGTTCCTCGACCGCTACCCCGACGTCAAGGTCCGTCTGGTGGGGCAGAACTCGGCCGAGACCGCGGCGGCGGTCCGCGACGGCGACCTGGAAGCGGGCCTGGTCGTGCTGCCCATCGACGACGAGGCCCTGTCGGTCACCCCGCTGGCGCGCGACGAGGTCCTCTACGTCAGCCCCGACCCCGAGCGCACCCGGCGGCCGGTCGCGGTGGAGGACCTCACGACCGCACCGCTGATCCTCTACGACGCCCGCTACGGCTGGGCCGATCCGACCCGCCGCCAGCTGGCCGAACGCGCCCAGCTGGCCGGGGTGGCGCTGGACGCCGGGATCGAGGTCGAGCACGTGGAGTCCGCGTTGCGGCTGGCCGCCCAGGGCATCGGCGACACGATCGCCTCCCGCGCGGTGGTCAACAGCCGCCGCTTCCCGGCCGAGCTGCACACCGCCCCGTTCGCCGAACCGCTCTACGACACCATCGCGCTCATCCACCGCCGCAACCGCACGCTCTCCCCGGCCACCGGCGAACTCGCCCGCCTCGCCCAGGAAACCCTCCTCGAAGGAGGAACCTCCTGGGCGGGCGCGTGAACGCGACGATGTGAACACCGCGAAAATGCGCGCAAGTGGCGAAGCCACGAGCGAGAACAACCACCTGAGCAACTCGCACCGCCGTGTCGTCCCCTTCGGGGGATTTCTCAGACGTCGCCTGGGGAGGACGCCGCGACGCCGTGTATTGGCATACATCAGGAGTGGCGCCCGGACCCAGGCGGCGTCTGAGGTTCCGCTACCCGCACCGCTGAGCAGAACGAGCGTGGAACCCGATCACTCCATCGGTTTCCCGGTGGTCAGGTCGAGGCGGTAGCTCTCCTCCATCCACTTGATGACGACCACCAGGGAGATCACCGCGGCGACCGCGAGGTAGCCCCAGACGGCGTAGATCGTGCCGAAGGTGCTCACCAGCAGTGCCGAGACGAACGGCGTGATGCCGGAGAACAGGGCGAACGAGCAGTTGTACGCGACGCCTCCGGCGCTGAACCGGGTCTTGGTCGCGAACAGCTCGGCCACGCAGACCGTCACGATGCCGGTCAGGAAGAACTCCGGGATCACGTAGATCAGCTGCGCGATCACCGCGGCGGTGAACGTGCCCATCTGCGCGACCGCGAAGGCCACCGGGATCAGCACGAGCGCCGAGAGGTACCCGATGATGAGCATGGGGCGCCGACCGATCCGGTCCGAGAGCGCACCCGCCAGCGGCAGCAGCGGGATGATCGCCGCGACGGAGATGGCGTTGGAGCCCAGCGCCTCCGCCCGCGACAGGCCGACGTTGGACGACAGGAACTCCGGCAGGTACGTGACCCAGGTGTAGGACACGATCGCCAGGGTGATCGACGAGCCGCAGAACACCAGCATCTCGCGCCACTGCGACTTGAACGCCTCGGTGAGCGGCGCCTTGACGACCTCCGCGCCGTCGGCCGTGGCCTTGACGAACTCCGGCGTCTCGCCGACGCGCTTGCGCACCCAGAGCCCGACGAGGCTCAGCGGCAGCGCGAGCAGGAACGGGATCCGCCAGCCGTAGCTCTGCAGCGCGGCATCGTCGAAGAGGGCGGCGGTCAGCGCGGAAACGCCTGCGCCGCCGAGGATTCCGACGAAGACGCTGATCGAGACGAACGAGGTGTAGTAGGCGCGTCGTTTCGGTTCGGCCCATTCCACGACGAACGCGATGGCGCCCACGTACTCGCCGCCGGAGATCAGCGCCTGCACCATCCTCATCGCCAGCAGCAGCAGCGGTGCGAGCATGCCGACCTGCGCGTAGCTGGGCAGCACACCGATCAGCGCGGTGCACAGACCCATCAACGCGATCGTCCACAGCAGTACGCTCCGGCGACCGAAGCGGTCACCCCAGCGCCCGAGGATCATGCCGCCGAGGGGGCGGATGATCGTGCCGATGGCCAGGATCGCGTAGGTGCTCAGCACACCGACGACGGGATCCTGGGAGGGGAAGAACACCGGCGCCATGACCGGTGCGAGATAGCCGTAGATGCCGAAATCGAACTGCTCGACGAAGTTGCCGATCACGCCGGCCGTGACGGCTCTGCGCATCGGTTCTTTGGACTGTGCCTGCTTTTCGGGCACGGGAGTTGAAGTCGACAAACGTAGCTCCGAGATCCGGGGCGGGCATCTTGGCCCGCGCATGCCTGTTGCTCGATCGGACGAGTCGGCGGATTCGCAAGAGAGTCGCAGCGCCCGAATCGTGTGTCAAGCCCCACATGCATACGGATGAATTCGCGACTCAGGTGAATCAGGCCAGCTCGACACCGCCTGTGCATACGGATTAGCGGATCGTGATCGCATAGGGTTGACCTATGCCTCTTACAAGAAACTCCACTCTTGTCCTGTGGTCCGGCCCCGCTTAGCGTTCGCCCCATGCGATTCAGCTCACGGCTGCTCGGCGACCTGGCCGGGCGGTTCGAACACCTCAAAGCGCCCGCCTCGGACGCACCCGCGGCCCAGCAGGATCCCCGTGTGGCGCAACGCGTCTCGGAGATGCTCGGCGAGATCGAACGGGACGGCTTCGACGCGGTGCTGCGCCACGCGCGCGACCTGGACGGCTGGGACCAGCCGGACGTCGAGCTCAGCCGGGAGGCCATCAGGGCTTCCGGTGACGCGCTCACGCCCGAGCACCGCGCGGCGCTGGAGCTCGGTGCCGAACGCACCCGGCGGTTCGCCGACCTGCAACGCGCGGGCCTGTCCGATGCCGAGGTCGAGCTCGCTCCCGGCCTGACCACCGGATACCGCTACGTGCCGGTGCAGAGCGTCGGCGCCTACCTGCCCGCGGGCCGGTTCCCGCTGACCGCGGGCGCGTTCATGACCGTCGGCGTCGCCAAGGCCGCCGAGGTGCCGACCGTGGTGGCGTGCCTGCCGCCCGGCAAGAACGGCCAGGCGGACCCGGCGGTGGTGTACTCCGCGCACCTGTCGGGCGTGGACCGGGTGTTCGTGCTGGGCGGCGTGCAGGCGCTCGCGGCGATGTCGTTCGGGCTGCTCGGCGAGGCGCCGGTGGACATGATCGTCGGCGCCGGCAACGCCTTCGTCGCCGAGGCCAAGCGGCAGCTGTTCGGCCGCGTGGCCATCGACCTGCTGGCCGGACCGTCGGAGGTCGCGGTGATCGCCGACGAGACCGCCGATCCGGAACTGGTCGCCGCCGACCTGCTCGGCCAGGCCGAGCACGGCGTCAACTCCCCCGCCGCGCTGGTGACCACCTCGCGCGAGCTGGGCGAAGCGGTCATCGAGGAGGCCGACAAGCAGCTCTCCTCGCTGGCCACCGAGGAGATCGCCGGCCCGGCGTGGCGCGACTTCGGCTCGGTGACCTGGGCGCGGGACCGCGAGACCGCCGTGGCGCTGATGGACGACCTGGCTCCCGAGCACCTGGAGATCCAGACCGCCGACGACGACTTCTACCACGACTCGCTGCGCAACTACGGCTCGATCTTCCTGGGCACGTGGAGCACGGTCGCCTACTCCGACAAGGGCATGGCGGGCACCAACCACGTGCTCCCCACCGCGGGCGGCGCCCGGCACAGCGCGGGCCTGTCGGTGTCCAGGTTCCTGAAACCGCTGACCTACCAGCGCGTTTCACGCGATGCGACGCCGCTGCTGGCCGAGGCCGTGGAGACCATTTCCGACTACGAGGGCATGGCGGCGCACCAGGCCACCGCAACGCTGCGGCTGGAGCGCCTCAGGAAGGACGAGGACCGATGACCGAGGTTTCCGAGCAGATCGCAGGCTCCCCCGGCGGCACCATGGAGCCCGGCAAGCGCACCATGCCGGGCGATTTCAGCATCGCCGTGCGCCCGGGCTCCGGCGCGACGCTGGGTGGCGTGAACTACGGCGGCGAGCGCCGCCAGTCGATGGAGGGGTTCGAGGACACCTACACCGACATCGTCGACTACATCGTCCGGATCACCCACCGCATCTGGGAGGACCAGGACGTCGGCTACATCTACGACACCTACAGCCCCGGCTGCCGGCTCTACGACGACAGCGGATTCCGCTACGGCGTGGAGAGCCTGGTCAACGGCACGATGCAGAGCATCAACGCCTTCCCGGACTGCCGTCACTACGCCGACGACGTGATCTGGGCGGGTAGCGACACCGAAGGTTTCGTGACCTCGCACCGGGCCATCAACATCGGCCACCACACCGGGCCGTGGCGGTGGGGACCGCCGACCGGCCGCAGGCTGGAGACCTGGGTGATGGCCAACTGCGTGGTGTGGCAGAACGAGATCTTCGAGGAGTGGGTCCTCTACAACACCGCCGCCAAGCTGCAGAAGCTCGGCATCCCGGTGGTCGAGGCGGCCCGCACCTACGCCCGCGAGGGCGGCGTGACCCCGCTGACCGAGCGGCAGTTCTCCGAGGCGCACCGCCTCGACGGCGGCCGCAAGCCGATGCCGATCCCGGAACCGGACAACCGCGCGGGTTTCGACGTCGAGGGCACGATCCGGGCGCTGTTCCACAACACCTACAACCGGCGCGACCTGAGCACGATCGACCGGGTCTACGCCGACAACGTCCGCTGGCACGGCACCACCAACCGCGCCGGCTACGGACGTTCGGACGTGCGCGCGATGGCCCGCGGCCTGCTCGCGACGTTCCCCGACCTGGGCGTGCAGGTCGACGAGGTCTACTGGATGGGCAACGACACCGACGGCTACAGCATCTCGGCGCGCTGGTCGGGCATCGGCACGCACCGGGGCTTCGGCCTCTACGGCAAGCCCACCGGCAAGCGAGCTCACCTCTGGGGCATCTCGCAGCTCTACGTGATGAACGGCCGCATCGTCGAGGAGTGGTCGCTGTTCAACGAGTTCGACGTCATCGCTCAGCTCGTCAGCGAGGACGGCGGACCGGAACTCCTCTGATCCCACACCCACCCGGGTGACCACTTTTCGTGGCCACCCGGGTGGGTGAACGGGGCCCACGTTCCCGTGAAACCCTCCGGTGGCAGGCTCGAGGCGCTGGACATTACCAACAGGTAATGACACATTCGACGTTTGCACGCACGGCCGCGAGGAGGCAGTGGACGTGAGCGGTTCCGAAGTCGACGCCCTGCTCGACGAGCTCCGGCAGCAAGGCTGGGAGTCCTACGTGTTCGGGTCGCGCGACGACCCGAACGCGGTCGGCATGGCCTACCGCTGGGAGACCTGCGCCGACGTCCTGGTGCTGCACGCCGAGGACGAGGCCACCGCCTACCGGATGCCGCTGTGCCCGAACGCCGATCTCTTCGCACCCGAGATCGTGTCCTGGCACTACCACGCGCCCGCCGAGTGGACGATCCGAGCCCTGCTCTCGCTCGCCCGTCCCGGCGCCCCGGACGCGCCGCTGGCGATGCTGGACCCGCCGCCCGACTGCGGGGTTCCGGCGCACCTCCGCCGCAGGATGACCATCCGGCCCAATCCGCGCCGCGCCCACGCCGCCACCTGATCGGATTAATCCGGCGCTGCTGCGGCCCATCCCGGCGGGCAACCTGAGCTGGTGCCGCTGAGGCATCCGGACAACACGCCTCGCCCGCACCGCAGCGAACTCGCGGTGAACCCGATCTTCGCGCGCGAACCCGTGCACGTGCCGACCTACGACCTCCCCGTCCAGGGGACCGATCCCGAGGTCGCTTACCAGATCGTGCACGACGAGCTGATGCTCGACGGCAACGCGCGGCTGAACCTGGCGACCTTCGTGTCCACCTGGATGGAACCGCAGGCCACCCGGCTGATGTCGGAGTGCTTCGACAAGAACATGATCGACAAGGACGAGTACCCGTGCACCGCGGCTCTGGAGGACCGGTGCGTGCGGATGCTCGCCGGGCTGTGGCACGCGCCCGACCCGCACCACGTCGTCGGCTGCTCCACCACCGGATCGTCCGAGGCGTGCATGCTCGCCGGCCTCGCGCTCAAGCGCCGCCGGCGGGGAACCGGCACGCCGAACATCGTGCTCGGCGCCGACGTGCAGATCTGCTGGGAGAAGTTCGCCAACTTCTTCGAGGTCGAGCCGCGGTACGTGCCGATGGAGGGCGACCGCTTCACGCTCTCCGCCGAGGAGGCGCTGCGGCGGGTCGACGAGAACACCATCGGCGTCGTGACCATCATGGGCTCGACCTTCGACGGCTCCTACGAACCGGTCGCCGAGGTCTGCCGCGCGCTCGACGACCTGGCCGCGCGCGGCGGACCGGACGTTCCGGTTCACGTCGACGGCGCTTCCGGGGCGATGATCGCGCCGTTCCTGGATCCGGACCTGGTGTGGGACTTCCGGCTGCCGCGGGTGGCCTCGATCAACACCTCCGGGCACAAGTACGGGCTGGTCTACCCGGGTCTCGGCTGGGTCGTGTGGCGCACGGGCGATGCGTTGCCCGACGAGCTGGTGTTCCGGGTGAACTACCTCGGCGGCGAGATGCCGACCTTCGCGCTGAACTTCTCCCGGCCGGGCGCGCAGGTGGCCGCGCAGTACTTCAACTTCCTGCGGCTGGGATTCGACGGATTCCGGCGGGTGCAGCAGGAGTGCCGCGACGTGGCGATGCGGCTGGCCCGCGAGATCGCCGCGCTCGGGCCGTTCGAGCTGCTCACCGACGGCGGCCACATCCCGGCCTTCGCGTTCACGCTGCGCGACGACGTCCGGAATTATTCCGTTTTCGACGTTTCCGCTGCTCTGCGCGCCAGCGGTTGGCTCGTTCCGGCCTACGCGTTCCCGGAGAACCGGACCGACCTGGCGGTGCTGCGGATCGTGGTGCGCAACGGGTTCAGCCACGACCTGGCCGACCTGCTGCTCGACGACCTGCGCCGCGCTCTGCCGAGGCTGGAGGCGCAGACCACCCCCGCCCGGGGCCACGACTCCGCCGGGTTCGCGCACGGAGCCCGTTCCCGCGACTGAGCGGCGAACGGCGAAAACTTCCCGGCCACCGGGAAATCCCAGCCCGGAGCCGGTGGGGACGATCACGCTCAGTCGATCAGCTGATCGCAAGCCGTTCGAAGCCGACTAGCCTGCCCCGTTATGAGTCGTTCCGAGGACGCGAACGCGCGGCTGACCGAGCTCGCGCTGCACGCGCGTCGCGGTGACCCGCACGCCATGGAGTCCTTCATCCGGGAGAGCCAGCACGACGTCTGGCGCTTCGTCGCGCACCTGGCCGGGCCGCACCTCGCCGACGACCTCGCGCAGGAGACGTTCCTGCGCGCGTTCCGCAGCGTCCGCCGGTTCAACGCCCGCTCCTCGGCACGCACGTGGTTGCTTACGATCGCCCGCCGCGTGGTCGTCGACCAGATCCGCTACGAGCGCTCCCGCCCGCGCACCACCCACGCCACCCCGGCCACCGAACCGACCTCGCCGGACACGGGTTTCGAGAACATCGTCGAGCTGAACCTGCTGCTGAGCGACCTCGACCCGGAACGCCGCGAAGCCCTGGTCCTCACCCAGGTCCTGGGCCTCCCCTACGCCGAAGCCGCCCACGTCACCGGCTGCCCGATCGGCACCATCCGCTCCCGAGTGGCCAGAGCCCGCGACCAACTCCTGGCCACCCGAACCCACCAGGACGAAGAAACCGGCTGATCTGGTCAAACGAGCGCGGTTTTCGCCGCGCGAGCACGTTGCGCCGCAGTAGCGCGCAACCAGGCGCGAGCCCGCTTGTCCAGATCCCGGACGTCGGCCCAGCTGTGCTCGACCGGGATGGACGCGATTCGCTGATCGTCCTCGTGAACCGGGCCGGTATCACCGCGCAGGACGTCGATCGCGGTGTCACCACGGCCCCATCGGAAGGTGAATCCACCGAGGTAGAGCCATTGGCACGGAATCCGGGCCATGTGTCATCCCTCCACCAGGTAAGCGAAGTGCACGTGCTGGACGTGCCAGGTCATGCAGTCCAAGCCCATGGGGCCGAAGTCCACGAGGACTCGGCCGCAGCGTGATCCCCCGACGGGGCAGCAGAACCAGTCCCGCCCGTCGACGACGGTCACGTCGAGTTCCAGCTCCCATCGGCCGACCCTGATCACACCGCCGACACGCGCTGGCTTCGCGGGCTTGGTCGCTGACATCGAATCGCCTTGTTGTCTCAGTCGTCACAGTCGTCTCATACAACTAGGCGGAAGGTAGCGCTGACGCCTCCTGTGAGGCAAGGTGAGACACTCGTTTGGGAGGACTGAGTCGTCTAGTGCGAGGTGTTCCGATGTCCGCCGCAGCGAAGTACCAGGAGATCGCCGCGACGCTGCGAGGTCAGATCGACAGCGGTTCGTTGGCGATCGGCGACAAGCTGCCGACCGAGCAAGTGCTGCAAGAGCAGTTCGAGGCTTCGCGCACGACCGTTCGTCAAGCGCTGAAGGAACTCCGCGACGCCGGTCTGGTGCAGATGCGCCACGGAGTCGGCGTGTTCGTCGCACCGCCGAACGTGGTTCGACGGCTGGATTCTCGCGAGCGGCTATCGAAGGCGCGTCGCGATCGGAACGAGGCCGCCTTCCTCGCCGAAGCCAAGAAGCAGGACTTCACTCCCTCGTCCTCGGTCCGGGTGTGGTTCGAACCCGCGCAGGACTTCGCGGAACTCCTCGACGTCGCGGAGGATGCCGAGCTCTGCGTGCGCGACCGGGTCATGCGCGCCGATGACCAACCCGTGATGCTCGCGGTTTCCCGCCTGCCGCGTGAGATCACGCTAGGAACGGCGCTGGAAGACGTCGAGACCGGTCCCGGTGGCGCGTTCGCCCGCCTGGAAGATCTGGGCTTCGCGATTTCGCAGCACGAAGAGGTCGTGGGCGCGCGGATGCCGGACGCCAACGAGCGCCAGCTGCTCGGACTGGGCAGCGGTCCGGTCCTCACGCTCCGCCGCCGCACGTGGAGCGGCGACCGCGTCGTCGAGGTCAACGACATGGTGATGGCAGGCGAGAGCTACGAACTCCGCTACACCTGGGACGCCATCTGACCGAGCCCGGCGCAGAGCCCTGAGGTCCCTCACCTGGAGCGGGGTGGAGACCTCCCCTCCCGACGTCTCGGACTCCGGGTGACCCGGTGGGAACTTCGGGGACGCGGGGCGCGACAGTAGTGGTGTGGACTGTTGCGTGTGCCGGGAGGCGCTGTCGGCGCGGTTGGACGGCGAGGAGCCTCCGGCGGCCTGGGCCGAGGTGGAGCGGCATCTCGCCGAGTGCGGTGAGTGCCGTGACTGGGAATCCCGCGCCGTCGCGTTGAGCAGGGAGTTGCGGGTGCGGGTGGTGCCCAGCACCCCCGACCTGACCGCGTCGGTGATGCGGGCGCTCCCGGCTCCCGCTGTCCGGCGCTGGCCCCGGGTGCTGCTCGGTGTCGTCGCCGTCGTGCAGATCGCGTTGGGCGTCGCCCAGCTGCTGGGCGCCGGCGGGCACGAGGCGATGGCCGGGCACGTGTTCCACGAGAGCACCGCGTGGAACCTCGCGCTCGGAACCGGGTTCGGCTGGGCGGCCTGGCGGGTCCGCGCGGGTGCCGGGATGGTGCCGGTGCTCGGCGCGTTCCTCGCCGTGCTCACCTTCATCAGCGTCCAGGACCTGGTGGCCGGAGTCGTCACCGCCGGTCGCCTCGCCTCGCACCTGCCGCTGGTGGTGGCGCTGGTGCTGCTGCTGGTCATCCGCCACGACCACCGGGACGGCGAAACCGGTCCGGGCCACGGCGTCCGCCCCGGCGAGAGCACGGTCACGACGGACGATCCCGACGAACCGGCACCCCCGCGCGAGCTCGGCCCGACCGCCCACCGCCGGGCCGGTTAGGTGCTGTTGAAGAACGCGGCGGAGCGGCTGTTCCAGGTGAGGGACTCAGCTCGCACCGCCGCAGGTGCCGCCACCGGCACCGCCGAGCAACGCACTCCCCGAACAGCTCCTAGCGCTTGCGGGCCATCGCGGCCCAGTAGTAAGCGCTGCGCGGGTCGACCTCGCGCTCGGGGTGGAGCTTGGTGATCCCGGCCGGCTCCGGGTCGGGCCGCCACCCCAGCACCGGCGCCACCCCCGGCTCGACCAGGTCCATGCCCTCGAAGAGCGCGGCGACCTCGTCCTGATCGCGGGGCTGGAACGGGATCCCGGACTGCTCGGCGGCAGCCACCACGCCTGCCATCGCTTCCGGGTCGAAGTCGGCGGTGGGGTGGGTGATCGTCAGGTAGCTGCCCGAGGGGACCGCGTCCATCAGCTTGCCGAGCGCCTGCTCGACCTCCGAGTTCTCCCGGAAGTACATCAGCACCGCCACCAGCATCACCGCGGTCGGCTGCGTCAGGTCGAGCGTTTCGGTCAGCGCTCGATCGGACAGGATCGAGTCCGGGTCGTGCAGGTCGGCGAAGATGAATTGGGTCGCGCCCTCGTCGGTGCTGGTCATCAGCGCGCGGGCGTGGGCGAGGACGATCGGGTCGTTGTCGACGTAGACCACGCGGCTGCTCGGTTCCGCGCTCTGCGCGACCTCGTGCACGTTGCCGCTGGTGGGGATTCCGGTGCCGATGTCGAGGAACTGCCGGATGCCGCACTCCTGCACCAGGTATCGCACCGCGCGCCCGACGAACGCCCGGTTCGCCCGCGCCATGGTCTTGATGGTCGGGATGTGCTCGGCGATCGCGTCACCCAGCGCGCGGTCGGCCGCGAAGTTGTCCTTGCCGCCCAGCCAGTAGTCGTAGACCCGCGCCTCGTGCGCGACGGTGGTGTCGATCTCGACCGGCAGCCGGCCGCCCTGCTCGCTCATCGCCATCCTTCGGATCAGTACTCGTCCATTAACTCGCGCAGCAGCTGCGTGGTGTCCTGTGGGGTCGTCGCCTGCACGCTGAGCAGGTTCATCACCGCCTGGTACTGGTCCAGGTCGTTGCGCTTGTCCAGGTACAGCGCGCTGGTCAGCTGTTCCAGGTAGACGACGTCGGGCAGGTCCGTTTCGGGGAACCGCACGATGGTGAACGGACCGCCCGCCGCGGCGTGCCCGCCGACGCTGTAGGGCAGCAGCTGCACCGTCACGTTGGGAAGTTCGGAGATGCGGATCAGGTGCTCGATCTGCCCGCGCATGATCCGCTCACCCCCGATCGGGCGGCGCAGCGCGGCCTCGTCGATGACCGCCCACAACGTCGGCGGTTCCGGCCGCGTGAGGATGTCCTGGCGACGCATCCGCAGCGCGACCCGGCGGTCGACCTCGCCCTCCGGTTCCTGCCCGTGTCCGAGCAGGATGACGGCGCGGGCGTAGTCGGGGGTCTGCAGCAGGCCCGGAACGAACTGCGCCTCGTAGGTGCGGATGATCTCAGCGGCCTGCTCCAGGCCGAGGTAGGTCTCGAACCACGACGGCAGCAGGTCGCCGTACTGGTGCCACCAGCCGGGTTCGTTGGCCTGCCGAGCCAACGACATGAACGCCGCCCGCTCGCCCGAGTCCCGCACGCCGTAGAGGGTCAGCAGGTCGTTGAGATCGCGCTCCCGGAAGCTGACGCGTCCCAGTTCGAGCCGACTGATCTTGGCGTGCGACCCGCGGATGGCATCACCGGCGGCCTCGCGGCTGATCCCGCGCTCCTCGCGCAGGCGTCGAAGCTGTCCGCCCAGCGCGATGCGCAGCACGGTGGGCCCAGCGGTGGACCCGCCCTGCTGCTTGCCCTGTCTCTCCGGCTCGATGCTCATCGTGTCGATACCCCCATCGGGAGCAATGCGGCGTCCGATCGCCGCCAAAGCCAGTCAGCAGATTAGATCATCGAAGTCGCCTTCTTTAACCCCTTCGAGAAAAGCGGCGATTTCTTCTCGCGTGTAGACCAGCACTGGCCCCTCCGCGAAGCGGGAGTTGCGCACGGCCACCCGGCCGCGCTCCAACTCGGCCACCTCGACGCAGTTCCCGCTCGGGTTGCTGTGCGCGCTCTTGCGCCAGCGCAGGTCAGACCGCCAGCTCAGGTCTGCCCACCGCGGAGCCTCCGGCACTGCGGACTCCGGCATGGATGCCTCCAACATTCGGGCGAAATCACGTCCGTGCTTGCAGCTGTTCTTGCAAACGTTCTTGCATCTGCAAGGTCAGTCCGGGACAGTAGCAGCAGCAGGTCGATCGTTGATCTTGATCCGTCAGCGGGAATCCGGTGCCCGGCAAATGGCCCCGGCGCGCGCGGGAGGGGGCCGAGGGATGATCCGGTTATCGCGGCGAGGGACGGTTCGCCGCGTACATCAGATTTGCCCGGCTTCGACCCAGGATCGGGCGACGCGATGAGCGTGCTCGTCGCGGTCTGCGCGTTAGCCCTCTGCGCGATCCTCTCGGCGGCGCTGCTCGACTCCCGCCGCAAACGTCGCGAGCTCGAAAAGCGGCTCGCGGTGGCCGATCGCGCCGCGCACACCGATCCGCTCACCGGCTTGGCCAACCGCGCAGGGCTCCAGCGCGCCCTGGACCACCAGCGGGCCAGCACTCGCCCGAGCGATCACCTCGCCATGATCCTGCTGGACCTGGACGGGCTGAAGGAGACCAACGACCTCTACGGCCACGACTTCGGCGACAGCGTTCTGGTCGCGGTGGCCCACCGGATCCACGAAAAAGCCGGGCACGCGGCGTGCGCGGCCCGGCTCGGTGGGGACGAGTTCGTGGTGCTGCTCAGCGGTGAGGATCCGCAGGACGCGGATGCGCTGGCCGCCGAGCTCTGCGCTGACATCGCCTCGGCGGAGGTCATGTCGGAGATGCCGATCCGCTGCACGGCCAGCGCGGGGGTCGCGGTGCTGCCGGCGCACCGGATGCACCAGCTCGTCACCGCCGCGGACCAGGCCATGTACCGCGCCAAGTCCACGCGCGCGGGAACCTCCAGGTATCAGCCGCTCACCGATGTCTCCGACCGGATCCCGCGAAACCGGACGGCTCTGGTGGCCTTGGAAGGTGGCGCCTCGAAAGAGGCGCAGGGCTGATCCTCTCCAGGACTGCTCCGGGTGCGGTACTCGGCTCGCACCGCGCAGCCCACTCCTCGAAGACTCCTAGACCGCCGCTGTCTGCCGGACTCCGCCGACCATGCGGTGCGCTTCGGCGTTGCACGCCGGGCAGGTGTTCCACAGCCACGCCATCTCTCCCACCTCGGCTCGCATCTCGCGGTCGCAGAGCGTCGTGATGGCGCTTCCCGCCGGGTATCCCCCTGACGGCCGGGGGTCGGTGCTCGCGTGACGCTCCCCGAGGGCCGGAACCCAATGGAACGGATGCATCCGCACACTCTCCTTCGCTGCCGTGTCCCACCGCGTGGTGGCGTCTTGCCGATCGCGATCCGGGTGGCCGGTCGGCCACAATCCGGATAATCAGCTGTTCAGATGGATTCCAGACCGACCATGCCTGCGGTCGCCGCCAAGCATCGACCACACGGTAGGACCCCACCCGAAGGAATATTCCCGATTGTGTCATGACCCAGGGGGAGTCCGCACGCCGCACGCGCGACACCGGCCTGCCAATCTCGCCGCGAAATCGCGTGAGCCTGCCGCACTGTCACACGTGCGGCGGTATGCAGGACCCAGAAGCACTCCGCTCCGGACTGCTCGACCCGCGCCCCCTGCGTGCTCCCGGCCAAGTTGAGTGGCATGATCCCTCCCCGGATCGTCTACGATTAATCGTAAGCACATCCGCGCCACGGAGTCGAGAGATTCGGAAGGGATGCACCGCGATGCTTCACCCGAAACCGACCGCGACGAGTCCCGCCTTCAGCGCCACGGGCTGGGCTTCTGCTTCCGCCTGCGGGCCGAACGGGGGAAATTGCGTCGAGGTGAACTTGACAGCCCCCGGGCGTGTCGGGGTCCGCGACAGCAAACGCCTCACCGGTGACGTCCTGCTCGACTTCGACACGAGCAGCTGGGGCCGGTTCCTCACCGACATGAGAGCCGGAACCTTCGACATCGACTAGATCTTCGCAGCTCACAGCCGCTCACTGATTAATCACCGTCGGCGCGGATCACCGGCGGTGACCCGTTTGCCGGGCATCCACGTCCGAGTGCATTACAGTGTTGTTCTTGACAGACGCGTTTGCGCTTGTCAGACGTGGTGACGGCAGAGCATACGAGCGGAGATCTGGTGCCGAGCACGGTAACTTCGCGACGCAGGCAGCTCGGAAACGAGATTCGCCGCGCGCGGCAGACCGCGGGCATGACCCAGCAGGACGTCGCCGAGCTGCTCGGATGCAGCCAAGGCAAGATCAACAAGATCGAGTCGGGCACGGTCGCGGTCAAGAAGGCCGAGCTGCAGAAGATGCTGGAGTCGTTCAACTCCGGCAAGGCCGAAGCCGATCTGATGCTGGACCTCGCGCAGTCCAGCTCCGGGCAGCGCGGCCAGTGGGCCGGCTACCGCTCGGCGGTGCCGCAGTGGTTCCGCACCTTCACCGACCTCGAACCGGCCGCCACAGAGATCCTCAGCTGGCACGGCGAGCGCATCCCGGGCCCGCTGCAGTCCGAGCACTACATGCTCACCCAGTTCTCCGAGGACCGCGCCACCGACGTCACCGCGCTGGTGCGGAACCGGCTGGACCGCAGGCGGGTCTTCGACCTGCCGCGCCCGCCCTACTACCGCTTCGTGCTCAGCGAAGCCGCGTTCCACCGGATGCCGGGCGGGCCGAACCCGTCGGTCGCGCTGGACCAGGTCGAGCACCTGCTGGACCTGCAGACGCGGTACCCGAAGGCGTACGTGCACATCCTGCCGTTCGACGTGCGGCTGCCGTACGTGCCCAACGACTTCACGATCATGCGGTTCGCCGACGGCACCAAGGACTTCGTCTTCGTCGAGCACGTCGCAGGCGGGCTCTACCTGGACGACGAGGACGACTTCAACCTGTTCAACGACGCCTGGGACCGGTTGCGCGGAGCCGCGCTGGAGCGCCACGACACCGTGGCCCGCCTGCAGGAGCTGGCGAAGGAGTACCGGAACCAGATCGAGTTCTGATTAATCGCGACGAGGCCCCCCTCCGCGCCGGAGGGGGCCTCGTCGCGCGCTCAGGAGGTCAGCCGACGGGGGCCGGGGCTTCGGCCGGGGCCTGCTGGATCTTGCGGGGAGCCTTGGTGCGTCCGTGGGTGGCGTAGAGGGCCAGACCGACGAAGACGACACCACCGACGAGATTTCCGACCACCGTGGGAATCTCGTTCCAGATGAGGTAATCGGCGATGGAGAAGTCGCCGCCGAGCATCAGACCGCTCGGGAACAGGTACATGTTGACCACCGAGTGCTCGAACCCCATGTAGAAGAACACCAGGATCGGCATCCACATGCCGATCACCTTGCCGGACACCGACCTCGACATCATCGCCGCGACGACCCCGGTGGAGACCATCCAGTTGCACAGCACGCCGCGCACGAACAGCGTCAGCATGCCTGCGGCGCCGTGCTCGGCGTAGCCGACGGTCCGGATCTCCCCGATCGAACCGAGCTTCTGCCCGATGGCGTTGGGATCGACCGTGAACGCGTAGGTGACGATGATCGACATCAGCACTGCCACGGTCAGCGCACCGGCGAAGTTGCCGAGGAACACCAGGCCCCAGTTGCGCAGGACACCGCTGATCTTCACCCCGGGCCGCTTGTCCAGCCACGCCAGCGGGGCGAGCGTGAAAACGCCGGTGAGCAGGTCGAAACCCAGCAGGTAGAGCAGGCAGAAGCCGACCGGGAACAGCAGCGCTCCGATCAGCGGGACACCGGTCTCGACGGTGACGCTCACCGCGAAAGCGGCGGCCAGCGCCAGGATCGCACCGGCCATGTACGCGCGGATCACGGTGTCCCGGGTCGACATGAAGATCTTGGACTCGCCCGCGTCGATCATCTTGGTGACGAACTCGGGCGGACTCACGTAGGACAAGGGAACTCCTCGAAGCCGGAAGGGGAACCAGGTACCGTGGGGAGGTCTGTTCCCGGTCTGGCTGGCAGTTTCCGCATCCGTGATTTCCGCGTTGTAACGCGCCGGCGAGATCGGCGTCAAAAGGACCTCACGGCTTCGAGGGCTTCGTCGTCAGTCCAGCAGGTTCACGATCATCGAAGCCATCACACCGGGATCGCCGGTGTCCGGCCGCAGCACCAGGTCGGGGTTCTGCGGAGGCTCGTAGACGTCGTCGACGCCGGTGAAGCCGGTGATCTCCCCCGCCCGCGCCCGCGCGTAGAGGCCCTTGGGGTCGCGCGCCTCGCACATCTCGATCGGGGTGTCGACGAAGACCTCCACGAAGGTCAGCTCCGCGTCCTGGTGCACCTGCCGCGCCCGGTCGCGGTCGGCGCGGTAGGGGCTGATCAGCGACACGATCGACACCACGCCGGAGTCGGCGAACAGCCGCGCCACCTCGCCGACGCGGCGCACGTTCTCAGCCCGGTCCTCGGCGCTGAAGCCCAGGTCGGCGTTGAGGCCGTGGCGCAGGTTGTCGCCGTCGAGCAGGTAGGCCGGCCTTCCCGCCGCGACCAGCCGGCGTTCCAGTTCGACGGCCACGCTGGACTTGCCCGACCCCGACAGCCCGGTGAGCCACACCGTCGCTCCTCGAGTCCGGCGCTGTTCCCTGCGCACGGCCGTGGAGACCCAGCTGACGTTGGACTCGGCGATGTCCGGGCCGGTGATCATGCCTGCGGCGACGGTGTTGTTGGTGGCCTCGTCGACGAGGATGAAGCTGCCCGTCGTGCGGTTGCGGCGGTAGGCGTCGAACAGCAGCGGCTGCTGCGCGCGCAAGCGGATCCGGCCGATCTCGTTGAGGGACAAGGACGTCGCGCTCGTGTCGCGGTGCAGGGTGTTGATGTCGAGCCGGTAGTCCAGCTGCCGCACCTGGGCGCGCGTGCCGCGCGTGGTGTGCTGGAGGGCGTAGCGGCCGCCGGGTTCCAGCGCGGTGTGCTCGGTGAGCCAGCAGACCAGGGCGTCGACGTCCTGGCTCGCGTGCGGCCGGTTCTGCGGACGGCAGATCATGTCGCCGCGCGAGACGTCGAGGTCGTCGGTGAGCCGCACGGTGACGGCCTGCGGCGTGAACACCTCCTCGACGACTTCCCCGCCCGGTCCCCAGATCTCCTCGATGCCGCTGGTGAAGCCCGAGGGCAGCACGACGACGTCGTCACCTGGTTTGAGCACACCGCCCGCGACGGTTCCCGCATATCCCCGGAAGTCGCCGTCGCGGATGACGTACTGCACCGGCAGCCGCGCGTCGATGAGGTTGCGGTCGGAGGCGACGTGGACCTCTTCGAGGTGGTGCAGCAGCGAAGTCCCCTCGTACCAGGGCATGTTCTCGCTGCGGTGCACGATGTTGTCGCCGCGCAGCGCCGAGACCGGGATGAACGTCAGGTCCGGGGCGTCGAGCTTCATCGCGAAGGAGGCGAACTCGGCGCGGATCTCCTCGAAGCGCTGCTGCGAGTGGCCCACGAGGTCCATCTTGTTCACGCACACCACCAGGTGCGGGATCCCGAGCAGGCTGGCCAGGAACGCGTGCCTGCGGGACTGCTCCAGCACGCCCTTGCGCGCGTCGACGAGCACCAGCGCGAGGTCGGCGGTGGAGGCGCCGGTGACCATGTTGCGCGTGTACTGGATGTGCCCGGGGGTGTCGGCGATGATGAACTTGCGCCGGGGCGTGGCGAAGTAGCGGTGCGCGACGTCGATGGTGATGCCCTGCTCGCGCTCGGCCCGCAAACCGTCGGTGAGCAGCGCGAGGTCGGGACCGTCGGTCCCGTGACTGGCGCGCTCCACGGCCTCCAGCTGGTCGCTGAGGATCGTCTTGGAGTCGTACAGCAAGCGCCCGATCAGCGTGGATTTGCCGTCATCAACGCTTCCAGCGGTGGCCAACCGAAGCAGCTGCGTCATCGAAGCTCCTCGTGCGGTCGCGCTTCCGCTACTTGCTTTGCAACGGCGAAGCCGTTTCTCCTTGCCCCACCCGAGCAACCGGCACCGCCGCGGGTTCTCAGACATCTTCCGGGGAGGACAGCCGTAGCGCCGTGCATTGGCATACATGACTCTCGGATCCCGGAGCCAGAAGGCGTCTGACGTTCCGCCACCCGCACCGCTGAGCAACCCAGCCACCGAACACCCATTCAGAAGTAGCCCTCTCGTTTTCGGTCTTCCATTCCTGCTTCTGAGATGCGGTCGTCGGCGCGGGTGGCTCCGCGTTCGGTGAGGCGGGCAGCGGCGACCTCGGCGACGACCTCGCTGACGGTGCTCGCCGTGGAGGGCACGCAGCCGGTGCAGGTCGTGTCGCCCACGGTGCGGAAGCGGACGGTGGCCTCGTAGGGCTGCTCGTCCTCGGCCGGCGTCAGGTGCGGGTTGGTGGCCAGCAGCATGCCGTCGCGCTCGAAGACGGTGCGCCGGTGGGCGTAGTAGATCGACGGGAGTTCGACGCCCTCGTCGAGGACGTACTGCCAGATGTCGAGCTCGGTCCAGTCCGACAGCGGGAAGACGCGGATGTGCTCGCCCTTGCGGTGCCTGCCGTTGTAGAGGTGCCACAGCTCGGGGCGCTGGTTGCGCGGGTCCCACTGGCCGAACTCGTCGCGGAAGCTGAACACGCGCTCCTTGGCCCGGGCCTTCTCCTCGTCGCGGCGGGCGCCACCGAAGACGGCGTCGAAGCGGTGCTCGCCGATGCTGCGCAGCAGGGTCTGGGTCTGCAGCCGGTTGCGGCCGGCTCCGGGCTGCTCGACGGAGCGGCCGGCGTCGATGTCATCCTGCACGCTGCCGACCAGCAGGCGCAGGCCGAGCCGCCGCACGGTGCGGTCGCGGAAGTCGATGACCTCGTCGAAGTTGTGGCCGGTGTCGATGTGCAGGACCGGGAACGGCAGCGGTGCGGGCCAGAACGCCTTGGTGGCGATGTGCAGCATCAGCGCGGAGTCCTTGCCGCCGGAGAACAGCAGCGCGGGTCTCTCGAAGGATGCGGCGACCTCGCGGAACACGTGCACCGTCTCGGCTTCCAGGCCGCGCAGGTGGGTCAGCTCGTAGGTCGTGGTCACCCGGGACCCGCCCTTTCCATCGACACCGAACCTAGAACAAGTTTCACAGAAAAGTAGAACAAGTTCTTGCGCTCGGTCAAGCTGCGCGGAAAGCTGGGTCCACCCCCTCGAAGCCAACCCTCGCAAGACACAAGGAGGCGTCATGGACCTCGTCGCGCTGGAGGAGATCAAACGACTGAAGTACCGCTACCTGCGCGCGGTCGACCTCAAGCTCTGGCACGTGCTCGCCGAGGCGCTCACCGAGGACGCCGTGGCCGAGTACGGCACCGAGGCCACGGGCTCCAAGCTCGAACTCACCAGCCGGGAGGAGATCCTGAAGTTCATGCGGGAGAACCTCGGCCCGAGCATCATCACCACGCACTCCGCCGGCCAGCCCGAGATCGACATCGACGGCGACACCGCGACCGGGATCTGGGGCTTCGAGGACACGGTCATCGCCACCGAGTTCAAGACCTTCATCAAGGGCGCGGCCTTCTACGAGGACACCTACCGCCGCGAGTCCGACGGCCAGTGGCGCATCAGCAAGACCGGCTACACCCGCACCTACGAGCTGATGCACACCTTCGACGACCTCCCGAACTTCAAGCTCACCGCGAACCGCTGGAGCTGAGGAGCACGGGAGCTTCAGCCGGACCTCGACAGCCAAGACGACCGCATAGCACTAGAACGAGTTCTCAAGAGGAGCTTATGCTCACTCAGCCCTTCGCCGATGCCGTCTCCGAAGCCGAGGAGGTCATCCGGCACGCCAAGCACATCCGCGACGAGCAGGACCTCATCGAGGGGTACGACTACCTCGCGGGAAGCATCCAGGCCTCCCTCATGCTGGCTTGGGCCTACGAGCGGGACTTCCCGTACTTCGTCCAGTCCACCGGCCCCCACACCAAGATGGGCCTGGACAACCCGGACGCGCTGTACTTCCACTCCTACATCCGCGACGACGCCGAGTACGTGGTGACCGGAAAGCGCGGCAGCACCGCGGATCTGAGCTTCCAGGTGCTCAACGGCGACTACTCGCCGGTGGACGTGCCCGACAGCCTCGCCGCCTTCGACGACCGGCGGATCGACATCGACGACAACGGCGACTTCGAGGTGCGCTTCGGCCCCGGCCCCGCCGGTCCGAACTACTTCACGCTCGCACCGGGTTCGGCGATGCTGGTGGTGCGCGAGGTCTACAGCGACTGGGATGCGGAGCGGCGCGGCCTGATCCGGATCCGCCGCGAGGACACCTCGGGAACCGCTCCCCCGCCGCGCACGATCGACCTGCTGACCAAGCGCTACGGCGTCGCGGGCAAGATCCTGCTGAGCCGGTTGCGGACGTTCCTGGCGTTCCCCGAGTGGTTCTACCTGAACCAGCCGGTGAACACGATGAACGATCCGCGCTCGACCCCGGGCGGCCTGGCCACGCAGTTCTCCTCGGCCGGGCACTTCGAGCTGTCCGAGGACCAGGCGATGATCATCACCGTTCCGCGGTCCGAGGCCCCCTACCAGGGTTTTCAGCTCGGCAGCCCCTGGTACGTCTCCACCGACTACATCAACCACCAGACGAGCCTCACCGCGCAGCAGGCGCGCACCGACCCCGACGGCAAGATCCGGTTCGTCATCACCGAGCGCGATCCGGGCCTGGCCAACTGGATCGAGCTGACCGGGCACCAGCGCGGCTACATGCAGATCCGCTGGCAGCGACTCTCCCGCGACCTGGGACCCGACGACGGCCCGGAGGTGGAGATCGTCGGGTTCGACGAACTGCCGCAACGACTTCCGCATCACGAGCGCTCCCGCGTGACACCGCAGGAGTGGCGGGAGCGAATCGCCGCGCGGCAAGCAGCCGTGCACTACCGGATGCTGGGGTGAGGCCGATGCTGGACGGACTGCTGAGCGACAAGGTCGTCGTCGTCTCGGGAATCGGCCCCGGTTTGGGCCGGTCGCTGGCCCTGCGCAGCGCGCAGGCCGGAGCCGACGTGGTGCTGGCCTCGCGCACCGAGAAGCGGCTCGAGGAAGTCGCCGAGGAGGTCACCGCACTGGGCCGCCGCGCCCTGGTGGTGCCCACCGACATCACCGACGCCGACGACTGCGCCGCACTGGCGAACCGCTCGGTGGAGCACTTCGGCCGGGTGGACGCGCTGATCAACAACGCCTTCGCGATCCCGCCGCTGGCCGACCTCGCCGACACCGACCTGGAAGCGATCCGGCAGGGCTTCGAGACCACCTCGATCGCCGCGCTGCGGCTGACCCGGCTGTTCGCCCCGGCGCTGGCCGAGACCCGGGGCGCGGTGCTGATGGTGAACTCGGCGGTGGTGCGGCACTCCCGCCGCCACTACGGCGCCTACAAGATGGCCAAGTCCAGCCTGCTGTCGCTGGCGCAGAGCCTGGCCACCGAACTCGGACCGAAAGGCGTGCGGGTCAACTCGATCGCGCCCGGCTACATCTGGGCGGACTCGCTGAAGTGGTACCTCGGCCACCTCGCCGAGCAGCGCGGCGTCACCCGCGACGAGGTCTACGAAGAGACCGCCGCTACCACCGACCTGCGGAGACTCCCGGAACCGGAGGAAATCGCCGACGCCGCGCTGTTCCTGATCTCCGACATGGCCAGGATCGTCACCGGGCAGTGCCTAGACGTCAACGCAGGCGAATTCCACCACTGAGGAGTCGTTGATGAGCATCGGACGCGAGAACGTCGGCACCGTCGAAGACCTGCACGCCTCGGCCAGTCGTCTCGTCGGGCTGGACGACTTCGGAACCGACGACTACACCGACGGTCTCGGCGTGCTGTTGGAGTCCTACGAGCGGGATGCGGACCTGACGCCGTTGGGGAACAAGGTCAAGCGGGCCTTCCTGCGGGGTGCGTTGACCGCGCGGTTGTTCAGCGAAGCGGCGTGGAAGCAGCACCCGCAGCACGCCGAGGTGGCCGTCGAACGACCCATCTTCGTCACCGGGCTGCCGCGCACCGGCACCACGGCACTGCACCGGCTGCTGACCGCCGACACGGGCAACCAGGGGCTGGAGCTGTGGCTGACCGAGGTGCCGCAGCCTCGGCCACCGCGCTCGACCTGGGAGGACGACCCCGTCTTCCGGGGAATCCAGCAGGGCTACACCCAGCACCACGTGGAGCACCCCGAGTTCATGGGCGTGCACTACATGTCCGCCGAGCAGGTCGAGGAGTGCTGGCAGCTGCTGCGGCAGTCGATGCGCTCGATCTCCTACGAGTGCCTGGCGCACCTGCCGACCTATTCGCGCTGGCTGGAAGGCCAGGACTGGACGTCGGCCTACGCCCGGCACAAGCGCAACCTGCAGCTGATCGGGTTGCCCGAGAACAACCGGCGCTGGGTGCTGAAGAACCCGAGCCACCTGTTCGCGCTGGACGCCCTGTTCGAGACCTACCCTGACGCGCTGGTGATCCAGACCCACCGGGAGCCGCGCACCGCGATCGCCTCGGTGTGCAGCCTGGCCGCGCACGCCACCCACGAGTGGTCGGAGACCTTCCACGGCGGCACGATCGGCCGCGACCAGCTCGACCTGTGGTCGCGCGGGCTGGCGGAGTTCAACGCCGCGCGGGCCCGGCACGACCCGGACCGGTTCTTCGACGTGCGCTACGAGGACTTCATCGCCGACCCGATCGGCGTGGTGGAGCGGATCTACGGGCATTTCGGACTACCGCTGAGCGAGAACGCGGCAACAGCGATGCGGAACCTGCACTCCGAGAGCACCGCAGGTCACGCCAAGCCCGCGCACCGGTATTCGCTGGCCGAATTCGGATTGCGACCCGAAGAGGTCGACGAGCGCTTCGCCGGGTGGGCTCCCGTCGGTTAGATTCCGGATCGGATTCGACGACCGGAGGGGCGGGCATGGCGTACGGCGACTACCAGCTGGAGATCTACCTCAACGGGTTGAGCGGAGTGCTGCCCGATCTGCCCGTGGAGTTCGAGGAGCTGGAGGAACGCGCGCGAGCGGCCATGTCGCCGACGGTCTGGTCCTACGTCCACGGCGGCGCCGGCTCGGAGCGCACGCAGCGCGCGAACGTCACCGCCTTCGAGCGCTGGGGGCTCGTCCCGCGCATGTTCGTCGGCGCCACCGAGCGCGACCTCGAAGTGGACCTGTTCGGCCTGAAGCTGCCCTCACCGGTGTTCATGGCGCCGATCGGCGTGCTCGGGATCTGCGCGCAGGACGGGCACGGCGACCTGGCCACGGCGCGCGCGGCGGCGCAGAGCGGTGTGCCGATGGTGGCCTCCACGCTGTCGTCGGATCCGATGGAGGACGTGGCGGGCGAATTCGGTGGCACACCGGGCTTCTTCCAGCTCTACACGCCGAAGGACCGGGATCTGGCGGAAAGCCTGGTGCGCCGGGCCGAGAACGCAGGTTACAAGGGCATCGTCGTCACCCTGGACACCTGGATCCCCGGGTGGCGGCCGCGCGACCTGTCCACCTCGAACTTCCCGCAACTGCGCGGGCACTGCCTGAGCAACTACTACAGCGATCCGGTCTTCCGCGCGGGACTGGACAAGACGCCGGAAGAGGACCCGGGTGCCGCGGTGATGCGCTGGGTCTCCACCTTCGGAAATCCGCTGAACTGGAACGACCTGCCGTGGCTGCGGTCGCTGACCGACCTGCCGCTGATCGTCAAGGGCATCTGCCACCCCGACGACGTCCGCCGCGCCAAGGACGGCGGCGTGGACGGCATCTACTGCTCCACCCACGGCGGTCGGCAGGCCGACGGTGGCCTTCCGGCCCTGGAGGTGCTGCCCGAGGTCGTCGATGCGGCCGACGGCATGCCGGTGCTGTTCGACTCCGGTGTCCGCAGCGGCGCCGACATCGTCAAGGCCCTGTCCCTGGGCGCCACGGCCGTGGGAATCGGCCGTCCCTACGCCTACGGACTCGCGCTCGGCGGTACCCCGGGCGTCGTCCACGTGCTCCGGAGCCTCCTCGCCGAAGCGGACCTCATCATGGCCGTGGACGGCTACCCCTCGATCGCCGACCTGACCCGGGAAGCCCTCCGCCGGCTGTCCTGATTCGCGCCGAGTTCCGTTGCCGGACAATCGGTTTCGTCCACATCGGAATCGGGAACGGAGAGCACCGCGCGGGATGTCCGGGCAGGATCGGCCGCCGGGTCCCGCGCGGTGGCGAACGCCGCTACACTCCGGCGAAACGTGATCGAGTCCACTGGAGTTCGGGGCCGATGGGAATCGAAGGCGAGGCCGCCGGCGTCGGGACGGCGGCCGGCATTGACACCAGCAAGGCGAGCATCGCGCGCGTCTACGACATGTTCCTGGGCGGCAAGGACAACTTCGCGGCCGACCGGGAGGTCTACGAGACGATCCAGGCGGTCGCGCCGCAGGGCGACGAGGTGGCCAAGTCGATCCGCCGCTGGCTGATCCGCGTGGTGCGGCACCTGGCGGGATTCGAGGTCGGAATCGACCAGTTCCTCGACATCGGTTCCGGCCTGCCGACCGTGGAGAACACCCACGAGGTCGCCCAGCGCCACAACGCCGACGCCACGGTGGTCTACGTCGACAACGACGCGACCGTGGCCGCCTACGGGCGGGCGCTGATGGAGGAGAACGACCACACCCACTTCGCCACCTCGGACCTGCGCGACCCGGCGGCCCTGCTGGCGGCGCCGCAGGTCGCCAAGCTGGACTTCGCCCGGCCGATCGTCCTGATCCAGTGCGCGACGCTGCACCACATCGACGACGAGGCGGATCCGGCCGCGTTCATGAAGCACTACGTCGACGCGCTGCCGTCGGGCTCCTACCTGGCGATCTCGCACTGGTGGGACCCGGGCGACGAACTGCCCGAAGGACACCGGATGGCCCGGGAGCTGGAGCAGCGCTGGCGCGAGTCGTCGATGGGCACCGGCCGCTACCGCACGCGCGCGGAGATCGCCGAGCTCTTCGCGGGGCTGGAGCTCGTCGAACCGGGACTCGTCGAGCTCAACGACTGGTGGCCGGACGGCCCCCGCTTGCGCGAGCCCTCGCTGGTCGAGCGCCTGATCCTCGGCGGCCTCGCCTACAAGCCCTGATCAGCCCCGTTCGCGCTCGCGCAGCGCCGCGCGCAGCGTTTCCGCCTGCTCATCGCTGACCGAGGCGACGAAGTGCGCAAGGACGACGTCCGGGGCGCCCGAGGCGACGAGCACCTGGTGCAACGACCGGGCCGCGGCTTCCTCGCGGGTGCGCGTCGGCCGGTACAGGTAGGCCCGGCCGTCCAGGTCCCGCTGCACCCAGCCCTTCCGATGCAGGTTGTCGAGCACCGTCAGCACGGTCGTGTAAGCCAGCGACCGGCCGGTGTCGAGCCGCGACAGCACCGCGCGCACCTTGATCGGCTCCACCGAGTCCCACAGCACCCGCATCACCGCGGATTCGAGCTCGCCCAGACAACGCATCGGCCTTCCTCCCCGGGCACATCGTACGTCCGGACGCGCACGTCGCGCGCGCTATGTGAATCGGGTTCGGCTTTTTTGGCGATCCACAATCCATTTTGGACCGGAGGCGGTCCGCAAGGCCGTTGACCCGCAATAGGATTCACATCTACTATGATCGTTAGTAGCGGTGCAGCCCCCAAGTCCCCGACGCCGCTACCTCGCGAGGAAACCGGCAATTCCCCCTCACCGGTCCTCGCCGAATGCTGGGCGGGTCCCAATCCCCCCTGGGATCCCGCCCAGCCCCGCGATGAAACCACATCAAGCGGAATTCGCTCATCCGATTGAGCCGATCCGGGCATGTCGCTGAAGTTCAGCTATGCCTGCTCACCAGGTGTTTCGCAACCGGAATCCGGACGACACCATTTCAGAAAACGGGGATGAAGCGCGGCCAGATCAATGAGCGGCAACACCTGCGTTCCACTCGCACAACTCTCCTTTGCAGAACGGCACAAGGTTGCCGCGGCGTGATTAGCGCGTTTCCGGATCGTTTTCTTCGATGTGAATTCCCTCCTATTCCGCGAAGACGCGCTCTGCGATGCTTGCCCGCCGTCCCGGACGACGGCCGATCCAGGGCACCGCAGAGAAATTCGGATGACTTCATGACACCCACCACACAGCACTCCAGCCCCACCGACGCCGCGCACCCGCGGGACCCGCGATGACCGCGCAGGAGAACCCCGGCGGCGAGGTGGAGCAGCTGCTGCTCACCTTCGAGGCGGCCCTGGCCGAGACCGACCTGCTCGGCAGGCACGCCGACCCCGACGAAGAACCTCCGCAGCTGCGCGAGTTGCGCCACCAGGTGGTGCGGCAGGTCCAGAACGTGCCGGCCGACGAGCTGCCGCGCGAGCGGTGCCAGAACTGCGACGGCGAGCGCGAGGTCTCGGCGGTGCACGTGCGGCGCAGCGAGGAGACCGCCCCACCCGAGGTCGTCACCGCGCAGCGGCTGTGCCCCAACTGCTGGGGTACCGGGCTCTCGCTCCGCCACACCGACCAGCCGCCGCAGCTGCACGAGTAACCCGGGTGCTGACCGCCGAAAAATCGGTGGCGGCCGCGCGGACTCCGGTGTCATGGTTCTCGCGTGGTTGTGGACCATTTCGGTGAGAGAGTCGCGGCGGAGTACGACTCCAACGAGACGGGCATGTTCTCCCCCGCGGTACTCGGGCCCGCGGTGGAGTTCCTCGCCGAGCTCGCCGGTGCCGATGCCGCGCTGGAGCTCGGCATCGGCACCGGACGAGTGGCCCTGCCGCTGAGCGCGCGGGGCGTACCGGTGCACGGCATCGACCTGTCCGAGGCGATGCTGGCGCGGCTGCGCGCGAAGCCGGGCAGCGAGCGGATCGGTGTCACGACAGGTGATTTCGCGCGCACCAGGGTTCCCGGCGAGTTCGGCCTGGTGTTCCTGGTGTTCAACACGATCAACAACCTCACCACGCAGGACGAGCAGGTCGACTGCTTCCGCAACGCCGCGCGGCACCTGCCGCCGGGCGGGCGCTTCGTGATCGAGGTCGGCGTGCCGGACCTGCAGAAGCTGCCGTTCGGCGAGACCCACGTGCCCTTCGAGTTCGGCGCCGAGCACGTCGGCATCGACGAGTACGACGTGGTGAACCAAGGCCTGATCTCGCACCACTTCTGGATGCGCGACGGCCGGTGGGACCTCGATTCGATGCCGTTCCGCTACGTCTGGCCCGCCGAGCTCGACCTGATGGCCCGGCTGGCGGGAATGCGCCTGGTGGAGCGCTGGGCGGACTGGGACCGCAGCCCGTTCACCAGCACCAGCGGCAAGCACGTCTCGGTGTGGCGCAAGGAGCCGGCGTGAGAATGATTGGGAATGCCGCGATCGGCTAATAATAGTCTACAGTGGATGATCGACGGCTCACTGCGGCTCTGGTAGGAAGCGCGCATGCGCTTCTACGCCGAACGCCCGGTCCGCTTGGCAGGACAGGTGTTGTGCGACGTCCTCGCGATCGCGTGGGTCGCCGGCTTCTGCTGGCTCGCCGGTCTGGCGAAGTCCGCGGTCCTGGAGTTGCAGGCACCTGGGCATCGCATGATCGAGGCGGGCGGCGAGCTCCGGAGCACCTTCGCCGACGCGGCAGGCACCGCCTCGGGAGTCCCGTTCGTCGGCGACGACCTCGCCGGCGCGCTGGGGCGGGGCGGCTCGGCCGGGGACGTGCTCATCGACGCGGGGGTGCGACTGCTGGAGGCGATCGGGCTTGCCGCCACCGGTGTCGCGGTCGTGATCGTGGCGTTCTCGCTGATCCCGGTGCTGGCGGTGTGGTTGCCGCGCCGGGTCCGCTACGCCCGCGCGGCCGGGCAGGCCGTGGCGATGCGGGCCCAGGGCCCCGACCTGCTGGCGCTGCGCGCGCTGACCGAACTGCCGCACCGCAGGCTGAAGCGAGTCGGCACCGAACCCGCGGCGGCGTGGCGCGCGGGTGACGCCGAGGTCATCGCGGAGCTGGCAGGGATGCGGCTGGCCTCGCTGGGGTTGCGCGTCAGCTGACCGCACCGGAGCGGTCGGGGAGACCGAGCCGCAGGTGTTCGCTGTGGTAGACGGCCTCGTCGAGCAGCTGGGCGACGTGGTTGTCGTAGAGGCTGTAGACGATGCTGCGCCCGGAACGGGCTCCGACGACCAGGCCGAGGTTGCGCAGCAGCCGCAGCTGGTGGGACACCGCGGACTGCTCCATGCCGACGGCTTCGGCGAGCTCGGTGACCGGGCGCGGCCCCTGCCGCAGTTCGGTGAGGATCAGCAGCCGGCTCGGCGTGGCCAGCGCCTGCAGCGTGTTCGCCACGTGCGCGGCCGACTCCGCGTCGAGTCTGGTCGCCTCCCGATCCACTCCGTGTCCCATGCGCAGCAGTCTAGACCCGCATTTGCATGAACGCATGTTCATGTGTTCTGCTGTGCGGGTCTAGCTCAGCTCTGCGGAGGTTCCACCGTGGCCACGTCCACCACTGCTCCCCCACGTCTCGCGCCACCGGCGCGGACGCGGCTGTTCGCGCTGCCCGAGATGCGCTGGGCAGCCGCCGCGCTCGGCCTGTTCCTGGCCGGACTCGGCCTGCAGCTGGCGGGCGCTCCGGCGTGGTCCTGGTGGGCGCTGTACCTGGCCTGCTACGTCACCGGCGGGTGGGAACCCGGGCTGGCCGGGCTGCAGGCGCTGCGGGAGAAGACCCTCGACGTCGACCTGCTGATGGTGCTGGCCGCGATCGGCGCGGCCGCCATCGGCGAGATCACCGACGGCGCGCTGCTCATCGTCATCTTCGCCACGTCGGGAGCGCTGGAGGCGCTGGCCACCGCGCGCACCGAGGACTCCGTGCGCGGGCTTCTGAACCTCGCCCCCGACACCGCCACGGTCGTCACCTCCGGCGGGGTCGAGCAGGTGCGCCCGGCCGCCGAGCTGGAAGTCGGCGACGAGGTGCTCATCCGGCCCGGCGAGCGCGTCCCCGCCGACGGCACGGTGCTGTCCGGGGCCAGCGACGTCGACCAGGCGACCATCACCGGTGAGCCGCTGCCGGTGGACGTCTCGGCCGGGTCCGAGGTGTTCGCGGGCACCCTCAACGGCACCGGCTCGCTGCGCGTGTGGGTGAGCCGCCGCGCGGAGGACTCGGTGGTCGCGCGCATCGCGGCGCTGGTCGAGGAGGCCGGGCGGACGAAGGCACGCACCCAGCTGTTCATCGAGAAGGTCGAGCAGCGGTACTCGATCGGCATGGTCGCCGCGACCGTGGCGCTGTTCGCGATCCCGCTGCTGTTCGGCTCCGACCTGCGGGAATCGCTGCTGCGAGCGATGACGTTCATGATCGTCGCCTCGCCGTGCGCGGTGGTGCTGGCGACGATGCCGCCGCTGCTCGCCGCGATCGCCAACGCCGGCCGCCACGGCGTGCTGGTCAAGTCCGCGGTGGTGATGGAGCGGCTGGGCACGACCACGAAGGTCGCCTTCGACAAGACCGGCACGCTCACCCGGGGAACTCCGGAGGTCGCCGAGGTCCGGGTGCTCGACGCCGCGTGGAGCCGCGACGAGCTGCTGCGCGTGGCCGCGGCGGCCGAACGCCCCAGCGAGCACCCGCTGGCCACCGCCGTGGTGCGCGCCGCCGAACGGGAGGAGCTGGCACTGCCCCCGGCCGACGACTTCGCCGCGCTGCCCGGTCGCGGAGTCACCGCCCGGGTCGAGGGGCACCACGTCGAGATCGGTGCCGCCCCTGCGGAGTTCGAGGCCCAGCCGGGGCACACGCCGGTGCTCGTGCGGCGCGACGGTGAACCGATCGGGCTGCTGGCGATCACCGACCAGCCGCGTCCGGAAGCCCCCGAAGCCGTGGCGGCCACCCGCCGTCTGACCAGCGATCCGGTTCTGCTCACCGGCGACACGGCGGCCGGGGCGGGTCGGCTCGCCGCGCACGTCGGCATCACCGATGTGCGGGCCGGGCTGCTCCCGGAGCAGAAGCTCGACGAGGTCGACGAGATGCAGTCGGCGGGTCACCGCGTGACGTTCGTCGGCGACGGCATCAACGACGCCCCGGCCATGGCCACCGCCCACGCAGGAGTCGCCATGGGCGGCGCGGCCTCCGACCTCACCTTGCAGACCGCCGACACGATCATCGTCCGCGACGACCTCAACGCGATCCCGGCGGTCATCGACCTCTCCCGGCGAGCCCGTCGCGTCGTCACGGCCAACCTGGTCATCGCGGGCACGTTCATCGCGGTCCTCGCCACCTGGGACCTCGTCGGCCACCTCCCGCTCCCCCTCGGCGTGGCCGGTCACGAAGGCTCCACGATCCTCGTCGCCCTCAACGGCTTGCGCCTCCTCCGCCGAAACGCCTGGAAAACCCGCTGACCCACCCCTATCCCGATCCCGACCCCGCTCCAGGTGACCGGATTTCAATGGAAATCGGGGATCTGATTTCCATTGAAATCGGACCGACCACCTGGGCGGGTGACGGACGAGGTGGGTGGCTCAGAGGTCGAGTTCGAGGGTGCCGCGTGCCCGGGAGACGCACGGGGTGATGCGGGTGGTGCGCTGGTCCTCGGAGAGGTAGAGGTCGTGGTGGAGCGGATCGCCCGCGGTGATGGCGGTGACGCACTCGCCGCAGACTCCCTTGCGGCAACGGCTTCGGACGTCGACGCCGGCTGATTCGAGGGCGTCCAGAAGAGTGCGGTTCTCCGGGACGCGGAGGGTCGTGCCCGTTCGGCGCAGGTGCGCGGTAAACGGGCCGCCGGTGGCCGGTTCCGCGCCGAAGTGCTCGGCGTGGATCCGGGTTCGCGGCCAACCGGCTTCGCGCGCCCGGGTGGTGACCTCGTCCATGAACGGTGTCGGGCCGCAGACGTAGAGGTGCGTGCCCAGGGGCTGGTCGGTGAGGTCGAGGGCGCGCCAGAACTCGGTGCGGGAGTCGGTGATGTGCGCACCGGGGAGGTCGTCGGCGTGGGCGGCGTCGCGGGAGATGTAGTGCACCTCGGCGGAGCGCTGCCAGGGCTCGGCCGCTCGGAAGTGCGAGAGGATCGGTGTGATGCCGATCCCGGCGGCGACGAGCAGGTGGTGGCGGGCGGTCTGCACCGGTGCGAAACCGCTTCGAGGGTTTCCGGTTTCGACGACGTCACCCGGTCGCAGCCGGTGCATCCAGCGCGATCCGCCGGAGCCGAGGCGCACCGAGATCGCGTAGTGCTCGGGCCGGAACCCGTCGCCGGTGAGCGAGTAGGAGTTCCAGCGCGGCCGTCCCCGCTCGTCGGTGCCGCACAGCACGTCGATGTGGCTGCCGGGCGTGTACGAGCGCAGCTCGCCGACCAGCCGGATCCCCCGCACGCCGTCGGCGATGATCCGGGTGTCGGCGACGGTGAGCCGGTTCATCGACGCAGCCATGCGAGCAGCTCGGGCCGGATCTCGCCGTAGCCCTTGTAGTCGGCCATCTCGTCGGGCAGTTCGTCGAGCACGGCCGCGAACTGCTCCCGCCAGGCCGGGACCAGCACCAGTTCCCGCATCGGCAGCAGGTGGGTGCGGATCAGGAACATGATCGAACCCGACATCGGCAGCCTGATCAGGTGCTGGACCTCCACCCGGAGGTGCAGGTCGTCGCCGATGTCCGACAGTCGGCCGCGCTCGGCACCCCACTCGTCGTAGGCCTCCAGCGAGGCGTCCAGCCGGTGTCCGACGGTCGAGCTCCAGTTCAGCCGCCGGTAGCAGTCGCCGGCTTGCATGCCGAGCAGGAACCGCTCGGCTCGCGGGATCGCGCCGTCGGCGAAGTCGCGCGGGACGGGGCCGTGCAGTTCGGTGAACGACATCCCGAGCACGAACCGGATCGACCAGTTCGACGCGAAGGTCACCACCCCGGCATCGGCGAACAGCCGCCCCTCGCGTTCGTCGAGCAGCACGATGTCGTCGGGCACCTGCGAGGCCGCGAACCGCAGCGGCGGCTCGCCCAGCGAGTCGTCGTCGCCGAAGCGGAAGCGGCGCGCAACACCGAGTCGCGCGTTCTCCCAGTGGAATTCGCGGTCGTCGCACGGTGTCAGGGTCATCGCCGGGTCGGTGGCGGCGGCTTCGGTGAGCAGGTGCAGCAGCGCGTCCCAGGACGCCGCTCGCATGTGCTCGAGCTCCACGTGCCGATTCGGGTCGCGGCCGAGGATCGCCGCGCGCTCGGCGAGCTCGGTCTCGTAGGCCTCGTTGAAGTCCAGGACCGCGCCGCCCCACTCGCCCGCCGCCGTCCGGTGGACGCGCGGTGCGGGCTCGACGTTGACGCTGTAGCGGTAGTGGTCGCCCTCCAGCGGCCACGGGAACCGCCGCACTCGCGCTGGCAGGATCATCGGAACGCCTCCACGTCGGCGCGAAAACCCAGGTAGGAACCCCGGAATCGGGACACGTGGGAGTAGATGTGCAGCAGTCGGCCGCACCCGCCGCAGGCCGTGCGCTCCCCCGCCGACGCCTTCACCTCGGTGTCGGCGGCGCAGTGCGCGCAGTGCACCACCACCCGTTCCCGGGTGGTGATCCGGCACCGGATCTCCTCGTCCACGGCACCGGCCGAGAGCGCCTGCGAGCGCAGGGCCAGCACGTCGGCTTCGGGTCCGGCCAGCATCAAACGCCACCCGACCCGCGCCTCCCGCAGCTGCGCGGCCAGGGAGTCGGCTGCGGTCGCGACGTCGCCGGCCTGGAACGTCCACACAGGATGATCGATCGAGCGGACCCAGCCGCGGGTGATCTCCAGCGCCTCGTCGCCGATTCCGAGGATCGCGAACCACCGGCCCGACGGATCGGCCTCGACCCGCTCCGGCCACGCGGGCAGGCTGGTGCGCGCACCGGCCGCCATCCGCTCGTCGGTCATCGCGTCCCCCCGCCCCCGAGTACACAAAGGCCGGGCGCGGGTGTCAACCGCGCCCGGCCCAGGTCACGGTGTCACTGGACCGCCCAGTACCCGAACGCCTTGTAATCCGGGGACGGGCCGAACGAGGTCAGCCCGGCCAGGCGGACGGTCAGCTCGCTGCTGGTCACCAGGTGCGCCGGGATCGTGATGACGGTTTCCGACCAGCCCTTCGCCTCCGGCTTGAGCCAGTGCTTGCCGAGGTCGGTGCCGTCGACCAACACCCGCACGTCCCGCGCTCCCGTGTACAGCCCGGGTTTGGGGCCGGTGGAGTCGTGCCGGGCGATGAGCCGGACCTCCTCCCCGGGAACCAGGTTGCGCAGCGTGAACTCCTCCTCGCCGACGATGTGCCTGGCGCTGTCGACGACCTCGTGCCCACCGGTTTCGAGCGTGCGGGCCTCGGTGAGCGGCTGGAAGCCCGCTCGCGAGGTGTGCACCTCGTGGTCGTGGTCGGACTCCGAGGTCATCGACCCGACGTTGACGTGGTCCCGGATGGTGCCGCGGAACGGACGCATCGGCACGTCACCGGTGTCGATCAGGCTCCAATCGGCCTTGTACACCGTCATCACCGGCAGCGAGAGAACCGGCGCCCCCAGGACGCCCGCGTCGGCGAGGTGCTCCAGCTGCACCCCGTTGGGCATGCGGTCGTAGATGGCGATGTAGTCGGGGCGGTCGTCGGGCGACATCGCGCGCAGTTCCTCGTAGAGCGCGCCCATGCCGTGCAGCGCGGGTTTGGCGAGGCCGTTGGTCGTCAGTCCCACGAGGTCCACCGTCGGGTGCCCGCCCAGGTAGGCGGCGGCGCCGACGTCGTGCACGCCCAACCGCGCGCCTTCCGGCAGGTTGCCCTTGGTCCACGCGGCCAGGGCGACGACGCGCTCCCGGATGCCGCCGGAGTCCTGCACCGCGTTGTGCACCCAGGTCGGCACCGACAGGGCCGTGAACAGCCCGGCCACCGCCAGCAGCGCCACCGGGGCCTTGTCGCCGAGCCGCAGCCGCTTGCCGACCTCGACCAGGCCGATGACGGCGGCGAGCACGAACAGCGGCAGGAACGGCTGCAGGTAGCGGACCTGCTGCCACAGCGCGGTTCCCATCATGGAGATCGCGCCGAGCGCCAGCAGCGTTCCGATGCCGATCGTCCAGCCGACCCACCGACGCGTCCCGCCGTCGCGGACCAGCACGGCCACGCCGAGCGCGGCCAGCAGCAGCGCGCCGGGGAAGGCGAAGTCCTGCCGGTTGAGCCCGGCGAGGATCTCCATGAACGCCGAGAAGTTGTCCGCGGTCTTGCCCGCGAGTTCGCCGAGGCTCAGGTTCGGCATGCTCAGGTGCGACTTGGCCTGCGAGCCGTTCGGCGAGGAGTGCCCGGTGGTGACCAGGTAGAACAGCAGCTGCGCGGCGATCACGGCAAACGGCAGAGCGCACCAGGCGACCGAGGCGATCCGGGCGGCGAGGTTCCGCCCGCGACGCGCGCTGAGGGCCATCATCAGCGGCGGCACCAGCAGCAGGAACACCAGGGCTTCCAGCCGGCACAGGGCGGCCAGCGACACCAGCACCGGGGTGAACCTGAAGGCTCCGCTCGGCGCCTCGCGCACCAGCATCAGCAGCGTCGCGACCAGCAGCAACGAGGTGATCGAGACTTCCATGCCGCTGGAGGCGCCCCACAGCAGCGGTCCGCTGAGCGCGACGAGCACGCCCGCCCACACCCCCGCGACGGGACCGGCGACGCGGCGGCCCAGCCGCACCACGCCACCTGCGGTGAGCGCGTGGCAGACCACGCCGAACAGGACGGCGGCGGGCATCAGCAGACCGCCGTGCATCCCGAGGAAGTGCAGCGCACCCAGAACCAGCACGTAGAGCAGGCTGCTGGCGCCGGTGCTGATCGGGTCGCCGTCGTTGTACCGCAGGAACTCGCCCTGCCCGATCTGCTTGCCGTACTGGAGGTGGATGTAGGTGTCGTCCAGCGGCGGGATGTAGTGGCCGCCGTTGTAGTGGACGTTCACCAGCACGAAGCCCAGTCCGGCCACCGCCGCCAGCAGCGGCACCGCCCACAGGGCGATCCGGTCCACTCGCCACCGGGGCGCGGGGATGTTCCCTCGTCGTGTCGGCTCCGATAACTCAGGTTCGACGAGGTCGTTCGTCACGCTCAACCCAACGGGTCCTTCCAGAAAAAGTGTTCCGCGCCCTGCTCACTGGCGGGCGGGCCGCGTGATCGACTATAGATGGGCGTTTTCGCCCTTTTCACCGGGCCATCTGCTCCGGTCAGCGCTCGGTGGTCGACGCCCAGGTGTCGACGGCGTCGACGAGGCTTTCCGTCCAGGCGTGAAGGATTCGGCGGCCTTCGGATCCGCTGGCGCCGAGCGGGTCACCGAGGACGCCGTTGTCGCTGACCGCGGCGGTGCCCCCGTCGCGGAGCCGGTCGATCAGCTCCGGCAGCGGTGCGGTGTTGCCGGGTTCGGCCCGTTCCAGGTGCACGGCGTGCGGCCGGAGGGCGAGCATCACCGAGGTCTCGGTGCGTCCGGCGTGGCTGTCGTCGGCCGGTCCGGTCGGTGACCAGGCCAGCGCCCGGCGGCCTTCGGAGCGCAGCGTGCGCACCGCGTTGCGCACGGGTGCGGCGTTGCCGCCGTGGCAGGAGACGAGCACCACGCCCGCGAACGCGTCGGCCGAGCGGCCGAGCTCGGTGAGCAGCATTTCGGTGGCGGTCTGCCCGATGGACAGGGTGCCGGGGAACGCAGCGTGCTCTCCGCTGGAGCCGTAGGCCACGGCGGGGGCGATGACGACGGGCCGCTGTTCGGCGAGGCGCTCGCACAGCGCGCCGGCGATGTCGGTGTCCACGGTGCACGGCAGGTGCGGGCCGTGCTGCTCGGTGGCGCCGACGGGGATGGCGAGCAACCGGGGTTCGCGCAGCTCGGGCCAGGTGGTCTCGCCGAGGTTCACGCCGGGTCCCCGTTGACCGGCACGCTGCTGCGCCCGCCTCGGTCGGTGAGCACCGGCCGCAGCGCGATCGTGCTGCGTTCGCGCAGGGCGCCGCGCAGCACACCGCAGCCGTAGGCGGCGTCGTCGGCGACGCGGGCGAGGGCGTGCCGGACCGGGTCGAGCTCGCCCTTCTCGGCGAGGTGGCGGGCGGCGACGAGGGCGAGCACGACGCGTCCGCGCTTGGTCAGCAGCAGCGGCGGGATCGCCAGCGGCGCCCAGGAGCGTCCGATGGCATCACCGAGGAGCCTTGCCGCACCGAGGTTCCCGCGCCCGGCGAGCTTGATCGAATCGGTCGCGGGAATGCCGAGGGCGCCGAGCTTGCGGCTGAGCATGACGGCCGCCGCGCCGGTGACGGCCAGGGCGGCCCCGGGTCGGCCGAGTGCGATCAGCAGCCAGGTCAGCACGCTCCACAGCGAGATCCGCACGGGCGCGACGTGTTCGCCGTGGCGGCGTCCGAGCGGCCCGGCCGAGCAGCCGTAGCCGTAGCGCTGCCGCAGCAGCGCGGGCCAGCTGGGGCGCGGGGCGTGTTCGACGATCGCGGCGGGTTCGTAGCGGGCCTGGTGCCGGGCGGTGAGCCGCCACACGAGGTCGACGTCCTCGCCGAAGCGCATGGTCTCGTCGAAACCCCCGAATTCGTCGAGGGTTTCGGTGCGGATCAGCAGCGCGGCGGTGGGGACGTAGCTGATGCGGCTGCCGGGCAGCACGGGCCCGGGTTGGGGGCCGAGGTCCAGCGGTGAGCGGGTCCGCTCGTAGCGCTCCAGCGCCGAACCACCGGGTGTGCTGCGCACTCTCGGCGCCACCGCGGCGACGTCGGGTGCTTCGAAGTGGCGCAGCAGCGGGTCCAGCCAACCAGGCTGCGGGAGGGTGTCGGCGTCGAGGAAGGCCACCAGCGGTGTCGTGACCAGGCGTCGTCCGGCGTTGCGCGCGGCGGCCGGACCGCGCGCGGTGTCGTGGCGGACGGCGGCACCCGGGATCGGTGCCGGGGAGCCGTCGTCGACGACGATGACGCGCAGGCCCTCCAGGGCCGCGAGCAGCGCGGTGGGGTTCTCGCCGCGGACGGGGATGACGACGGTGACGTCATCGGGTCCCAGGGTCGCCGTGTCGTGCTCGGGGTGCACCAGACCGGTGCGAACGAGCCGCTGCGCCAGCGACCTCCCGCTGGTCACGGGCTTACCGGCGAGCCACTCGTCGAGGAGTTCGCCGCCGCGCGCGGTCAGCCGCATGATGCGGTACGGGGAGCCGCCGGCGACGGTCAGCCCGTCGTCCCAGCGCTGCAGGCTCGGATCGGCCACCAGTCTCACGCCGTGAAGCCTCCGTCCGCGTGGACGACGGTGCCGGTGATCGCCGAGGCGCGTTCGTCGCAGAGCCAGCACACGGCGGCGGCGACCTCCTCGGGTTCCAGCAGTCGTTCGACGACCTGGTGCCCGGCGAACTCCTCCACGTCGTCGAGATCGTAGTAGGCGGCGGTCGCGGTGAGCATGTCGGTGCGGGTCGAGCCGGGCGACACCGCGGTGGCGTTGATGCCGGTTCCGCGCAGGTCGGTGGCCAGTCCGCGGATCAGCCCGACCACCGCGTGCTTGGCCGCGTTGTAGCCGGCCAGGTGGTGCAGGCCCCGGTGCGCCGCGGCCGAGGCGAGCGCGACGAACCGCCCGGCACGGGGTTCGGGGCGGCGCAGCATCGCCGGGACCGCGGCGCGGGCCAGGTTGGACACGCCCCGGACGTCGATGTCGAAGAGCAGGTCCAGCTCGGTGTCGGTGGTCTCCCACAACGGCGACCCACCGGCCATCACGGCCGCCGCGGCGACGGCGGCGTCGAGCCCGCCGAACTCGGCCTCGGCCACCTGGACGGCTTCGGCCAGCGCGGCGGCGTCGCGGACGTCGGCGACGACCTCGCGCACCGACTCCGGGTGCTCGTCGGCGAGTCGGCGCAGTTCATCGCGGGTGCCGAGCGGGTAGGCCACGCCGGGCAGGTCGGCGCACACGTCGAGCGCGACGACCCGCCAGCCCTCGCCGACGAGTTGCCGCACGACCGCGGCCCCCACTCCCCTGGCGGCGCCGGTGACGATCGCGACCCGGTTCACGGCCGCGCCCCGTATCCGTGGCGTCGCAGGTAGGCCAGCAGTTCGTCGGCGGCCTCGGCCGCGCTCAGCGGGCCGATGACGGTCGGCGGGGTGCGCTCGACCAGCGCGCCGGTCAGCTCCAGCACCCGGTGGTGGGCGCTGTCCCCGCTGGGCGCGAGGTGTTCGCGGGCTCGCGGGCGCCGGGGCCGAGTGCTGACGACGTCGGCGCAGGTGGGAGCCGGTTTCCACGGCAGGATTTCGATCTCGGCGTCCTGCGCCGCCAGCACGGCGGGCAGCGCGGCGCGTCGAAGCCGCAGTCCGCCTTCGACGGAGACCACGGCGGGACCGGGCAGGCGCAGGACCTCGCGGGCGCCTCGGTCCAGCCGGCGATGGACCAGCAGCCGGTCGCCGTCGAGTTCGAGGTGGACCGCACCGAGCGCCTGGGCGGCGCCCAGGCGCGCGGCGAGGAACGCCGGGGTCGCGCCGGTTCCGCCGTCGGAGGACCTGTCACCGCAGAGCACCAGGTCCGGCACCTCCGGCAAGGCGGCGGCCAGCGCCGCGGCGGTGGATCCGTTGTGCGCCAGCGCGTTCGGGTCCAGCGGGGTGCTGACGTCGACGCGGGTGGCGCGGTCCGCTCCGGCCGCCAGGGCCTCGCGCAGCCCCTCCTCCGCTTCCGCCGGGCCGGCGGTGATGGCGTGGACCTGGCCGCCGGTGAGCTCGGCGAGCCGCAGCGCGTGTTCCAGCGCGGCGTGTTCGGCCGCGCTCTCGCCCCGGTGCCCGCCGGCCAGGGCGCCGGTGAGCGGGTCGACCTCGACCCGCTGCCAGGATCGGCTCAGTGCCACGGCGATGCGCATGTGCTCAACCCTTCCGGAACACGACGCCGTGGCCGCCGTCGGGATAGGTCCAGCTGATGGCTCCGGCGTTGTTGCAGATCTGGTAGCAGGTGCCGCACTCGAAGCACTGCTCGTAGTTGAACAGGATGCCACCGTCGCCGGTGGGCACGAACAGCTTCGCCGGGCAGGCCGCCACGCACGCCTTGGTGGTGCAGGACCGGCAGACCTCGGTGTCGACGGTGATGTGCGCCCGCTCGCCGACGTCGAAGTCCACGGTGTCCATCCGGTCGTCGAACGAGATGTCTCGGTACATGGTCGTTTCTCCTCAGCCGAAGGTGCGCAGTCCGGTCCAGGCGTCCGCGGCCAGCTTCCGCAGTCGGACGCCGTGACGGGCGGCGGTAGCGCGGAAGAGCTTGCCCAGACCGGGTTTCGGTTCAGGGTTGCCGACGGTGAACACGCCCTGGGCGAAGTCGCACAGCAGTTTCGGGTACTGCTGCTGAACCCGGTCCGACAGCACCAGGCCGGGCGCGCGTTGCAGCCGCTTGTGGTCGGCGAGCACGAAGTTGCCCTCCAGCCGTTCGCGGTAGCCGTCGAGCCCGCCGCCGTTCTCGATGGACTCGGCGGCGGTGCGCCCGGCGGCGAGACCGGATCCGATGGCGAAGTTGACCCCCTCCAGCCAGATCCCGGCCGCCAGGCACATCGCGGCGGCGTCACCGGTGACGAGCATCCCCGGCGTGGACAGCGGCGGCATGCTGCGGTACCCGCCTTCCGGGATGAGGTGCGCGGAGTACTCCTTGAGCTCCGCGCCGCGCAGGTAGGGGGCGATCGCCGGGTGCGCCTTGAGGTCGGCGAGCACCTCCTCCGGGCGCCTGCCCGAGGCGGCGAGCCCGGTGAGCGAGAGGACGACGCCGACGCTGACGGTGTCGCGGTTGGTGTAGAGGAACCCGCCGCCGGGGATGCCCCCGGTGCAGCCGAGGATCTCGAAGTCCGCGCCGTGGTCGCCGGTGAGCGCGAAGCGCTCCTCGATGGCTTTCCGCGGCAGCGCCAGGGTTTCCTTGACGCCGAGCGTCTGGTGCTCGGGGTCGGTCGCGGGCAGCAGTCCGGCCTGCTTGGCGAGGAACGAGTTGACGCCGTCGGCGGCGATGACCACGCGCGCCCGGATGTCGCCGTCGGGGCGATCGGTGCGCACGCCGACGATCCGGCCGTCCTCGCGGATCACGTCGGTGGCCACCGTGGAGGTGACCAGCCGCGCTCCGGCGTCGACGGCCTTGCCCGCCAGCCACGAGTCGAAGTCGGCGCGGAAGGTCGTCATGCCGTTGTAGGGGGCGTTGCCCCAGTCCTCGGTGCGGAAGTCGACGGTGAGCGCCTGGCGATCGGTGAGCATCATGGTGCTGCGGCGGGTCACCCAGCGCTGCACCGGCACTTCGCGCCACCACTCAGGCAGCACCTCGTCGAGCACCCGGCCGTAGACGACTCCGCCGTAGACGTTCTTGGAGCCGGGGAACGGACCGCGTTCGAGCAGGATGACGCTGCGCCCGGCTCGGGCGAGTTCCAGTGCGGCGGCCGATCCGGCGGGACCGGCGCCGACCACGACGGTGTCGACTTCAGGCATCTCGTCTCCGGCGGTCGAGTTCGCGCAGGACTTCGGGGGCGTCGGCGATGATGCCGAGGTCGGCCATCGCGGTCATCGGGCAGGACGGGTCGGTGTTGATGCTGACCACGTGCTCGGGTCTTCCCAGGCCACCGGTGTGCTGCGCAGCGCCGGAGATGCCGAGGGCCACGTAGAGCTCGGGGTCGACGACGACGCCGGTGGTGCCGATCTGCCGGTCGTGCCCGGCCCACCCGGCGTCGGTGATCACCCGGGTCGCTCCGGCGGAGGCGCCGAGCCAGGCGGCGACCTCGGTCAGCGTGCACATCACGGCCGTGCCGTCCTCGCCTTGCCGCACCAGACCGGCTCCGCCGCCGAGGATGCGTTCGGCTTCGGTGAGCTCGACCGTCTCCGGTTCGGGCTCGCGGAGCTCGACCGGTTCGGCGTCGAGCACCTCAGCCGGTGTGACGTCGATGGTCACGGGTTCCGGTGGCGGGATCGGGTGGCCGACGCCGCGCACTCCGGGGGTCAGCGTCACCACCACGGGACCGGTGAAGCGGACCTGGACCTCCAGGGCGTCGTCCACTCTGGACAGATCGGCGGTGTCGGTGCCGCAGCGGGTCGCTCCAGCGTGCAGCGGACGGCCGGTGCCGAACGCCAGCCGGGGCGCGAGGTCGCGCCCGTCGGGCGAGGCGGGCAGCAGCACCACCCGCACCGCGTCGAGCAGCGGCCCCAGCGTCGCGGCCAGCGAACCGGGCCCGACCTGGGCGGTCTCGGCGGTCCACGTGCTGCGGGCGGTGCGGAGCCCCTTGGCGGCGCGGGCGGTTCCGGTGCCGGCGAGCAGGACCGCTCCCCCGGCCTCGGCGACGGTCTCGTCGGCCCCGCCGGGCAGTGCGCCGTCGCGGACGACGACCACGGCCAGCACCTCGGGCAGCGCGTTCAAAGTTCCACCGCCACTCGATGTCCCTCGATCACGGCCGCGTGCGCGCGCCGCGGTGCCAGGCAGTCGCCCGCGCGGTGCACCGGGAACGGCGCGTCGCGCAGCTCGTGCCACAGCTCGTCGACCGGGCTCTGGTGCACCGCGCACACCACCCAGTCGAAGGCGTGCTCGCCCATCTCACCGGTGGTGTGCTTGAGGATCTGCAGCGACACCCGCTCGCCCTCGGCGGAGGCCGCCATGACGACCTCGTCGGTGCGCTGCCCGATGCCCTTGGCGTGCGCGCGGATGTTGAAGGTCTCCATGTCCAGCGTGACGCCGAGGTCCTGGCAGACGACCATGCCCGGGGTGCTGATCTGCACCCGGCACCCCCGGTCGGCCAGCAGTTCGGCGACCGAGGCCGCCTGGTGGAAGCCGAGTTCGTCGACGATCAGCACGTCGCCCTCGGGCGCGGCGTCCCCGGCGAGCACGTCGCGGACGTCGACCACGCGCGGCAGATCGCCCGCCCACCACGGTGATTGCGGTCGGGCTCCGGTGGCCAGCACGACCGCGTCGGGGCGTTCCTCGCGGAGCAGCCGCGCGGTGGCCTCGGTCCCGGTCTTGATGTCCACGCCGTGGCGCTGGCACTCGGCGCGCAGGTTCCGCACGACGTCGAGGAATTCGGCTCGTCCCGGCACGCTCGCCGCCTGCGCGACCTGCCCGCCGGTCTCGGCCGCCCGCTCGAACAGCGTCACGTGGTGGCCGCGTTCGGCCGCCGTGGACGCGGCCTGCAAGCCGGCCGGGCCACCACCGACCACCAGCACGCGGCTGCGCCTGCGCGGCATCGGCAGGGCGGTGGACTCCTTGCCGGTGCGGGGGTTCTCGATGCAGCCCAGCCAGCGGTTGAGGCCCATCCGGCCGACGCACTCCTGGTTGCAGGACAGGCAGGTCCGGATGTCGGTGGCGTGCCCCGACCGGGCCTTGGCCGCGAAGTCGGCGTCGGCGATCTGGCCGCGCACCACGCCCACCAGGTCGCAGTGGCCCTCCTCCAGCGCGCGTTCGGCCTGCAGCGGGTCCTTGATGCGGCCGACGCCGACGACCGGCAGGTCGACGGCCTGGCGGATGGCGTTGGAGATGAACAGCGCGTACCCGGGCGGGATCGCCATCGACGCCTCGATCATGTACAGCGTCGAGGTGGCCACGCCGATCGAGGTGTTGATGTAGTCCACCTCGCCGGTCGCCTCGACCATCTTGGCGACCTCGACGGCCTCGTCGATGGTGGTGCCGCCCTCGATCAGCTCGTCGCCGCAGATCCGCACGCCCAGCGCCCGGTCGGGTCCGATGGATTCGCGGACGGCGCCGATGATCTCCAGCAGGATGCGGGCCCGGCGGGCCAGCGATCCGCCGTACTCGTCGGTGCGCTTGTTGGTGGCCGGGGACAGGAAGCCGCGCACGATCGACGAGTGCGAGCACTGCAGCTCCACGCCGTCGAACCCGCCTTCGGCGCAGTGCGCGGCGACCGTGCCGTACCCGGCGACGACCTCGGCGATCTCGCGGGTGTCGATGGCCTTGGGGACCTCGCGGAACATCGGGTCGGGCACCGCCGAGGGCGCCCACACCGGCAGCCGCGAGTACATCGACGACGCCTGTCCGCCGTTGTGGTTGAGCTGCGCGAAGATCGGGGTGCCGTGGGCGTGCACGGCCTCGGTGATGCGCCGGTAGCCGGAGATCACCGACGGGTCGAAGCCGTGGATGAGCTTCTCGTACGGCCAGTCGGTGGGGTGGGTCGAGTGCTCCTCGGTGATCACCAGACCGGCACCGCCCTCGGCGCGCGCCGCGTAGTAGGCGGCGTGCTGCTCGGTGGGGTGGCCGTCGCGCGCGTAGTTGGTCAGGTGCGCGGAGAACACGATGCGGTTGCGCACCGTCACCGGCCCCAGCCGCAGCGGGGAGAACAGGTAGCGGCTCATCGCAGATCTCCCGCCGCTCGACGGCCTTCCAGGATCGCCTCGTGCACGGTGCGGGGCGCGACGCAGTCGCCGATCCGCACGCCGTCGAGCCGCTGGTCCGGCAGCCGGTGTCCGCAGTGGACTACGGTGGTGGCCGGGCGTTCCCGGATTTCGGCGGTGTGGACGTCCTCCAGGACCACGTGATCGGCCCGCACCTCGCGCAGCAGGGACCGCTTCTCCAACGCCACCCCGGCCCGCTGCAGGCGCGCGTTGGCGTCGGCGAGGTCGCCGGTCAGCGCGAGCTGCGTGCCCACGACCTGGTCCTGCGTCACGATCGCGGTCTCCACGCCCCGGCCCGCCAGCAGTTCGGCCACCCCGACGCCGACGAAGTCCCCGACCGGGTCGTGCACCAGCACCGGCCCCTCGGGCGTCTCCCCGCTGAGAACCTCGACCACGTCGAGCACCACACCCCCGTCGACCTTGAAACCCCAGGGTCCCGGCACGGATCCGGTCGCCACCACGACCTGGCGCCCGGCCACGTCCTCCGGACCGGCCTCGACCCCGAGCCGCACCTGGACGCCGAGCCGCCGGACCTCCCCCTCCAACCACTCGACCAACCGCGCCACACGCTCCCGACCGGCGACTTCGGCCGCAGTGCGCACCATCCCGCCAACCCGGTCCTCGCGCTCGACGACCTCCACGCTCCACCCCCGCATGGCCAACACCCGAGCGGCTTCCAACCCCGCGGGCCCACCACCCACCACCAACACCGACCCCGGCTCCACCCCAGAACCAACCCGAACCCCAGTCGAGCCCAGGCCCCCGATTTCAGTGGAAATCAGGGGTTCGTCGGTCTCGTGGCCTGCGGACGGGTTGACGATGCAGGTGACGATGGGGTTGCGGTTGTCGCGGACGTTGCACTTCTGGTTGCACAGCACGCAGGGGCGGACCGGTGTGCCGTCGCGGACCTCTGCGACGAGGTCGGGATCGGCGATCTGCGCTCGGGTCATCTCGACCAAATCGGCCACGCCGTCGTCGAGGGCTCGCTGAGCCTGTTCCGGTTCGACGACGCTGCCTTGGAGGACGACCGGAGTTCCCCCGGCGGCTTCGCGGATCCCCCTGCAGAGATCGATGTTGAAGCCGGGCTCGGTGTGCAGGTCGGGGCGGGTGGCGGAGGTGCCCATCGCCGATCCGCGGACGACCGCCAGGTAGTCGACCGCGTCGCGGACCGACTCGACGACCCCGACCGCGGCCTCCGGCGTGATGCCGGCCCACGGGGCGAGCTCGTCGCAGGACAACCGCAGTCCGACCACGCCTTCCCCGACGGCCTCGCGGACCGCTGCGAGGACCTCGCGCAGCAGGCGGGTGCGGTCGGTGCCGTAGTCGTCGGAGCGCTGGTTGGTCAGCCCGGACAGGAACTGCCGCAGCAGCGAGTACTGGCCGGCGTTGAGCTCGACCCCTTGCAGTCCGCTGCGCATCGCCTCGCGCGATGCCGAGGCGAAACCCGCCACCAGCGCGTCGATCTCGTCCTGCTCCAGCTCCATCGGCATCTCGCGGCTGGCGACGTCGGGCACCCGGGAAGGTGCCCACAGCACGCGCTGCGAGAACGCCGAGGAGCCCTGCGACCCGGAGTGCCCGAGTCCGGCGAGCACCACCGTCCCGTGCGGACGGCACGCCTCGGCCACGGCGGCCCAGCCCGGCCCGCAGTTCGACGCCAGCGGAGCGCGTTCGTAGGGCCAGTCCGAGTCGTGCGCGCTCGCGATCTCGGTGACCAGCACACCGGCTCCACCGGCGGCGCGCGCCGCGTAGTAGCCGACGTGCCGGTCCGAGATGTCCCGATCACGACCGAGGTTGGTCTCGTGCGGTCCGAACAGGACCCGCGACGGTGCGGTGCTCCGGCCGAGCCGGACGGGATCGACGAGGTTCACAACCCGCTCACCAGCGGAGACGAGTCGCAGGGCTTCGCCGGAACGGCGGGCATGCCGAGCCCGACCTTGCGCCGCGAGGTGCGCGAGTGGTCCTGCGTCGCCTTCGGCAGCTCGCTCTTGTCCACGATGGATAGCGCGGACTGCCCGTACCCCTGCACGCACTCGGGATCGGGTCCGTCCAGCGGCAGCCCGGTGAAGAACTTGGCCGCCATGCAACCGCCCTGGCAGGAGTCGTAGTGCGCGCACGACGCGCACGCCCCCGCCGACTGCGGTTGCCGGAGATCGTTGAACAGCTCCGATTCCCGCCACACGCGCGCGAAACCGCCCTCGTCGCGGACGTTTCCGCCCTTGAACACGTCGTGGATGGCGAACGGGCACGCGTAGACGTCGCCGACCGGGTCGATCAGGCACACCACCCGGCCCGCGCCGCACAGGTTCAGACCCGGCAGCGGAGTCGATCCCAGCGCGTTGAGGTGGAAGAACGAGTCACCGGTGAGCACCTGGTCGCCGCGGGCGACCAACCAGCCGTAGATCTGCCGCTGCTGCGCGTCGGAGGGGTGCAGCTCGTCCCACACGTCGGCGCCGCGCCCGGACGGCCGCAGCCGGGTGATGCGCAGCTGCGCGCCGAACCCGTCGGCGATGACCTTGAAGTCGTCGAGCTGGTCGACGTTCTGGCTGGTCATCACCACGGAGATCTTGAAGTCGCGCATGCCCGCGTCGGAGAGGTTCTGCAGCGCGGTCATCGCCATGTCGAACGATCCGGGCCCGCGCACCGCGTCGTTGACCTCGCGGGTCGCGCCGTCGAGGGAGATCTGCACGTCGACGTAGTCGGTGGCGGCCAGACGGCGCGCGCGTTCGGCGTCGATGCGCAGCCCGTTGGTGGAGAACTTGACCCCGACCTGGTGATCGATGGCGTAGTCGAGGAGTTCCCAGAAGTCGGGTCGCACGGTAGGTTCACCGCCGCCGACGTTGACGTAGAAGACCTGCATGCGTTGCAGCTCGTCGATGACCGCCTTCATCTCGGCGGTGGAGAGCTCGTTCGGGTCCCGCCGCCCGGAGGACGACAGGCAGTGCTCGCAGGCGAGGTTGCAGGCGTAGGTCCATTCCCACGTCAGGCAGATGGGGGCGTCGAGTCCGCCCTTGAACTGCTCGACAAGGGCGGGAACCGGTGCTGTGGTGGTCATCCAGGCTCACTTCCAACGGGACTTCGTCGTCGGCATTGGGTGGCGACTGTTCTTCTCAACGCGGCGAAGCCGCCGTCTCAGGTGTGGGATTCGGCCCGCACCGCCCAGCAGAACGATGGACGGTCGTCACTCTTGCGGGCGGATCATGTCGGAGGCTGCGAGAGAGGCGAGTGCCGTGCGGAACTGCGGGCGGCGCGGCTCGGGGATGCCCGCCAGCGCGTCTTCGACGCTGGCGTGGTCGCCGAGCCGCTGCACGAGTTCCACCAGTTCAGGAACTTTCAGGAACGACAGCTTCCGGTTGCCGAAGTGGTACGCGAGCGCCCCGAAGGGTTCGGGGCGCAACGCGACCTGCGGATTCAACCGGTAGCCGCGGCTGATGTCGAACTCCGCGGCGGTCATGATCAGTAGACCCCGCACATCCCGTCGATGGAGACTTCCTCGACCAGGAGTTCCTCCTCGACGACGGGCTCGTTGCCGGTGCTCTGTTCGATCTGCTGGTCAGCCATGCGATGCTCCTCACAGTGTCGAGCTACCATCGACACGGTATTTGCACCGAGTGCATTTTTACAAGACCTGGAGCGAGATCCGTTGCGGCATGACACATCTGGAGTACAGCGATCCGGTGGGCGCCGAAAGGTCACCACCGCAGCGGAACTGGAACAGGTCGCCTTCGACCTCTTCGACGAGCAGGGCTTCGAACGCACCACGGTCACCGACATCGCGGCCGCCGCGGGCATCGCGCGGCGCACGTTCTTCCACTACTTCCCGTCGAAGAACGACATCCCGTGGGGCGACTTCGACGCAGGCCTGGAGCGGATGCGCGCCGAGTTCCGCGCGCTGCCGAGCGACCTCCCGCTGATGGACGCGGTGCGGCACTGCCTGGTGGAGTTCAACCGGGTCCCGGACGAGCAGGCCCCCGACCACCGCAGGCGGATGCGACTGATCCTGGGAGTGCCCGCGCTGCAAGCGCATTCGACACTGCGATTCGAGGCGTGGCGCGAGGTGGTGGCCGAATACGTCGGCCACCGCCTCGGCCAGTCGTCAACCGCGCTGACCCCGCAGACCATCGCGCACGCGACGCTGGGCGTGGCGCTGTCGGCGTATCAGCACTGGCTGGATCATCCCGAGCAGAGCCTCTCGTCCCTGCTCGACACGGCGATGCGCGAACTCGCGCTCGCGCACGCCGCTCAGTAGTCGTCAATCCATGCGGCGAAGCCGCATTCTCTTTCACCACCTGAGGCGCTGGCACCGCGGCGGGTTCTGAGCGCCTTCGTGGCGAGTAGGCCGAGACGCCGCGTATTGGACATGCACGAGGAGCGGCGCACGGAGTCCACGAAGGCGCTCAGGTTCCGCTACCCGCACCGCCGAGCAGAACAACCACTACCAGGTTTCTCAGTAGTCGGCTTCGGTGTAGCGGATCAGCCCGCGCAAGTTCTTGCCCGCCATCATGTCGGCGTAGCCGGTGTTGATGTCCTCCAGCTTGTACTCGGTGGTGATCAGCTCGTCGAGCTTGAGGGTGCCGTTGCGGTAGTGCTCCAGCAGCCGCGGGATCTGGGTGCGCGGGCTGACTCCGCCGAAGATCGCGCCCTGCAACCGCTTCTGCAGCAGGGTGAGCTCGAACAGGCTCACCTGGGCGTCGATCTGGTCGGCGCGGCCCATGCCGGTGACCACGACCTGACCGCCCTTCTTGGTCATCGACAACGCCGGCTGCAGGTGCTCACCGGTGGTCTCGCCGATGCAGATCAGCACGCTGTCGGCCAGCTGACCCCAGGTCAGCTCCCCGACCGCTTCGTGCGCTTCGGCCATCGAGGCGAAGGAGTGCGTGGCCCCGAGCTCCTCGGCCTTGGTCCGCTTGAACTCCACCGGGTCCACCGCCACGACGTAACGCGCACCCGCCGCCGCGGCTCCCTGCACGGCGTTGATGCCGACGCCGCCGCAGCCCACGACGACCACCGTGTCACCGGTGCGCGTCTCGCCGATCTCGGTGGCGGTCCCCCAGCCGGTCGACACGCCGCAGCCCAGCAGCGCGGCCTTCTCCAGCGGGATGTCCTTCTCGATGGTGAGCACCGACGCCTGGTTGACCGTCACGTACGGCGCGAAGGTGCCCAGCAGGCACATCGGGGCGGCGGGGCTTCCCTGGTAGGAGATGCGGTGACCACCGGAGATCGCCTCACCGGAGAGCAGGCCCGCGCCCGCGTCGCAGAGGTTCTGCATCCCCTTCGCGCACGCACGACATCTGCCGCAGCCCGGGATGAAGGTCAGGACCACGTGGTCGCCTTCCTCGATCCCGGTGACCCCGGCACCCACCTGGGTGACCACACCCGCACCTTCGTGCCCACCTACGGCGGGGTAGATCGCCATCGGGGTGGCGCCGGTCCGCAGGTGCTCATCCGAGTGGCACAGGCCGGAGGCCGCGAGCCTCACCTGCACTTCGCCCTCGATCGGATCGCCCAGTTCGATCTCTTCGACTTCCCAGTCCTTGCCCGGCTCGTGCAGGATCGCGGCCTTCGTCTTCATAACCACTCCTCGTCGAGTGCGGAAGCACATGCGCATCTGAGAATGAGAACTCGGTCACACCGAAGTCAATGCCGCGATCGAACGATCAGCAGCGGCGCCGGTGTGTGGTGGATCAGCTTGTGGCTGGTCGAGCCCAGGTGGGCGCCTGCGACACCACCACGTCCGTGCGCGCCCACGACCACCAGTTGTGCCTCGGTCGAGTGGTTGATCAGCGCCGCCACCGGGGAACCGCGCCCCACGATCCGCTCGACCTCGACGCCGGGGAACCGCTCCCGCCAGCCGGCCATGACCTCGGCGAGGAAGCGCTGCTCCTGCTCCGCGACCTCCTCGCTCGGCAGCCTGCTGCGCAGCCACTTCAGGTCGATTCCGACGATCTCCCAGGTGTGGACCACGTGCAGCGGTTCGCCGAGCGTGTCGGCCAGCCGGAACGCCTGCGCGAGCACCGGCGCGGCGGATTCGGCGTCGTCAACGCCGACCACGACCGGGCCGGCGGTCGGGAACGTGGGCGGATCTCCCACGTCGGGCACCACCACGACCGAGCCGACAGCGTGCGCGGCGACCTTGACCGCGACCGCACCCGCCAGCAGGCCGGTGAACCCGCCGAAGCCCCGGTCACCCACCACTACCAACTCGGCGGCGGCCGACTCGGCGAGGAGCACCCGCTCGGGTGAACCCGGGATTGCTGCGGTAGTCACCTTTGCGTCCGGCTGCTTGGCCTCAACGTATTCGGCTGCGTCAGCGAGCCAGTGCGCCACCTGGGTACGGACGTGGTCCGCGCCAGCGTGAGCCATGGGGTCCGCGTAGACGATCCGCAGCTCGCAGCCCCTTCGCACAGCTTCTCGCGCCGCCCACGCGGCGGCGTTGCGCGCGACGGCCGAACCGTCGACTCCCACCACGACGTTCATCATGGCCTCCTTGGTCGTCCCCTCCCAGGGTCGTCGACCGGGGCCCGGCGCGCCTCCCGGATCAGATCGGCAGGCGGCCCGGCACGAGCAGTTCGGTGTTGCGGTCGGTGTGGGCGCCGAGCTGGCTCAGGTCGGTGTGCGGGTCGTTGAACGACAGCTCCCGGTACAGCGCGGCGAGCCCGGCGGGAGAGCGGTCGTCGTAGTCGGCCTGGTACGGGCTGTCGGCCTCGATCAAGGTCGTGAACAGCGACAACGTGCCGTCGCGGTTGTCGGCGATCTCGATGGTCCTGGCCAGCTGCGGGAAGTCGACGTGCGACGCGGTGTTGATCTCCCAGAAGCCGCGTTCGGGCTCGTCGGCGGCGTGCGGGGTGATGGTGTTGCGGTGGGTGTGGCCGTTGACCCAGGCCAGCACGTTGGGGAACCGCTGGAGCAGCCGGACCACGCGGTCCCCGCCCACGCGGGCCTCGCCGGGCGAGCGGAAGTCGGGCCACAGGGCGGTCATCGTGTCCGAGGTGTGGTGGCTGAACAGCACGAACAGCTCGTCGGTGCCGTGCCGGGACTGCTTGCGGCCGAGCTCGTCGTAGTGGGTGGAGCTGCCCCGGGTCAGCACGTCCTGCAGCCACCGGTACTGGGTCAGCCCGAGCGAGCCCTCGGCCAGACCGGCGGTGTTGGTGCTGTCCATGGCGATTCCGGTGATGCCCGGGGCGATGCGGAAGGTGTAGTACGGCTTGGGGTCCGCGGCGTCGAACCCGTGGCCGATCGGGCCCGGCCCGGTGTTGGCCTCGTCGAGGTGGGCGGTGATGAACTGCTCGGTGGTGAAGGGGTGCCGCCGCTCGTCGGGCGTCACGGTCTGCACGACGGTGTTGCCGCCGAGCACCATCTGGCCCGATGCCTCGCGCGTGCCGTGCAGCATCTGGGCGACGGCGGCCGCCTCCCGCTCATCCCGCCCGATGATCTTGCGGTCGCCGGTGTACCAGTCGTTGACGCGCGGGATGACCTGGTCGGCGAGGGTTCCCATGACGCTGTTGTCGTGGTTGCCGAACACCGCGTACCAGGGGATGTCCAGACCGGGACTGGCGAAGGGCCGGAGCGCGTCGGTGAGCAGCCCGGGAAGCACGGGGAACCCGGCTTCGCGGAAGCGGTCCTCGACGCCGCCCTCGGGGTGCCAGTACAGCGGGTCGCCCGAGTCCTGGACCCCTTCGTAGTGGGCGGCGCCGGTGTTCTGCGCGATCCGCCCTCCGTTGAGGACGGCGAAGTACCAGTCGAGCTCCGCGAACTCGTGGTTGTCGGTGCTGTCACCGGTGGTGATCATGAAGGCCATCGGCGCCCCGGTGACCGGGCCGGTGCGCAGCTCGTTGACCCGCTGCACCAGGTGCGCGGCGGCCAGCGCGCCCAGCGTCTCCTGTGGCCGGAAAGCCCCACCGGCCAGCGGGTGCAGGTACTCGAAGCGAGCCGGGCTCTGCGCGTCGGTGACGTGCATGTCGGTGAACTGGGTGAACGCGGTGATCGGAACCCGCCGGTCGATCCGGCCCGGGTCGGCCACGGCGAGTTCGGTGCGCACGACCTGCGGCCAGCCCGGTCCGGCGATCAGCCGCCGGTAGCCCTCGCCGGCAGCGGGTTGCGCGGCCACCTCCAAGGTCGTTCGAGCTGGTCGGGCGCTCGCGGAAGCGGAGCCGATGCCCAGTGCCATGCCCGTGATGCCCGCGGCCAGCATGAAGCCGCGTCTGTTCAAGTCCGCCATACCCAGTCCTCTGATCGCGCCGGAACTGATCAGAAAATCTTTCATGTTTAGCGGATGTGGAACACCTCAGTTCAGGTGAAAGCCCGGGAAACACCACTCGAACGGCCCAACCGAGATCGCAGAAACGAGCCGACGCAGCCGCGAGCCGTCAACGGGTTTCCGACACGTCTTCGGCGACCACGCCGCGCGGACGTGTCGGAGTCGTGCCGCACCGCCGGGCGAACGGAGCCCGGCCTCCTACCCCAAGACGCCGGTCGGCAGCACGGCGTGGACGCCCCAGGTCTGGTTGGCGATCTGGGTGATGCGCATGTCGACCGTCGCGCTCGCCAGCGCCAGCGCCGCGCCCCGGTCGAGGGCCTGCTCGATCTGCAGCCAGTCGACCATCGCGCTCAACGCGGTGGCGGTGGCCTCGTTGAGGTCGGCGTCGAAACCGAACGTGACCAGACCGGAGGGGGTTTCGGCGTGGATGCCGGGAACCGGGCGGTCCACGACCAGATCGAGCCGCACCCGGGTCGTCATGCCGCACTCGATGGCCGTGCCCCCGACCTCGCCGTCGCCCTGCCGGGCGTGGCCGTCGCCGAGCAGCAGCATCGCGTCCGGAACCGTGACCGGCAGGTACAGGGTCGAGCCGGCGACGAGCTCGCGGCAGTCGATGTTGCCACCGCCTTCGGGGCGCGGCGGGATGGTCGAGTGCTCACCGGGCTCCTCCGGCGGCATGCCGACCACGCCGAGGAACGGCGCGAGCCGCACGGTGTGCCCGTGCTGGTCGGTGCCGGTCCGGCCGTCGAGCTCCCACAGCAACCAGGTCCGCTCGGCGTCGTCCACGCGCAGCCGGCGCATCAGCCAGTCGTCCTTGCCCGCGGTCGCCGTCCACCCCCACTCGACCGGGGTGAGCTCCTCGAAGTGCACGGCCAGCACCATCCCGGGCTTGGCGCCGCGCACGGCGATCGGGCCGGTCAGGCAATGCCCCCGCCGCTCGGCGAACATGACGGGCTGCTGCTCCCCCGGCACCTCGTGGCGCCGCAGGAACCCGCTGGAATCCAGCGACTCCACCGTCACGACGTCCCCGGCCTCCACGGTGAGCACCGGCGCGGTGTCCCGGCTGAACACGTCGACGACGCTGCCCGCCTCGGCCCGAACCTCGAAAGAACCCACCACGACCTCCGCCCCTGGAACTCCCATCACCCAACCAGGACGGACGCTCCTGGCCAAGTGAGGGAACCCACGTCAGCGATGCGTCACGTCGAGGGCGGCCCGGATGATGGTGCTGGTGTCGAGACCGTGGTGGCGGTAGACGTCTTCGAGAGATCCGGACTGGCCGAAGCCGGTCACGCCCAAGTGGACTGCCTGAATCCGGTTGACACCGGCCAGGAACGCCAGCGCGTGCGGGTGTCCATCCAGGACGGTGACCATCGGACGCGCCCGATCCGCCGGGAAGACCTGGTCCAGCACGCCCCGGTCCGCATCGCCCCGATGAGCCCGGAACAGCAGGTCCGCGCTGGTCACGCACACGACGTCGGCGCCGACCCCCTGGTCGGCCAGCCGGTCGGCCGCGGCCAACGTCTCGGTCATCAGCGCACCCATGCCCACCAGCGTCACCTGCGGGTCGGGGTCGCGCCGCAGCGCGTAGGCGCCTCCGACGACCTGCCTGCGGCGGCGTTCGCGGGCCGCCGGATCGGAGGGCACCGACGCCAGCGACTGATCCACCGGACGCGTCGACAACCGCAGGTAGGACGAGGACCCACCGGTCTTGCCGAGCTGCGACATGGCCTCCAGCAGGCACCACTCGGCGTCGACGGCGAACGCGGGTTCGTAGCTCGTCACGCCGGGCTGCTCCAACCCGATCGAGGGCGTGCCGACCGACTGGTGCGCCCCGCCCTCGGGCGCCAGGCTCACCCCGGACGGCGTCCCGACCAGGATCGACTGCCCGCCGCCGTACACGCCGAACGACCACGGCTCCAGCGCGCGCCCCAGGAAGCAGTCGTAGACCACGCCGATCGGCAGCAGCGGCTGACCCCACCGGCTCCAGGTCGAGCCGAGCTCGCCGAGCAGGCTGACTAGGTTGGTCTCGGCGATGCCCAGTTCGATGTGCTGGCCAGCGGGCCGTTCCCGCCAGTGCAGGATGGTCTCGGCGTCGTCGGCGAACCAGTCGACGCGCTCGGACGGGGACCACACGCCGACCTTGTTCAGCCAGCCCCCGAGGTTGGTGGTCGAGCTGACGTCGGGTGCCAGCGTCACGATCCGCTCGGCCGCCTCCGGCGACTCGCGGGTCAGGTCCAGCAGCGTGCGCCCCAGCGCCGCCTGCGTCGTGGTCGTCCCGCTCGGCGTGCGCCCGATGTCGGTGGGCAGCTTCGGCGGCTTGACGCGGGCGCGTTCGCGGCGGCTCAACCGGGAAGCCGTTTCCGCGCAGCGCTTCCCGGCCGGGCTGTCGTCGGCGAAGCGGTGCCACGGGTCGTCGAGGTCGGCGCCGACCTGACCGGCCAGCTGCCGCATCTGCTCCTCGCCGAGCAGCGAACCGTGGTTCTGCGGGTGCCCCTCGGTCGCCAGGCCGTAGCCCTTGATGGTGTAGGCGAAGATGACCGTGGGCCGGGTGTCGTCGATGGACTTGAACGCCGAGTCCAGCGCGTCCAGGTCGTGCCCGCCCAGGTTGCGGATGGCCACCGCCAGCGTCTCGTCGTCCACATCGGACAGCAGTCGCTCGATCGCGTCGTCGCCGGAGGGAATTCGCTCCCGCAGCTGCTGCGGGGTGCAGCGCAGCAGGCGCTGGTACTCGGGGTTGCTCATGCCGTCGATGCGTTCGCGCAGCGCCGCGCCGCCGGGACGGGTGAACAGCTCCTCCAGCACCTGGCCGTACTTGAGGGTGATGACCTGCCAGCCCGCCGCGGTGAACATGCCCTGCAGCCGGTTCGCGGCGATGTTGGGCACGACGCGGTCCAGCGACTGCCGGTTGAGGTCGACGATCCAGACCACCTCGCCCAGGTCGGCGACGGTCGGGTCGAGGATCGCCTCCCAGCAGGCGCCCTCGTCGAGCTCGGCGTCGCCGAGCAGCGAGTACTGGCGTCCGGTGCCCGCCCCTCCGCCGTGGGTGTCGACGTAGCGGCGGGCCACCGCGCCCCAGATCGGCGCGGTGGCACCGATGCCGACCGAGCCGGTGGAGTAGTCGGCCGGGTCGGGGTCCTTGGTGCGGCTCGGGTAGCTCTGCACCCCGCCGTACTCGCGCAGCGTGGTCAGGTGCTCCTCGTCGAGCGAGCCGAGCAGGTAGTTGATCGCGTGCAGCACCGGCGAGGCGTGCGGTTTGACCGACACGCGGTCGGCGGCGGTGAGGTGTTCGAAGTACAGCGCGGTCATGATCGAGACCATCGAGGCGCAGGACGCCTGGTGCCCGCCGACCTTGAGCCCGGAGCTGTTCGGTCGCACCCTGTTGGCGTGGTCGATCATCGCGGTCGCCAGCCACAGCACCCGCTGCTCGACCTCACGCAGATCCGCCGTCTCGGCGCGCACCGGTACCAGGCTCGTCATCACGCCTCCTCGCGTTGCCACATTGCACTGAGAAGAACACCAAGACAAGAATCACTGCACAAGACCCGGTCGGCGAATCGAGCAATCTGCTCACCGAGCCGGGCCGGAACGACCGACGAGGTGAACAGATTGCCCACCGCCGAGCCGCTCGACGACATCGACATCCGGCTGCTGCTGGCCCTGCGCGAGGAACCGCGGGCGACCGTGGTCGCGCTGGCCGAGCGAGTCGGGCTGTCCCGCAACACGGTTCAGGCGAGGCTGGCGAAGCTGGAACCGAAACTCGGTTCGTTCGAACGCCGCATCGACCCGGCGACCCTGGGCTACCCGCTGACCGCGTTCATCACCGTCCAGGTCACCCAGCAGCACCTCGACCGGCTGGCCGGTGCGCTGGCCGAGATCCCGGAGGTGGTGGAGGTTTTCGGGCTCACCGGCGACTCGGACCTGCTGGTGCGCGTGGTCGCCACCGACGCCGACCAGCTGTACCGCATCGCGGGGCGCGTCCTCGACACCCCGGGCGTGGAGCGCACCAGCTTCTCGCTGGCCATGCGCACCCTCGTCGACTTTCGCCTGACCCCGCTACTCGCGGACAAGCTCCGCCCGGACGCCCAGTAGCCGGACCGGGCGGTCCAGCGGGAAGCGGTCCAGCGCCTGCTGGGCCGCGACGTCGATGGGCTCGAAGGCCCTGGTGGGTTCGGCGAGCGTGACGCCGTGGGTGTGGGTGGCGAAGCGGGAGTCGCGGACCTTGACCACCACCCGGCGGGCCAGCGTGTCGTCGGCGGCCAGGTCCTCGGAGACCTGGCGGGACAGGCGGGTGATCTCGGCGCGCATCGGCTCGACCTCGCGCAGGTCGCGCTGGAAGGTGACCTCGCGACCGTGCGAGCGGGCGCGGAACGGCTCGTCGCTGACCGGCGTGGAGTCGTAGCCGTGCGCGAGCGCCACCAGCCATGGCCCGATGTTGGGGCCGAACTCGCCCGCCAGGTCCGCCATCGGCGTGCGGGCCAGCTCGGACACGGTGGCGATGCCCCGGGCGGCGAGCTTCTTGGCGGTCTTGGCGCCCACCCCTTGCAGCGCGTCGGTGGGCTTGTCGGCCATCACCTCGACCCAGTTGGTCACGTCCAGCCGGAACACCCCGGCGGGTTTTCCCATGCCGGAGGCCAGTTTCGCGCGCAGCTTGTTGTCACCGATGCCGATCGAGCAGTTCAGCGCGGTGCGCTCGCGGACGTAGCGCTGGACGTAGCGGGCGGTGGCGACGGCGTCCTCGGTGTCGACGAGCATGAACGCCTCGTCCCACCCGATGACCTCCAGGACTCCGCCCAGCTCGCCGAGCGCGGTCATCACGTCGGCGGAGGCGGCCAGGTAGGTCTCGCGGTCGGCGGGCAGGAACACCGCCTCCGGGCATCGCGCCGCCGCCGTGCGCAGCGGCGTTCCCGACTTCACGCCCTGGGCGCGGGCCTCGTAGGAGGCGCCCGCGACCACGCCGCGTTCGGTCGGGTCACCCGAGCCCCCGACCAGCACCGGCTTGCCGACCAGGTCGGGATGCCGCAGCAGCTCCACGGCGACGATGAACTGGTCGAGATCGATGTGCAGCACCACCCGTTCCACGCCGGTCAGCATCGTCGGAAACGCCCGCTCGCGCCAGGTCCCGCGCCGATGCGCGAGACTGTCGCGGTGAGCAAGCGAAGCGCCGGAATCCTGCTGTACCGCCCCGACGGCCCGAAGCTGCTGATCGTCCACCCCGGCGGTCCGTTCTTCAAGAACAAGGACGAGGGCGCCTGGAGCCTGCCCAAGGGCGAGTACGAACCCGGCGAGGACCCGAAGGCCGCGGCCCTGCGCGAGTTCACCGAGGAGACCGGCATGGCCCTGCCGGACCACGACCTGGTCGCCCTGGGCGAGGTGAAGCTGCGCAGCGGCAAGGTCATCCAGGCGTGGGCCGCCGAGGGCGACTTCGACGTGGAAGCCTTGCGCAGCAACACCTTCGACCTCGAATGGCCACCCCGCTCCGGCCGCCGCCAAACCTTCCCGGAGGTCGACCGAGCCCTCTGGTGCGACGCCGACACGGCCCGCACCAAGCTCAACCCCGCCCAAACCCCCTTCGTCGACCGCCTCCTCGCCCACCTCACCCCGTAACCCCGAGCCCTCGGCGACCCCACTGGCCCCGCCCCGAAACCCGGATTACTCCGGTAATCAGGCCCCCGATTACGGCGGTATTCCGCGTCCCGATTACGGCGGTAATCCGCGTCCCGATTACGGCGGTATTCGGCGTCCCGATTACGGCGGTAATCCGCGTCCGGTCTTCGGGTCGGGTCTCAAGCACGAGGCCCCGCCCGGAAGATCCGGACGGGGCCTCACGAGCCGAGGCTCACGCTTCCAGCGACTTGTCCCGCGTCTCGCGGCTGGCCAGCAGGGCGAGCAGGGTGACCGCGCCGGCCACCGCCAGGTAGACGCCGACCCAGCCCAGTCCGTAGGAACCGGCCAGCCAGGTGGCGATGTAGGGCGCGACCGAGGCGCCCAGCAGGCTGGCCAGGTTGTAGGACACCGAGGCGCCGGTGTAGCGCACCGCGGTCGGGAACAGCTCGGGCAGCAGCGCGCCCATCGGGCCGAAGGTCATGCCCATCAGACCGAGGCCGACCACCAGGAACAGCACCGTGGCCGTGGTCGAGTGGGTGCCGAACCACGGGCCCATGAGCAGGCCGAACACGATGATCGCGATGGTGGTGATCACCAGCGTGGGACGCCGGCCGTAGCGGTCGGCCAGCAGCCCGGCCACCGGCACCGTCAGGCCGAAGAACACCACGCCGACCAGCAGCATCACCAGGAACGTCGAGCGCTCGTAGCCCAGGCCGGAGGCGGAGGTGCCGTAGGACAGCGAGAAGACGGTCATCAGGTAGAACAGCACGTAGGTCGCCAGCATGATGAGCGTGCCCAGCACCAGCGCCTTGAGGTCGGTGCGGAAGACCTGCACGAACGGCACCTTGGCCCGCTCGTTGTTCTCCAGCACCTTCGCGAACGCCGGGGTCTCGTTCAGGCTCAGCCGCACCCACAGGCCGACGATCACCAGCACCGCCGACACCAGGAACGGGATCCGCCAGCCCCACGAGGCGAACGCGGCGTCGGACATGACGCCGGAGAGGATCAGGAACAGGCCGTTGGCGAAGAAGAACCCGATCGGCGCGCCCAGCTGCGGGAACGTCCCGAACAGCGCCCGCTTGCGCGGCGGCGCGTTCTCGGTGGCCAGCAACGCCGCGCCACCCCACTCGCCGCCCAGGCCCAGGCCCTGCCCGAACCGGCACAGCGCCAGCAGCAGCGGCGCCACGATGCCGATCTGCGCATAACCGGGCAGCAGACCGATCAGGACCGTCGAGATGCCCATGGTCAGCAGCGACGCCACCAGCGTCGCCTTGCGGCCGATGCGGTCGCCGAAGTGGCCGAACAGCGCCGAGCCCACCGGCCGGGCGACGAAGGCGATGCCGAAGGTCGCCAGCGAGTTCAGCGTGGCCGCCGTCTCGTCACCCGCGGGGAAGAACAGCTTCGGGAAGATCAGCACCGCGGCCGTGGCGTAGACGTAGAAGTCGTAGAACTCGATCGAGGTGCCTACGAGGCTGGCGAGCACGACCTGTCGGGTCGAATTGCGTGGGGTTTTGGACCCCGGGTCCCCAGAACCCCGCACCTGCGGGGTGTGGCCGACAGCCATTGCGCCGAACCTCCTGATTAACACGAACGGACGAACGACACCCTAAACCTTCGGCGACCACGTCCCGAGACGGGGTTCCCGCATGCTGGACGTTCAGGAGGCGAGGAACTCCATGATCAGCGCGGTCACCCGCGCCGGGTTGTCCTCCTGCACGAGGTGTCCGGCCTGTGGGATCCACTCCAGCCGGGCGTGCGGGATGCGCCGCGCCAGCTCACCGGCCCGATCCGCCGGGAGCCAGGAGTCCTGCTCGCCCCAGCCGATGAGCACCGGGCACTCCAGGTCGCCGTAGCGGTCCTCGACCTCGCGGGTGTAGCGCTCATCGGCCTGGGCGATCTGCCGGTAGAAGGCGGGCTGCCCGTCCTCGCCGAGCCACGGCGCCACCATCCGGTCCACCACGTCGGGCCTCAGCTCGCGGTGCGCGGCGGTGGCCAGGTAACCGCGCACCAACGACTCGTGCAGGTGCGGCGGCAGCGCGGCGAAGACCTCGGCGTTGGCGTTGACCAGGCGGAAGAACTCCGAGCCCCAGGGCCGGACGCTCACCGCGTCCAGCAGCGCCAGCCGCCGGTACCTCACCCCGTCCAGCAGGGCGCTGCGCAGCGACACCGCGCCGCCGAAGTCGTGGGCGATCACCGAAGGCTCGTTGAGCCCGCAGTGCCGCAGCCACCCGGTGAACACCTCCTGCTGAGCGGCCAGCGACACGTCCTGCCCCTCGAACTTCGCCGAGCTCCCGTAGCCGGGCATGTCCCACAGGTACACCCGGTACCGAGCGCTCAGCGCGTTGGCCACGTCCCGCCACACGAAGGAGGAGAAGGGAGTTCCGTGCATGAGCACGACGGTCTCCCCCTCCCCGAAGCTGTCCCACCGCACCTTCCCGTGCGGCGACTCGTACACCTCGGCGAGTTCCCAGCTCATCAAGACCTCCGCAGTCATCGCACTGCACGCCCAGGGCTATTCGAATTTCGCGCGAAATTCGAGTCCGAACTTCGCCGTTCGAATTTCGCGCGAAATTCGAATCCGGGCCTCGACCCACGCCTCAGACGACCGCTTCCTCTTCGTCAGGTGTGTCGTCCCCGCGGACCGGCAGGGTCCCGAAGGCCGCCGGCGGCTCCTGCCAGTACGTCGCCGCGGCGCCCTCTCGGATGGCCTGCCACACGCGTTCGGGCGTGGTCGGCATGTCGATGTGGCGCACGCCCAGGTGCTTGACGGCGTCCACCACCGCGTTCTGCACCGCAGGGGTGGAGCCGACCGTCGCCGACTCACCGATCCCCTTGGCGCCCAGCGGGTTCAGCGGTGTCGGCGTCTCGGTGTTGGACACCTCGAAGGACGGCAGGTCCGCCGCCGAGGGGATCGCGTAATCGGCCAGGGTCGCGGTCTCCGGGTTGCCGTCGGCGTCGAAGGTGACCTCCTCCCACAGCGCCTGGGCGATGCCCTGCGCGGCGCCGCCGTGCTGCTGGCCGCGCACCAGCATCGGATTGAGGACCCGGCCGCAGTCGTCGACGGCGATGTGCCGCAGCGGCGTGACCTGCCCGGTCTCCACGTCGACCTCGACGACCGAGACGTGCCCGCCGAACGGGAACGTCGCCCCGCCCGGGGCGAAGTCGACGTTGGCCGCCAGCCGCTCGCCCTCCTGCGCTGCGGCCTCGACCAGCTCGGCCCAGGCCACGGTCGCGCTCGGCACGCCGACCACGCCCAGGCCACCGCCATCGGTCACCTCGATGTCGTCCACGTCGGCCTCCAGCTTCGAGGCCGCGATCTCCTTGGCCCGCCGCAGCACCTCCGTGCCCGCCTCGCGCACGGCGCTCCCGCCGATCTGCAGCGAGCGGGAGCCGCCGGTGCCACCGCCGCGCGGCACCTCGGCCGTGTCGGACTGCACGAACTCGATCTCGTCCATCGGGATGCCGAGCGTGTCGTTGACGATCATCGCGAACGCCGTCGCGTGCCCCTGTCCGTGCGCGGAGGTGCCGACACGGATGCGGGCACCGTCGGCGTGCACCTCGACCTCGGCGTACTCACCGGCACCGCCACCGGTGATCTCGACGTAGGCGCTGACGCCGATGCCCAGCAGCCTGTGCTCCCCGGCCTCGATGCGGCGGGCCTGCTCGGCGCGCAGCTCCTCGTAACCGGCCAGCCGCAACGCCTCGTCGAACGGCACCGCGTACTCGCCGCTGTCGTAGGTGGCCCCGGTCAGCGTCTTGTAGGGGAAGCTCTCCGGCACCAGGAAGTTCTTGCGCCGCAACGCGACCGGGTCCACGCCCAGTTCCGCGGCGGCGAGGTCCATCATCCGCTCCACCATCGCCGCCGCCTCGGGCCTCCCGGCGCCGCGGAAGGCCCCGACGGGCGTGGTGTTGGTCAACGAGGCGATGCCGTCGTAGCTGATCTTCGGGATGTCGTAGACGGCCTGCGCCATGGTCCGCGTCGGGCCCAGCGCCAGCGATCCGCCGAAACCGGCGTAGGCGCCGCAGTCCCCGACGACCCGGCAGCGCATCCCGACGATCGAGCCGTCGCGGCGCAGTCCCAGCTCCGCGTACTGCACCTGGCCGCGTCCGTGCGGCATGCCCTGCATGTTCTCCGAACGGCCCTCGACCCAGCGGACCGGGCGACCCAGCTTCAGGGCGAGCCCGACGGCCACCACGTGCTCGGAGATCGCCCCGGCCTTGCCGCCGAAACCGCCGCCGACGTGCGGCGAGATCACCCGCACGCGGTCGGCGTCGAACCCGAACGCCTTGGCCAGACCACCGCGCACGCCGTGCGGCATCTGGGTCGAGACGTGCACGGTGATGTCGTGGTCCGCGTCGGGCCCGCCCGGTTCCACCGCCACGGCGTTGCCCTCCAGCGGGACGACGGCGACGCGCTGGTTCTCGATGCGGGCGCGCACCACCACGTCCGCGCCGTCGAGCACCGAGTCCCCCGCTCCGTCGCGGTATCCGGCGGCGATGTTCGATCCGAGGTCGGGGAACTGCCGCTCGGCGTCGTCGTCCAACGCGCGTTCCAGGTCGGCGACCACCGGCAGTTCGCGGTAGTCGACGTCGACGAGCTCGATCGCGTCGGCGACGGCCGCGGCCGACTCGCCCACGATGACCACGACCGGTTCTCCGACGAAGCGCACCCGGTCGGTGGCCAGCGGCGGCCGAACGACCTTCGGGTTCACCTCCACGAACGGCGCCGGCACCGGGAGGTCCAGGTCGGCAGCGGTGTAGGCACCGACGATGCCCGGCGCCTCGGCGGCGGCGGACGTGTCGATCTCGGCGATCTCGGCGTGCGCGACGTGGGAGCGCACGAAACCGATGTGCAGCAGCCCTTCCACCCCGAGGTTGCCGATGTAGGTGCCCCGGCCGCGCAGCAGATCCGGATCTTCGACGCGCTGAACCTCGGTCCCCAGCAATGAACCCACCATGCGAAAAACCCTATCCCTCCGGACGAACACCGGCAGCGGTCGAAAACCGCGGCGCCGACAGGTGATCAACCGAGCAAGCGGAAGGAAAATTCCCGACTCGCAACATCGATTGACCAGCCTTGTTCGCGTGGGTAGCTTTTCACAACCTCACAAAAACTTTCACACACGTGAAAACTTCCGCCTCTTGCATCACCTCTAGGCACAAGGGAGTGCCCGATGGGAACCAAGGTCGCGAGCGCCAACGCCGACCCCTACCTCCTCACCGCAGACGGCATCAAGGAGCCGCCCACCGGATGGGCCGGTAGCCTGCGCTATCTCGGCCCCGGACTGATCGTCAGCGCCTCGATCGTCGGATCAGGCGAACTCATCGCCACCACCGCCCTCGGCGCGAAGGTGGGATTCGTCCTGCTGTGGATGGTGATCCTGTCCACCGCCGTGAAGGTCGCCGTGCAGGCCGAACTCGCCCGCTGGACCATCCTCACCGGCAAACCGGCGCTGACCGGTTTCAACGAAGTACCGCCCAAGATCGGCCGGATCGGCTGGATCAACGTGCTGTGGATCCTCATGGCGCTGTCGAAGTTCCTGCAGATCGGGGGCATCGTCGGCGGCACCGCCTCGGCCCTGAGCATGCTGATCCCGGTCGGCGGCGAACCGCTGAGCGCCACCTCGCTGGGCGTGTGGACGGTCATCGTCGTGGCCGGCAGCATCGCGCTGCTGTACTCCAACAGCTACAACCTGATCGAACGCGGCGCGTTCGCGCTGGTCGTGGTGTTCTCGATCGCCACCGTGGTCATCGCGCTGGGACTGCCGTTCACGCCGTTCAGCTACGGCGGCGACGACGTGCTCAGCGGCCTGACCTTCACCATCCCGGCAGGCGCCATCGGAGCCGCGGTGGCGATGTTCGGCATCACCGGCGTCGGCGCCGACGAGATCACCTTCTACACCTACTGGTGCGTGGAGAAGGGCTACGCCCGCTGGGTCGGCCCGAACGACGGCAGCCCGGAGTGGAAGGCGCGCGCGCAGGGCTGGATCCGCGTGATGTACAAGGACGTCTTCGTCTCCTGGATCATCTACACGGTCGGCACGCTGGCGTTCTTCATCATGGGCGCGGCAGTGCTCAACCCGCAGGGCCTGGTGCTCGAGGGCAACGAGATGATCACCACCCTGTCGCAGATGTACACCGACGTGATCGGCGAGTGGGCGGCCATCGGCTTCCTGATCGGCGCGATCGCGGTGCTCGGTTCCACCCTGTGGGCGTCGATCCCCAGCTGGTCGCGGATGTACACCAACGTGCTGGCCACGCTCGGCGTGCTCGACTGGAACAACCCGGTGGCCCGCGAGAAGTGGGTCCGCGGGTTCATCGTGGTGCTGCCGATCCTGTGGGGCGCGACGTACCTGTCGATCTCCTCCCCGGTGGTGATGGTGCAGATCGGCGGCGTGGCCACCGGCATCTTCCTGCCCGCGGTGGTGATCGCGACCTTGTACCTGCGCAAGACCCAGGTCGACCCGGAACTGCACGGCGGGCGCTGGTTCAACCTCGTCCTGCTGGTCAGCAGCATCGCCATCACGCTGCTGGGCATCTACAGCCTGCTCAACGTCTTCGGCGTCGAGTTCGGCTGACGAATTCGCTGGACACGGCGGTGACAATGATCGGGTGTCCACGGATGTGAAGGTCGTTCGCGTGGCGGTGGACGAACCGTTCGTCCGAGCTCTGCTGCGCGAGTACACCGACGAGATGGCCAGCCGCTACTACGACCGCCCGGCCACCGAGGCCGAAGTGGACGAGGCGATCGCCGAGGACCCCAACGACGGGTTGCACCCGCCGACCGGGGTCTTCCTGGTCGCCCGCGAGGGACCGGACGTCCTCGGGTGCGCGGGGATCCGCGAGCTGACGCCCGGCGTCGCCGAGCTCAAGCGGATGTACGTCCGGCCGGGGCTCCGGGCACGAGGGCTGGGTGGCGTGCTGCTCGACGCGGTCGAGGAGCACGCCACCGCTCTCGGTTACCACGCGATCCGGCTGGACACCCGCTCCGATCTGGTCGAAGCCCGTCGGCTGTACGCCAAGCGCGGTTACGTCGAAATCCCGGCTTACAACGACGCCCCCTACGCCTCACACTGGTTCGAGAAGCACCTGTGGAGAGGATGAGTGTTGGGCAACGCTTTCGACGCCGTGACCATCGATGACCTGCGCGCGCGGGGTGGTCTCAAATGGACGCTGCACGGCGACGCGATCGGGGCGTTCGTCGCGGAGATGGACTTCGGCACGGCACCGGCCGTGCTGGACGCCCTGCACTCCGGCGTCGATTCGCTCAACTTCGGCTACCAGCCGCCCCGCCTGGCCGCCGAGATGTCCCGGGCCTGCGCCGAGTACCAGGCCGCGCACCACGACTGGCGGCCGTCCCCCGACCGCGTGCACGCGATCCCCGACGTGATCCGCGCGCTGAGGCTCACCATCGAGCACTTCAGCACCCCCGGCAGCAAGGTCATCCTGCCCACGCCGGCCTACATGCCGTTCCTGAAGGTCCCCGGCGGGATGGACCGCGAGCTGATCACCGTTCCGATGGCCCGGGACGGGGACGGGTTCGTGTTCGACCTCGACGCGCTGGACGCCGCGTTCGAGGCGGGAGGGAACCTGCTGATCCTGTGCAATCCGTACAACCCGCTGGGCAGGGTGTTCACCCAGGACGAGCTGACGGCGGTCTGCGAGGTCGTGGACCGCAACGGCGGCCGGGTGTTCTCCGACGAGATCCACGCCCCGCTGGTCTACCGGGGACATCGGCACGTCCCGTACGCGTCCCTGTCGGACACCGCCGCCGACCACACGATCACCGCGACCTCGGCGTCCAAGGCGTGGAACCTGCCGGGCCTGAAGTGCGCGCAGCTGATCGTCTCCAACGACGCCGACGCGGCAGTGCTGGACGCGTTGGGCGCGCACGTCACCGACGGGGCCTCCAACCTCGGGCTCATCGCCAACACCGCCGCCTACGACTCGGGGCAGCCGTGGCTCGACGAGGTGCTGGACTACCTCGACGGCAACCGACGGGCCATCACCTCCCTGCTGGCCGAACACCTGCCGGAGGTTGGCTACCTGCACCCCGAGGGCACCTACCTGGCGTGGCTGGACTTCCGCGCGCTCGAACTCGGCGACCACCCCGGTGAGTTCTTCCGCGAGAACGCGGGCGTCGTGCTCACCGACGGCCCCGCGTGCGGTGAGGAGGGACGCGGTCACGCGCGCCTCAACTTCGCCACCCCGCGCCCGATCCTCGAACGCATCGTCCTGAACCTCGCCGAAGCCGTGCGGAACCGCTGACCACGGGGCACCGGGTGGCTCTGGTCTGAACCGACCGGACGAATCGGACATCGGCCCGGCGCCACCGGAGTTTTCGCCGAAGGGTCGTTCCGGCTTCACCCTCGCCTTACCCCGCGAGGAACCGCCGGGCTCACGATGATCAGGTGCACAACGCGATGACCACCGGGCTCCCCGGCTCGCGACGAGTACGCAGCCTCGCGGTCCTCGGCGACTCCGTCGCCGCGGGCATGGGAGACCCGGTTCCGGGCGGCCGGTGGCGGGGTTTCGCGCCGCTGCTCGCCGACGCGGTCGAGGCCACCCGCTTCACCAACCTGGCCACCAGCGGTGCCCGCGTCGCCGAGGTCTGGCACACCCAGCTGCCCGACGCGCTGCGCGCGGCACCCGACGCGGCGATCGTGATGATCGGCATGAACGACACGATGCGCTCGGATTTCAACGCCCAGCTGCTGTGGCAGCAGCTCAACCACGTGATGTGCTCGCTGGTCGCAGCGGGCGCGGCGGTGGTGACCATCCGGTACCACGATCACGCCAGGGTGTTCCGGCTGCCGGGGCCGCTGCGGCGGTTGCTGAACCGGCGCATCGACGCCCTCAACCGCATCCTCACCTCGGTGGCCGAAGCCCACGGAGCGGCGATCGTGGACCTGGACCGGTTGCCCGGCGCCTACCACCCCACCGCGTGGAGCGTGGACCGGCTGCACCCCTCCGAACTGGGGCACCGGATGCTGGCGGCGGCCTTCGCGGCGGGCCTGGCCGAGCAGGGCGTGCCCGTGCCCGCGGAGGTGTCGCTGACCTGCTCGGGCGGTGTGCCGGTGACGCGCCTGGACCACGTCCGGTGGCTGCTGATCAAGGGAGTGCCGTGGGTGGCGAGCAGGACCCGGGACCTGACCCGGTATTCCCTGGTCTCGCTGCTGCGGGCGATCTTCCGCAGGTCCCCGCGAACCGACGTCGCGGGCGTGCCCGCCCACATCTGCCCGCCTACCGACCCGCCTCGGGCGTGGCCGGCCGGGTGAGCCCGTGACGCCCGGCCGTCAGCCGGGCGGGCGGCTGTCCCGGCAGCCGCAGCGTGGCGACGCTGCCCTCCGGAACCTCCACCTCGAACTCCCAGCTGTCATCACGCCGCCGCCAGGCCACCCCGGCGTGCCCTGCGGGGTGACGTGGCGGACGTCGGCCCAGGTGACGCGTTCGTCCTGCACCGGGGCGATGTCGAAGGTCAGCCTGGGCTGGTGGAGCGCAACCCGCCGACGCGCTGCTGGATCCAGGCAGAGGCCGCGCCGAGGAAGTGGTGGTTGTGCGAGCGAGCGGTGTCGTCCCACGCCTCCATCAGGGTTTCCATTCCCAGCCGGTGCCAGATCCCCCAGTCGGGGCGGTCGGGCCGGGTCGCCACGGTCACCGCGAGGTCGGCGCGGCCCACGTCGGCCAGCACCCCGAGCAGGTGCTTGGCGGCCACGGCCCCGCAGTCGAGGTGCCCGTGGGTGCGCCCCTCGATGTCGTCGACGAGACCGGCGCCCACGGCTCCGGCGACGTAGGCCGGAACGGCGCCGAAGGCGAGCGGCAGCACGTTCATCGACTGCCGGAACCCGGCCTCGGGTGAGCGGTCCGATCAGCGCGCACGGATCGCTGAACCGATCCTTCGAATCTCATGCTAACGATCTACGGCCCGCTCCGGTTCGGAATATCAGGTGACTGTCCACGTCCGGCGACCCGGCCCCGAAACACCCTGGCGACCTGTGGATTCGTCCATCGTGGCCACTCAATGGTGCTGCATTTCAAGTGGTTTCGCGGAGTGACGATCGAACTCGCCCGATCGTGCGTCGATTTTCGGTCGCTTTTTCGTTCGACCGCACGGCACAATGGGTACACCAGTTCGAAATGAACTTGTTCCTTGAGAACTTCACAGTGGGAAACCAACGCCCGGACCGCTCCGGGGTCGAGCGAGGACGACCGTCCCACCGCTCATCGCACACCGCTCAACGAGAGGAGCGCAGCCGTGTCTTCTTCACCTTCCCAGAACCCGTCTTCGGCAATCCGTCCACGACGCGGAGTTCGCGCGGGATCTTGTACTTCGCCAGCCGCGTGGCCAGGAACTCCCGCAGTTCGTCCAACGTCGGCTCACCACCCGATTCGCACACCACGTACGCGCACCCGACCTCGCCCCACGTGGGGTCGGGCACTCCGATCACCGCCACCTCGATCACCGAGGGATGGGCGAAGATCGCGTTCTCCACCTCGGCGGGATACACGTTCTCGCCACCGGAGATGAACATGTCCTTGACCCTGTCCACGACGTAGAGGTGGCCTTCTTCGTCCAGCTTCGCCACGTCCCCGGAGCGGAACCACCCGTCATCGGTGCGCGATGCCGCGGTGGCCTCGGGCTTGCGCCAGTAACCCGGACTCACGTTGGGCCCCTTGATCAGCACCTCGCCCGGTTCACCGGGTGCCGTGTCGCTGCCGTCGTCGCGCACGACCCGGACGCTGGTGAACATGGTCGGCACGCCTGCCGACCCGACCTTGCGCGTGCTCTCGCTCGCCTCCAGAAAGGTTGCGCCCGGGGCTGTTTCGGTCATCCCGTAGCCCTGGCAGAACACCAGGCCGCGTTCCTGGAAGGTGCGGATGAGCGCATCCGGCACGGCCGCGCCACCGGTCATCACCGTCCGCACCGACGACAGGTCCGCCTCCGCCCACCGGGGAGACCCGGCCATCCCGGCGAACATGGTGGTCACGCCGAACAGCAGGGTGATCCGCCTCCGCTCGATCAGGTCGAAGGCCCGGTCCACGTCCCAACCCGGCGTGATCACCGCGCACCCGCCCTTGAGCAGCGTCGGCAGCAGGCACTGGTCCAGCGCGGCCACGTGGAACAGCGGAGCGCTGACCAGGGTTCGCTCCTCGCTGGTGATGTCCACGCACACCAGCAGGTTGTAGGCGTTCCACACCAGGTTGGCGTGGCTGAGCATGGCACCCTTGGGCTGCCCGGTGGTGCCGGAGGTGTAGAGGATCAGCGCGACCGCATCGCCGCTGACCGGCACGTCCGCGGGCGCGGTGTCGCCCTCGCTCAGCCACGTCTCGTAATCGAGCTCTCCGCGCTCGGGATCCTCCAGCGCGACGACCACGCCCGGCGGGTCGGCGATCGACCGCACGACCTCGCGCGATCCGGGGCCGTAGACCAGCACCTCGGCTCCGGAATCGTCGAGCATGTAGGCGATCTCGGGTGGTGCGAGCCGGAAGTTCAGGGGCACGAAGATCGCGCCGAGCTGGTGGGTCGCGAACATCGTCTCGACGAACGAGGGGTGGTTGGTGCCGAGGTAGGCGACCCGGCTCCCGGGACGCACCCCGGCGGCGCGCAACCGGTCCGCCACCCGGGCGACCCGGTCAGCCAGCTCCGCGTAGGTCAGGGACCGCTCGCCGAACACCACGGCGGTGCGGCCCGGTGTCATCCGGGCGCGACGGGTGATCCAGCTGCCGATGCCTTCGTGCTCGCTCACGTCGTCCCCTCCGCAGCGGTTCCGGCCTCGGGTCCCGCCCGAGCGTCACCCGGGGAGAACGGCCTGGCGGAGCCAACATAGGTCGGCGTTCGAGCCCGGTCAAAGCACGGTTTTCGCCCCTCGGAAGCTCCCGGACGAGCTCATCGGCGGCGGTTCGTGCCGCGCGTCGGTGTCGCGTCGGTCGGATCTTCGGGCCACGGGTGCTTCGGGTAGCGGCCGCGAAGCTCTGCCCGCACCTGCGGATAACCGTTCTGCCAGAACGACTCGAGGTCGCCGGTGACCGCGGCCGGGCGTCCAGCGGGCGACAGCAGGTGCAGCACCACCGGAACCGCCCCGTCGGCGATGCGCGGCGCCTGCCGCCAGCCGAAGACCTCCTGCAGCTTGACGGGCAGAGCGGGTTGCTCGGCGCTGTAGTCGACCCGGATGTGCGATCCGGTGGGCACTTCGATGCGGTCGGGAGCCAACTCGTCCAAGCGGCCGGCCTGCGACCACGGGATCAGCCGCCGCAGCGCCTCCGCTGCGGGAAGCCGCAGGTCCGCACGTCGGCGCGCCTGGGACAGCTCCGGCTCCAGCCACTGGTCGGCCACGGCGAGCAGGGATTCGTCGTCGGTGGCCGGCCAGGGCTCGCCGAGAGCCCCGTGCAGGAAGGCCAGGCGCTGCCGCAACCGGTGGGCGTCGTCGCTCCAGCGGAGGAGACCGAGGGATTCCGCTCGCAGCCCGTCGAGCAGCGCTTCGCGGACCCGCGCCGGATCGGGGTCGCGCAGCGGGCGGGTGGCCAACGCGATCGCGCCGAGCCGGTCCACGCGGACCGCGCGCACGTCCCCGTCCACCCATGCGATCTCGTCGTCGCTGGTGAGCAGTGCCGGCGCGGCGCGGCGGGCGAGTTCCTCGTCCGCGCTCGCGGCGAGCCGGATGACCCCGGCGGAACGCCCGGGCGAGCGGTCGGCGACGGCCACCGCGAGCCATTCCGATCCGCGCAGCCCGGAGCCCGCCGGTAGTTCGACGGCCGTGCCCGAGGCCATCAGGTAGGTGGCCGAGTCCTCCCCGCGACGCCGCGCCAACCGCTCCGGCTGGGCCAGCGCCACCACCAACGCCTCGTCCCCACCACGACGAGGTGTGCCGGGCACTTGGGACGCGAGCCTGCGGGCCTCCTCGCGCCACCGCTTCGCGCCGGGCCCACCGCCGCGCAGCGTCGACAGCGCGCCGGCCACGTCGGTCTCGCCGGTCAGGCTGTCGTTGTCGAGCAGCGCGACGACTTCCGCCGCGAGTTCGCCGCCCGCGCTGTCGGCGCCGTCGAGCAGCGCTCGGGCCAGCCGCGGGTGCAGGCCGAACCCGGCCATCTTCCGGCCCCGTTCGGTGACGGTTCCGGTCTCGTCGAGCGCCCCGAGCCCCCGCAGCACCTCACGACCGGCGGCCAGGGCCCCGCTCGGGGGCGTGTCCCACCACGCCAGCGCCGAGCCGTCGGGAGTGCCCCAGCAGGCCAGTTCCAGCGCCAGTCGGGTGAGCTCGGCGGTGCGGATCTCCGGTTCGGGATAGGCGGGAAGCGTCGAGTGCTCGTGCTCCGGCCAGCAGCGGTACACCAGGCCGGGGCCCTGCCTGCCGGCCCGACCCGCGCGCTGCTCGGCGACAGCGGCTGACACGCGCACGGTCGCCAGGCCGGACAAGCCGCGCCGGGTGTCCATCCGGGAGACCCGGGCGAGCCCGGAATCGACCACGGCGCGCACTCCCGGCACGGTCAGGCTGGATTCGGCCACCGCGGTGGCCAGCACGACTCGTCGCCGCTCTCCCCGCCGCAGTGCGCTGTCCTGCTGGGCGTGCGCCAACCGGCCGTGCAGCGGCATCAAGTCCACATCGGACAGGTCGGCGAGCTGGTCGGCGACGCGGCGGATCTCCCCGGCACCCGGCAGGAAAACGAGCACGTCACCGTCCTGTTCGGACAGAGCCGTGCGGGTCGCGCGGGACACCACCGACTCGGTCCGCTCCCCGCGCCGCGGCGGCAGGTACGTCACCTCAACCGGGTGCGTGCGGGCACGGGCGTGCAGCACCGGTGCACCGTCGAGCAGGTCGGCCACGCGCTCGGCGGCCACGGTCGCCGAGGTGGCCAGCACCTTCAGATCCGGACGCAGCCCTTCGCGGGCGTCCAGCAGCAGCGCGAGCAGCAGGTCCGCGTCCAGGTGGCGTTCGTGGCACTCGTCGAGCACCACCACGTCCACCCCGGACAGCTCCGGGTCGGCCTGCAGGCGACGCACAAGCAGTCCCGAGGTCACCACCTCGACGACCGTGTCCTTGCCGCGCCGCCTGTCACCGCGCACCGAGTAGCCGACGCGTCGGCCCACCTGCTCGCCCAGGAGTTCGGCCATCCTCCCGGCCGCGGCGCGAGTGGCGAGCCTGCGCGGTTCGGCGACGACGACCCGCAGCCCGGCCTCGGCCAGCGCCAACGGCACGAGCGTGGTCTTGCCGGTTCCGGGCGGTGCGACGAGAACGGCGGTGCCGTGCCCGGTCAGCGCGGAGGTGACCTCACCCAGGACCGGGCGGACCGGGAGATCGGGGAACTCCATCAACGCGCCGGTCTCAGACGAGTTCGTCGTCTTCGGGGTTGTGCTTGAAGATCGTCTTACCTCGCAGCACCGTGCGCAGGCAGCGCGGCATCGTCGCCTGCGGCGAGAGGTCCGGCAGCGGCGGCACACCGGAACGCGGATCGGTCGACCAGCGCTGGACGCGTGAATCGGTCCCTGCCACCACGAGCTCACCGGCGTCCCACACCGCGTAGGTGGCGGGCGCACCGGGCACCAGCGTGCCGGTCACGCCGTCGTCCACACCGGCGGCGCGCCAGCCGCCCCGCGTGTGGGCGGTGAACGCGGCGCGCGGCGAGATGCCGAAACCATCGGTGCGGTGGTTGACCGCGGCCTGCACCGAACGCCACGGGTCCACCGGGGTCACCGGTGCGTCCGAGCCCAGCGCCAGCAGCACGCCGTTGGCGGCCAGCTGGGAGAACGGGTTCAGCTGAGCGCCCCGGGGAAGCCCGAGCCTGCGGGCGTACATGTCGCCGGTGCCGCCCCAGGAGGCGTCGAAACCGGGCTGCACCGACGCGACGACGCCGAACGAACCGAGCTCGGCGGCCTGGCCCTCGTCGATCATCTCCAGGTGCTCCAGCCGGTGCCGCATGCTCGCCAGCGCGGGCACGCCGACGATCTCGGCGGCCTTGCGGAACCCGGCGCACACCTCGGCGACCCCGGCGTCACCGATGACGTGGAACCCGGCCTGCAGGCCGGCCCGCGTGCAGGTCACCAGGTGCTCGGCGACCGCATCGGCATCGAGGTAGAGCACACCGGCGGTGCTCGGGTCGTCGGTGTAGGCCTCGCGCAGCGCGGCGGTGCGAGAACCGACGGCGCCGTCGACGAACAGGTCACCGGCCAGGCCCCGAGCACCGAGGCCGCGAGCGCGTTCGACGGCACCGAGCTCGCCCCAGTACCCGACGACCTCCGGCACACCGCCCTGCTCGGACAGCGCCAGCAGTTCGACCAGATCGTCCGCCCCGGAGATGTCCGGTCCCGCGCATTCGTGGACGCAGGCGACACCTCGGGCGGCGGCCTGCTGCAGGAACGCCAACTGCGCTTCCTTGCGCTGCCCCGAACCGAGCGCGTCACGGGCGGCGCGACGCACGTGGTGGTGGGCGACGCGGGTCAGCGGCCCTTCGTCGCTCCAGCCCTCGGCACTGCGCGCCAGCGGCGCGAGGTTGACCAGCGCGTTGGACACCAACGCGGAATGCACGTCGATGCGGGAGAGGTACACCGGGGCACCACCGGAAGCGGTGTCGATCTCCTCGCGTGTCGGAGGTCGGCGCTCGGGCCACCAGGTCTCGTCCCACCCGTGGCCCCACACCAGCGCGCCCGGGTATTCGGCCACGTGGTCGCGCAACGCGTGCAGGAACTCGGTCAGCGAGGCACAACCGGTCAGGTCCAGCCCGCGCAGCAGCAGTCCGGTGGAGGTGGCGTGCACGTGGGCGTCGACGAAGGCGGGCGCGACGAACGCGCCTTCGAGGTCGATGACCTCGGCATCGGAGTGCAGCGCACGGCCGACCTCGTCGGCGCCGAGCCACGAGATGACGCCATCGGTGACGGCCATCGCGGTGGCGGCGGCGTCGGCGGGCGAGTGGATTCGGCCGCCGAGCAACAACGTGGTCTCGGGCATGTCCTTCGTGCTTTCCGCGTTCCGGGGGCTCAACTGCGCAGTTCGCTCTCGTCCGGGCGGCTCAAAGGCACCCGATCCCGTGATCGAACTCAGCCCCCGATCCGCCCCGGCAACGATCGTTCTGACGAGCTTACCCGCACTAAACACCCGGCCTTGAACCTGTCGCGCTTAGCGCGAACGCGAAGCTCAGGCTCACCGCGGCCGATCGGCGCTCGCACAGCGCGTCAGCGCTGCGGGGGCTCGTCGAGGCGTTCCGCGCGCGCCGACTGCGGCGGCAGGATGATCGGCGTGCCCGCGGCGGGCCCGGAAGACGCGGAACCGTCGTCCTCGTCGATGACCTCGCCGTCGATGAAGTCGCCCGGACGGCCACCGGAGCGGTTGAACCGCTGCTGGTGCAGCCACACCTGGTCCTGCATCTGCTTGGCCCGCTTCTCGGCCGCGCGCATCATGCGCTTGCGCACCAGCGCCCTGGTCGGCGGCAGGAGCAGCAGGAGACCCGCGACGTCGCTGAGGAATCCGGGCAGCACGATCAGCAGCCCACCGGCGGCGATGAGCATGCCGTCGGAGATCTCGCGGTCGGCGGGCCTGCGCATCCGGGCCGCCTCGCGGACCTCGCCCAGGGTGCGGCGCCCTTCCCTGCGCAGCAACCAGCTGCCCAGGACCGCGGCCAGCACCAGCAGGCCGATGGTGGGCAGCAGCCCGATCGCCTGACCCAACGCGACCAGCACGGCGAGTTCGGCGACTCCGGCGACGAGGAGCAGCACGAGGATGGGCACCCAGGACCTCCAGTGGTAAAGCCTTCTCCCCCGCCCAACGAACGGGGGGCTGAAAATTCTCCCATCCCGCATCGGAACATTTCGGGCGAACCTCGGATCCTGCGCGGTAGCTCCGATGGCGACCGTCGCAACACCGTGTAATGGGCCACAGGCTGCGGCTCCGGGGGCTCGCGAACCCCGTCGCCCTCCCTGTTCGAAGGCCGCCGCCGCGCATGACGTGCGACACGAGCGTGGGAACCGGCGCTCAACACGGCGGTGCTGATCAGCCGTCGTCGACAACTTCGTAGACTGCCTGGTGATGCGGGCGCACAAGTCGAAATCGCTCATCCTCCTGCTCGCGGGCTGCCTGGTGGCACTCGTGGTGTTGATCAGCGATCAGTACCTCCCGGGTCTGCCGATGCAGCCCAAGCAACTACCGGCCGCCGTGGTGACGGTCGGTGACTCAACGCTGTCCGGGGAGGGCGGCGGCAACTACGTCGCGGGCACCAACGGCGAGGACGACAACTGGTGCCACCGCTCCACCGCCGCTCCGGTGAACCAGCTGCGACTGCCACCGGACGTGACGCGGATCAACCTGGCCTGCTCGGGCGCCCGCACCGAATCGCTGCGGGCCGAGCCCGAGTACGTGGGCGTGGAGAAGTCGCAGACGGCGCACCTGGCGGAGTTGGCGCAGCGCTACCGCATCACCGACGTGGTGGTGCAGATCGGCGCGAACGACGATCCGGGCTTCTCCGAGGTCGTCAACCAGTGCGTGGAGGCGTGGGCGCGCCGTGCCCCGGAGGGGTGCTCGACTCGGCTGGACGACGGCCTGTGGGAGAAGCGCATCGACCTGATGCAGCCGAAGGCGCTGGCGGTGGTGGGCGACATCCGCGCGGCGATGGACCGCGCCGGCTACACGCCCGGCAGCTACCAGCTGATCCTGCAGTCCTACGCCTCGCCGGTCGCGCCGGAGGTGCGGCCGGAGCTGCAGGGCCTGTCCGGCTGCCCGTTCCAGACCAGCGACCTCGCGTGGATCCGGGACGTCGGTGTGCCGCAGCTCTCCGCCGGGCTGGCCGAGGTGGCTCGCGAGGCGAACGCCCGGTTCCTGGACCTCTCCCGCGCCGGCGCGGGCCACGAGGCGTGCACCGGTGATCCGAAGGCCGCGAACGGCGAGTGGTTCACCCGGCTCACGGTCGACTGGGAGGCGCTGAAGGACGAGCAGCGCGCACCGCACGCGATGCAGGAGTCCTTCCACGCCAACGCGACCGGTCACGCCCAGCTGGCCCGCTGCCTCGGCCAGTTCATGGCCACCACCGAGCCCGGCGCCACCTGCCTGCCGGACGAACGCGGAAACCTCAACGCCGTCCCGCTGTCCGACGCCCACCGCTGACGGCTCAGATCGCGGGCGGCCGGTTCTCAAACGGCGTCGACAGCACGACCGTGGTGCGCGTGGAGACCTTGGCGGCTTCGCGGATCTGGCGCAGCAGTTCCTCCAGCCCCAGCGGCGAGGCCACCCGGACCTGGAGGATGTAGGACTCGTCGCCGGCGACCGAGTAGCAGGACTCGATCTCCGGCAGGTGCTGCAGCCGCTGCGGGTAGTCGTCCGGCGCGGCCGGATCGATCGGCGTCAGCGAGATGAACGCGGTCAGCGGCAGACCGATCTGCTCACCGTCCACTTTGGCCGTGTAGCCCTGCAGCGCGCCGCGCTGCTCCAAGCGCCGGACGCGCTGGTGCACGGCCGAGACGCTCAGCCCGACGCGCTCGGCCAGTTCGGTGAAGCTGCACCTGCCGTCGCGCGCGAGCTCTCGCAGAATCGCCCGGTCGGTGGCTTCCAGAGCGCCCGGGCCGGTTGTCCTCTCGCTCACGCCGGCAGCACCACCAGCTCGTGCGGCTGGTTGTTCACGCTCTCCACGCCGTCGTCGGTGACGATCACGATGTCCTCGATCCGCGCGCCCCAGTGGCCCTGCTGGTAGATGCCGGGTTCGACGCTGAATGCCATTCCCGCTTCGAGGACCAGCTGGTTGCCGCCGACGATGTAGGGCTCCTCGTGCACGTCGAGCCCGATGCCGTGACCGGTGCGGTGCACGAAGTTCTCACCGAACCCGGCCGCGGCGATCGGCTCGCGGGCGGCGGCGTCGATGGACTCGGCGGTGACGCCGGGACGGACGGCTTCGACGGCGGCCCGCTGCGCGGCCTGCAGCACCGCGTAGGTCTCGCGCACGCCCGGTTGCGTCGGCTCGCCGATGGAGTAGGTGCGGGTGCAGTCGGAGTTGTAGCCGCTGGCGATCGGCCCGCCGATGTCGATGACGACCACGTCGCCGCGCTCGATGACCCGGTCCGACACCGAGTGGTGCGGGCTGGCGCCGTTGGCGGCGGAACCGACGATGATGAAGGCGGCCTCGGTGTGGCCCTCGGCGAGGATGGCCTCGCCGATGTCGGCGCCGACCTCGGCTTCGGTTCGGCCGGGCTTGAGGAACTCGGCCATCCGCGCGTGCACGCGGTCGATCGCCGCGCCGGCGTCGCGCAGCGCCTGAAGTTCGGCGGCGTCCTTGCGCATCCGCAGCTCGCGCAGCACCGGGGAGGCCAGCACCTGCTCGGCGCCGGGCAGCTTGGCGCGCAGCGGGAGGGTGTGCAGCGCGGGCATCCCGTCGGCCAGCGCGACCCGCGAGGGCGTGCCCAACAGGTCGGCCACCATGCCGTGCGAGTCCTGCCCGTCGACCCAGGTCACGACCTCGATGCCGAGGTCGTCCAGCGGGACGTCGGCGTATCCGGGCGCTTCGAGCTTGGGCACCACCAGGGCGGGTGAGCCCTGGGCCGGCAGCACCAGGCAGGTCAGCCGCTCGTGCGACTCTCCCCCTGCACCCAGCAGGTACTGCAGGTCGGATCCGGGCGTGATCAGCAGCGCGTCCAGGTCGGACGCTGCTGCGGTCTGCGCGGCACGGGTCAGGCGAGCCGCGAGCACGGCGGGATCCTGCTTCAGCGAGACAGTGGCCATGGTCCAAGCCTAATCCCGCAGCAAGACGGCACCGACCGCACGGTCCAGGCGTGCCGCGCCCGCGGGGAACCGCCGAGCCGTGCCCGGCGGTTCCCCCGGCGGCCGTCACGGGGCGAGATCGAAGACCTCCAGCTCGACCTGCGCTCCGGCACCGTCGGCGAAGGCCGAGATCCGGTCGCTTCCCTCGTCGGGGAACACGAGGTCGGTCAGCACGGCGCGGCCACCGGCGGCGAACACCTCGACGCAGCTGCGGTCGGCGATGATCCGCAGCTCGACGGCGTCACCGCCGACGGCCAGCGGTGTGCTGTGGCGGGCCGGGAACTCGGCGCTGACCTGCGCGCTCCCGGATCCGGTCCGGTCGACGAACAGCTCCCCGGCCGCGACGTCGTAGCCGACCCGGGTCCGCCCGCCCGGCCCGGCGAAGACGTCCAGGCCCACGGTCGACGCCGCGCCGAGCTGGAACCGGGCGACGACGTCGACCGCGCTCCCCCGGAACTCAGCGCCGCCGCTCTCGGTGAGCGGACCGCTCCAGAACCGCCGGTTCGCGCGCACTCCCGCGATTTCCTCGACGGGCTGCTGCACGAGCAGCACCTCACCGCCGGCACCGGTGGTGAGGCTCAGCTCGCGCGGCGTGCTCATCGTTCCCCGCCACGGGTCGGTGGGGATCTTGTCGGCGTAGGCCCAGTTGCTGGTCCAGCCCAGCCACAACCGGCGGCCGTCGGGCACGTCGGAGAACGACTGCGGGGCGTAGAAGTCCGCGCCCCGGTCGACCCAGCGAACCTCCTCGGGCGAGCCGTCCGCGGTGAACCGGGCGCCGTCGAAATCGCCGGTGAAGTACTGGGTCGCCGATCCACCGGCGGGTCCGCCCGGGTTGATGCTGACGACGAGGACCCACCTGGTGCGGGCGGGATCGCCGTCAACGGGCAGTTCGAACAGGTCGGGGCACTCCCACACACCGCCGTGCGAGCCGTGTTCGACGCCGAACTCGCTGCGCTGCTCCCAGTCCCGGAGGTTCGCCGACCCGTAGATCTGGATGCGGTCGCCCGCGGCGACCAGCAGCACCCAGCGGCCGGTGCCCTCGTGCCAGAAGACCTTGGGATCGCGGAAGTCCGCGATGCCGGGGTTCGGGATCACCGGGTTGTCGGCGTGCTTGGTCCAGGTGCGGCCGCGATCGGTGCTGTAGGCGATGCTCTGCTGCTGGCTCTCACCGGCGCTGGTGTAGATCGCCACCAGACCTGGCCGTCCGCCGAAGAACCCGCTGGTGTCGTGGTGGTCGACCACGGCGCTGCCGGAGTAGGCGGCGCCGAGCTCATCGGGTTCCAGCGCGACGGGTAACTCCTCCCAGCGCACCAGATCGGTGCTCACCGCATGCGCCCAGGACATGTTGCCCCACTGGTCGCCGTGCGGGTTGTGCTGGCAGAACAGGTGGTACTCGCCCTCGAAGAACACCAGGCCGTTGGGATCGTTGATCCAGTTGCGGGCGGGTGCGAAGCGCACCGCCGGGCGCCAGTGCGGAGTCCCCTCGGCACTGGCCCGGCCGGGCGTGGTCAGGCCTCCGAGCGCACCCAAGCCCAGCAGGGCTCCGGTACCGGCGAGGAATCGGCGACGTGGCGATGCGGTTCGGATGTGCTGGCGTGGCTGCACTGGCGCTCCTTTGCTCCCAGTTTCCGGTGACCTTCGAAAGCCGCGGACCGATGAGCCGGTCAGGCCGGGGTCTTGTCCAGGTCCTGCTCCAGCAGCGCGGCGAGCTCGTCGAGCGAGGTCTGGTCGGCGCAGGTCAGCTCGACCTCTTCGCCGTGGTGCGCGCCGAGGCCCATCACGCCCAGGACGCTGGCGGCGTCAACGGGTTCACCGGCCACGCCGTCGACGACCTTCGCGATCCGCACGGATTCGGTCTGGGCGGCAGCGGTTTGGGCGAACAGGGCGGCAGGGCGGGCGTGCAGGCCGACGGAGGCGGCGATGCGGACGCGGCGTTGCATGCGGGGTTCCTCTCGGAAGTGGTTGCGGTGAGGTGTTCTTCGCGGGTTCAGGCGGCGACTGCTGCGCCCTGACCGGTGGTCGGCCCGGCAGCGGGTTCGCCCGACGGTCGGCCGATCTGCTTGGCCACCAGCACCGCGGCGGCGGAGACCACGACGCCGACCACGATCGCCGCGAGGTACGGCAGCGGGTTGCCCACCAGCGGCGTCACGAAGATGCCGCCGTGCGGGGCGCGCAGCGTGGCGCCGAAGCTCATCGACAGCGCGCCCGTGGTGGCCGCGCCGATCACGGTGGAGGGGATGATCCGCAGCGGGTCGGCCGCGGCGAAGGGGATCGCGCCTTCGGTGATGAACGAGGCGCCGAGCAGCCACGCGGTGCGCCCGTTGGCCCGCTCCGCCGGGGTGAACAGACGGCCGCGCACGGCCGAGGCCAGCGCGAGCGCCAGCGGCGGAACCATGCCGGCCGCCATCACCGCGGCCATGATCTCCAGCGACGTCGTGCCGCCGATGCTCAGACCGCCGACGGCGAAGGTGTAGGCGACCTTGTTGATCGGCCCGCCCATGTCGAAGGCGATCATCGCGCCGAGCAGTGCGCCCAGCAGTGCCGCGTTGGCCCCGGAGAGCCCGGTGAGCCAGCCGGTGAGCGCCGTCATGGCCAGCGCGATCGGCTTGCCGACGACCACGAACATCAGCGCACCGACCACCAGCGTGCCCACCAGCGGCAGCACCACGACGGGCATGATCCCGGCGAGGCCGCGCGGGACCTTGATCGCCTTGAGCCCGGCGATCACGGCACCGGCGAGAAGTCCGGCGACCAGTCCGCCGAGGAATCCGGCGCCGACGGTCACGGCGATCGCTCCGCCGACGAATCCGGGTGCGATGGCGGGCCGGTCGGCGATGGCGAAGGCGATGAACCCGGCCAGCACCGGAACCAGGAACTCGAAGGCCGCGGACCCGATCTGGTTGGCCAGCGCCGCCCAGGAGATCAGGCTCGCCGGGTCGAACTGGTCGGTGACCGGTGGCGCGTCGGTGATCTGGTACCCGCCGAGCGCGAAGCTCAGCGCGATCAGCAGACCGCCTGCGGCGACGAACGGGATCATGTAGCTGACGCCGGTCATCAACCACTGCCGCAACCGGCTGCCGAATCCGGCGCTCGCGGTGACCTTGCTGTCCAGCGCGGGTTCGGTGTCGGCAGGTCGCCCCGGCTCGGCGACGTGCCGCCGGGCGGCGTCCGCGGCTCGTTCCAGCAGCGCGGAGGCGTCGTTGATGGCCTGCTTGACGGGGACCTCGATGACGGGTTTGCCCGCGAAGCGCTCCCGGTCCTGCACGCCGACGTCAACGGCGAAGATCACCGCGTCGGCGGCCTGGATGTCCTCTGCGGACAGCGGGGTCGACCCGGCCGAGCCCTGGGTCTCGACCTTCAGCTCGTCGCCTGCGTCCGCGGCGGCCTGTTCGAGCGCCTCGGCCGCCATGTAGGTGTGCGCGATCCCGGTCGGGCAGGCGGTGATGGCCACGTACTTCATGGCGAGACCTCCTCGCGGATGTAGGCGGCCAGTTCCGCCGGATCGGTGGCTTCGGTCAGCGTCTTCTTGAACTCCGCGCGCACCAGTCGCCGGGCGAGTGCGGCGAGCACGGTCATGTGCTGCTCGCCGCCGCCCTCCGGTGCGGCGATCAGGAAGATCAGCTTGGCGGGGCCGTCCTCGGCCCCGAAGTCGACACCGGCGCTGCTGCGGCCGAAGGCCAGCGACGGCGTGGTCACCGCCGCCGAGCGGCAGTGCGGGATGCCGATGCCGCCTTCCAGCCCGGTGGGCATCTGCGCCTCGCGGGCGTCGATGTCGGCCAGGAAGGTGTCCAGGTCGGTGACCCGGCCGGCCTCGACCAGGCGTTGCGCCAGTTCGCGGACCACGGCTTTCCGGTCCGCGCCGGGCACTTCCAGCTCGACGAGGTTCTGGGTGATCAGTTCGGTAGTCATGCGGCCACTCCGCTGAGGCTCACTGTTGCGTCCACTGTGCCCACCCGCACCCGCTGCGGGTGGATGTCGTCCAGGCCGGGCATGCGGCTTCCCGCGAGCCCGACCGCGGCCGTGCCGTAGGCGACGGCGCTGCGCAGCGCCGCGGCCCCGGTTGCGCTCGCGCGCAGGAATCCGGCGAGCATTGCGTCTCCGGCTCCGACGGTGCTGCGCACCTCGGCGGCGTCGCTCGTCGCGTGCCAAGCGCCGGCTCCGCTCACCAGCACCGCGCCGAGCCCGCCGAGGCTGACCAGCACGGTGCCCACCCCACCGGCCCGCAACCGGTGGGCGACGTCGAGCACGTCCCCTAGGTCGCGCAGCGGGTCACCCGCCAGTTCGGCGAGTTCGGCGAGGTTGGGTTTGATCAGGTCGGGTGCCGCCTGGCAGGCCAGTTCCAGGGGAAGCCCGGAGGCGTCCACGGCGACCCGGGTGCCCGCGGCCCGAGCCGAGCCGACGATGCGGGCGTGCAGGTCCTGCGGGCATCCGTCGGGCAGGCTTCCGCAGGTCACCAGCCATTCGGCCCGCCCGGCGAGCTCGATCACCGAGGTTTCCAGCGCAGCCAGCTCGGACTCGCTGAGCCGCGGGCCGGGCTCGTTGAACTTGCTGGTGGTCCCGTCGGCTTCCACGACCGCGATGTTGCTGCGGGTGGGCGCGTGCACCGGGACCTCGACCACCGGGACCGCTTCGGGTGCGAGCAGTTCGGCGAGCCGCGCCCCTTCGGCGCCGCCGGAGGGCAGCACCGCCAGGGTGGGCACTCCTGCCGCGGCCAACGCGCGGGCGACGTTCACGCCCTTGCCGCCGGGGTCCAAGTGCACCTGCTTCGCGCGGTGCACGGCGCCGGGCACGACCTGATCGACCTGAACGGTGCGGTCGAGGCTGGGGTTGGGGGTCACGGTCACGATCACGCCAGCACCACCTCCGCCTCGGTGGCCTTGAGCTCGTCGACGGCGGCGACGTCCAGGCCATCGTCGGTGATGACCAGGTCGATCTCGGAGAGCTCGGCGAAGCGGCTGAACTGGTCGTCGCCGTACTTGCTGTGGTCGGCCAGCAGCACCCGCTTGCGGCTGGCGGCGACCATCGCCGACTTCACCGCAGACTCGGCGGGGTCCGGCGTGGTGCAGCCCCGCGCCGCGGAGAAGCCGTTGGTGCCGAAGAACCCGACGTCCACCGTCAGCAGCCGCAGCACGTCCAGGGCCCAGGATTCGACGGTGGCCAGGGTCGTGCCGCGCACCCGACCGCCGAGCAGGTGCACGTTGAAACCGTTCCTGGTGGCCAGCTGGTTCGCCGCGGGCAGCGAGTTGGTCACCACGGTCAGCTCGCGATCGGTGGGCAGCAGCCCGGCGAGCCTGGCGGTGGTGGTCCCGGCGTCGAGCAGCACGGTTCCGCGTGCGGGCACCTGGTCCAGGGCCGCCTTGGCGATGCGCTCCTTCTTCTCCGCGTTGGTCTGGTCCCGCAGCGAGACCTCGGGTTCGAAGTCGAGCCGGTCGATGGCGATGGCCCCGCCGTAGACGCGTCGCAGCAGTCCCTGCCGTTCCAGCGCGGCGAGGTCGCGGCGGATCGTTTCGGGTGCCACCTCGAACTCGGCCGCCGCGACGGTGACGTCGATGCGTCCGTCGCGTCGTGCCTGCTGCGCCAGCAGCTGCTGGCGCTCCGCCCCGTACATGCCCGTTTTCCTCCGGTTGTTGTTTGGTGTTGCCTGATTGTGCCTCTTGTTGTCATATTGTCAAGGCTTCGAGAAACACGAGGGAAACCTCGGCACGGTAGGGAGTGGTGCATGTCCACGCTGCGGGGAGTCGGTGTCAGCCCCGGCCGAGCGGCCGGCCCGGTCTTGTTTGTTCATGACCGGTTGCCCGAGCCCGATCGCGGGCCCGAGCCCGCCGACGCGACGGCTGAGGCCGCGCGGATCCGTCCCGCCGCGCAGGCGGTCGCCCGGCATCTGCAGAAGCGGGCGGCGGCGACCGACGGCGAGGGCCGGTCCGTCCTGGAGGTGACGGCCGCGATGGCCACCGACCCAGGTCTGATCTCGGCCGCCGAGCAGGCCGCCACCAGTCGGCGGCTGCCCGCCGCCCGCGCGGTTTTCGAAGCCGCCGAGCAGTTCTCGGACGCACTGGCGGCGGCGGGCGGCTACCTGGCCGAACGCGTCCGGGACGTCCAGGACGTGCGGGACCGGATCGTCGCGGAGCTGTCCGGGACCGCCGCGCCAGGAGTGCCCGAACCCACCGCGCCGAGCGTGCTGATCTCGCGAGACCTGGCCCCGGCCGACACCGCCGATCTCGATCCCTCGATGGTGCTGGCCCTGGTGACCGAGGAGGGCGGCCCGACCAGCCACACCGCGATCCTGGCCAGGGCGCTGGGAATCCCCGCCGTGGTCGCCGCGCGCGGTGCGCTGGCGTCGGGGGCCGCCGGTGCGCGCGTGGACGGAGCGGCAGGCACGGTCGAGCTCGTCGCCGAGACCGTCACCGCCGAGGCGGCCACCCGATCCGAAACCCGGTGGCGCGGATCGGGCAGGACCGCCGACGGCCATCCGGTGAAGCTGCTGGCCAACGTCGGCTCTCCGGCCGATGCCACGAACGCGGTCGAAGCGGGCGCGGAGGGCTCGGGGCTGTTCCGCACCGAGTTCTGCTTCCTGGACGCCACGACCGAACCATCCGCCGAGGCCCAACGCGAGTCCTACGCCGAGGTGCTGCGCCCCTTCGCCGGAAAGCCCGTCGTGGTGCGCACTCTCGACGCGGGCGCGGACAAACCGCTGCCGTTCCTCGACATCGCCGCCGAACCCAATCCCGCGCTGGGCGTGCGGGGACTCCGCGTCGCCTTCGACCGCCAGGGCGTGCTGGACCGGCAGCTCGCCGCGATCGTGGCCGCCACCGAGGACACCGGCGCCGAGGTGTCGGTGATGGCGCCCATGGTGGCGACCCCTGCCGAGGCGGCGTGGTTCGCCGAGCGCGCCCGCGCCGCCGGGGCCGGTCGCATCGGGGTCATGGTGGAAACCCCGGCCGCCGCGCTGTGCGCCGAGGAGCTGCTGGCCGAAGTGGACTTCGCCAGCATCGGCACCAACGACCTCACCCAGTACACCTGCGCCGCGGATCGCATGACCGGCGCGCTGGCCGCTCTCAACGACCCGTGGCAGCCCGCGCTGCTCCGGCTGATCGCCCTGCTGGGCGACGCATCCGCGTCGCAGGGCAAGCCGGTGGGCGTGTGCGGCGAGGCGGCGGCCGACCCGCTGCTGGCGGGTGTCCTGGTCGGTCTGGGGGTCAGCAGCCTGTCGATGACCTCGGCGGCGCTGCCCGCGGTGGGCGAAGCGCTGGCCGGGCGTTCGCTGCCGGAGTGGCGCGCCGCCGCCGAGCGCGCGGTGTCCGCGCCCGACCGCGTCCAGGCCCGCGAACGAGCCCGAGCCGCCCTGGAGGGCTGAGCGGATCGGCAGGTCGGGCGCGTGGTGCGGGCCGGACATGACAAGCTGGGCGCGTGACCGGACCTCTCATGCTCGTCGATTCGGCCGGGTTGTGGTTTCGCTCGTTCTACGCGCTGCCCGACTCGCTGACCGCCCCTGATGGCACGCCGGTGAACTCGGTGCGCGGCTTCTGCGACATGCTGGCGAAGCTGATCACCGATCGCCGGCCGTCACGGCTGGTGGCCTGCTTGGACAACGATTGGCGCCCGCAGTTCCGGGTCGACGCGCTGCCGTCGTACAAGACGCACCGGGTGGCCGTGGAGGACCCGGAGGCGGAGGAGGTGCCCGACACGCTCTCGCCGCAGATCCCGGTGATCCTGGAGGTCCTCGACGCTGCGGGCATCACCACCGCCGAGGCGGAGGGCTTCGAGGCCGACGACGTCATCGGCGCGCTGGCCGACCGCGAGCGCACCGACCCGGTGGAGGTCGTCACCGGCGACCGGGACCTGTTCCAGCTGGTCCGCGCCGAACCGCAGGTGCGGGTGATCTACATCGGAGCGGGCCTGGCCAAGGCCCAGGACTTCGGCCCCGGCGAACTCGCCGAGAAGTACGCGCTGTCCGAGGAGCGGGCCGGTGCGGACTACGCGGAGATGGCGGTGCTGCGCGGAGACCCCTCCGACGGGCTGCCCGGCGTGGCGGGCATCGGCGAGAAGACCGCGGCGAAGCTGATCACCCAGTTCGGGTCCCTCGACGACCTGCTGCGTGCCGCCGCCGACGGCGACGCCCGGCTGACCTCGCGGATCCGCACCAAGCTCGCCGAGTCCGCCGAGTACCTGGCGGCGGCCCCGGCCGTGGTCAACGTGGTCAGGAACGCGCCGGTCGTCATGGACCGCGAGTCCGACGTCGTGCCCGCCGACCCGGACCTCGACCGGCTGCGCGCGCTCCAGTCCACCTGGGGTCTCGGAGCCAGCATCGACCGCCTCATCGCAGCCCTCGAACGCTAGGCACGGCACCGGGTTTGACGAGCGCGGTAGGGGAATCCTCGCCGAACCCGCCGCGTCCAGCGCGTCAGACTCAGAACCGGTTGCGCCCCGGTCGTTTCCACTCCGCTCGAAGCTCGAAACCGGACTAGAAGCCGGTGCCGCACCACGGTGGGCGCTGCAGCGCGAACAGCAGGTCGGCGTTGGTCAACGCCTGCGGATCGTGGACCTGGACGAGTCCGGCCGTGGCGAGGGTCGAGGCCGGCTGATCACCCAGGTGCAGCGTCGCCAGCACCGCGGCGTCCAGCGTCAGCTGGGGAGCGTCGTCGCAGGTCGTGGCCCCGTCCGGGCTGATGCGGTAGCAGCCGGTGTTGGCGGGCCGGAACTCGTCGAGAACCTCCAGGACCACCGGCTCCCCGCGACCGTAGGTGCGGGCCTGGAGAGCGGCGAGGACGTCGACGAGGCGGACCCACAGGTCGTCGCGCACTCCCGTGGTGCGGCAGGCGCGGCGGTCGGTCAGCCACCACTCGACCGGCTCGTCCACCGGGCGGTCGAAACCCGCGACGGTCGTCACGAGGTCGATGTCGAGCAGGAAGCGCCACAACTCGGTCGCCGCGAGATCGTCGGCCGCCACCAGGTCCCACACGTCCACTGTGGAGGACTCACCGCGCGGCTGGAACACGACGAAGCCGTCATCCGTCCCGGAATCGTCGGCGTGCACCGCGACCGCCTGGCTCTTGTTCATCAAAGCGCTCCGGCCCGGCCACCAGCCGTCGGGGCGGTGCATCCAGCCCGCCCGATCCCGCGCGCACCTCCGGTAGAGGGCAGGCATCAGCTGCGCCGCCTGCTCCTGCGAGACCAGGCGGACCCGGCCGCCCCGCGGAACCGAGCGGCGCATCCGCGCCCGCGAGCGGTCGATCTCGACGTTCCGAACCCGGGTGGCGACGCCGTAACCGAAGCGCTCGTAGATCCCGGCCTCGCTGGCGTGCAACATCGCCACGACCTCACCGCGCCGGGCCGCGTCGTCGAGCTGGAACCGCATCATCCCGGTCAGCAGGCCACGCCGGGTCGAATCCGCTCGCACCGCCGCCCCGGTCACCGCCGCCGCAGGCAGCTCGGCACCGCCGGGAACCGTCAGCGAACTGGTCATCGACAAGGCCGTGCCCGCCAGCTCGCCGTCGAGGAACGCGCCGAGCACCCGGCCCGGTTCCATGCACTCCGAGGTCGACGCCCACTGCTCGTCATCGGCCAGCGGGAACAGCAGAGCCCGCCGGAACAGCTCGTTGGCGTCGCGGTACTCCGACTCGGACAGCACCCGAACTTCGGTTTCACCCACGTCAGGATCGTCCCCGACCCCGACCGAGCAGTCCACCGATTACTTCGGGTGCCCGACCTCGTAGACGCCCTCGTCGTTCTTCACCGCGACCGTGACGACCTTGTCGGCGCCGTTGATCTGAACCTGGCAGTCGAACCGGTGCCCGAGTTCGACCGGTTCACCGTCCGGGCAGGACACCGCGCCGACGCCGGCGATGTTGTAGGAGCCCTTGAGCGTCTGCGTGACGCCCTTCTCCACGCTGGCCGCGTCGAACACCGAGCGCACGAAGAACCCGGGAGCGGCGAAACCCAGCACCAGCACCACGGCGAGCACCACCAGCACGCCCGAGCCGCCGAGGATCCACGGCAGCACCGACCGCTTCTGCTTCTGCGGCACCTGCGGGAAGCCGAAACCGCTCGGCGACGGGTAGTACGGCTGCGGCTGGCCGTAGCCGTAGCCGTACGGCTGCGCGTACTGGGGCTGCTGGATCGGCTGCTGCTGCACCGGTTGCGCGGGGTACGGCTGACCCGCGTAGCCACCCGGCTGCGGATGGCCCGGCTGCATCCCAGGCCCCTGCGGTTGCCCCCACTGGGGGTAACCCCCTGGTGGGCCGTAGGGGGACGACATCTACACCTCCGGATGAACTCAGCTGGCGCGGCCGACTTCCAGTGATCCAACCACAGCCGGGTCACACACCACCGGCGGCCACCACGCCCCGGCGGATCGCGGTGACGGCCTTCGCCGCCGAGGCACCGACCTGCTCCTTGGTGCCCACCACGTCGCGGATCTGGTCCAGCAGGTCGATCACCTGGCGGCACCAGCGCACGAAGTCACCGGCGGAGAGCTCGTGGCCGCTGGACTCGGCGGCGGTGAGCACCTTCTCCAGCGACTCGCCGCGCGCCCACCGGAACACCGGCCACGCGAACCCCGCATCGGGCTCGCGGGTGCGGTCGAGCTTGTGACGACGTTCGTCGTCCTCCAGCTCCGCCCACAACTGCCAGGTCGAGGTCAGCGCATCGGTGATCGGCCCGGCCGGGACCTGCGGAGCGGGCCCTTCCCGCCGCGACTCGTAGACCAGCGAGGACACCACGGCCGCCAGCTCGGCCGGGCCGAGCCCCTTCCAGGTCCCCACCCGCAGGCACTCGGCAGCCAGCAGATCGGACTCGCTGTAGAGCCGGGACAGCCGCCGACCGTGCTCGGTGACCTGCCCCGCCTGCGTCTCCACCGCGTCCTCGTCGTCACCGGGCTTGCCGTCCGGGGCGGGCAGGTAGTCGCGCTCGGTCAGCAGCGCCACGATCCGGTCGAACGAGCGGGCCAGCGAGTGCGTGGTGCTGTTGACCTTCCGACGCAGGTTCTCGTTCTCGCCGCGCAACCGCTCGTAGCGCTCCGCCCAGCGGGCGTGCGCCTCCCGCTCGTCGCAGCCGTGGCACGGGTGCGCCTTCAACGCGCGCCGCAGGCTCGCCAGCTCGGCGTCGTCGGTGGCGTCCGAACGCTTCCGGCCGCGACCGCCCGAGGAGCTCAACCCCGTGCTGCGCAGCGACGACGCCAGATCCCGGCGGGACTTCGGCGAGCGGGTGTCGACGTGCTTGGGCAGCTTGAGCTTGCCCAGCGCCTCCACCGGCGAGGTGAAGTCGGCGACCGACAGGCGGCCCGACCAGCGATCCTCGGTCACCACCAGCGGACGCGGCTCGCCCATCGGCTCCAGACCGGGGTCGATCACCACCGCCAGCCCGGACCGGCGCCCCGCGGGCACCGAGATCACATCGCCCTTGCGCAGCTTCTCCAGCGACTTGGCCGCCTCGGCGCGCCGCGACTGCCGGTTCTGCCTGGCCAGCGCCTTCTCCCGCTCCGAGATCCGGCGCCGCAGGTCGAAGTACTCGGCGAAGTCGCCCAGGTGGCACTCCATCGCGTCGGTGTAGCCCGTCAGGGCCTCCGCGTTGCGATCGACCCGACGCGAGAGGCCCACCACCGACCGGTCGGCCTGGAACTGCGCGAACGACTGCTCCAGCAGGTCCCGCGCCGAGTCCTGACCGACGCGCTGCACCAGGTTGACCGCCATGTTGTAGCCGGGCCGGAACGACGAGCGCAGCGGATACGTGCGCGTCGAGGCCAGACCCGCCACCTGCTTGGGATCCACGCCGGGCTGCCAGACCACCACCGCGTGGCCCTCGATGTCGATGCCCCGCCGCCCGGCACGGCCGGTGAGCTGCGTGTACTCCCCCGGGCTGAGATCCACGTGCGACTCGCCGTTGAACTTCACCAGCCGTTCCAGCACGACCGTGCGGGCAGGCATGTTGATGCCCAGCGCCAGCGTCTCGGTCGCGAACACGGCCTTGACCAGGCCGCGCACGAACAGCTCCTCGACGGTCTCCTTGAACGCGGGCAGCAGCCCGGCGTGGTGCGCGGCCACGCCCCGCTCCAACGCCTCCCGCCACTCCCAGAAGCCCAGCACGCCCAGGTCGGCGTCGGGCAGGTTCGCGGTCCGCGCGTCGATGACCTCGCGGATCTCCTCGACCTCGGACTCGGAGGTCAGGCGCAACCCGGCCCGCACGCACTGGGCCACCGCCTGATCGCAGCCGTTGCGGCTGAAGATGAACACGATCGCCGGCAGCAGCCCCGCGGCGTCGAGGCTGGTCAGCATCTCCAGCCGGGACGGGGGCGAGAACCGGGGTGGACGCGGTCCCTTGCGCTTGTTCGGCGGGCCACCGCGGCGGCCCCCGTAAGGCATGTGGGTGCGCGCCAGCTGCTGGGTGTGCCGCAGCAGCTGCGGGTTCATCGTCAGCTCGTGGTCATCGGTCTCACCGCCGAACAGGTCGAACATCCGGGGCCCGACCTGCATGTGCTGCCACAGCGGCACCGGCCGGTGCTCGTCGACCACGACCGTGGTCTCACCGCGCACCTCCTGCAGCCACTCGCCGAACTCCTCGGCGTTGCTGACCGTCGCCGACAGGCTCGCGAGCTGCACGTAGTCCGGCAGGTGCAGGATCACCTCTTCCCACACCGCGCCCCGGAACCGGTCGGCCAGGTAGTGGACCTCGTCCATCACCACGTAGCCGAGCTGGTCCAGCCCCCGCGAACCCGCGTAGAGCATGTTGCGCAGCACCTCGGTGGTCATCACGACCACCTGCGCGTCACCGTTGATCGAGGTGTCGCCGGTCAGCAGCCCCACCGCGTCGTTGCCGTACCGCTCGCACAGATCGGCGAACTTCTGGTTGGACAACGCCTTGATCGGCGTGGTGTAGAAGCAGCGGCGCCCCTCCGACAGCGCCAGGTGCACGGCGAACTCGCCCACCACGGTCTTGCCCGCACCGGTCGGCGCGCACACCAGCACGCTTCTCCCGGTCTCCAGCGCCTGACATCCGGTCAGCTGGAAGGGGTCTAGTTCGAAGGACAGCTCCGCGACGAAATCGGCCAGTTTCGGATGGGCACTGCGGCGGGAATGCGCCGCGTACGCGTCGGCCGGCGAGAGCTTGGTCGGGTTGGAACGGCTGGCAGCCACGCACCAAGGTTTTCACATCACCCCGACCGGTGTCTCACAACGCTCGCTTCGGAGCCCCCGCGAGCCGCGCTGCCGCGAGCCGCCGGACCACCATCGACGCTCAGACCGCGGCACCGCCCCGCGCGGGGGAGCCTGGCACGTCCTCCGGCGAGGGCCCCGCGACGCCGCTCAACGACGCGCTCGAGGCGTGGCGCGCGGAGTCCAGGGGCCTGCCACCCGCACCGCCGGGCAAGACGGAGTGAGCCAGATGTTCACACGTGCTGTGCGACACACGCCACGCTGAGCGCACCCGGCGCGCAGCGGATCGTCAGGGGCAACCGGGCCTGGGGTTCGCCGTCGGCGTAGGCCAGCCAGCCGTTGTCCCCGCCCAACCGGACCGACTTGGCGCGCAGCGTCGTCACCGCAGGGTGGTCGACGTGGCGCCCGGTGCGCAGCCTCGGCAGGATCCGCACCAGCTCCCGGCGCGGCACCCTGCCGACCACGGTCACGTCGAACAGACCGTCGTCATCGACGGCGTCGGGGCAGATCGGGATACCACCGCCGTACCAGCCGGTGTTGCCCACCGCGATCAGCGTGGCCTCGACGTCGAGCACTCCGCGCTCCGTCTCCAACCGCACCGGCCGGGCCCGCAACCCCAGCAGCTCCCGCACCAGCGCGAGGTCGTAGCGGCGTTGTCCGCGCGGCCAGCGCATCCGGTTCGCCCTGGCGTTGACCTGCGCGTCGAAGCCGGCGCACAGCACCGTCGCGAACCACCCGGTGCCCGCGACCTTGCCGAGGTCGACGCGCCGCCGCGCGCCGGCGGAGATGGCCTTGGCCGCAGCGCGCGCGGCCGCCACCGGCTCGCGCGGGATGCCCAGGCTCCGAGCGAGGTCGTTGCCGGTGCCCGCCGGGATGATCGCCAGCGAGGTCGACGACTCCGCGCACGCTTGCACGGCCAGGTGCGCGATGCCGTCCCCGCCGACCACGGCCAGCACGTCGGCCCGGTCCTCCACCGCGCGCCGCACGGCGGATTCGGTTCCCCGCGCGTCGGTGGCGATGACGGTCCGCACCTCGCACACAGCACGAAGGTGGTCGGTGAGTTCACCGACCACCTTCGCGGAAAGACCACCACCGGCCGCGGGGTTGATCACCAGGACGCAACGCATGAGGATTCATCTAATCCCACTCGCGTCCCCGTTGGCCAGCGTTCGACGGGTTGTGACCGTCAGGTGATGTCGTCGTGCTTCTGCGGCGCCGACGGTGTCGTGTCCAGCTTGGACGCGAACGGATCGATCTCGGACGCCTCGTCGAGGCCGACGCCGGCCAGGCCCTCGGCCTCCATCTTCTTGGCCTTGCGCCGGTCGTGCGAACGGCAGATCAGCGCAGCGAACAAGAACAGCAGCGACAGCGCCGCCGACAGCGCCAGCATCGAGAACGGATCCTGCCCGGGCGTGGCGATCGCGGCGAACACGAACAGCGCGAACACCAGCCCCCGCCACCACCTGCGCAGCTTCTCGTAGGTGACGACACCCGCGCGGTTGAGCATCACCAGGATCAGCGGGAGCTCGAAGCTCACACCGAAGATCACCAGCAGCAGCAGCATGAAGTTGATGTACTTGCCACCGGTGAGCGCGGTGAAGAACGCCTCGCCGCCGAAGCCCGCCATGAAGCTCAGCGCCTCGGGAACAATGAAGTACGCCAGAACCGCGCCCGCGACGAACAGGATCGTCGCGAAGAACACGAAGGTCCGGGCGAACTTGCGCTCCTGGGTGTAGAGCCCGGGCGTGATGAACGCCCACAGCTGGTACAGCCACACCGGGCTGAACAGGATCGCGCCGACCGACAGACCCACCTTCATGCGCAGCATGAAGATCTCGAACGGCTCGGTCTGCAACAGCTGGCAGGTCCCGTTCGGGCTCAGCCGCTGCTCCACGGGAAGCGCGCAGTACGGCCCGAGCAAGACGTCACCGAGCGTCGGCCAGCCGAACGGCGCGGTGGAAAACCAGATGAACCCGAGGATGGCTCCGATGACCACTGCCGTCATCGCCACCCCGAGCCGGTAACGCAGCTCGAAGAGGTGATCGATGATCGTCATGGTGCCGTCGGGGTTGTGCCTGCGTCCCCACCGACGGCGATCATTGCGGAACGGGTTCAGGCGACGCAGTGGACTGTCACCCACTTCGCTAGCCCCGTCCTCAGTCAGTTCTTCTGTTCGTTCTGCTGCTTGTCCTCGGCCGGCGAGGTCGCCGGCGGAGCGCTCGGCTCACCGGCGGTCAGCTCCGGCTTCTGCTCCTTCTCCGCCTGGGTCTTCTTCGCGGCCTCTTCATCGGCCTTCATGCCTCGTGCCTCAGCCTTGAACACCCGAGCGGACTGCCCCAGAGAACGGGCCATCTGCGGGAGCTTGGTGGCGCCGAAGAGCAGCACCAGAACCAAGACGATGAGGACCAGCTCCCAGCCACCTGGCAAACCCATCCGTACACAACCTTTCGTGATGTCCCTGCTAGGCGTTAATGGTACGCGGGGCAGGGGTCGGCAAATAGGGCCGTTTCTGCTTCTCGTCAACCGCGACGGCGCTGCGAGAGCGCCACCTTGAGGCCCGCTACCCGCGCTTTGACCATTCCGCTGCGGTCAGCGAGATCGTGGGCCGCCCCCCGCTGCACGCGCCGAAAGCGACGCACCTCCATCAAGGTCCTGACCAGCAGGAACACCAGCAGGACGAGGCCAACGGCCAGCAGCACGAGAGTCCACACGAACGGCACGTTGTTCACCGTATCGGGCTCAGGTGGACGGAAGGTGACGGGTCCGCCTCAACGCGGCGTGGGCTCGTTGACGCACGTCATCTCCCAGCTCCCCGGGGCTGAGCACCGCGACCTGGCCACCGAGTCCGAGCAGCAGCCTGGTCATCCACGCGCTGTCGGCGTAGCGCATCCGCACCCGAGCCCGGCCGCCTGGGAGTTCTTCGACCTCGTCGACCTGGTAGTACTCGGCGACCCACCGGGCGTCCGGTTCCAGTTCGATCTCGGCCACCCGCTGGTCGGGCGCGGGTTGGAACAGACCTGCGGAAACGTCCATCGGCTCGGCTTCGGACGGCGGCACGGCGGGCTCGTCGAGCAGCTGGGCGGCATCGATGCGGTCCAGCCGGAACATCCGGACGCCGTGCGCGTTGCGGCACCACGCCTCCAGGTAGCTGCGGCCGTCGACCAGCAGCAACCGCATCGGGTCGACCGTTCGCTCGCTGATCTCGTCGCGCGATGCCGTGTAGTAACGGATGCGCAACGCTTTGCCGCCGGTGACGGCGGATTGGACCGTTCGGCGCACCTGCGAGTCGACCGACTCCTCCGCGCCGAGTCCGATCACCACTCCGGACGGGCGGGCCTGGCCGACCGCGTTCTCCACCTTCGCCAGCGTGCGCTGCACCGCGGCGGAGTCGGGGACGCCCGGGGTGTCGGCGAGCGCCCGCAGCGCCACCAGCAGCGACGTCGCCTCGGAGGCGGTCAGCCGCAGCGGCCGCCGCATGCCGGCGTCGTAGGTGACGGTGATCGAGTCGCTCTCGAAGGACAGGTCGATCAGATCACCGGGCCCGTAGCCGGGCAGCCCGCACATCCACAGCAGCTCCAGGTCCTTGCGGAGCTGCTGCGGGGTGACCCCGAAGTCGGCGGCGGCGTCGGCGATGGGGATGCCGGGGCGGCTGAGCAGGTAGGGAACCAGGGCCAGCAGCCTGGGCAGGCGTTGCGTCGCGCTGGTCATCGCCGCCCCTCCCCCGCCGCGTCCAGGTGGATCTCGTTGACCGCCTTGCGCAGGGTGTCCGGCTGCAGGACGACGACGTCGGGCCCGTACCCGGCGAGCCAGCTCGCCGCGGACTCCGGGTACTTCACGTCCAGCTCCAGCACCTCGCCGGGGTCGCCGTCGAGTTCCCTGCGCTCGACCACCTTCCCGATGCGCCGCACGCCGTGCGCGCGACCGTCGGCGACCCACACGCGGGACGGAGTCGGCGGCGGTGGCTCCCGCTGCTCGCCTGCGACCATCCGCAGCAGGTCGACCTCCTGCGGCCGCTGCACGACTCCGCTCTTGCCGACCGCGCTGACCTGGCCCTGGATGCGGGAGAGCCGGAAGCAGCGCGGCGCCTGCCGGTCGCGGTCGTGGCCGACGACGTACCAGCGCCCGCGCCAGGACACCACGCCCCACGGCTCGACGGTGCGGTGCCGGACCTCGGCGCTGCTGGGCCGCCGGTAGTCGAACTCCACGACGCGGCCGGACTGCACCGCCGAGTGCAGCGTGCCGAAGGCGGGTTCGCTGGTGCGCACCTTCGGTTCGACCGCGGCCGAGGCGCGTTCGTCCACGTCGACGCCGGCGGCGCGGAGCTTGAGCAGCGCGCCCTGGGCCGCGGAGGTGAACTCCGGGGAGTCCCACAGCCGGACGGCCAGCGCGACGGCGGCGGCTTCGTCGGGTTCGAGGTCGATGTCGCCCAGCTCGTAGTCGCGCCGGGCGATGCGGTACCCGTCGGCGCCGTCGAACGCCGAGTTCCGGCCGGTCTCCAGCGGGATCCCCAGGTCTCGCAGCTCGGCCTTGTCCCGCTCGAAGGTCCGGAAGAACGCCTCGTCGGAGGGCGCGTCCGCGTACCCCGCGACGATATGACGGATCCGCTCTGCGGTGAGGTACTGGCGGGTCGACAGCAGGCAGAGCACCAAGTTCACCAAGCGTTCAGCACGCACAGTGGCCACCCCGAAACTCTAGCGCCAAAGTATTCGATCATGAGTTCGGGTATCGGCGTGTCTTCGCAGAACACCCATTCGATCGACGATCGGTTTCGGCCGGAACTGAACCCATCGCTGATGCGAAAGCCGTTCACCAACCGTTCGCGTTCCTACCCTGAGGACATGCCTGCTCTGATGATCACCGGTGCCTCGCGCGGCATCGGCGCCGCCACCGCCCGCCTCGCCGCCGCCGAGGGCCACCGGCTGGCCCTGCTGGCCCGCGACACCGACGCCCTGTCCGACCTGGTCGAGGAACTGGGCTCGGACACGGCCGTGGCGCTGCCCTGCGACGTCACCGACTACACGAGCCTGACCGACGCCGTCGCCACGACCGAGCAGCGCTACGGCGCCGTGGACGCGGTCCTGGCCAACGCCGGGATGAGCGTGCCGACCTCGTTCCTCGGCAACGACGGCGCCGAGCCCGAGCAGTGGCGCGACATGGTGCTCACCAACGTCTACGGCGCGGCCATCACCGCCCGCGCCGCCCTCCCCGCTCTGGTGCGCAGCAGGGGCCACCTCGTGCTCACCGGCTCCAACGCAGGTCGAGGGATCCGGCCGGGCAACCTCTACTCCGCCACCAAGTGGGCGGTCACCGGCATGGCGCAGAACATCCGAGCGGAGTGCGTGGGCACCGGGGTCAGGGTCACCCTCGTGCAACCGGGCATGGTCGAGACGGACATGACCGCTGACCGCACGGACGTCCCGAAGCTGATCCCGGAGGACATCGCCAGGGGCGTCCTCTACGCCCTGGCCCAACCCGGCACGGTCGACGTCAACGAGCTGACGATCCGCCCGACGGGCCAAGCGCCCCACAGCTGAAGCCGGGACGGCGCTGCGGCCGAGCACGCGCCCGCAGCGCCGTCCAGCTCCTGCTGAAGTTCTGGGGCCGAACGGCCTACAGCGAGTTGATCAGCCGCTCGACCCGCTCGTCGACAGCCCTGAACGGGTCCTTGCACAGGACGGTCCGCTGGGCCTGATCGTTGAGCTTCAGGTGCACCCAGTCGACGGTGAAGTCCCGCCCCGCGGCCTGAGCAGCGGCGATGAAGTCACCGCGCAGCTTGGCCCGGGTGCTCTGCGGCGGAGTGTCCTTGGCGGCCTCGATCTCGCCGTCCTCGGTCGCCCGATCCACCAGGTCCTTGCGCTGCAGCATGTCGAACAGCCCGCGTCCGCGCCGGATGTCGTGGTAGGCGAGGTCGAGCTGCGCGATGCGCGGGCTGGACAGCTCCAGACCGTGCTTGTTGCGGTAGCGCTCCAGCAGGCGGAGCTTGATCGCCCAGTCGACCTCGCGGTCGATCAGCGAGTAGTCCTCCTGCTCGACGGCGTCGAGCGTGCGGCCCCACAGCTCCAGGATGCGCTCGGACATCGGGTCCGAGCCTCGCCGCGCGACGTGGTCGACGGCCCGGCTGTGGTACTCGCGCTGGATGTCCAGCGCCGAGGCCTCCCGGCCGCCCGCCAGCCGCACCGTGCGGCGTCCGGTGAGGTCGTGGCTGATCTCGCGGATCGCCCGGATCGGGTTGTCCAGGCTGAAGTCCCGGAACTGCACCCCCTGCTCGACCATCTCCAGCACCAGGTTGGCCGCCCCGACCTTGAGCAGGGTGGTCACCTCGGACATGTTGGAGTCGCCGACGATGACGTGCAGCCGCCGGTAGCGCTCGGCGTCGGCGTGCGGTTCGTCGCGGGTGTTGATGATCGGACGGGACCGCGTGGTGGCGCTGGAGACGCCCTCCCAGATGTGCTCGGCTCGCTGGGAGAGGCAGTACACGGCGCCGCGCGGGGTCTGCAGGACCTTCCCGGCACCGCAGATGAGCTGGCGCGTCACCAGGAACGGCAGCAGCACGTCGGCGATGCGGGAGAACTCGCCGGAACGTCCGACCAGGTAGTTCTCGTGGCAGCCGTAGGAGTTGCCCGCTGAGTCGGTGTTGTTCTTGAACAGGAAGATGTCCCCGCCGATGCCCTCGTCGGAGAGCCGGCGTTCGGCATCGATGAGCAGGTCTTCGAGGATGCGCTCACCGGCCTTGTCGTGCGTGACCAGCTGGGTGAGGTCGTCGCACTCGGCGGTGGCGTACTCGGGGTGGGAACCCACGTCGAGGTAGAGGCGGGCACCGTTGCGCAGGAAGACGTTCGACGACCTTCCCCACGACACGACCCGCCGGAACAGGTACCTGGCCACCTCGTCCGGGGACAGTCTGCGCTGCCCGTGGAACGTGCAGGTGACCCCGAACTCGGTTTCGATGCCGAAGATCCGCCTCTGCATGACTCCACACTAGGCGCAAAACCGCCCCCGCGGCGGTCCGCCGTTCGGGCAAGTGTCGAAATGAGTTCGGCTGATTTTGGTAGCAGGCGGTCACCCACCCCGTTGCGCACGCACCCGCACGGAGCAGCCCGAATCGCCGTACGTCCGTACGATTTTCCCGGGATGTGGGCCAGTTGTCCCACCGCGAACGACATCGCTCCCGCACCCGAGGCGGGTGCGGGAGCGATTGAGCTCTCGGGCGGTCACTTGCCCGGCGGGGTTTCCTCGCCGTCCTCGGACTTGGCGGAGTCCTCGGTCGCCGCCGGCAGCAGGGCCGTGAGCGCGGCGCCCTGGATGCGGCGGAACGTCCGGTTGGGACGGGCGCGGTCGAGGACCGCGACCTCCAGGGCCTTGGTGCCCAGTTCCCGCGCGGCGTCCCCACTGGACGAAAGTCCCTTGACGGCGACCCGGATGGCGTCGCCCAATTCCATTCCATCGCTGAAGGAATCCTTCAGCGAGCTGGTGATCGTGTCCGCCTGACCGCCCATCACCACGTACTGCGGCTCGTCCACGATGGACCCGTCGTAGGTGAGCCGGTACAGCTGGTCGGACTCGGCGGTCGCGCCGACCTCCGCCACGCAGATCTCGACCTCGAACGGCTTGATCTGCTCGGTGAAGATCGCGCCCAGGTGCTGGGCGTAGGTGTTGGCCAGCGATCGCCCGGTCACGTCGCGCCGGTCGTAGGAGTAACCGCGCACGTCGGCGATGCGCACGCCGGCGACCCGCAGCGCCTCGAACTCGCTGTAGCGGCCCACCGCGGCGAAACCGATGCGGTCGTAGATCTCGGAGACCTTGTGCAAGGTCGGAGACGGGTTCTCGGCGACGAACAGCACCCCACCGGCGTACTTGAGCACCACCACGCTGCGGCCCCGGGCGATGCCCTTGCGGGCCAGCTCGGAACGCTCCCGCATCAACTGCTCGGGGGAGGTGTAGAACGGCATCGTCACGGCTTCTGCACTCCTGAATCTGCTCGCTGTGGCAGGCGGGATCGTGGGGACGGCGCTGGTCAGCCGCCCGGGTTCTCCAGACGTCCGTTGACCACGGCGGTGGCGATCTCGGAGGTCCGCTCCTCGGTCAGCCGCACCGCGCCCTCGGCCGCGGTGATGGTGATGACCGACGGGTAGATCCGCCGGGACACGTCCGGACCACCGGTGGCGCTGTCGTCGTCCGCCGCGTCGTAGAGCGCTTCCACCGCGGCGCGCGCGGCGGTGTCCAGGTCGGCGTCCGGGTCGAAGCGCTTCTTCAGCGCCGACTTGGCGAACTGCGAGCCGGAACCGACCGCGTGGTAGCCGCCGGCCTCGTTGTAACGACCGCCGACGACGTCGTAGGACACGATCCGGCCTGCGCGGTCGGGGTCTTCGGCGTCGGTGTCATAGCCGGCGAACAGCGGCACGACCGCCAGGCCCTGCATCGCCGCGGACAGGTTGCCGCGCAGCATCGTGGCCAGCTTGTTGGACTTGCCGTCCAGCGACAGCGAGATGCCTTCGAGCTTCTCGTAGTGCTCCAGCTCGACCGCGTAGAGCTTCACGAGTTCCTGCGCGACACCGGCCGTTCCGGCGATGCCCACCGCCGAGTAGGCGTCGGTGACGAAGAGCTTCTCCATGTCCCGCTGCGCGATGACGTTGCCCATCGTCGCCCGGCGGTCACCGGCCAGCAGCACCCCGCCGCGGAAGGTCACCGCGACGATCGTGGTGCCGTGCGGCGCCTGCACCGCGCCCTCGGGCGTCTTGCGCCCGCCCGGCAGCAGTTCCGGTGCGGCGGCTTGGAGGAAGTCGGTGAACGACGAGGATCCGGGGGTCAAGTAGGCGGCGGGAAGCGCCTGCCCGGGGAACTGGGCCGAGCTCTGGTCCATCAGCGACATCGTCTCCGTTCTCACAGGAGTCCTGCGACAAGGTGCACTTTAGTCATGATCGAGTGCGCAGCGAGCGGCACCGGGCCGGTGTTTCTCCGACCCGGTGGCCGGTTCTCGCAGGATCACCGCCAGGGCGCACCGGCGGCCGGGGGCCTACTGGCCGCCCTTCTGCACGTAGGCGCGCACGAAGTCCTCGGCGTTCTCCTCCAGGACGTCGTCGATCTCGTCCAGGATGGCGTCGACGTCCTCGCCGAGCTTTTCGCGACGTTCCTGACCGGCGGCCTCCGGTTCGTTCTCTTCTTCGCCGTCGCCGCCGCCCTGCCGCTGAGCCTTCTCCTGAGACATCTCGCCTCCCGGTGGGTTGAAGTCCCGAACTCCCCCGGAATCGGGGGCGTCCTGCCTTGAACACTACCTATCCGACCACTCGTTCGCCCACGCCCAGCCGGGCGTCTTTGACGATCTTTCCGACTACCTGACGTGCGCGGAACGAGGTCGTAGCGGGTCACCCCTTCGTCAGCGAGTCGACCAGTTCCTCGGCGCTGTTGCTGGCTTCCAGCAGGGCGCCGACGTGGGCCTTGGTGCCGCGCAGCGGTTCCAACGTCGGGATGCGCACCAGGGATTCCCGGCCGAGGTCGAAGATGACCGAGTCCCAGGACGCGGCGGCGACCTCCGACGGGTAGCGCTCCAGGCAGCGGCCGCGGAAGTAGGCGCGGGTGTCCTCCGGCGGAGCGGCGACGGCTTCCTGCACCTCTTCCTCGCTGATCAGGCGTTTCATCGAACCCCGGGTGACCAGCCGGTTGTAGAGGCCCTTGTCCAGCCGCACGTCGGAGTACTGCAGGTCGATCATGTGCAGCCGGGGCGAGGCCCAGCCCAGGCCGTCGCGGCTGCGGTAGCTCTCCATCAGCCGCAGCTTGGCCGGCCAGTCGAGCCTGTCGGCGCAGGACATGGGGTCGTTGCCGAGCATGTCGAGCACCTCGCCCCAGGTGTTGAGCACGTCGCGCGAGGCCCGCTCGGCGCCGTGGGCGTCGAGGAACTCCGAGGCCCGCTCGTGGTAGGCGCGCTGGAGGTCCACACCGGTGAACCGGCGACCGTCGGCGAGCTCCACGGACTGCTTGAGGGTGGGGTCGTGGCTGATCAGGTGCACCGCCTGCACCGGGTCGGCCAGCTTGAGGTCGTCGAACCGCACCCCGCCCTCGATCATGTCCAGCACCAGCGCAGCGGTGCCGAGCTTGAGGTAGGTCGAGGTCTCGGCGAGGTTGGCGTCGCCGATGATGACGTGCAGCCGCCGGTACTTGTCGGCGTCGGCGTGCGGTTCGTCGCGGGTGTTGATGATGCCGCGCTTGAGGGTGGTCTCCAGCCCGACCTCGACCTCGATGTAGTCGGAGCGCTGGGAGAGCTGGAAACCGGCCTTCTCACCCGACTGGCCGATGCCGACCCGGCCGGACCCGCACATCACCTGCCGGGAGGCGAAGAACGGCGTCAGGCCGCCGATCACCGAGGTGAACGGGGTGTTGCGGGCCATCAGGTAGTTCTCGTGGGTGCCGTAGCTGGCGCCCTTGCCGTCGACGTTGTTCTTGTAGAGCTGTATGGGCGCGGTGCCGGGGACGCTGGCCGCGCGCAACGCGGCCTCCTCCATCACGCGTTCGCCGGCCTTGTCCCAGATGACCGCGTCGCGCGGGTTGGTGACCTCGGGCGCGGAGTACTCGGGGTGCGCGTGGTCGACGTAGAGCCGCGCGCCGTTGGTGAGGATGACGTTGGCCGCGCCGAGGTCGTCGCCGTCCGAACCGTTGGACTGCTGCGCCGCCGAGCTCAGGTCGAACCCGCGCGCATCGCGCAGCGGCGACTCGACCTCGTAGTCCCAGCGAGCCCGTCTGGCTCTCGGGATCTCCGCCGCCGCCGCGTACGCAAGCACGATGTGGGTGGAGGTCAGCACCGGATTGGCGCTGGAATCGCCAGGTACGACGATGCCGTACTCCACCTCGGTTCCCATGATCCGCCGCATACCTCGCAGAGTACGGGGTATCGGCGGCGGAGCAGAGTGCTTGAAGCCACAGGTTCGCCAATCGTGCCTTCCCGCGCTGCGCCGACCGGGTGGCACGATCGTGGTGTGGGCACAGGTGAGGAGCAGGTCGCGCTGTACGACGCGGCCGGGCGTGTCGTGGGCCGAGCGTCGAGGAGCGAGATGCGCGAGAGGGGACTGCGGCACGCGGCGACGGCCGTGCTGCTGCTCTCGGGCGATGAGCAGCGCATCTACGTGCACCGCCGCACCGACACCAAGGACGTCTACCCCGGCCTGCACGACTGCACCTCCGGAGGCGTGGTCGTCGCCGGCGAGGACCCGTTCGACGCCGCCCGCCGGGAGCTGGCCGAGGAGCTCGGCGTTCGCACCGAACCGGAGTTCCTGTTCCGCGAGGTCTTCGAGCAGAGCACCGTCCGCTACCACGGTTTCGTGTTCCAGGCGCGCTGGGACGGACCCGTGGTGCACCAGCCCGAGGAGGTCGCCGAGGGCTGGTGGATGCCCGTCACCGAGCTGCGCGAGCGCCTCGAGGACCCGCTGTGGCCCTTCGTGCCGGACGGCCGTCAGTTAACCCGGCGATGGCTGCGGGAGCGCGCTGCGCGCTCCTGAGCGGCTCTCAGTGCCACGGCAGCTGGGAGCGCTCGCCCCAGTAGGTCGCCGCGTCCGTGGCCAGCGACTTGAGGGTGGCCAGGTCCTGGTCGCCGAGCTCGACGCGCAGGGCCGCGAGGTTGGTCTCCAGCTGTTCGACGCTGGCCGGGCCGAGCAGCACCACGTCCGCCCACGGCTGGGCCAGGGCGTGGGCGACGGCGATGGCGTCCGGCCCGACGGAGTGGCGCGAGGCGATGGCGGCGAACTCGTCCGGCGGTTTCAGCGCCAGCCGGCCGTTGGCCATGGTCTCCTTGAGCAGCACCCGCCACCCGCCGGTGTGCACCTCGTTGAGAGTGCGGCCGACCGAGGGCTCGGCCGTGTTCCAGGTGGACTGCACGGCGCTGAACAGCTGCGTCCCGCCGATCTCCAGCTCCCAGGCCCGTTCGATGGTCTCGGGCTGCGCGGCGCCGCTGGTGGAGAAGCCGAGCCGCACTCCGGCGTCGCGGATGCGCGCCAGCTCGTGCTGCAGCTCCAGGTCCTCGAACAGCGGGCTGTCACCGGTCAGCGAGTGCACCTGGTAGAGGTCGATGCGATCGCCCAGCAGCGTGCGGGTCTCCGCCCACTGGGCGCGCAACCGCTCCAGCGAGTGCTCCTTGACCTCGTGGACCTCGGTCTCGATGCGCCACTCGGCGACGTAGGCGTAGCCCCACTTGCTGGAGACGGTGACGTCCTCGTGGCCCCGCTCCCCCAGCCAGTCGGCCAGGAACTGCTCGGCGCTGCCGTAGGAGCGGGCGGTGTCGACCCATCGGATGCCGTGGGCGTAGGCGGCGTCCAGGACGGAGCGGGTGCGCTCCTTCATGGCCTGGGCCGTGCGCTGCTGGGGCAGCACGTCGGCGCGGCCGACGTTGATGTAGGCGGGCCGGCCCAGCGCGGCCAGCCCGAGTCCCAGCCGCTGCACCGGGTTCTGCGCGGGGATCATGTCCAGCAACGTATCCCGCCGCGAAGTCGCCCGCACGAGCTCGGGGCCGCCATCCCGGAAGGAGGGATGGCGGCCCCGGATCACCGTCGTCTCGACGACCGTTCGACCACGCGTGCGAGCGCGGCGCCTGTTCTACAGGTACTGGCCGGTGTTGGTGGCGGTGTCGATCGCTCGGCCGGATTCCTGGTTCTTGCCGCTGACCAGGGTGCGGATGTAGACGATCCGCTCGCCCTTCTTGCCGGAGATGCGGGCCCAGTCGTCCGGGTTGGTGGTGTTGGGCAGGTCCTCGTTCTCGGCGAACTCGTCGATGATGGCGTCCTGCAGGTGCTGCACCCGCAGGCCCGGCTGGTTGGTCTCCAGCACCGACTTGATCGCCGCCTTCTTGGCCCTGTCCACGATGTTCTGGATCATCGCGCCGGAGTTGAAGTCCTTGAAGTACAGGACTTCCTTGTCCCCGTTGGCGTAGGTGACCTCCAGGAACCGGTTCTCGTCGGTTTCGGCGTACATCCGCTCCACCGTGGCCTGGATCATCGCGTCCAGGCACGCGGCGTTGTCGCCGCCGAACTCCTTGAGGTCCTCCTCGTGGATCGGCAGTTCGGTGGTGAGGTACTTGGAGAAGATGTCCTTGGCCGATTCGGCGTCCGGACGCTCGATCTTGATCTTCACGTCGAGCCGGCCGGGGCGCAGGATCGCCGGGTCGATCATGTCCTCGCGGTTGGAGGCACCGATGACGATGACGTTCTCCAGGCCTTCCACACCATCGATCTCGCTCAGCAGCTGCGGGACGATGGTGGTCTCCACGTCGGAGGACACACCGCTGCCGCGGGTCCGGAAGATCGAGTCCATCTCGTCGAAGAACACGATCACCGGCGTGCCCTCGGAGGCCTTCTCCCGAGCGCGCTGGAAGATCATCCGGATGTGCCGTTCGGTCTCGCCGACGAACTTGTTGAGCAGCTCGGGGCCCTTGATGTTCAGGAAGTAGGACTTCGCCTGACCATCCTCGTCGCCTCGCGCCGCGGCCACCTTCTTGGCCAGGGAGTTCGCCACCGCCTTGGCGATGAGCGTCTTCCCGCAGCCCGGTGGCCCGTAGAGCAGGACGCCCTTCGGCGGGCGCAGCTGGTACTGCACGTAGAGCTCGGAGTGCAGGAACGGCAGCTCCACGGCGTCGCGGATCTGCTCGATCTGCCCGGCCAGGCCACCGATGTCGCGGTAGCCGACGTCCGGCACCTCCTCGAGGGTGAGGTCCTCGACCTCGGCCTTGGGCACCACGTCGTAGGCGTAGCCGGCCTTGCTGTCGACCAGCAGCGAATCGCCGGACTTCAGCCCGGAATCGGCCAGGGGCTCGGTCAGCCACACGACGCGTTCCTCGTCGGTGTGCCCCATCACCAGCGCGCGCGGGCTCTCGCCCTCGGCGTAGGACAGGACCTCCCGGAAGGTGCACACCTCACCGGTCTGCTCGAACGCACCCGCCTCGACCACCGTCAGGGCCTCGTTGAGGCGCACCGACTGCCCCAACCGCAGGTCCCCGGTCTCGACGTTCGGCGACACCGCCACCCGCATCTTGCGACCGGAGGTGAATACGTCGACCGTGCTGTCCTCGTAGGCGTGCAAGAACACGCCGTACCCGCTCGGGGGCTGGGCGAGGCGGTCGACCTCCTCGCGCAGTGCCATCAGCTGGCCCCGCGCTTCCTTCAGGGTCTCGGTGAGTTTGGCGTTCCGTTCGGTGAGCTGGCTCACTCTCTCGGATGCCTCGGCCAGCCGCTTTTCCAGCAAGCGGGCCTGCTGAGGGGACTCGTTGAGCCTGCGGCGAAGCAGTGCGACCTCGTCTTCGAGAAGACGGATCTGGCTGCGGAGCTCCGCGGAGCCCGCACCCTGCTCGCCGTCGCCCTCCTCAGGCCGGCTGCCGGGACGGTCGTGCTGCATATCGGCACCCTCCTCCCGTGCTCGTACCACCACGGTACCGGCGATCACCGACGACGGCGGCGTCGTGAGGTGTCCGCCGGATCGCCCAGCGTGCCACAGAAATCTCCGAATACACACGGTCTAAAGACGTTTGTCCCCGGCGCGTTGCATCCTGGCTGGTCGAGGCGGATACGGTGGGTTGTCGATCATGGTCCGTTCGATACTCCCGGACGACCTTCCGACACCCCTGCGGAATCGCCGCGACCACGGGTTTTTCCGTTGCGCCACAGCGGTCGTGTGCGCTCTGCGATCATTCGGGTCAACGACTCCGGCAACCGGGTGGCATTTTCGTCGGGAGCCGCCGCACTTCTCCCATCATTTGGAACAACCTCGGGTGTCCGGACATTCCGGACTCCGTCGAAGCGGTCACCGAGGTTGTAATCCGGATACTCCGCACCCGCGGGTCCAAAGGCTCTGGTCTACTTACCGCCGCTAGCGCACAACCGGCGTCGAATGCCGCAAGAGCACTCCTGGGAGGAGTCCATGACCTATCCGCCGCAGCAGCCTGGACAGGGCGGGTGGGGGCAACAACCCACGGGGAACGGATTCCCACCTCAGCCTTCCGGCGCCCCGCAGCAGCAGCCCAACTGGTACGGCAACCAGCACACCGGTTGGGGCCAGCAGGGCCCGGAGCAGGGACAACCCGGCCAGATGCACCCGGGTCAGCCGCAGCCCGCGCAGCCGCAGCAGGCCGGTCAGCCGATGCCACCGCAGTGGGGCAGCGAGTACGGCCCCGGCTCGTGGTTGAAGGAGCCCGGGGGCTTCGGCGACGTCGAACCGCCGGCACCGCAGAAGTCGAAGCTGCCGGTGGTCCTCGGGATCGTCGCGGCCGTGCTGGTGCTCGCCGGAGCGGGCGTCGGCGTCTACTTCTGGCTCGGCAGCGGGCCGGGCGAACCGCGTCCGGTGGCCCAAGAGGTCGTGGCCAAGGTCAACGCGGGCGACTTCGGCACCGTCGGCGAGCTGTTCTGCGAGTCCAACAAGACCCAGCTCGACACCGCCATCGGCCAGCTCAAGCAGTGGAAGTTCGACGTCCGGCTCGGCGAGGTCACCCGCAACGGCGACAAGGCTTCGGCGGATCTCACCGGAACCTACGAGGCCGACGGGGCGTCCCAGCCGGTGGATCAGACGATGGGCCTGGTCGTCGAGAACGGCGAGTGGAAGGTCTGCGACCTCGGCCAGTAGCCGGGGCGCATCGAGGGGAACAACAGAAAAGATTCAGGGGGAGCACCAGTGACGTACCCACCGCAGCAGCCGCCCGGCCAGGGCGGATGGGGGCAGCAGCCCGGTGGCCAGTACCCGCAGCAGCCCGGCGGGCAGTTCCCGCCGAGCGGCGGGCAGCAGTACCCGCAGCAGCCCGGCGGGCAGTTCCCGCCGAGCGGCGGGCAGCAGTACCCGCAGCAGCCGCAGCCCGGCTACCAGCAGCAGCCGTACCCGAGCCCGTACGGCCAGCCCGGCTACGGGCCGCCGCCGAAGAAGAAGTCCCCGCTGCCCTGGGTCCTGGGCGGCGTCGGCGGCCTCGTCGTCATCGGCGTGATCATCGCGCTCGTCCTCGCCTTCACCGGCGGACCGGGCGATCCTCGCCCGGTCGCGCAGCAGGCCGTGGACATGATGAACGCCAAGGACTTCTCCGGGGTGCAGAGCCTCACCTGCGACAAGTCGAGCAAGAAGCTGCAGGACATGGTCGACATGATGGAGGGCAAGGGATCCCAGTTCGAGGAGCTCAAGGGCTTGGGCGTTCCGGACGCCGAGATCCAGAAGTTGATCGAGGACCTCGAGGTGAAGTTCGCCCTGGGCGCGGTCACCGACAACGGCGATGACACCGCCACCGCGCACTTCAACGGCACCATGTCCCTCCACGTGGAGGTCATGGGCCAGCAGATGAATCAGGACGTGCCGATCAACGAGACGAACCAGATGATCGTCGAGGACGGCGAGTGGAAGCTCTGCTGACCGCGCGCTCGATGGTGATCACCGTCCGCTGACCGAGGACAGGAGAACGGGCCCGTACCGGAAGTTCGGTGCGGGCCCGTTCTCCTGTCGTGTCAGCCCTTGCTGGGGCGGCGCTGGACGCGCGGTGGGGTGACGCCGTCGGCGAGGCGGCGGCTGGTGAGCAGGAACGCCGTGTGGGCGACCATGCGGTGTTCGGGGCGGACGGCCATGCCCACCACGTGCCACGGGCGCAGCAGCGTCTCCCACGCCTGCGGCTCGGTCCAGTTCTGCTGCTCGCGGATCGCCTCGGTGACGCGGGAGAGCTGGGTCGTGGTGGCCACGTAGACGATCAGCACGCCGCCGGGGTTGAGCTTCTCCTTGACCAGCTCCAGCACGTCCCAGGGCGCCAGCATGTCCAGCACGATGCGGTCGACGGGCTCGCCGTCGTACTCCAGCAGGTCGCCGAGCCGCAGGTCCCAGTTCTCCGGGATCTCGCCGAAGAAGCGCTTGACGTTGCGCTCGGCGTGCTCGTGGTGGTCCTCGCGCACCTCGTAGGAGGTGACGCTGCCCTCCGGGCCGACCGCGCGCAGCAGCGAGCAGCTCAGCGCGCCGGATCCGGCACCGGCCTCCAGCACCTTCGCGCCGGGCCGGATGTCGCCCCACATCAGGATCTGGGCGGCGTCCTTCGGGTAGATGACCTGGGCGCCGCGCGGCATGGACAGCACGTAGTCGGCCAGCAGCGGGCGCAGCGCCAGGAACGAGGTTCCGCCCGCGGAGACCACCACCGAGCCCTCCGGCTGCCCGATCAGGTCGTCGTGCGCGAGCGCGCCGCGGTGGGTGTGGTACTCCCCTCCCTTTTCCAGCACGACCGTGTACTTGCGCCCCTTGGGGTCGGTCAACTGGACCCGGTCGCCGGGCTGGAACTCACCGCTGACGGTGCTGCTCAACTGCTGCCTACCTTCTCCACGCTCGCCTGACGTGCTCGATGCACGGCGAACCATCGTCGCAGATGGGCAGGCCTCTACCCCCGGCGGGAGCGCAGTGCCGAGCGCAGGTCCTCGCGGCGGAGGACTCCGCTGGGCCTGCCCTCCTCGTCGATGACCAGGAACTGCCAGGCGAGCACCGCCTGGACCCGCTCCAGCACGGCGTCCGGGGACTCGCTGTCCAGCAGGATCGTGTCCGCCTCGACCGGTTCCGCAGCGCGCTCGGCGGGTTCGTGTGGCGCGTGCGTGGCCAGCCGCTCGGCGGCGGTCTGGTCGAGCAGGCCGACCGCGATGCCGTCGGCGCGGACCAGCACGACGCCACGTCCGGCTGCGGCCATCAGCGCGTCGGCGACCGGGCTCTCGGCGGGCAGTTGCAGCACCGGGCGCACCAGGTCCGACAGCTCCAGGCCGCTCGGCCACCGGCGGCGCTGCTCGGCCTGGTGCTCGGCGCTGGCCCCGGCCACGACGAACCAGGCCATCAGCACGCACACGCCGAGCCGCAACCACTGGTCATCGGCTCCGCTGAACAACCCGATCAAGGCGTAGACCAGCAGTGCGACGGCGACGGCTCCGGCACCCACGACACCGGCGGTGGTGCCCGCGACGCGACGACCGGTGATCCGCCACAGCAGCGCGCGCAGCATCCGCCCGCCGTCCAGCGGCAGGCCCGGCAGCAGGTTGAACACGCCGACGGCCAGGTTGGCCACGCAGGTCTGGGCGACCAGCAGCCAGACCGCGCCGCCCGGCGTCATGGCGTACCAGGCGATGCCGGTCGCGCCCGCCAGCACCAGCGACACCGCCGGCCCTGCGGCGGCGATCAGCCCTTCCTGCGCGGGCTTGGGCGGCGTGCGGGAGATCTCGGAGAGCCCGCCGAGCAGGAACAGCCGCACCCGGCGCACCGGCAGGCCCATCCGCAGCGCGACGATGCAGTGGCCGAGTTCGTGCAGCAGCACCGAGGCCGCCAGCAGCACCGTGAACACCGCCGCCAGCACCGCGCTCTCCCACACCCCGGCGCCGGGCAGGATGCGGCCGACCATCGGCGTGTAGAGCAGCACGATGAGCGCGGCGCCGAGCCACCACGAGGTGGACAGCAGCACCGGAACTCCGGCCACCCGGCACAACAGAAGCCCCCCGTCGTTGAGCCTGGGCCGGACGGGCGAGGAAGCGGGCGGCGGCATGTGCGAAGGGTAGTAGGTCGGAGGTAAGAGAGCTGTTACGCCCGGGTGCGAGAGCGGAGTTCTCGCGGATTTCGCGACCACGCCCCTCCCGTGCCGATCTCCTGTCAGGGGGTTTCGTTAGGGTCAGTGCTCATGGCTGAGACCGCGCAGCAGGAACCCGAGCAGGCGACCCGCCGGCGTCCGGCGCTTTCGCCGTCGCGGGCCGGGGATTTCAAGCAGTGCCCGCTGCTCTACCGCTTCCGCGCGGTGGACCGGCTGCCGGAGAAGGCCACTCGCGCGCAGGTGCGCGGCACGGTGGTGCACTCGGTGCTGGAACGCCTCTACGGCCTGCCCACCGAGCAGCGCGACAGGCAGAAGGCCGGAGACCTGCTGGCGCCGGCGTGGGAGGAGATCCTCGCCGAGCAGCCGGAGCTGGCCGAGCTCTTCGAGGGCCCGGACGATCCGGAGCTGGCCAAGTGGCTGAAGTCGGCGAGCGGGCTGCTCGACGCCTACTTCGAGATGGAGGACCCGCAGCGCTTGCAGCCGGAGGCGTGCGAGCTGCGGGTGGAGACCGAGCTCCCCTCCGGCGTGCTGCTGCGCGGCTTCATCGACCGGGTGGACGTCGCACCGACCGGTGAAATCCGCTTGGTGGACTACAAGACCGGCAACGCGCCGCGCGAGATCGGCGAAGCCAAGGCGATGTTCCAGATGAAGTTCTACGCCTTGGTGCTGTGGCGGTTGCGCGGCGAGATCCCCCGCCAGCTGCTGCTGATGTACCTGGCGAACAAGCAGAAGCTCGCCTACGCCCCCGACGAGGACGAATTGCGCCGCTTCGAGCGGACTCTCGAAGCGATCTGGCAGGCGATCCTGCGCGCGGGCAAGACCGGGGACTTCCGGCCGAATCCGAGCAAGCTCTGCGACTACTGCGATCACAAAGCCCTCTGCCCGGCCTTCGGCGGAACCCCGCCGCCCTACCCGGGCTGGCCGGAAGACCCCGCGACGAACGAAGAGTCCATCCTGGACCGCACCGACTGAGGGCAACGGAGAAACGCCTGCGACCCACCGTCAGGCAAGCGCCGCAGGCGCTTTCTCCTCACCTCACCTGAGCAACTCGCACCTCCGCGGGTTCTCAGACGTCTTCTCGGGAGGACAGCCGTAGCGCCGTGTATTGGTTCATACACAAGTCTCGGATCCCGGAGCGAGAAGGCGTCTGAGGTTCCGCTTCTGGCACCGCCAAGCAGGAAGATCACGGAGTGATCAGTCCTCATACGGGTCGTAGTTCGCCGCGGTGCCGAAGTCACCGGCCTGGCTCGGGTCGATCACCGCGAAGCGAGCGCCGGTGGGGTCCCGCAGGACCGCCATGCGGCCGATGCTGGAGTCGTACGGATCGACCCGGACGCGACCGCCGTTGGCGATGGCGGTGCGGACCAGCTCGTCCGTGCCGATCTCGTCGTCCACGCCCAGGTACAGCAGCCAGTGCGGCTGCGTGGACTCGGTGATGAAGTCGCGGATCATGCTGACCCGCGCCAGCACCGACTCCTCGCCCAGGTACCAGACCGAGTAGTCCGAGCGGTGCTCGGTTCCGAACTGCTCCGCGGTGTAGCCGAAGAGCTCCTGGAAGAAGTTGTCGGCGGTCTGCGCCTTGATGGTGACCAGCTCGGCCCACATCAGGGTGCCCGGCAGGCCGACGTCGAACTGCCAGGACTCCTCCGGCTCCAGCAGGCCGAACTCCGCGTCGGAGGGGCCGACCAGCACGGCCTTGCGGCCCACCTTGGGCACCGAGTTCAGCGGAACGGTCTGCACCGCGCCGTGCTCCTCGGCCTCGGCGACCTTCTCGGCGCAGTCCGCTGCCGCGAGGTAGATCCGCCACATCGACTGGTCACCGGAGGCCGCGCGCAGGCTGGCCACCGGGAACCCGTCGCGCAGGGCGATGATGTGCTCCCCGGAAGCCGGGTCGGAGTGGGTCTCGTACTCCCAGTCGAACAGGTTCGCGTAGAACTCCCGCGCCTTGTCCAGGTTGGTGGTGATCAGCTCGATCCAGCAGGGCATGCCTGCGTAGAGCTGCCACTGCGGAGGCGTCTTCCCCGGGACCACTACTGCCATGTGCGTGCCAACCCCCATCGGCGTCGTCCAAGATCGTCACGTTCGAAACTACGCCTCAGGTGTGACAACCGCGGAGGCGCCGGACCAACTCGCCCTCACCTCGCCCAGCCTCTCTCGGCGAGGGCGAGGTGAACACGATCGGGAGAGCGGTTCGCCCGAATGGAGCACCACGAGGCGGTTCTGGTCCGAACGATCACCGTCGGTTCGGACCAGAACCGCCCGTCAGAGTCGGCAGGCCCGGATGTCCGAGGACAGGATCGCCTTCGCCCCCACGGCCGCGAGGCGGTCCATGATCGCCGGGGCCTCCTTGCGGGAGACCATGGCGCGGACCGCGACCCACCGCTCATCGGCCAGCGGTGCCATGGTCGGCGACTCCAGACCCGGGGTCATCTTCGTGGCGTCGTCGAGCAGGTCCTTCGGGCAGTTGTAGTCCAGCATCACGTACTGCTGCGCGAACACCACGCCCTGCAGCCGCGCGATCAGCTGGTTCTTCGCCTGCTCCTGGTCGGAGTCGCGGCGCTCGAGGACCACGGCCTCGGACTTGCAGATCGGGTCGCCGAAGGCCACCAGACCGTGCTGGCGCAGGGTGCGGCCCGAGCCGACGACGTCGGCGATCGCGTCGGCGACGCCGAGCTGGATGGAGATCTCCACCGCGCCGTCCAGCCGGATCACCTCGGCCGTCACCCCGTACCGGGCCAGGTCGTCGGAGACCAGCCGCGGGTAGGAGGTGGCGATCCGCTTGCCCTGCAGGTCGGCCACGTTCCACTCACCGGCACTGGCGGGCGCCGCGTAGCGGAAGGTCGATCCGCCGAAGCCCAGCGCCAGCCGCTCGTCGACCGGAGCCCCGGAGTCCAGCGCCAGATCGCGGCCGGTCAGGCCGAGGTCGAGCTCGCCGGAGCCGACGTAGATGGCGATGTCCTTCGGCCGGAGGAAGAAGAACTCGACCTCGTTGGCGTTGTCGATCACGGTCAGGTCCCGCTGCTCATGGCGCTGCCGGTACCCGGCTTCCGCGAGCATCTCGGACGCGGGACCGGCAAGCGTGCCCTTGTTGGGCACTGCAACGCGCAGCATTGAACCTGTTCTCCTCGTGTTCGGTGTTGATCTACAGGTAGCGGTAGACGTCCTCTAGGGACAGTCCGCGACCCAGCATGATGACCTGCAGCCGGTAGAGCAGCTGCGAGATCTCCTCGGCGAGTTCCTCGTCGGACTCGTGCTCAGCGGCCAGCCAGACTTCGCCGGCCTCCTCCAGGACCTTCTTGCCCTGGGCGTGCACACCGGATTCGAGCGCGGCCACCGTCGAGGAGCCCTCGGGGCGGGTCCGGGCACGTTCCTGCAGCTCGGCGAACAACTCGTCGAAGGTCTTCACAGTCCTCGATCCTTGCATCCGTCCTGGGCGGGTTCACACCGGACCCGTCCGTTTGCGGGCTCGATCACGGCCGATCAGCGGAAGCCGGTGGTGGCTTCCAGGACCGCGCCGAGCGTGTCCTTGATCATCGCAAGCGCGGCCCCGTGCGGGCCGGAGCGGCCTCCGGAGACCGCGATCTGGCCGGCGTCACCGCAGTCGTAGCGCACCGCCTTCTCCGGTCCGCGCAGCGCGCCGAGCGCGGAGGCCTCCGGCTCGGCCGACAACGCCACCCGGACCACGCCGGGCTCGTCGCGCACCGCATCGGCGACCTGCCGCAGCCGATGACCTGCGGGAACGGCTGGCAGCGGAGGTGCGATCGGCTCGGCGGAGACCCGGGTCTCCGCCGGGTCCCAGCCCCACAGCAGCGCGCTGAGCAGCCGGAGCTTGGTCGCCGCATCGCCTCCGGAGAGGTCGTTGCTCGGGTCGGCCTCGGCGATGCCCGCGCGCTGCGCTTCGGCGACGGCGCCGTCCAGGTCCGCGCCGTCGGCGAGCCGGTCGAGGACGAAGGTGGCGGTGCCGTTCACGCAGCCGGAGACCGCGCGCACGTCGAAGCCCCGCAGCACCGATCGGGCCAGGTCACCGGCGGGCATCGCGGCGCCCGTGGCGCCCGAGACGCGCACCGACCGGCCGGCGGCGTCCGCCGCCTCGGTGAGCTCCTTCCAGTGCGTGAGCAGGTGCGACTTGGTCGCGGTGACCACGTGGGCACCCGCGTTGAGCGCCTGCAGCGCCTCCCGTGCCGCACGGCCGTCGCCGTCGGAAGGAACCGCCTGGGCGAACACCCGCGCACCGGTGCGCTCCAGCAGCTCGGGCAGATCGGTGAGCGGACCCCACTCCCCCGCTTCGCGTTGGCGTTCCCGGCCGCGCACGGCCACCACCCGCAGGTCCAGGCCGTGCTGCCGACCGCGTTCGGCGACGAGGTCGGCGTAGGCCCGGCCGACCGGCCCGTGACCGGCCAGCACGATCGGGACCGGCTCGCTCACGCGGCCGGTGCGAGCAGCTCGCCCAGCGCCGCGACGTCGACCTCGGCCAGCGAGTCGCGCAGCGTGCGGCGGGGGCCAGGCGACAGCGGCACCTCGCACGGGATCGCCAGCACCGCGCAGCCCGCGGCTTCGGCGGAGGCCACGCCGGTGGGCGAGTCCTCGACCGCGACGCAGTCCGCGGGGTCGACGCCGAGCAGGCGAGCGGCCTTGAGGTAGGGCTCGGGATCGGGCTTGTTCTTGCCGTCGACCTCGTCGCCGCAGACGGTGACGTCGAAGGAGTCGTGACCCAGGGTGTCCAGCGCCAGGTCGGTGAGCGGGCGGATCGTGGAGGTCACCAGCGCCGTGCGCAGCCCCAGCTCCTTGGCGCGGAGCAGCGCCTCCTCGGCTCCCGGCCGCCACGGCAGGCCCTCGCCGAACAGCTCGGTCATGCGGCGCGCGACCCAGCTGGCGGCACCCGCGATCTCGGAGTTCCCGTCGGGCAGGCCCAGGTCGACGAGCAGCAGGCGCATGCTGCGGGTCATGTTGGAGCCGACCATGTCCTCGCGGGTCCGCTGCGAGAGTCGTCCGCCTCGATGCGCCGCGTAGTCGTCGAGCGCGATGGTCCAGAGCTTCTCGGAATCGACGAGCGTGCCGTCCATGTCGAACAGCACGGCGGCGGGCTGAGCCACGCGAACACTCCGTTCAATGAGGTGGAAGGACCACCTTCAGTACACACGACCATCTGTACCGATTCCTACCCAAAGTGTCCGAAGACTCCTCAGATGACGTTGCGGTGTTGCAGGTAGCGGAACATGAGGATGCCGGGCAGCACCGGGATCCAGTAGGTGAGCAGCCGCGACAGCAGCACGGCGGCGACGGCCGCGGTGGGCGGGACGCCCATGGCGCCCAGGCCGGCGAACAGGACGGCCTCGACCGCGCCGATCCCACCGGGCGAGGGCACCAGGTGGCCCAGGGTGTTGCCGACGACGAACACGATGGTCACCGCTGTCCAGGAGAAGTTCGGGTGCAGCGCGGCCAACGACGTCGCCAGCCCGAGCCCGGACACCACCAGGTAGCCGAGCGCCCCGCCGAACAGCTGCAGCGCGCGCACCGGGTGCCGCAGCGTCTCCAGCAGCTCCCGGCTCACCTCCCGCACCGACGGCATGATCCGGCGCCGCCCCGGCGGCGACAGCAGCACCAGCACCGCCACCAGCACCGCGGCCGCGACGCCGACCATCAGCTGCCAGCCGGGCAGCGACAGGTTCGTGAAGGTGCCCGACAGCCCGACCGCGAACACCCCGATCACCGACACCACGAACGCCACCGCCCCGGTCCCGGCCTGGTTGAGCAGCGTCACCCCCACGGCCAGCGGCCTGCGCAGCCCGAGTCGTTCCAGGTAGACGACGTTGATCCCGAAGAACCCGGCACCGCCCGGGGTGGTGCGCCCGGTGAACGCGGCGGCGATCTGGACCTGCAGGGTCAGCCAGAACGGCAGCGGGATCCGGCTGGAGCCCTGCACCGAGATCGACGAGAGCACCACGGCGGCGAAGCCGGTCACGACCGCCACCGCCAGCCAGCCCCAGTTCGCGTGGCGCAGCGCCCCGATCACGTCCCGGGTGTTCGACAGCTCGGGGATCAGCAGGTAGACGGCCGCACCGACCAGCAGCAGGCTCAGCACGGTGGTCGGTCGCACGGGTGAGCGGAAACCGGGGATGGGCAGGCCGAGCCGGTCGGCGAGGGTCTCGCGCAGCTCGGCGAGGAAGTACCGGCCGCGCTGGGCCTGCGCGCGGATCCGGCGCGGCAGCGCCAGCGGCACCACGCTGCCCAGCGCCGTGGCCAGCGATTCGACGGGTAGTGCGGCGATCGCGCTGGTCACAGCCCTTTCGGTGCCGACGGTGGCGGCCACCGACACCAGCGCTTCGGCCAGGTCCTGAGCGCAGCGGGCGTCGTCGGCGCCGGGATGGCTGAAGGTGAACGACAGCAGCCACGGCCGTCCGCGCTCGTCCACCAGGATGTTCTTGGCCCGCAGGTCGTGGTGCGCGATGCGGGCCTCGGCCAGCAGCGCGACCTGCTCCCACACGCCCGCCAGCAGCTCGTCGTCGATCTCCTCCGGCGACAGCTCCGTCAGCCGCCGCCCGGGAACCTCCCGCATCACCAGCAGCGCAGGTGCGTAGGGGACGTCACCGGCCAGGACGACCTCGGGAGTGCGCACTCCGGCGCGGGCGGCGAGCAACGCCGCGTACGCCTCGTGCTCGACCTCGTGGTGCGGGGTGGACAGGCTCGGTTCGTCCTGCACGTCGAGCAGCATCAGCAGGCGCTTGAGCTTGTACCAGGCGCCGGCTCGGCGGCTGAGCCTGCGCACCACCTTGACCCGCAGCGGCGGCCCGTCCACGGTGTCCACCGCGAACTCGCGCGGTTGCAGCAGCCGGTGCCGGAGCGCGCTGATCGACACCGGCGCCAGCCCCGCCTGTTCGAGCTCGTCGAAGATGACCAGCTCCGAGACCTTCCGCCCCGGAGCGCCCCACACCAGGTGGCACAGCAGCCCGACGCCCCAGCCGAGCAGCGCCCCGCCGACCGCGCCCAGCGGCAGTTGCAGGTCCAGGTGCACGACCGCGACCCCGGTCAGCACGACCAGGCCCCAGCCCAGGTAGCGCGCGAACCGGCCGAAGTACGGGGTGGCGACCACGGCCAGCACGGTCACCACCGCGACCTGCTCGGACGGGAAGGGGCGACCGCCGGGCCCCTCCAGCAGCTGGTGCATGAGCATCGCGATCAGCCAGGTCAGCGCACCGGAGCCGCCGCACAGCAGCGCCACCCGGATCCAGCCCACGTAGGAGGTCGCCACGACCACGCCGACGATGCCCGCCCAGGAGCCGATCCAGGTCAACACCACCCAAAAGGGGTCGGCGACGCGCGGGAGGGCGATCAGCTGTTGGTGAACAGCGATCTCCACCGGGTTCGCCGGGATCAGCACCAGCAGCGCGCTCAGCACGAGCAGACCTGCGACCAGGCTGAGTTTGCCCAGGTCACCGGGGTGGCGGCCGATGGACAGCCGCAGACGCGAACGCGGGGACACACCGGTTCCCCCACTAGGCGCTGACGGACTCCGCTCCACGGGCACCTGCTCCACACAGACTGGTCAGACAAGCCTCGGACCAGCAGGAGGAACCGTCAAACCGGCACCTCCGCACAGGCCGGGCACGTGATCATGAAATAGGCGAGGAGGTAGCGCTCGGGGAGGGCGTAGGTCGTAGGCTTGCGCAGTGACCGATCGCGAACAGACGCCCGAACCGAACGCCGACCTGCCGCGGTTGACGGACCCGATCGTGGTCTGCGCGTTCGAAGGATGGAACGACGCCGGGGACGCAGCCAGCTCCGCGATCGAGCACCTGCAGCTCATCTGGGACGCCGAGTCGCTCAGCGAGCTCGACCCGGACCCGTACTACGACTTCCAGGTCACGCGGCCGACGGTCAAGCTCGTCGACGGCGTCACCCGGCAGGTCACCTGGCCGACGACCCGGCTGACGGTGTGCCGCCCGCCGGGTGCCGAGCACGACGTGATCCTGGTGCACGGCATCGAGCCGAACATGCGGTGGCGGGCCTTCTCCGCAGAGCTGGTCGAGAAGATCGAGAAGCTCGGGGCGCGCACGGTGGTGACCTTGGGGGCGCTGCTCGCCGACGCGCCGCACACGCGACCGGTCCCGGTCAGCGGCACGGCCTACGACGAGGACTCGGCGGCGACGTTCGGCCTGGAGCGCACCCGCTACGAGGGTCCGACCGGGATCGTGGGGATCTTCCAGGACGCGTGCGTGCAAGCGGGCATCCCGGCGATCTCGTTCTGGGCGGCGGTGCCCCACTACGTCTCGCAGCCGCCCTCGCCGAAGGCGACGCTGGCGCTGCTGCACCGCGTCGAGGAGGCGCTGGACGTGGAGGTTCCGCTGGGCAACCTGCCGGACCAGGCCGAGGAGTGGGAGGAAACGGTCAGCGAGATGGCCGAGGAGGACGAGGACGTGCGCAACTACGTCCGCGCCCTCGAGGAGCGCGGTGACGCCGAGGTCCGGCTGACCGAGGCCAGCGGCGACGCGATCGCCGCCGAGTTCGAGCGCTACCTGCGCCGCCGGGGACCGGGAGGCAAGGGCCCGCTCGGGCCCGGACCGGGCTGAGCGACTGATTCACGGACGGTCGACCGCGATCACCCCGATCGCGGTCGACCGTTCCATCTCAGGCGGCGGAGCACTCGGCGATGAAGGCGTCGGCGGCGTTCGGGTCCAGGAACCACGAGGCCATGTCGTCGGGGTTGGCGAAGCCGTCGGCGAAGCGCTCGCCGACCGCGGGCAGCTTCGCGGCCGCCCCGAAGATGTCGAGCACGTGCGGGGGCGGCGGCTGCAGGGCGGCGTTGGCCCAGAACGTGACGTGCTGGGCGAAGTCCCAGTAGCTGTCGAACGTGCGCTGCATCCAGCCCCGGTCGAAAGCGCCGTCACCGCGGGCGAGGATGCTCTCCAGGTAGATCTGCGCGCTCTGGCAGGCGGCGTTGGAGCCCTGCCCGGTGACCGGGTCGTTGAGCACCACGCTGTCGCCGAGACCGAGCACCAGGCGACCCGAGGGCAGCTGCCCGATCGGCTTGCTGACGGTCGGCGTCACCGCGCCGGCCAGGGTGCCGCCCTCGTCGGTGAGTTCGGCGTCGGCGAACCGCTCGTGCTCCCACGGGCAGTGCTCGCGCAGCAGGCCGAGCATCCGCTCCCACTGCCGCTGCGGCTCGGGCCGGTCGCCGAAGGCGTCCAGCGGACCACCGGGAACGCCTTCCAGCAGCAGGATTTCGCAGGCGCCGTCGAGCGTGTGCCCGGGGTAGCTGATGACCTCGCCGATGCCGGCGAGCGCGTTGAAGCGGGCGGCGGAGGAGTCGTCCGGGTCGCTGGAGTTGTGCGCGCCGCGCACGTAGGCGACCGAGAGCTCGCGCTGCGGTGCGGTGTAGGGCGAGCGCCGCGCGTCGCGCTCGAACAGCGAACCGAGCTCGCCCTGGCCGGCCGCGACCACGACGAGGTCGAAGTCGGGCGCCATCTCGTCCAGGTCGGCCACCGAGAGCCGACGGTGGTCGATCGTGCCACCGCGCTCGGCGAACAGTTCGAGCCAGGCGGGCATCTTCACGCGCTGGTCGATCGACAGCGCGTAGTCCTTCAGGGGCGCCATCCAATCGATGACCCGATCCCCTCCCGGGTTCACGACCGACACGCGCAGACCGGTGAGCCGGGGCGCGGTGTCGTCCCACAGGCCCAGTCCGTGCCGCCTCTCGATCTCCAGCGTCCGGTAGTACATCGACTGCGTCGACATGACGCGTCCGCTCCGGATCTGCTCCGGCGTCCGAGCCGAGATCAACGTGACGTCGTAGCGCTCGGCCTGCAGCGTGAGCGCCAGCTGCAGCCCCGCCTGCCCGGCTCCGACGATCAGGACTCTCCGCATGCGTCCCCGGCCACCTCTCGAGTGCCCCCACCTTCGGAAACTTGGGCCCACGGCGACATTTGGGACGAACGTCGTCGCTCCCCGTGATGACGCGACGATCAAATCAAACCCGTTCAGACCCTGTCCACGGACGCCGGAACCTCGTGCTGCTCAAGCGCAGATCAGCGCTCCCGCGCTGTTCAATTTCCGTTTTTTGCCAGAGCGGCGCCGGAACGCGAAGAAGGGTGACCGGGAGCCCTCGACGGACTTCCCGATCACCCTTCGCTGATGTCGCAGGAGGTTAGAGCTCAACTCCGAGCAGGGCGTCCACCGCCGTGCGGATCAGGGCCGGTGCGCCCTGATCATCACCGCCGGTCACCAGCGCCGACTCCACCCAGGCGTCGACCGCGCGGAGCGCGCCCGAGGTGTCCAGGTCGTCGGACAGCGCGGCGCGCAACCCCGCGATCGCCTCGGCCGCCGCCGGACCCGAGGTCAGCGCGACAGCGTCCCGCCAGCGGGCCAACCGCGCGGCGCCGGCCGTGAGCGCATCCGCGGTCCAGGAGCGGTCCTGGCGGTAGTGGCCGTCCAGCAGCGCCAGCCGGATCGCCATCGGATCCACCCGGTCCCCGCGCAGCCGCGAGACGAACACCAGGTTCCCGCGCGACTTGGACATCTTCTCGCCGTCCAGCCCGATCATGCCGGAGTGCACGTAGTGTTTGGCGAACGGGAAGTCGCCGGAGAGCGCCTCGGCGTGCGCGGCGCTGAACTCGTGGTGCGGGAAGATCAGGTCCGAGCCACCGCCCTGCACGTCGAACCCGAGCCCGAGGCGGTTCAGCGCGATCACCGAGCACTCCAGGTGCCACCCGGGACGACCCGCGCCCAGCTCGGAGTCCCAGGACGGCTCGCCCGGCCGGGCCATCCGCCACAGCAGCGCGTCCAGCGGGTGTTCCTTGCCCGGCCGGTCCGGGTCTCCGCCGCGCTCGGCGAAGAAGGTGTTCATGGTGGCCTCGTCGTAGTTCGACTCGGAGCCGAACCTGCCGGTGGCCTGGTGCCGGAAGTAGATGTCCGGGTACTCGCCGTCATCGGCCCGGTAGGCGGCACCGGAGGCCAGCAGCTTCCCCACGGCCTCGACGATCTCCGGGATGGACTCCACGGCGCCGATGAAGTCCGCGGGAGGCAGCACCCGCAGTGCCTCCATGTCCTCCCGGAACAGCGCGGTCTCGCGCATCGCCAGGACGACCCAGTCCTCGTTGTCCCGCTCGGCCCGCTCCAGCAGCGGGTCGTCGATGTCGGTGACGTTCTGCACGTAGTGGACCTGGTGACCGTTGTCCAGCCACACCCGGTGGATCAGGTCGAACGCCAGGTAGGTCGCGGCGTGGCCGAGGTGCGTGGCGTCGTACGGGGTGATGCCGCAGACGTACATCCGCGCTTCGGGCCCGGGTTCGGTGGGCCTGACCTCACCGGCGGAGGTGTCGAACAGCTGAAGTGGACGTGGGGTGCCTTCCACCTCGGGGACGGAAACCGATGACCAGGGTTGCATGCATCCGACCTTAAACGTCCCCGTCGACCCGGTGCCGCCATGTGGACCATCGCCCGTATCACATCCTGGGATGGTCAAGACCTTTTCGGGAGTCACCCCGAACTTCCCGCCTTCGGAAATCAAATTCCGATTCACGTCGAATATCCCGATTTCTTGATCAATTTCACCCGGTGGACAAACGGACTTTGGCGGCCTAAAAATCGATACACCAAGTCGGAGGTAAAAGTGGATCAGACTCCTCCGAAAATGGGGTTCTTCCAGGTGAAGGCCAGCCCGGAAGATCAAAAAAGCGCTGCGTCGACCACGTCGAGCCCGTAAATCGCAATCGGATCTTCACCTGAACGGGTGGACACCAGAAAAACGGCTCGTATGATCGATCTTCGTCGAACGGGAGCTGAACGAATTCCCAAAAGAATCGGTGGACCGGAACCCGGCCATTTCGAGCCATTCGTCGAACCCAGTTCGATCCAAGCCGGTTTCGACCCATCCGGATCCGCGCAGCAGGTGGAGGCGATCGGTGACTTCAGTACGCGTGGAACGGCTCTACAAGATCTTCGGTCCGCAGCCGGCCGAGCAGGTCCGCCGACTGGAGGGCGGCGCCGACGCGGCAGACCTCCCCGCCGGGACCACGGCGGCGGTCGTCGACGCCTCCTTCTCCGTTCAGGAGGGTGAGACCTTCGTCGTGATGGGCCTGTCCGGTTCGGGCAAGTCGACCCTGATCCGGATGCTCAACGGGCTGCTCACGCCCACGTCCGGCCAGGTGTTCGTCGACGACACCGGCATCACCGGGATGTCGCCCCGGGACGTGCGAACCATGCGCCAGGAGAAGATGAGCATGGTCTTCCAGCACTTCGCGCTGTTCCCGCACCGCACCGTGCTGGACAACGCCGGCTACGGGCTCAAGATCCGCGGGGCGAGTGCGGACGAGATCTCCAAGCGAGCCCGCGAGGCGCTGGGCATGGTCGGGCTCGACGGCTGGGAGGAGCGCTACCCGGCCCAGCTCTCCGGGGGCATGCGGCAGCGCGTCGGACTGGCACGCGCGCTGGCCGCGCAGACCGACGTGCTGCTGATGGACGAGGCATTTAGCGCGCTGGACCCGCTGATCAAGCGCGAGATGCAGGACCAGCTGCTCGACCTCAACGCCGAGCTCGGCAAGACCATCATCTTCATCACCCACGACCTCAACGAGGCGATGCGCCTCGGCGACCGCATCGCGGTGATGCGGGCGGGCCGGATCGTGCAGATCGGCGATTCGGAGCAGATCCTGCGCGAACCCGCGGATGACTACGTGGCCAAGTTCGTGCAGGACGTCGACCGGAGCCGGGTGCTCACCGCCGCTTCGGTGGCCGATCCCAACGTCAACGCCCCGGACGGCGTCCAACCCGTCGAAGCGAACACCCCGTTGAAGGACCTGTTCGCCAGGATCGGCGAGAGCGGACCGCTGCCCGTGGTGGACGCGAAGCGACAGGTGATCGGGGCGGTGACACCGCAGGCGGTGTTCGCCGCGCTGAGCCACCAGGCCGATCTCGAGGAGGCCTGAGATGACCGCGCTGTTCCCGACCCAGTTCCAGCTGCCGCGGGTGCCCATCGGTGACTGGTTCAGCACCGCCGTCGAGTGGCTCAACGACAACATCGGGCCGTTGTTCGACTTCATCGACCTGCTGGTCAAGTCCGCGGTCGCGGGCCTGAGCTTCGCGCTGACCTGGCTGCCGGACCTGGTGATGGTGCTGGTGTTCACCGCCCTGGCGCTGTGGCTGCGCAGCTGGCGCTTCGCCCTGTTCAGCCTCATCGGGTTCGGGCTGATGGTCAGCATCGAGGAGTTCGAACCGGCGATGGAGACGCTGAGCCTGGTGCTGGTCTCCAGCGTGCTGGCGGTGCTCATCGGCATCCCGGTCGGGATCCTGGCCGCGCGCAACCGGCACGTGAGCAACGTGGTGCGGCCGGTGCTGGACCTGATGCAGACCTTGCCCGCGTTCGTCTACCTGGTCCCGGTGATCGTGTTCTTCAACATCGGCGTGGTGCCCGGCGTGGTCGCCACGGTGATCTTCTCGCTGCCGCCCGGTGTGCGGCTCACCGAGCTGGGCATCCGGCAGGTCGACACCGAGGTGGTCGAGGCCGGTGAGGCCTTCGGCGCACCCACCCGGCAGATCCTCACCGGGATCCAGTTGCCCCTGGCCATGCCGTCGATCATGGCCGGCATCAACCAGGTGATCATGCTGTCGCTGTCGATGGTGGTCATCGCCGGCATGGTCGGCGCTCCTGGACTGGGCACCAACATCTACGAGGCGGTGACCCGCGTCCAGCTCGGCCAGGGCTTCGAGGCCGGGCTGGCGGTGGTGATCCTCGCGGTCTACTTGGACCGGATCACCGCGGTGCTGTCGGACCGCTCGCCGGTCGCGCGAGCGGAACGCAAAGCGGCGAAGACCGGTTGAGCCGGTCGCCGCGGAAAGGCAGGTTGTCAATGTTGCGCACGAGATCGAGACGGCTGGTGGCGATTCTGGCCGCGCTCGCCGCGCTGATGATGGTCGCCGCCGGATGCGGTGGCCGGGAGGCGCAGACCGGTCAGGAAGCCAAGCAGATCAACATCGGCTACATCGCGTGGGACGAGGACATCGCCGTCACCTACCTCTACAAGGAGCTGCTGGAACGGCGCGGCTACAAGGTCAACGCGACCGAGCTGGAGGCGGGGCCGATCTACGCCGGGCTGGCCCAGGGCAACCCGGACCTGTTCCTCGACGCGTGGCTGCCGGCCACCCACGAGGACTACTGGAAGCAGTACGGACCGCAGCTGGAAGACCTGGGCGTCTGGTACAACCAGGCCACGCTCAACATCGCCGTCCCCAACTACATGACCGATGTCAACTCCATCGCCGACCTCAAGGGGAAGGGCGCTGAGCTCAACGGCACGATCACCGGCATCGACCCGGGCGCCGGGCTGAGCCGAACCACCAAGGAAGCGCTGCCCGCCTACGGGCTCCAGGGCGAGTTCAACCTGCAGACCTCCTCGACGACCGCGATGCTCGCCGCGCTGCAGAAGGCGACCGACGAGAAGCAGCCGATCGTCGTGACGCTGTGGCACCCGCACTGGGCCTACGCCCGCTACCCCATCAAGGACCTGCAGGACCCGCAGGGCGCGATGGGCCAGGCCGAGGAGATCCACGCCATCGGGCGCAAGAACTTCAGCCAGGACTTCCCCGAGGTCACCGAGATGGTCAAGAAGTTCAAGCTGACCGACCAGCAGCTGGCCAGCTTGGAGAACGAGATCAACAACGCGGCCAAGGGCCAGGAGCAGCAGGCCGCCAAGAAGTGGGCCGACGCCAACCCGGACGTGATCAAGTCGTTCGCCGGCTGATTGCCTCCGCGCGAAGTGGGACGCCTCAGCGTGGAGGCGTCCCACTTCGCGGATTACTCATCGGACGCGACGCTCAACGACGGCGCTTGGTCCGGAGGTAGTCACCGACGACCGCCGCACCGAGCCCGTCGGAATCCGGGGCGAGGACCCGGCCTCCGCCGCGCTTGGCGACGACGTCGACGAACGCGGCGAGGCTGGGGTCCTCCCCCAGCATGAACACGCTCAGGGTGGTGCCCAACCGCTGCAACGCGTCCACTTCGGACAACGTGACGCTGAGCGTGTGCGCACTGGGCGGGTACTGGAAGACCGCTTCACCATCCGGTTCCAGGTGCGCGGTGGGTTCGCCGTCGGTGATCACCAGCACCACCGGCTGCGCGTCCGAGTTCCTGCGCAGGTGCCGGCCCGCCAGCAGCAGCGCGTGGTGCAGGTTCGTGCCCTGCTCCCACACGCCTTCCAACGCAGCGAGCTCGCCGACGTCCACAGTGGACGCGTAGCGGCCGAAGGTGACCAGCTGCAGGGCGTCCGAGCGGAACCGCGTCGCGACCAGGTGGTGCAGCGCCAGGGCGGTGCGCTTCATCGGCACCCACCGGCCGTCCTGCACCATCGACCACGAGGTGTCCACGCACAGCACCACCGCCGAGCGGGACCGCTGCTCGGTCTCGGAGACCTCCAGGTCGGAGATGTCGAGCATCGGCGAGGTCTCGCGCTCGGCCGCGCGGCGCAGCACCGCGTTGCGGACCGTGCGGACCGCGTCCCAGGGCTCCGCGTCGCCGTAGGTCCACGGCCGAGTCGTGCCGGTCAGCTCACCGGCAGCGCCCGCGCGGTCGGTGTCGCGCTCTCCCCTGCGGGTCCGCAGCTGCGAGACCACCGACCGCAGCGCGTTCTCGCCGAGCCTGCGCATCGCGCGGGGGCTCAGCCGCAGGCTGCCGTCCGGTGCGCGCTGCAGCAGCCCCTGGTCGCGCAGCTGACGCTCGATGTCGGACAGGCGCTGGGCGTCGACCACGGCCTGCGGGCCGAGCTGGCGCTGGAGGGCCTCCAGGTCGATGTCCTCCAGGCTCGCGCCCGGGTAGGACTGACCCAGCTGCTCGGCCAGTCGGTCCATCTCGCCCAGTTCGGCCATCGCCGCGGTGGCCTCGGCCATGCCCATCGGCTGGTCGCCGCGGAAGCGCGCTCGGCCGTTCCAGTCCTCGCCGGGCCGCAGTCCCTGCAGCTGGCGGTCGATCTGCTGCAACGCCTGCGCGACGCGGGGATCGCCGAAAGCCTGCTGGGACAACGCCATCAGCTCGTTGCGCTGCTGCTCGCTCATCGAGTTGAGCATCCGCTGCGCGGCCGCCGACCGCGCTGCCAAAGCGTCGATCAGCTCGTCGACGTTGCGCGGGTTCTCCGGGAAGAACTCGCCGTGCCGGCCCATGAACTCGTCGAACTTCGACTGGATGTCCTCATCACCGCGGGCGTGCGCGGCGAGCAGGTTCGACAGGTCGTCGAGCATCTCGCGCACCCGCTCGACGTCCTCCGGTGAGACCTGCTGCATGGCCTCCTTCATGCCCGCGAAGCGCTGTTCGAGGACTTCGGTGCCCAGCATCTGCCGGATCTCCTCGAACGTCTCGCGGGCTTCGGAGGAACGCCAGTCGTACTCCGACAGCTCGTTGACCTGACCTGCCACGTCGGGCGGCAGGGCGCTCAGCTGCAGTTCGCGGAACCGGGCGTCCTCGCTCGTATCTGCCGCCAGCGCCAATCGCTCCTGTTCCAGGGCGCTCTCCAGCAGCCTGCGAACTTCGGAGATCGTGCCGTCCAGCCGGTGCCTGCGCTGCATCTCGCTGCGGCGCTGCCACAACCGCCGGGTCAGCTCGTCCAGGCCCGCCGAATCCCGGGTGCCGGTGCGCAGCAGCTCCTCCAGCGCCGAGCGCGGAGAGGCCCCCTCCATCACGTCACGGCCGATCTGGTCGAGCGCCTCGCGCAGGTCGACCGGTGGCTGCAGCGGGTCCGGCCCGCCGTGCCACGCCGAGTACCGGTAGCGGGGACTCATCAGCTGTACACCGAGCGGTCGTCGTCGGAGTCCTTGCCCAGCCGCTTGGCCAGGTACAACGACTCCAGGGCCAGCTCCACCGCGCTGGCGATGCGACCCGGCGGATCCTCCGCGCGCACCCCGGCGCGTTCGGCGACCTGGTGCAGCACCGGGAGTTCCGGGAGCGCGGTGAGCACGTCCTTGCCCGCGATCTGCTCGCCGGTGGCGACCGGGTGGCCGTCCACCACGGCATCGGCCAGCGACTGGAGGTCCAGGCCCGCGAACAGGCCCCGCGCGGTGTCGGCGACGGACCGGCGCAGCAGGTAGCCGAGCAGCTCGTCCTCGCGGCCCTCCTCACCGGCCTCGAACTCGATCTTGCCGCGCAGCACGGCGGGCACCGCCGTGAGGTCGACCGGTCGCGCCACCGCCGGTTCCTCCCCGGTCAGCGCCGACCGGTGCAGCGCAGCGGCGGCGACGGTCTCGGCGGCGGCGATGGCGAACCGGGCGGACACGCCCGAGCGCTGGTCCACAGCACTGGATTCGCGCAGGTGGTCCACGAACCGGGCCAGCACCTCCAGCAGGTGGTCACCGACCTCGGCGGGCAAGTCCGCTTCCTGGCGCATCAACGACACCTCGTCGTCGATCTCCATCGGGTAGTGCGTGCGGATCTCGGCACCGAAGCGGTCCTTGAGCGGGGTGATGATGCGCCCGCGGTTGGTGTAGTCCTCGGGGTTCGCCGTGGCGACCAGCAGCACGTCCAGCGGCAGCCGCAGGCTGTACCCGCGGATCTGGATGTCGCGCTCCTCCATCACGTTCAGCAGCGCGACCTGGATCCGCTCCGCCAGGTCAGGGAGCTCGTTGATCGTCACGATGCCGCGGTGCGCGCGCGGAACGAGTCCATAGTGGATGGTCTCGGGGTCGCCCAGCGAACGCCCCTCGGCGACCTTGACCGGATCGACGTCGCCGACCAGGTCACCGACCGAGGTGTCCGGGGTGGCCAGCTTCTCGACGTAGCGATCATCGCGGTGCCGCCAGGTCACCGGCAGATCGTCGCCCAGTTCGGCGGCGCGGCGCAGCGAGGCGGGCGTGATCGGCTGCAGCGGGTGCTCGCCCAGTTCGGAACCCTCGATGACCGGGGTCCATTCGTCCAGCAACGCGTGCAGACCGCGCAGCAGCCGGGTCTTGCCCTGGCCGCGCTCACCGAGCAGCACCACGTCGTGCCCTGCGATCAGGGCGCGTTCCAGCTGCGGCAGCACGGTCCGGTCGAAACCGACGATGCCAGGCCAAAGCGCTTGCCCGGAGCGCAGCGAGGTCAGCAGGTTCGCGCGCATCTCCGCCTTGATGCTGCGAGGTTCGTGGCCGCTGTTCCGCAGCTCCCCCGCCGTGCGGGGAAGCCCTGGAGGTGGGGTCGGATTCGTCACGCCTACGACGCTACTCCGCAGGAAACGTGAACGCCGCCACTGCGGCCAGGATTTCCAATGCTGGACCGGAGGAGTAGAAAACTCCAGGTAACGTCATGTCGCACAACGCGGTAGGAGGCCCTGGTGGCTCTGGAAATCGAGGTGGATCCCGGCGAGGTCGGCTTCGACGCGGCCCGGCTGCAGCGGATCGATCAGCACTTCGAGAACTACGTCACGACGGGCAAGCTGCCCGGCTGGCTGGCGCTCGTCGCGCGCCGGGGCAAGATCGCGCACCTGTCCACGCACGGCATGCGGGACGTCGAAAGCGGCAAACCGGTTGAGACGGACACGCTCTTCCGCATCTACTCGATGACCAAGCCGATCACCTCGGTCGCGGCCATGATGCTCTACGAGGAAGGCGCTTTCGAGCTCACCGACCCGGTCAGCGACTTCATCCCGTCGTACGCCGATCTGAGCGTCTACACCGGAGGTCCGGCGCGCAATCCGCAGACCCGGCCGGCCATCGAGCCGATGCGGATCTGGCACCTGCTCACCCACACCGCAGGGCTCACCTACGCGTTCAACTACCTGCACCCGCTCGACGAGCTGCACCGCCAAGCCGGATTCGAGTTCGGCATGGCACCGGACCTCGACCTGGCGGCGTGCTGCGACGCCTGGGCCGAGATCCCGCTGCTGTTCGACCCGGGCACCCGCTGGAACTACTCGGTGGCCACAGACGTGCTGGGCCGGGTCGTGGAGGTCGCCTCCGGGCAGCCCCTCGACGAGTTCTTCCGCACCCGCATCCTGGACCCGCTGGGCATGACCGACACCGGCTTCCAGGTCGCCGCTTCCGACGCCGACCGGCTCGCCTCGCTGTACGCGGCGGACCCGCAGGGCAAGGCGCGACTGCACCCCAAGCACGAGCAGATGTACGACACCGCGTTCCAGCCGCCCAAGGCCCCTTCCGGCGGCGGCGGGCTGTTCTCCTCGGCCCGCGACTACCACCGCTTCACGCAGATGCTGCTGCGTCGCGGGGAGCTGGACGGCGTGCGACTGCTCGGCGCGCGCACGGTCGACTTCATGACCCGCAATCACCTGCCCGGCGGCGCCGACCTGGAGACCCTGGCCATGGGCGCGTTCTCCGAGGTCGCCAACGCGGGCAAGGGCTTCGGCCTGGGGTTCTCGGTGGTCGACGACCCGCTCGCGGCCAAGGTGCTCAGCTCGAAGGGCGAGTTCGCCTGGGGAGGCCTGGCCAGCACGGCCTTCTGGGTCGACCCCGCCGAAGACCTCACGGTCCTGTTCCTGACCCAGCTGATGCCCTCCAGCACCCACCCGATCAGGCCCTACCTACACCAACTCGTCTACCAGGCATTGGTGGACTGAGGATCATCATCTTCCAGTGGTTGCTTTGCCCGGCGGTGCGGGTAGCGGAACCTGACACGCCTTCTGGACTCCGTGCGCCACTCCTGATGTATGCCAATACACGGCGTCGCGGCGTACTCGCCAGAAGACGTGTCAGAGTCCCCCAGAGGGGAAGGCACAGCGGTGCCGGCTGAGTCCCACACTTGGAACAGCGGCTACCGCCACGCAAGGCCACGGAGCTCTAAAAGGCAGGCCAAGGGATCGCGGGCCAGTCGCCGGAGGGTTCCGGGAAGACTCCGGCGTCGAGCAGGCGGTCGATGCGGGTGCTGACCGCGTGCACTTCCTTGATCGTGAGGTGCTCGGACAGCTGTTCGGCGAGGTCGCCCTCCATGAGGGCCCGGACCTCGCCGAGCCGCTCGAGCTCCGCTTCCGCAACGGCCTCGCCGATCCAGCCCCACAGCACGGTGCGCAGCTTGTCGTCGGTGTTGAGGCTGATGCCGTGGTCGACGCCCAGCACGCGGCCGTCGGGGGCGCGCAGGATGTGCCCGCCCTTGCGGTCGGCGTTGTTGATCACGATGTCGAGCACCGCCAGCCGTCGCAGCTGCTCGTGGTCGGCGTGGGCGAGCACCACCGGATCACCGTCGGGGTCCTGCGCCCGCAGCACCTGCCGCCAGCCATCGCGCACCTCGCTGGGGTGCGTGATGTCGACCAGCTGCGCGTCCTCGTCGGCGACCTCGTCGATCCACAGCTGCACCATGCCCGGCCCGAACGGCCCGTTGCGCAGCAGCGTCGGCGGGATCAGGTTCCAGCCGGTGGCCTCCGACAGCAGGTAGGCCGACACCTCGCGGCCGGCCAGCGTGCCGTCCGGGAAGTCCCACAGCGGGCGCTCGCCGCGAACCGGCTTGTAGACGCACTCACCCGAGACGCCGTCGAGCTCGACCGAGCAGAACAGCGTCGCGTTCGACGCCTCCACGAGGCGGCCCTGGATCTCCAGATGCCCGTGCCGCAGCAGCTCGCAGTTCGCGGGCTCCTCGACGGCCACGTGCCTCAGACCTCTTCCGAGCGGCGGTAGCCGTTCTGGCGGGGGCAGATGTGCCCGGCCGGGTCGAGCGGTTCGCTGCACAGCGGGCAGGGCTTGCGGCCGGCGTTGATGACCCGTTCGGCGCGTTCGGCGAAGGCCCGGGCGTGCACCGGGCTGAGGAACACGCGCAGCGCGTCGGGCCCCTCCTCGGTGTCGTCGAGCACCACGGACTCGTCGATCTCCTCTTCGGTGACCGCGAGCAGCTCGACGACGACGGCCTCGGACTCGGCGTCCCAGCCCAGCCCCATGGTGCCGACGCGGAACTCCTCGTCGACCGGCACCGTGAGCGGTTCGCTGTCGACGAGGTCCTCGGGCGTGTGGCCGGGCAGGTCAGCGTCGAACCGGCGCTGCACCTCGTCCAGGAGCGCGCCGATTCGCTCGGCGAGGACCGAGACCTGTTGCTTTTCCAATTGCACGCTCACCGTGCGGACGTCCTCGGACGCCTGCAGGTAGAAGGTGCGCTCACCGGGTTCCCCGACCGTTCCGGCGACGAATCGGTCGGGTTGGCGGAAGACGTGGATGACACGAGCCATGACCCCTCCGACATTAGGCCACCGAGTGCTCGCCCTGCGCGGCTGGCCCCCGTTTTGTACATCACCTTTCCGCACAACGCGGTGACCTGCGACGAACAGTCCCCTCAGGACGACGCTCCAGCCGTGTTCGCTGTAGGTGAACTGCGGCGCGGTGCGCTGACTGCCGATACCCTCGCGACAAGATCAGGGGTGTTCGAACGGACTCGGATGGAGCACGCCGATGAGCATGCGCGAACTGACCCGGCCGCCGAGGCTGCAGCGAGGCGACACGGTGGCGCTGGTCGCCCCGGCCGGGCCGGTGCCCGAAGAGCTGCTGGAGGCCGGGCTCGCCCAGCTGCGCGCCTGGGAGCTCGACGTCCGCGTCGGCAAGCACGTCCTGGACCGCCATCCCCGCCTGGACTACCTGGCGGGCACCGACGCGGACCGCGCGGCCGACCTGCAGGAGGCGTGGTGCGACCCGCAGGTCTCGGCGGTGTTCTGCGCCCGCGGCGGCTACGGCTGCCTGCGCATGATCGACCACCTGGACTTCGCCGAGCTGGTCGAGGCGGGCCCGAAGATCCTGGTCGGCTCCAGCGACGTCACCGCGCTGCACGAGGTCTTCGCCGCCGAGCTCGGGCTGGCCACGATCTTCGCCCCGATGGTGGCGACCAGGGCGTTCGCCCACGACGAGAAGGCGCGCGGCCACCTGCGACGCACCCTGTTCGAGCCGCAGGGCGTGACCATACTGACCGGTCGCAGCGCGCGGACCATGGTGCCCGGGCGCGCGCTGGGCGTGACCTACGGCGGCAACCTGAGCCTGCTCGCGGGTTCGCTGGGAGCGGGCGTGGCGGCGCGGCCGCCGGATCGCGGCATCGCACTGCTGGAGGACGTCACCGAGGAGCCCTACCGCCTGGACCGCTTCCTGATCCAGCTGATCCGGGCCGGTTTCTTCCAAGGCGCCACCGGGATCGCGCTGGGCTCGTGGACCGACTGCGGCCCGGTGGACGAGGTGTACGCGATGCTGGAGAACCTGCTGGGCGGCCTCGGCGTACCGATCCTCTGGGACCTGGGCTTCGGGCACTGCGAAGCCCAGCGCACGGTTCCCCTCGGCGTCGCGGCGGAGCTCGACGCCGACGCCCAACGCCTCTCCATCCTCCAGCCGGCGCTGCGCTGAGCACGAGTGCGGGACCGCGCTTGATAGCTTCGAGAGGTGCGTGTCCGCCCGATCTCCCCGCAAGCCCTGGTCGACGAGGTGGTGGAGCGCGTTGACGCCATCGCGGGACGGTGGGCCCGGGTGGCCGTCGACGGTGCTCCGGCCGCGGGCACCGGGGATCTCGCCGACCGCCTGGTCTCGCCGCTGAGGGAACGCGGTCGCGAAGCGGTCCGGGTGCGTGCGACGGACTACCTGCGCCCGGCCTCGGTGCGCCTGGAGCACGGGCACCACGACCCGGATGCCTACTACCTGTCCTGGTTCGACACCACGGGGCTGGCCCGCGAGGTCCTCACCCCGCTGGCCGCGAACGGCACCGGGCAGGTGCTGCCGGCGCTGTGGGACCCGGAGGCGGACCGCTCCCCTCGCCTGGACCGCGTGGCGCTGCCGGAACGGGGTGCGGCCATCGTGGACGGACCGCTGCTGCAGGGCGTCGGACTCGACTTCGACCTCGTCGTGCACCTGTGGCTCTCCGACGGCGCGCTCCACCGCAACACACCGGAGGACCAGCGCTGGACGCTGCCCGCGTTCAAGCGCTACGCCGAGGAGGTCGACCCCACCGCGCTGGCCGACCTCGTGGTCCGCGTCGATCACCCCGACCGGCCCGCGATCATCGACAGCTTCGACCAGGAGCGGCGGTAGCTGCTGCATCAAGTGCGGACCGCTTCGGGTTCCGCCACGCAGAGCCCGGGGAGTTCTCAGGCCACGCGCCGGGTCGTGGTCGGCACCGCCGCCAGGAGCGTCTTGGTGTAGTCGTGCTGCGGATCGAGCAGGACCTGCTCGACGGTGCCGAGCTCGACGATCTCGCCCTGGTACATGACCGCGACGCGGTCGGCGATGTTCCAGGCGAGACCGAGGTCGTGGCTGATGACCAGCGTCGACAAGCCCTTGTCCACGCGCAGCCGGAGCAGCAGCGAGAGGATCTCGCCGCGCACCGTGGCGTCGAGCGAGGCGACCGGCTCGTCGGCGATGAGGACCTCCGGCTCCAGCACCAGGGCACCCGCGATGACGACGCGCTGGCGCTGACCGCCCGAGAGCTCCTGCGGGAAGCGGGAGAAGAACTTCTCCGCCGGTCGCAGTTCCGCGGCTTCCAGGGCGGCGGTCACCCGGCCGACCTCGTCGTCGGTGATGCCGTGGATCCGCAAGCCCTCGGCGACCGCCTCGTAGACGGTGTGCCGCGGGTTGAGGGCACCGGTGGGGTCTTGCAGGACCAGCTGGACCTTGCTGCGGTAGTCGCGCAGCGCCGCAGCTCCGGTGGGCAGCGGAACACCGTCGAACCGGACCGCACCGGAGGTGGGGCGTTGCAGGCCGAGCAGCGTGCGCGCCAGCGTGGTCTTGCCGGAGCCGGACTGCCCGACCAGCGCCACGATCTCGTTGGCGCCGACCGCGAGGTCCACCCCGCGCACCGCGCGCACGGCCTGACCGGATCGGCTGCGGAAGGTCACCGCGACGCGGTCGGCGGACAGCAGCGCCTCACCAGCGGACCCGCCCCCGGTGAGGCGGAAGCTCGGATCGCCCACCGTGGGGAAGGCATCGGCCAAGGCCCTGCTGTGCTCGTGCTGCGGCCGACTCATGACCTGCTCGGCCGGCCCGTGCTCGACGATCTCGCCCCGGTACATCACCGCCAGCCGGGAGCAGGTCGCGGACAGCACCGACAGGTCGTGGCTGATCATGACCAGCGCGATGCCGCGTTCGGCGACCAGGCGCTTGAGCAGGTCCAGCACCTGCGCCTGCACCACCACGTCCAGCGCCGTGGTGGGTTCGTCGGCGATGACCAGGCGGGGTTCGCAGGCCAGCGCCATGGCGATCATGACGCGCTGCTTCTGCCCGCCGGAGAGCTCGTGCGGGTAGGCCCCGGCGCGGTCGGCGGGCAGCTCGACCTGGGCCAGCAGCTCGCCGACCCGCTCGCTCAGGTCGCCCTTGCCGCCGTGCAGCCGGATCGGCTCGGCGATCTGATCGCCGATGGTGCGCACCGGGTTCAGCGCGTGCATCGCCCCCTGGAACACCACCGAGGCACCGGCCCAGCGGACCGCGCGCAACCGGCCGAAGCTCATCTCGCGGACGTCCTCGCTGTCGAGCAGCACCTCGCCGTCGACGCGCGTGGTGCGCGGCAGCAGCCGCAGCACCGACATCGCCAGGCTCGTCTTGCCGCAGCCCGACTCCCCGGCCAGGCCGAGGGTTTCGCCCGGTTCCAGGCTCAGGTTCACCCCGGACACGGCGGGCTCGTCGGCGCCGCCGTAGGTGATCGACACGTCGCGCAGTTGCAGAATCGGACTCAACGTCGCCCCCGCAGCCTCGGGTTGAACACCGCTTCCAGCGCCCGGCCGCACAGCGTGAAACCGAGCACCACCAACACGATTCCCAGGCCGGGCGGCAGCAGGTACCACCACGCGCCGCCGGTGACCGCGCCGGTGTCCATCGCCGACTTCAGCATCGTGCCCCACGAGACCCGGCTGGGATCGCCCAGACCGAGGAAGGACAGCGTGGATTCGGAGATGATCGAGCTGGCCACCGACAGGGTGGTGTTCGCGAACACCAGCGGCAGCACGGCGGGCAGCACGTGCTTGAAGATGACGTGCCCGTGCCCGGCTCCGAGCGCGCGGGAGCGTTCGATGTAGGGACGGGCCTCGATGGTCAGCGTCTGGGCGCGCACGACCCGGGCCGTGTGCGGCCACGAGGTGACGCCGATGGCGAGCACGATCGTCCACAGCCCGCGTTCGAGCACCGTGGACAGCGCGATGGCCAGCACCAGCGAGGGCAGCACCAGGAAGAAGTCGGTGATCCGCAGCAGGATTCGCGAGGTCCAGCCACCGAAGTGCGCTGCGGCCACCCCGACCAGCGCACCGATCAGCACCGACAGGATCGCCGCCGACAACCCGACGACCAGCGAGACGCGAGCGCCCCACCAGGTCAGCAGCAGCACGGATCGGCCGGATTCGTCGGTGCCCAAGGGGTATTCGGCGCTGGGTGCCTGCAGCGCGGCGCCGGTCGCGCGGGTGACGTCCAGCCCGGTGGAGTCGGTGAGCAGCGGCGCCAGCAGTGCCAGCAGCACGATCGCTGCCAGCAGCACCAGGCCCACCAGCCCGGCGCGGTCGGCGCGGAAGACCCGCCAGCCCTCGACGAGGCTCGCCTTCCGCCGGGCGCGCACGACCTGGGACGCGGTGGGGGCGGTCATGATTCACGCACCCGCGGATCGATGACTCGGTAGAGCAGGTCTGCCAGCACGTTCATGACCACCACGCTTCCCGCCAGCACGATGAAGATCCCCTGCAGCAGGGGCAGGTCGGGCACCCGCAGGGCTTCGTAGGTCAGCAGCCCCAGGCCGGGCCAGGAGAACACCGTCTCCACCGTGATGGCACCGGCGACCACCAGCCCCAGCCGCAGGAAGATCAGCGTCACCGTGGGCAGCAGCGCGTTGGGCACGGCGTGCCTGCTGCGGACCAGGTCCTCGCGAAGCCCCTTGGCGCGGGCGGTGGTCAGGTAGTCCTCGCCCATCTCCTCCAGCAGCGAGGAGCGCATCACCATCAGGTACTCGGCGTAGATGACCGCGAGCATCGTCAGCACCGGGAGCACCATGTGGTGCGCGACGTCGAGGATCTGCGGCAGGAGTTCCGGGGGCGTGTCGGGGTCGGAGATGCCGCCGACCGGGAACAGTCCGGGGATCGGGCCGACTCCGACGCCGAAGGCCATCAGCACGATCAGGCCCAGCCAGAACGTCGGCACCGACCACAGCGCCAGCGCCACCGAGCTGGTGGCCTTGTCGAAAGCGCCACCGTGCTTCCACGCCGCGCGCGAACCCATCCACAGGCCCAGCACGATGGCCAGCACCGTGGCCGTTCCGACCAGCAGCACGGTCGGCCCGATGCGCTGCAGGATCAGTTCGCCGACCGGTCGGCTGTAGGTGTAGGAGGTGCCGAGTTCACCGCGCAGCAGGTTGCCGAGGAAGTCCAGGAACTGCTTCCACAGCGGCTGATCGAGACCGAGCCGTTCGCGCAGGTCCGCGATCTGCTGCGCCGTCATCGGAGCGCCGCGGGTCATGGTGCGCACCGGGTCTCCGGGCATCACGCGAAACAGGAAGAAGCCGAGGACGGCGACCAGCAGCAGGCTCACCAGCCCACCGCCGATCTTGCCGCCGACGTAGCGCAGGAGCCGGCCACCGTTGCCGGTGGCCGGTTCCTGGTCGTCCACAGTGGTCAGCAGGTCCGACACGCGGTCACTCCCGGTCGTCCGCTGTGGCGCGGCGCCGCACGGCGACCCCCACTCCGACCAGCACGATCACCACGACGAGCCCGCCGAGTCCCCAGGCGACGGCGGTGTAGTCGGTGCCGTCGGAGCCGTTGATCGCCTTGTCGGTGGGCTCGGCGCCGTAGTAGCCCCAGTAGCCCTGCTGGCCGGTGATCACGCCTTCTGCCGCCGGCTGCGTCGTGAAGCCGCTGTACCGGTCGGTGCGGTACGCCTCCAGCGAGTTGGCGTAGTACAGCACCAGCCCTGTCGCCTGGTCGTAGAACCGGGACTGCAGCTGCTTGACCAGGTCGACCCGCTTCGCCGGGTCGAACTCGGCGAGCTGCTTGCCGTACAGGTCGTCGTAGGCCGGGTCGCACTGCAGCGTGTCCGGGGTTCCGTTGCCGTCGGGCGTCGGACGGGCGCCGCAGGTCTGCAGGCGCAGCACGTAGTCCGGGTCGGGGTTGGCCGACCAGCCGCTGATGACCATGTCGAAGTCACCGGCGGTGGTGCGGTCGTTGAGCTGGTTGTCCGACACGGGCTGCAGCTCGACGTTGATGCCCACGTCGGCGAGCCAGCGCTTGACGAACTCGCCGACCTGCGAGTCGGCGGCTTCGTCCCCGTGCAGCACGAAGTCGAAGTTCAGCGGTTCGCCCTGCGGCGTGCGGCGGGTGCCGTCGGGACCGCGGACGTACCCGGCCTCGTCGAGCCTCCGGTTGGCTGCGGCCGGGTCGAATCCGCGCGGCTGCGGCGGTGTCCAGTGGTAGTCGCCGAAGATCGGCGGCAGGTATCCCCCGCCCACCTGCCCGTAACCGCCGAGAACCCGGTCGACGAGGGCCTTGCGGTCGATGGCGAGATCGATGGCCTGCCGGACCCGGACGTCCTTGAGCGCGGGGTGCCCGCTGCCGATCGGCTGGTTCTCGCTGTTGGTGGCGCCGGGGTTGAGGATCATCTCGAAGAACCGGCGGCCTTGGCCCTTGACCTGCTTGATGTCGGCTTCGCCCTCCAGCGCGTCGAACTGCGCGGGGGTGAGCTTCTGGACGACGTCGAGGTCGCCCTTGCGCAGCGCCTGCACGGCGGCGTCGCTGTTCTTGAACTGGGTGAACTGCACCTCGGCGACCTTCGGCGCGCCCCGCCAGAAGTTCGGGTTGGCGGTGAGCGTGACGTCCTGCTCCGGCCGGTAACCGGTGAGCACGTAGGGGCCGCTGCCGACGACCGGCATCTGGTCGTTGGCGAAGTTCTCCACGTCGGCGACCTTGGACCACACGTGTTCGGGCACGATCGGGGCGTCGATGGCCAGCATCGTGGCCTGCGGCGTCTTGGTGCGGATGACCAGCGTGGAGTCGTCCGGGGCGGAGACCTGGTCGAAGTTCTCCACGAAGTTGCCGTTGGCGGTCGCCGCGGCCGGGTCGGTCATCATCCGGTTGTAGGTGTAGGCGGCGTCGCGCGCGGTCACCGGCCGACCGTCGGACCACGTGACCCCGGGCCGGATGTGGAAGGTCCAGGTGAGCTTGTCCGGTGTGGACTCCCACCGCTCCGCGAGCTCCGGTTCCACGCCGAAGTCGTTGGTGCTGTAGGTGGTCAGCGTCGGGTAGATCGCCCGGAAGATGTCCGTGGCGGCCAACGTGTAACCGAGGAACGGGTTGAGCGAGTCGATCTGCTGCTGCAGTCCGACGCGCAGCGTGGCGCCCTGCGGGCGGTCCCCGTTCTCCTGTGCCGACGCCGGTGCGGGCAGCAACGAGCCGACCAGCAACGCGACCCCCAGCGCGACGAGTCGTCTGCGCACGTGTGGCCCCCTTCGTCCTCGCGCGAATGGAAAGAAGGAACCACCTTTTCCTGCTGTTAGTCAATGCTTAACCGCGGGTTGTCGCGAACCCGCGTCACGCTCGAGCACGAATCAGTCACCCGAACGCCGCGGATCGGGCAAGGCGACCGAGCAGGCGAACCCGGCAGGGCGGCACCGCCGCGCGTTCGGACACGTCGCGACGTGCGAGTTCCGCTACGGCGCGCGAAACGACCGCAGGCGCTCGCTTTACAGGTCACCCCAGCGGGCCGGTTGCCACTGCACGCATTCGGGCTTGGCTCCGGTTCGGGTGAATTCGTCCAGGGCAGCGCGAAGTTCGCGGAACGACAGCACGGCGTTGCGCGGGAACTTCAGCGTGCTGCCCGCGTCGAAGGGCAGCGCGGGCGCGTCCCCCGACGGCTGCGGGTTGCAGGTGTGCCACGAGAGCATGTCGCCTTCGACGTCCTCTTCGGTGAAGTTGAGGACCCCGAGCTCGTTCTCGGCATCGGTGACGATCCGGATCTGCTCGTACGGACCGGGCGCTTCGGGATCGGCGTGCGGCCTGTCCCAGACGTAGATGTGCCCGGCGCCCTCACCGGGCGAGCGCAGCAGCTTGTCGACGAGTTCGGCCTTGTCGTCCTCGTTCTGGGCGAAGTGCCGTTCGCCGTCGATGACCGCGGTGGTGACGGTGACGCCGAGTTCGGTGTTGCGGGCACCGACGGCCTCGGCACGCAGACCTTCCAGGCAGGTCTTGGCCTCGGTCAACGCCCTCATCGCCGCCCCCTGGTGGTACACCAGATCACCCCAGTACGGGTGGCCGAGGACCTTGTTGAGGTCGTCGTAGACGGCGCGGGTGTCTTCGATCAGCTTGTCCAGGGCGTCGACCGGTACATCGGTCAGACGCGCGAAAACCACCGCGGGCGGTTCCAGCGGTGCGTGCGGGTCGGGCTCGTCCTGTGCTGGATTCGACATGCCTTCCCTGCATCCACTTCGATCACGGGTACCAGCGGGGGCACCCCAGGCGCAGCTCGTTCACAGTGAGGCTACCGCGAGTCATCTCTCGGTCCCGCAGCGCATCCGGTTGATCTCCGGACGGATCAACCAGCCCAGTCGCGCAGCACTTCCAGCGCCGGTTCGTCGCGGGTGCCACCGAGGGTCAGCAGCGCGCGGGTGAGCCCCTCGGTGTCGTCGAGCCCGAGCTCGCCGACGAGTTCGCCGGGCAGGCTGAGGGTCGACAAGGCCACGCCGAGCATGCCCGCGTCGAGCAAACCCGCACCGCGCCTGCCGATCCGGCGCCCGACCGCGGCGTGCAGCTGGACGGCGGTGTCGACGCTGGCCCGGCTGATCTCGCCGAGCACGGTGCGCACCTCGGGGTTGCGGACGGCTTCCAGGTGCAGCTCGAACAGCGCGAGGAACTGGGAACGCGCGTTGCCCGACATGCGGCTCAGCATCGCCGCGTACAGCGCGGTGATGTCGTCGGGGCAGACGTCCTCGGGGATGTGGGCGCAGAGCGCTTCGAGCGCGGCGACGTGCCGTTCGGCGAGGTAGTGCGCAATGGCCTCGAACAGGGCGTTGCGCGTCGGGTAATAATTCTTGGTGGTGCCCTCCGGGACACGCGCCTCGCGGTCGATCGCGCGATGGGTCAGCCCGCGGCCGCCGTCACGCGCGAGCACCTCGATGGCGGCGTCGGCGAGCAGTTCCCGACGGTTTCCTCGCTGCGTCATGCATCCCCTAGATCTCGCTCGAGTTGACCAAGATCGTATCCCCGACACCACAGCGGTGGTGCGAGGGCACGCGGGGGTGTTGCAGCGCAGAGCGCTATTACGAGCCGATGGTCAGCAACGGGTGATCATCGGACCACGCCGAGCTGCCGGGCGAGCTCGGTGATGCGGCGCAGCTGCGCGGCGCGCTCGGCCGCGAGCTGCTGCTCGGGATCGACGGCCTCGTCGGCCAGGGCCAGCAGCGACAGCGTCTCGCGGACCGCGCCCGCCGGCGGAGCCGAGACGGACTCGACCAGGGCGTCGACCGCGGCGTCCAGCCCGTCCGGGTCGACGACCTGGTTTGCCAGGCCGATCCGCATCGCTTCCTCGGCGGTGACCTCACGCCCGGTCACGCAGATCTCCACCGCGCGAGCGTAGCCGACCGCGCGCACCAGCGGCAGCGTTCCGCCGAGATCGGGCACCAGCCCGAGCCCGGTCTCAGCCATCCGCAGTCGCGCGTCGGTGGCCAGCACCCGCATGTCGCAGGCGAGCGCCAGCTGGAACCCGGCTCCGATCGCGTGACCCCGCACGGCAGCGATCGTGACCCGTTCCGGTTCTCGCAACCAGCTGAACGCCTGCTGGTAGCCGGCCATCTCGGCGTCGGACTGCTCGGTGGGGCGCTCGGCCAACGCCGCCAGGCCCGGAGCGCCGTCCACCCCTTCGGGGCTGAACATCCTCCGGTCCAGTCCGGCCGAGAAGGCCCGGCCGGCTCCGCGCAGCACGACGACCCGGATCTCCGCGCTCAACGACCGGCCGATTTCCCGCAGCGCCTGCCAGGTGTGCGGGGTTTGCGCGTTGAGCTTGTCCGGGCGGTCCAGCGTGATGGTGGCACGCCGCCCGTGGATCGTGAGCCCCACACCGCCACGATCCAACAGGTCGGCGTCCACTACCGACTCCGCCAAGCGGACCTCCAGGCTTGACGGCACGACCGGGAACGGCCGGCCGACTAGTTCACTTCTTCTTGGACCGCGTCGCGCCCCCACGACCACGCAACTGCACGCCTGATTCGCTCAGAACCCGGTGCACGAAGCCGTAGGACCGACCGGTCGACTCCGCCAGTGCGCGGATGCTCGCCCCCTTCTCGTACTTCTTTCTCAGATCACTGGCCAGCTTGTCGCGCGCGCTTCCCGTAATGCGCGCGCCCTTCTTCAGCTCAGCCACGGTGTCCCCGCCTTCCCTCTGAGCAGGTCGGGCCTCGCGACCCCTGTCAGCGCAATGATCGAACAGGAAAGGCCCGAACGCCAGGCGATCATGGAAAAAAGATCGGCCATCGGTCGAGATGGGCACGCGGCGATCACCGGAATGCACTAATCCATACGTAGTAGCCCGCCGTCGTGGTATACGGAGCGCTACGCCAACTGGACCAGATCCAGGTATTCGGCTGACCAGTGGTCCTCGGTGCCGTCCGGCAGCAGGATGACCCGTTCGGGCTCGAGCGCTTCCACCGCGCCCGGATCGTGCGTGACCAGCACAACCGCGCCGCTGAAGCTGCGCAGCGCGTCGAGCACCTGCTCGCGGCTGGCGGGGTCGAGGTTGTTCGTCGGCTCGTCGAGCAGCAGCACGTTGGCCTGGCTGGAGACGAGCCCGGCCAGCGCCAGCCGGGTCTTCTCACCGCCGGAGAGGGTGCCCGCAGGCTGCTGCAGCTGCTCGCCCTGGAAGAGGAACGTGCCCAGCAGGTTGCGCAGCTGCTGCTCGGGGGCGTCGGGCGCGGCCGAACGCACGTTCTCCCAGACCGTGGCGTCGTGATCGAGGGTTTCGTGCTCCTGGGCGAAGTAGCCGATGCGCAGGCCATGACCTGGTACGACGGCACCGGAGTCGGCTTCTTCCTGGCCGCCGAGCAGCCGCAGCAGCGTGGTCTTGCCCGCACCGTTGAGACCGAGCACCACGACCTTGGACCCGCGGTCCACGGCCAGATCCACCCCGCTGAAGATCTCCAGCGAGCCGTAGGACTTGGACAGGCCGTCCGCGGTCAGCGGCGTCTTGCCGCACGAGGCGGGATCCGGGAAGCGGATCTTGGCGACCTTCTCCTGGGCCTGCTCGGCCTCGGCGGAGGCCAGCAGCTTCTCGGCGCGCTTGGCCATGTTCTGCGCGGCGACGGCCTTCGTGGCCTTGGCCCGCATCTTGTCGGCCTGGGTCATCAGCGCGGACGCCTTCTTCTCGGCGTTGGCCCGCTCCCGGCGGCGCCGCTTCTCGTCGGCGGCGCGGGCGTCCTGGTAGCGGGTCCAGTCCATGTTGTAGACGTCGGCCTCGCCTCGGATGGCGTCGAGGAACCAGACCTTGTTGACCACGGCCGACAGCAGGTCGATGTCGTGGCTGATGACGACCAGTCCGCCGTCGTGGTTCTTCAGGAAGTCGCGCAGCCAGTTGATCGAGTCGGCGTCGAGGTGGTTCGTGGGCTCGTCGAGCAGCAGCGTCGTGGCCGAACGGCCACCGGGTCCGGCCTCGGACGCGGCGAACAGGATGCGCGCGAGCTCGACGCGGCGGCGCTGACCACCGGAGAGCGTGCTCAGCGGCTGGTTGAGGACCCTGCCGGGAAGCCCCAGGTTGCTGCAGATGCGGCCGGCTTCGCTCTCGGCCGCGTACCCGCCGCGGGCGCCGAAGCGCTCCTCCAGGCGGCCGTACCGGTTGATGGCCTTGTCGCGCTCCTTCTCGTCGACGAGCTCGGCCATCGCGGTCTGCGCCTTCTCCATGTCGCGCAGCAGCTTGTCGAGGCCGCGCGCCGAGAGCACCCGGTCCTGGGCGGTCACGGTCAGATCGCCTTCGCGCGGGTCCTGCGGCAGGTACCCGATCTCGCCCCGGCGGATGAGGTCACCGGCGTGCGGCTGCCCCTCACCGGCGAGGACCTTCAACGTCGTGGTCTTGCCCGCTCCGTTGCGGCCCACCAGGCCGACCCGGTCGCCGGGCTGGACGCGCAGGGTGGCGTCGGAGAGCAGGATGCGGGAACCGGCGCGCAGTTCCAGGCCAGTGGCTGAGATCAAGGAGAACTCCGGGTAATAGGTGGTCTGCGTGGCATGAGTGCGCCCACCGGCGACGAACGGGTGGGCGTGCGGGGCGCGGAGCTAATCGACGCGCGGAGTGGCGCGGGAACGCACCAGGATTCGCTTGCTGACCACGGAGGCGAGTCTACCGGTCGGGATCCAGCGGATTTCGCCTGCGTTCAACCTCACCGCGGGTCGCGGACCTCGATCTCGACCGCGACCGCCCGCTTGGCGGCGTCGTCGAGGATCGCGCGACGCGGTTCGGGCACGTCGAGGACGCGCTGCTCAGCGCGGTCGAACAGGGTGCTCAGCCGGGTGTCCTCGCGCAACGCCTGCAGCGCCTGCCGGTCACCGCCGAGGACGAGCCCGTCGAGCTCGGCGGCCACCGGCAGCAGGGCCTTGGCGACCGCGTCAGCGGCCGAGGCCAGCGAGCGAGCCGACTGCCCCTCGCGGCGGCGCGCGAAGCGCTGCTGGGACCAGCCGCCGGCCTTGTTCCGGCCGTGCACCAGGTGCCGGTCGGTGGTGGAGGTCTGCACGACCCCGTCGACGGCGACGCCGATGCTGTGCGCACCGAGCCGCACCAGCACCAGTCCGATCCGCCGGGACACCGACACGTGCTCCACCAGCGACGACACCGCCAAGCCGGGGTGTTCGCCGTGCGGTGCCGGCAGCGGGCCGAAGGGCACCCGCACCGTCGCCGTGGCGCCATCGGTGGCGTTGACCAGCACCGTTCGCGGTTCCAGCAGCGTGCTCGCGGCACCGCCGTGGGAGGCGGCGAAGCGCTCGAACCACCCGGCGACTCGCCCCGGCGCCACCTCCACCGCGCGGCCACCGCCGGCCAGTTCGCGAACCCTGCTCAACTCAGCTCCGTTCCACATCGACCGCAAGCGGCGAAGCCGCGAGCTGTCCCGACCATCCTCGCAGCCGGCACCACCGCGGGTTCTGACGCGTCGTCCGGCGAGGACAGCCGTTGCGCCGTGCATTGGACGTACATCAGCAACGGATCGCAGCCAGACGACGTGTCAGGTTCCGCCACCCGCACCGCCAAGCGAACCGAGCCTGGAACTCTCTACAGGACGAAGGTGTCGTTCCACAGCTGCGTGGTGCGTCCCGACAGCGCTTCCAGCAGCGCAGCGGCCTGGTCGTCGGTGAGCGAGGCGATGAAGTCGATCACCGCGCGGCCCCGCGCCAGCGTCGTGAGGTCGGCATCCGCGGGCAGCATCTCGCGCGGCAGCTCGTCGAACTCCTCGCGTGCCAGGCCGAACAGGTCGCGCAGCCGGTGCGGAGCGACCTCGACCTCGTCGATCAGCCACTCGTCGAGGGCTTCGACGAGGTTGCTGATCAGCCTGTCCTGGCCGCGCTGGTGCAGGGCGAGGTCCGGGCGTTGCAGCACGAAGTGCCGGTGCACGAACTTGAGCACCTGCACCTCGTGCCACTGCTCGGGTGCGAGCGCCACGTGGCCGGAGCGGGGCTGGACGGCCCGGTCCACGCGGATGCCCTCGACCAGTCGACGGGTCCAGTCCGCGGAGAACCTGGCCACGGCCTGCTCCGCCTGCTGGGACCGGTCGAAGGGCACCTCCAGCAGGTCCACCGCCAATTCGGTGCGCACCTTCTTCACGGCGTCGTTGAACGCCTCGTCGTCGGCGATCCAGCCGTCCTTGGCGTGCAGGCGGCGGCGCAGCAGTTCCAGCGAGGCGCCGGGCCGCGAGTCGCCGGAGGCGACGTGCTCCTCGGCCGCGAACTCCACGCTGTGGCCGAGCCACTCCTGCAGCTCGTGGTGCACGGAGGTGAACTGCAGGATGCCGACGCGGTGGAAGTCCTCCAGGTCGTGGATCGCGTAGGCGATGTCGTCGGCGGTGTCCATGATCGACGCCTCGACGGTCTGCTGCCAGTCCGGCACGACCTTCTCGAACGGGAGGCGCGCGTCGAGCAGGTCGTCGAGCTCGGTGCTGTAGGCGGAGAACTTCGCCGCCCCGGTGCCCGGTGCCCCGGCGGGCTCCGACGCACCGCGAGGCAGTTCGGCCGCCTGCCGGGGAACCGGCGAGTTCCTGGTCCACGGGTACTTCAGCAGCGCCGAGCGCACGGCGGCGGTCAGGTCCAGGCCCTTGCCCTCCACGCCGCGCACGTCGATGCGGGTGACCACGCGGTAGGTCTGGGCGTTGCCCTCGAAGCCGTCGGGCAGCGCGAAGCGTTCGCGCGCCAGCCGGTCCAGCACGCTCTCCCCGAGGTGCCCGAACGGCGGGTGCCCGAGGTCGTGGCCGAGCCCGGCGGCCTCGACGACGTCCAGATCGCATCCGCCGAGCTCGTCGAGCTCGGCCCGGGTGACGGGGTCGGCCAGCAGGCGTTCGGCGATGGCGCGGGCGACCTGGGCGACCTTGAGGCTGTGGGTGAGCCGGTTGTGCAGCAGCAGGCCGGAGCCGGACGGGCTGACGACCTGGGTGACGCCGCCGAGCCGCGCGAAGAAGGCAGAGGCGGAGATCCTGTCGCGGTCCGCGCGGAACGGGCTCGCGGCCAGGTCACCCGGCACGGTGTGCCCGGTGCGATCGCTGCGGCGGGCGGCGCGTGGTTGCACTTCCTCCATGCGGTCAAGGTATAGGCGGCCACCACGCACGTCCCAGGGCGGTCGTGATCTGATGATCGGGTGGCGGATGTCGTGGTGGTCGGAGGCGGGCCTGCTGGTCGGGCCGCCGCCTCGGCCTGCAGCGACGCCGGTTTGGCGGTGACGCTGGTCGATCCGGCGCCGCGCAGCGGCTGGGCGAGCACCTTCGGTTCCTGGGCCGATGAGCTGCCGCCCGAGGTCGCCGCGCTGTCGACGGTGATGGATCGCGTTCACCTGCACGGCACGAGCTCCCACGTGTGGCGGCGGCCCTACGCGGTGCTGGACAACACGGCGCTGTGGAAGCACCTGTGGCGCGCCGACGTCACCGAGGTGACCGGCCGCGCGGTCGCCGCCGAGCACGGCCCGACGGGCTCCACGCTGATGCTCAAGGACGGCAGGCGGCTCGCGGCCGGCGTGGTCGTCGACGCCACCGGACCTGCGCGAACGCTGTCCGGCGGACGGCCGGCGCACCCGCCTGCGCAGCAGACCGCGGTGGGCTGGATCGTCGACTCGGCCACGGCCGAGGCGTTCTGCGGCCCTGGCGAGGGCGTGTTCATGGACTGGCGTTCGGCGCCGCGGACCCGGGGCGGCTGGCCGACGTTCCTGTACGCGGTGCGGGTGGGGCCCGACCAGGTGCTGCTGGAGGAGACCTCCCTCGCCCGCCGTCCCGCGCTGCCGCTGGCCCTGCTGCGGCGCAGGCTCGCCGGGCGCCTGGCCGACGCCGGGATCGACCCCGAGTCGCGGTTCACCGAGGAGCGGGTGCGGTTCCCGGTCGACGATCCGCTGCCCCGGCCCGGCCGCGTCGTGCCGTTCGGCGCGGCGGCCGGGTTCGTGCACCCGGCCAGCGGTTTCAGCGTCGCGCGGGCGCTGCGCCGCGCCCCGTGGCTGGCGGCGGCGCTCTCCGGCGGCCTGGCGGGCGGGACGCCGGGTCCTGCCACCGCCGCGCGGGCGGGCTGGCAGGTGCTGTGGCCGCCGGACGTGCTGGCCGCGCACGTGCTGCGGCAGCGGTCGCTGCGCGCCCTGCTGTCGTTGCCGCCGGAGCTGGTGCCGGAGTTCTTCGAGGCGTTCTTCGCGCTGCCCGAGGCGCACCGGGTCGAGTTCCTGTCGGGTGAGGGCACCTCGGCGGGCACGGCGAGCGCCATGTCGGCGCTGTTCGCCCGGGTTCCGTGGAGCGTCCGCCGTAGGATCGTGCTGGGCGGGATGTCGTTCGGGCACCCCGCTGCCAAACACGGTCTCGGCGGAAGTTGATCTGCGTCAATTCTTCGATGAATAAGCGGTGAAATGACATCCGCTTTTGCGCCGATCGCGGGAAGCGCAAATCACATTGCTGTTTTTCGAGTCACCCTATTCACAGAACGTTCACGCTGCGTGCAGGCCTTTACCCGATAGGCTCTGGCCGTTGTCTACGCAGTGTGATCGGGCAGACTCGGAATGAGGTGCCAGGTGCCACGCACCGTTCGTCCGGCTGATGTTACGTGCTGCTCAAGCACGCTAAGTTGGTCGGCGGGAATGGCGGCGCTCCGCCGACGAGGAGGAGCTGAGATGTCGGTGAACAGATCGTGAACACGGTCGCTGGAGAAGTATGAGTCGAGGCAATATCGACTCCGTGCTCGCGCTGGTGGACGAAGTGCGCTTCGCGTTCCAGCCATTGATCAACATCAAGACCGGTGCCATCGTCGCCATCGAGGCGTTGGCCCGGCCGGCGGGCGCGCACGTCCAAGACCTGTTCCGGGAAGCGGCGCGCCTTCGTCGGCTCACCGAGCTCGATGTGGACTTGGCCGTGAACGCCGTCCAGGCAGCGGCGGAGCACGAATCATTGCTCCCGCTGCATGTGAACCTCTTCGGGGGCACCGTGGTCCACGACCACGACCGGCTGACCCTGCTGCGCGAGAAGCTGCGCGAGGTCGGCAGGCGCGAGCAGGAGATCACCCTCGAGATCGGACCGCCGTTCGCCCGCATCGACCCCGAGCAGCTGCTGGAGGGCATCGGCAAGCTGCGTTCGGACGGCTTCCAGATCGCCCTCGACGGAGTCGGCGAGGGCGACATCCCGCTGACGCTGATCGGCGACATCGGCCCGGCGACCATCAAGCTCGACCGGGAGGTCGTGCAGGGCCTGCCCGACGATCCGGCCCGGGTCGCCGTCGTCGAGTCGGTGCGGCACCTGTGCGAGGCCACCGAGAGCCAGCTGGTCGCCGAAGGCGTCGAGAGCGACCGCCAGCTCAACGCGCTGCGGCGCAACGGCGTGCGCCTGGTGCAGGGCAACCTGCTCGCACCGGCCGGCCGCAGGCCACCGACGACGAGCACCGTTCCGGGCGTGGCCGCCGAGGTCACCGACCCGCACTCGCCGTCGGTCAACACGCTCGCCAGCGGCCCGCGCGTCACCGAGTTCCTCTCGCCCGCGACGGTGCTGTCCATGGACGTCACCTCCGACAAGGTGCGCGAGGTGCTGGCCGACCACACCGAGATCAGCGGTGTCGTGCTGGTCGACGAGTACAACCGGCCGAGGCACACCATCGACCGCAACCGCTTCCTGCTGGCGGTGACCGGCCCGTACGGGCACGCGCTGCACGCCAAGCGCCCGGCCTCGCGGCTGGCCGACGAGCCGCGGGTGGTCAACACCGCCACCACCGCGATGGAAGCGTTGAGCATGGTCACCCGCTCCGACCAGTACCGGATGTACGACGACGCGATCGTGGTCGACGAGGCCGGCCGCTGCCTGGGGGCGGTCCGGGCCGGTGACCTGATCCGCGGCATGGCGGAGATGAAGGTCGAGGAGGCCGCCGCGCTGAACCCGCTGACCCGCCTGCCGGGCAGCGACGCGATCGCCCGCGACGTAGCCCGGCGGATCGCCGCCGGAGAGGTCTTCGCGGTGAGCTGGCTGGACATAGACGGCTTCAAGGCGGTCAACGACACGGCCGGCTTCTCCGCCGGTGACGACGTGATCCGCTCGATCGGGCGCAGCCTCACCGACGCGGCGGCATCGCTGACGTCGGTGCAGGTCGGTCACGTGGGCGGCGACGACTTCCTGCTGGTCGCCGACCTGGACGACCTGGTCACGCTGGCCGACTCTGTGCTGGGCACGTCCCGCACCGCAGGGGAAGTGGAGATCACCGTCTCGCTGGCCACGCTGGTGTGCACGACGCAGACGGTCTCCGACTACGACGAGGCGTCCAGCAAGCTCGCCCCGCTGAAGCACTACGCCAAGCAGCTCGCCGGATCGAGCTGGGTCATGTCCCGACCGGGCTCGGAGCGGATCGAGGTCCTCAGGGGACAGGGCCCCGGAGCACCCCTGGCCCAGGCACCGCCCCTGACCAGCACCCCGCCCCCGCCGGTGCCACCACCCGCGCAGGGACCCCCGCCGTCACCGCCCATGGGCTTCCCCACCCAGGACCCCGAGCAGATGCACTACGGCTACTGAGGAAGAAGAGGCCCCCGGCACGAAAGCCAGGGGCCTCTCAAATCAGGCAAGCCGCAACGTCAGGCAAGCGGCGAAGCCGCTTCCTCCTTCACCACCCGAGCAACCCGCACCGCCGCGGGTTCTCAGACGTCTTCTGGGGAGGACAGCCGAAGCGCCGTGTATTGGACATACACAAGCCTCGGATCCCGGAGCCAGAAGGCGTCTGAGGTTCCGCTACCCGCACCGCCACGCAAGCGGACCGCGGGATTCAATAAGGATCAGACCGTGAAGCCGAGGGCTCGTAGTTGCTCGCGCCCCTCTTCGGTGATCTTCTCCGGTCCCCACGGCGGCATCCAGACCCAGTTGATCCGGAAGTCCGAGACGAGGCCGCCGCCCGGTCCGCCGCACAGGGCGGCGCGGGCCTGGTCCTCGATGACGTCGGTCAGCGGGCAGGCCGCCGAGGTCAGCGTCATGTCCACGGTCGCGGAGTTGTCCTGCTCGACGCGCACGTCGTAGACCAGCCCGAGGTCGACGACATTGATGCCCAGCTCGGGGTCGACCACGTCGCGGAGGGCCTCTTCGACGTCCTCCAGCTTGGCGACCTCGGCCGCCGGGGCGGCTTGCTCAGGCAGGGCGTCGGCAGTGCGCGCCACGTCGTCCTGCACTTGGGTCTCGTCGCTCACATTGCCTCCTGAAAGTCTGTTGGCACCGTTCTCACGCGCGGGCGACCGCGTCCTTGAAGGCCATCCAGCCGAGGAGCGCGCACTTCACGCGCATCGGGTACTTGGCCACGCCGGCGAAGGCGATGCCGTCTTCCAGCACGTCCTCGTCCGGTTCGATCTTGCCTCGGCCGTGCATCAGCTCGCTGAACGCGGCCTCGGTTTCCAGGGCTTCCTTCAACGGCCTGCCGACGACCAGGTCGGTCAGCACCGACACCGCCGCCTGGCTGATCGAGCAGCCCTGTCCCGCGTAGGAGACGTCCTCGACGATGGCGTTCTCGTCCTCACCGGTCAACCGCACCCGCAGCGTCACCTCGTCCCCGCAGGTCGGGTTGACCTGGAAGGACTCGGCGTCGAACGGCTCCCGCAGCCCGTGCCGGTGCGGGTTGCGGTAGTGGTCCAGGATGATCTCCTGGTACATCTGCTCAAGCTGCATGTCGCGATCCTCGGTCGAAAGTCAGGCAACCCCGAAGAAGCGCTGCGACTCGCGCACCGCATCCACCAACGCCTTGACCTCATCCAGTTCGTTGTACAGGTAGAACGACGCCCGGACGGTCGCGGGAATTCCCATCCGGCGGTGCAGCGGCCAGGCGCAGTGGTGGCCCACCCGGACCTCCACGCCCTGGTCGTCGAGCACCTGGCCGGCGTCGTGCGGGTGCACGCCCTCGATCACGAAGGACACGGCGCCACCGCGGTTCTCGGTGCTGGTGGGGCCGATGATCCGCACGCCCTCGATCGCGCTGAGCTCGCGCAGCGCGGTCTCGGTGAGCGCGTGCTCGTGCGCGGCCACCCGGTCCATGCCCACCGCGTTGAGGTAGTCCACGGCCGCACCGAGCCCGACGACCTGCGAGGTCATCGGCACGCCCGCCTCGAAGCGCTGCGGCGGCGGGGCGAACGTGGAGCGCTCCATGTGGACCAGCTCGATCATCGAGCCACCGCTGATGAACGGCGGCATCGCGTCGAGCAGCTCGCGGCGCCCGTAGAGCACGCCGACCCCGGATGGGCCGAGCATCTTGTGCCCGGAGAACACCGCGAAGTCCACGCCCATGGCCTTGAAGTCCACGGGCGCGTGCGGCACCGACTGGCACGCGTCGAGCACGACCAGCGCGCCGACCTCGTGGGCGCGGCGGATGATCTCCTCGCCGGTGTTGACGGTGCCCAGCACGTTGGACTGGTGCGTGAAGGCCACGACCTTGGCCCGCTCGGAGATCACCGAGGCGACGTCCGAGGTGTTGAGCCGGCCTTCTTCGGTGACCCCGAACCAGCGCAGCGTGGCGCCGGTGCGCTCGCACAGCTGCTGCCACGGCACCAGGTTGGCGTGGTGCTCCATCTCGGTCACCACGACCTCGTCGCCGGGGCCGAGGCGGAAGCGCTCGGCTTCCGCCCCGGCCGTCGCGGCGTTGCTCATGGCGTAGGCGACGAGGTTCACGCCCTCGGTGGCGTTCTTGGTGAACACCACCTCGTCATCCCCGACGCCGATGAAGTTCGCGATGCGTTCTCGCGCGCCTTCATAGGCGTCCGTGGCCTCCTCGGCCAGCTGGTGCGCGCCGCGGTGCACGGCGGCGTTGGAGGTCTCCAGGAAGGAGCGCTCCGCGTCGAGCACCTGGCGCGGACGCTGCGAGGTCGCCCCGGAGTCCAGGTAGACCATGCGCTTGCCGTCGCGGATGGTGCGCCCGAGGATCGGGAAGTCCGCGCGGATCTCCCGGACGTCCAGGGGCACCACGTCCGCTGAAGTACTCACACCAGTGGTGCGAAGAGGCTGTTGGGTCATGACTGGGCGGCCGCCTCCTTCTTGCCGGTGAACCGCACGTAACCGCTGTTCTCCAGCTCGTCGGCGAGCTCGGCGCCGCCGGACTCGACGACCTTGCCGTCGGAGAACACGTGCACGCGGTCGGGGGTGATGTGCTTGAGGATCCGGGTGTAGTGGGTGATCAGCAGAACGCCCTTGTCACCCTTCCCCTTGAAGCGGTTGACGCCGTCGGAGACGACGCGCAGGGCGTCGACGTCCAGACCGGAGTCGGTCTCGTCGAGCACCGCGAACTTCGGGTTGAGCAGGTCCAGCTGCAGGATCTCGTGCCGCTTCTTCTCACCGCCGGAGAAGCCCTCGTTGACGCTGCGCTCGGAGAAGGACGGGTCGATGTCCAGGTCGGACATCGCCTGCTTGACCTCCTTGACCCAGTGCCGGACCTGCGGGGCCTCACCGCGGACGGCGGTGGCGGCGGTGCGCAGGAAGTTCGACATCGACACGCCCGGCACCTCGACCGGGTACTGCATCGCGAGGAACAGGCCCGCGCGGGCGCGCTCGTCGACGGACATCTCCAGGACGTCCTCGCCGTCGAGCAGCACCGTGCCGGAGTCGATCTGGTACTTGGGGTGACCGGCCAGCGCGTAGGCCAGGGTCGACTTGCCGGAGCCGTTGGGCCCCATGATGGCGTGGATCTGACCGGAGTCGATGGTCAGGTTGACGCCCTTGAGGATCGGCTTCGGGCCGTCCTCGGTGAGGACCGAACCGTGCAGGTCCTTGATCTCCAGGGTGGCCATTTCTTCTCGTTCTCCTGGTGTGTGGTGCCGAAAGTCTGAAATCGATCGTGGCGCTCAGGCGCCGACGACTGCGAGCTCTTCCTCGATCTCGGCCTCGAGGCGCTCGCGCACCTCGGGCACGTTGATCTTCTGCAGGAGCTCGCCGAAGAAGCCGCGCACGACCAGGCGGCGGGCCTGGTCCTGCGGGATGCCCCGGGCCTGCAGGTAGAACAGCTGCTCGTCGTCGAACCGGCCGGTGGCGCTGGCGTGGCCGGCTCCCTCGATCTCGCCGGTCTCGATCTCCAGGTTCGGGACCGAGTCGGCCCGCGCACCTTCGGTCAGCACCAGGTTGCGGTTGAGCTCGTAGGTGTCGGTGCCCTCGGCGGCGGCCTGGATGAGCACGTCGCCGATCCACACCGAGTGCGCCGAATTGCCCTGCAGCGCGCCCTTGTAGAGCACGTTGCTGCGGCAGTTGGCCACGCTGTGGTCGACCAGCATGCGGTGTTCCAGGTGCTGGCCCGCGTCGGCGAAGTAGATGCCCAGCAGCTCGGCGTCGCCGCCCTTGTCGGCGTAGTTGACGGTGGTGTTCACGCGCACCAGGTCGCCGCCGAGGGTGACGGCGAAGTGGCGGAACACCGAGTCGCGGCCGAGGGTGGCGTGCTCGGAGCTGACCTGCGTGGCGTCGCCGGCGAAGTCGTGGATGGACACGACCCGCAGCTGGGCGCCGTCGGCGACGACGAACTCGACGTTGTCGCCGATGGTGCCCGAGCCCCGGTAGTCGATGACGACCACGGCTTCGGCGAACTGCTCGGCGTGGATCTGCAGGTGGCCGTAGGCGACCTGGTCCGCGCCGGGGCCGTCGATCGTGACGGTGATCGGCCCGTCGGGCTTGGTCTCCTTGGGCACCGTGACCACGGTGGCCTCGGTGAAGGCGCTCCAGGCCTGGGCGGCGACGCGGTCGGCGGGCACGCCGCCCTTGCCGATGCGCGCGTCGTCGCGGCCCACGGTCTCCACGTTCGCCTCACCGGTGACCTCGATCTTGAGGTTGCCGGTGGCGGTGGCGGAGCCGTCGTGCAGGCCCTTGAGCCGCTTCAGCGGGGTGAACCGCCAGTCCTCCTCGCGACCGCCCGGGACCTCGAAGGCCTCGACGTCGTAGGAGCGGAAGCGCTCCCCGCGGGAGGCCTGCGGAACCACAGGCCCCCCGTGGGAGTGCTCGGCGAGGCCGTGCTGAGCGGCGTCGTCGGTCTTGGTGGTGCTCATCTCAGCCGACGGCCCCTTCCATCTGCAGCTCGATCAGTCGGTTCAGTTCCAGCGCGTACTCCATCGGCAGCTCGCGCGCGATGGGCTCGACGAAGCCGCGGACGATCATCGCCATGGCCTCGTCCTCGGTCAGACCGCGCTGCATCAGGTAGAACAGCTGGTCATCGCTGACCTTGGACACCGTCGCCTCGTGACCCATGGTCACGTCGTCGACGCGGACGTCGACGTACGGGTACGTGTCGGAGCGGCTGATGGTGTCGACCAGCAGCGCGTCGCACTTGACGTTCGACGAGGAGTGGTGGGCGCGCTTGGCGACCTTGACCAGACCCCGGTAGGACGTGCGGCCACCACCGCGGGCGATCGACTTGGAGACGATCGTCGAGGAGGTGTGCGGCGCCAGGTGCTCCATCTTCGCGCCGGCGTCCTGGTGCTGGCCCTCGCCCGCGAAGGCGACGGACAGGACCTCGCCCTTGGCGTGCTCGCCCATCAGGAACACCGAGGGGTACTTCATGGTGACCTTGGAGCCGAGGTTGCCGTCGACCCACTCCATGGTCGCGCCCTCTTCGGCCTTGGCGCGCTTGGTCACCAGGTTGTAGACGTTGTTCGACCAGTTCTGGATCGTCGTGTAGCGGCAGCGGCCGCCCTTCTTGACGATGATCTCCACGACCGCCGAGTGCAGCGAGTCGCTGGAGTAGATCGGAGCGGTGCAGCCCTCGACGTAGTGCACGTAGGCGCCCTCGTCGACGATGATCAGCGTCCGCTCGAACTGGCCCATGTTCTCGGTGTTGATCCGGAAGTAGGCCTGCAGCGGGATGTCGACGTGCACGCCCGGCGGCACGTAGATGAAGGAGCCACCCGACCACACGGCGGTGTTCAGCGCGGAGAACTTGTTGTCACCGGCCGGGATGACCGAGCCGAAGTACTCCTTGAAGATCTCCGGGTGCTCGCGCAGGGCCGTGTCGGTGTCCAGGAACAGCACGCCCTGGGCCTCCAGGTCCTCGCGGATCTGGTGGTAGACGACCTCGGACTCGTACTGCGCGGCGACACCGGCGACCAGCCGCTGCTTCTCCGCTTCCGGGATGCCCAGCTTGTCGTAGGTGTTCTTGATGTCCTCGGGCAGGTCTTCCCAGGTCTGGGCCTGCTGCTCGGTGGACCGCACGAAGTACTTGATGTTGTCGAAGTCGATGCCCGACAGGTCCGCGCCCCAGTTCGGCATGGGCTTGCGGTCGAACAGCTTCAGGGCCTTCATGCGAGTCTCGAGCATCCACTCGGGCTCGCTCTTCTTGTCCGAGATGTCGCGGACGACGTCCTCGGACAGACCTCGCTTGGCGGTTGCGCCCGCGACGTCGTTGTCGGCCCAGCCGTATTCGTAGCTGCCCAGCGTCGCCAGGGTTTCTTCCTGGGTGAGCTGACCAGAACCGTCGGTGGTGGGATTGCGCTGCTCCGCAGCGGCAGTCATACGGACTCCCCTCCAGCAGGAATCGGGGCGGTGTTCTGCCGGTCCTTCGGGACCGAACCGGCAGAGGTCTGTTCGGCGTCCGGGCTCTGGCCCGGATCCGTCAACCGCGCGGTTGGTACGTGCGTGGTGCAGGCCGCATCACCGTTCGCGATCGTGGCCAGCCGCTGCACGTGGGTGCCGAGTACTTCGGCGAACGCCGCCGTCTCGGCTTCGCACAGCTGCGGGAAGTCCGCAGCCACGTGCGCCACCGGGCAGTGGTGTTGGCAGAGCTGCTCGCCGCTTCCGACGCTGCGCGCCGAGGCAGCGTAGCCCTCCCGGGTGAGCGCGTCGGCCAGTACCTCCGCGCGCTCGGCCGGGGTCCGAGCGGCAACGAGAGCGTCGCGGTGATGGGCAACGAGAGCTGCCATCCTCCGCTCGGCGAACTCGCGCACCGCTTGTTCCCCTTCGTGTTCGGCGATGAACCGCAGTGCCGCCACCGCCAGGTCGTCGTAGGCGTGCCCGAACCTCGCCCTGCCCGACTCGGTGAGCAGGTAGAGCTTGGCGGGCCGGCCACGACCCCGACGGCCGCGCGGAGAGGACTCCCGGGTGTAGGCCTCACCCTCGGCGACCAGCACGTCCAAGTGCCGGCGCACCGCGGTGGGGCTGACCCCGAGTTCTTCGGCCACCGCCGCAGCGGTGATCGGCCCCCGTTCCAGCAGCAACCGCGCAACCGTGTGACGGGTCCGGCCGTCGCCTTGCGCAGCCGTGCCGAGCTGGCCCGCAGGCCCCGTCTCGGTGGCGGCTGCGGTCGGCTTCGACGTCCCGACCTTTTTCACAACACGAATGTTACCTATTTCGATGGCAGGCACCAGGGCGCGGGGCGAGCACGTGACCTGACTCACGCTATTAGGCTTCGTCCTCGTGGCTGCAGGCGAAACGACGAACCAGGTGGCGTTGCTCCCCGGATCGGACTCCTCCGAACGGACCAGCACGTTGCCGATCGACCATGCCGAACGGAGGCAGCTCGACCACATCCGCCGCTTCGGCACCACCGGATCTCTGATCCTGGCCGCCGGAGCGTTCGGCGCAGGCGCCAACCCGGTCATCAACCCGCTCTACGGCGCCCGCCTGCTCGGCCTGCTCACCCGGATGCCCACGGTGGCGATGGCCATCTGCTGGCTCGGGATGCTGATGATCGTCGCCGCCTGGCTGTGGCTGGGACGGCTGTGCCTGCCAGGACGCGAGCGCATCCTCACCGTCGGCCAGCTGGCGCGCACCGCCGCGATGTGGGCGCTGCCGCTGGCGCTGTGCCCACCGCTGTTCAGCACCGACATGTACAGCTACCTCGCGCAGAGCGAGGTGGCCGCGCGCGGCCTGAACCCGTACCTGGTCAGCCCGGCCATCGGGCTGGGCGTGGACCACCCGTTCACCAGCAACGTGCCCAACATCTGGCGCGACACCCCATCGCCCTACGGGCCGCTGTTCCTGATGTTCGGGCAGGTCATCTCGCGGATCATCGGTGACAACGTGATCTTCGGCGTGCTGCTCTGGCGCGTGGTGATGCTGTGCGGCCTGGCGCTGGCGATCTGGGCGATCCCCCGGCTGGCACGCCGCTGCGGCGTGCACCCGGCCGCCGCTCTGTGGCTCAGCGTGGCCAACCCGATCGTGCTGTTCCACGTGATCAGCGGCATGCACAACGAGGCGCTCATGGTCGGCATCATGCTGACCGCCATCGAGCTGGGCCTGCGTTTCCAGTCGCTCCCGGGAACCGTCGCCGCCGGCGTGCTGCTGACCATCGCCGGGGCGATCAAACCACCGGGCTGGATCGCGCTCGGCTTCTTCGGCATCTGCCTGGTGCTGCTGCAGGGCGGCCGATGGCGCGACCTGTTCCGGATCGGCGGGCTGCTCGGCGCGGTGTTCCTCACGACCATGACCGTGATCACCGTGGGCAGCGGCTGGGGCCTGGGCTGGATCGACACCTTCGACGTGCCCAACCGGGTCAAGACCTTCATGGCCCCGCTGACCGCGTTCGGCATGACCGGCGGCGGGGTGTCCACACTGCTGGGACTGGGCAACCAGACCGACGCGATGCTGGCCATCACCAAGATCATCGGCTACCTGATAGTGGCCGCCGCGTGCCTGTGGATGCTGTGGCTGTCCTTCCGCGGTCGCATCCAGCCGCTGGTGGCCATGGGCGCGACGTTCCTCACGCTGGCGCTGGCGGTCCCGGTGCTGTGGCCCTGGTACCTGCTGTGGTCGGTGGTGCCGCTGGCGCTGTCGACCAACAGCTCCCGCTTCCGGGTCACCGCGACCGTGATCTGCGCCGCGGTGTCGCTGCTGATCCCGCCCACCGGCGCCGGATTCGTGCTGCGCGCCTACCAGATCCCGCTCGCCGTGATCGCCGCGCTGATCGCCTTCGCGATCACGGTCGTGCTGGTGAGGAAGCGCATGCCCGTCCTCTGGCCCACCCTCGGCCGTGTTCGGCCCGTCACGCAATAGGCTGTGAATCCGTGAGCAACGAGAGTCCGGCCGTCCTGCTGCGCGGGCTGGAGAAGCGCTTCGGGGACACCACCGCGGTCGCCGGGCTCGACCTGTGCCTGCCGCGAGGCAGCGTGCTCGCGCTGCTGGGTCCCAACGGCGCGGGCAAGACCACCACGGTGGAGATCTGCGAGGGCTTCCAGCGCCCGGATCGCGGCGAGGTCCGCGTCCTGGGCCTCGATCCGCGCACCCAGGGCGAGCAGCTGCGACCCCGCATCGGCGTGATGCCGCAGGGCGGCGGCGCCTACCCCGGCGTGCGCACCGAGGAGATGCTGCACCTCGTCGCCGCGTGCACTGCCGACCCGCTCGACCCGGCCTGGCTGCTGGAGGTGCTCGGGCTGGAATCGGTGCGCCGCACCTCCTACAAGCGGCTCTCCGGTGGCCAGCAGCAGCGCCTGTCGCTGGCCTGCGCGCTCATCGGCAGGCCCGAGCTGGTGTTCCTCGACGAGCCCACCGCCGGACTGGACCCGCAGGCCCGCCGCATGGTGTGGGACCTGGTCGCGGCGCTGCGCCGGGACGGCGTGAGCGTGCTGCTGACCACGCATCTGATGGACGAAGCCGAGGCGCTGGCCGACCGGGTGGTGATCGTCGATCACGGCCGCGCGGTCGCCGACGGCACCGCCGAAGAGCTCACCGCACCCGCCGACGGCAAGCAGGAGCTGCGGTTCCGCTCGCAGTCCGCGCTCGACCTGGAACTGCTGCTGGCCGCGCTGCCCGAGGGCTACAACGCCGAGGAGCTGCGCCCCGGCGACTACGTGGTGCGCGGCGAGATCAACCCGCAGGTGGTCTCCACGGTGACCGCCTGGTGCGCCCGGCACAGCGTGCTGGCCCAGGAACTGCGGGTGACCCGCCGCAGCCTGGAGGACGTCTTCCTGGACCTGACCGGACGGGAGCTTCGATCGTGACCGCCGCCGAGCTCGGTGACCGGTTCCCCGCCGGAACCTTCGCCCCCTCCCCCGGCCGCGGCAGGCCGCTGCGGATGCTGGCCGCCCAGACCCGCATCGAGACCCTGCTGATCGTCCGGCACGGCGAGCAGGCCCTGCTGACGCTGATCATCCCGATCGCCCTGCTCATCGGCATGAGCACGATCCACATCGGGGACCTGCCCGAACCCCGGGTCAACTCGGTGATGCCGAGGATCCTGGCGCTGGCGGTGATGTCCACGGCGTTCACCGGCCAGGCCATCGCGCTGGGCTTCGACCGCCGCTACGGCGTGCTCAAGCGCCTCTCCGCGACGGCGCTGCCGCGCTGGACGCTCATCTCCGGCAGGGTGCTGGCCACCTTGCTGGTCGTGGCGCTGCAGGCCGTGGTGCTGAGCGTGACCGCGCTGCTGCTGGGCTGGTCACCGGCCCTGACCGGGCTGCTGCCCGGCATCGGGCTGCTGGTGCTGGGCACGCTCGCCTTCGGCGCGGCCGGTGTTCTGGTCGGCGGCGCGCTGCGCCCGGAGATCGTGTTGGCGCTGGCCAACGCGATCTGGTTCGTGCTGCTGCTGGCCGGAGGCCTGGCGCTGCCCGCCGACGACCTGCCCGGCCCGCTCGCCGTCATCGCCGGGTTCCTGCCCTCGGGCGCGCTCGCCGAGGCGCTCGACGCCGTCCTGGTCGACAGCGCCCTGCCGGGCGCGCAGCCGATCCTGGTCCTGCTCGCCTGGGGCCTCGCCTGCGGTGCGACGGCGCTCCGCACGACCCGGCTGACCTGACCGAACCCGCGCGAGCGCCGGAGGCGCTCTCCCCTCCGGCGAGGACGGCGGCACTGGCGATCCCGGAGCCGGAAGGCGTCCGGGGTTCCCCCACTGGCACCGCTGAGCGGAAAGACCCGATGTTCCTTCTAAGGTGGCGGGCATGACGAAGATCGCTCGGCATGCCAAGGCATCCCTCGAACTGATCCACGCGATGATCTACTTCGCCCCGGAGGCCGAAGACCGGTTCACCAAGCTCGGTCTCAAGCCCGGCCGGATGAGCTACTACGCGGGACGTTCCGCGGCGATGGGCCCGGTCGGCGCCGGTGTGGTGGCCGCGACCTTCTACAACTTCAACCCGGTCTCGGTCGCCAAGTCGATCCCGGCCGCCTGGGACATCGTCTCTCCCGCCGAGGTGCTCGACGCCCGCCTGGACGCCGTGGACGCGGCGTACCACCGGCTGCTCGGCGACGAGGTGCTGGCCTCCGAGGACGTCGTGGAGTGCGCGGAACTGGCGCGGGTGGCCTCCGAGGCGTGCCTCCCGGACGGCAAGCCGCTCTACGCCGCGCACGCCGACCTGGACTGGCCCGAGACCCCGCACCTGAAGCTGTGGCACGCGATCACGCTGCTGCGCGAGTTCCGCGGCGACGGCCACATCGCGGCCCTGCAGCAGGCCGGCATCTCCGGCATCCAGTCGCTGGTGCTGCACAGCACCATGCGCGGCGGGTTCACCCCGGAGGCCGCCCGCACGCTGCGCGAGTGGTCGGAGCAGGAGTGGGCCGAGGCGGCCGAGCAGCTGCGGGAGCGCGGCCTGATCGACGCCGACGGCGAGCTCACCGAGGAGGGCAAGCAGTTCCGCGAGTCCGTCGAGCTCCGCACCGACGAGATGGCGCTGGCTCCCTGGCAGCACCTCGGCGAGGAGCGCACCGCGACCCTGGTCGAGAAGGGCGGCAAGCTCAGCAAGGCCCTCGCCGAAGCCGGAGCCCTGCCTGCCGGGCTGTTCAAGTGATCGAGCTTTCCCAGGCGTGACCTGCGGGCGGGTTGATCCGAGGCGCCGAATACCATTCGGTTGTGGCGCTACCTACTTGGATCTCCCGCCCGTCACCGCGCACCGTGCGGATCCTCGCGATCGCCGTGCTGGTGACGCAGGCATTGATCTCGGTGACCGGTGCGACCGTCCGCGTGACGGGCTCCGGACTGGGATGTCCGACCTGGCCGCAGTGCTTCCCGGGCAGCATGGTCCCGATGCCGCACGCGGAGGTCGCCGTCCTGCACCAGGTGATCGAGTTCGGCAACCGGCTTCTCACCGGTGTCGTCGGTTTCATCGCGCTGGCCTGCCTGGTGGCCGCCTGGCGCTGCCGCCCCCACCGCAAGCGCCTGGTGCTGCTGGCGCTGATCATGCCGCTGGGCGTGGTCGCGCAGGCGATCATCGGCGGTCTGACGGTGCTGGTGAACCTGGCCTGGTGGAGCGTCTCGGTGCACTTCATGGCCTCGGCGGTCCTGATCTGGCTGGCCGCGATGCTGGTCAAGGCCACCACCGAGGGCGACCGGGCCCCGCTGGCCGTGGTCACCAGGCCGATGCGCCGGCTGCTGGTGGCGCTGATCGTGGTCACCGCCGCGGTGCTGGTGGCGGGAACGCTGGTGACCGCCGCAGGCCCGCACGCGGGTGATCCGGACACGCCTCGCCTGGGCTTCGCCGTGGCCACCCTGGTCCAGCTGCACGGCCTGCTGGTGATGGCCTACGTGCTGCTGCTGGCGGTCTTCGGCGTGTGGCTGCGCTCGGCCCGGCCCACCAAGGCGCTGATCAAGGCCTACGTGGCGGCGTGCGCGATGGTCCTCGTCCAGGGCGCGATCGGCTCGGTCCAGTACTTCCTGGGAGTCCCGGAGCTCCTGGTCGTGCTCCACGTCGCCGCCGCCACCTGCGTGATCATCACAACGGCCATCCTCTGGACCGAGTCCCGCAACCGCGGCCCCCTCCCCCACCCCGAAGTCACCGAAACCCAGCACTCCGTGGCGGTCTAGGGGCTGGTGAAGCATGCGGCGGAGCCGCATCCTCTTTCACCACCCTGGCAGTCGGCACCGCCGCGGGTTCTGAGCGGCTTCGTGGCGAGTACGCCGGGACGCCGCGTATTCACATACTCAAGGAGCGGCGCACGGAGACCACGAAGCCGCTCAGGTTCCGCCACCCGCACCGCCAAGCAGGATGACCACCCACGATCTCCTAGAACTTCAGTTTGGGCTTGCCTTCTCTTTCCCAGCGCCTCCAGAGCTCGGGCATCTCCCCGGAGAGCCACTTGTAGAACTCGTTGACGGTGCGCAGGCGGCGGGCTCGTTCGCCCTGGCCGCTGAACATGCGCAAGCCGGTGGCGGTGAGCTCTTCGAGGTCGGTGACACGCTCCATGCGCTGCCGCACCAGCGCGGGCCAGCGGTCCTCCTCCACCTGGTAGAGGGCGGCTTCGCGGCCTTGGCGGGTGGTCTTGGAGATCACGCCGAGGCGCATCAGCAGGCGGACGTTGGTGCTGATCGATCCGGTGCTGGCGGCCAGGGCGTGGGAGAGCTCGTTGGCGGTGCGCTCCGGCGGGTCGCAGATCAGCAGGAACGCCAGGATGCGGCCGGCGATGAGCGGCATGCCCTCGGTCGCTTCGAAGTGGGCCGCCATCTGCTCGATCCACTCCGACATGGCGGGCCGGTCGGTGCGCTGCAGGTATTCCTCGGCCTCGGACACGCCGCCTCCCTCTAGATCGAGTTCAGTACCCGCTGAAAACATAAACCACAGCGAACGACTCGACCAGCCGGTGGCGGCGGCGTGTCCGGAAGTGCCAGGTCAGCTGGCACGCGGACCGGCCATCTTGCGGCGGTGGGCGGCGCCGATCTTCAGGGCCGCGGTGGTCTCGGAGTCCCACTCGTGGGCGGTCAGGCCGTCAACGGCCTCCACCAGGGCCTCGCCCACGGAGGGGCTGGTGACCATGACGTCGCCGAGGCGGCCGTCCTCGCCGATCAGCACCACCCGGGCGCCGGCACGGCCGATGTTCTCCACCACCGCGCGGGCCGACCCACCGTGGTCGGCGACGAACGCCTTGGCCACGGCCAGGGCCTTCGGGGTCGGCGCGGTGCTCTGCTCGGTGTCCTTCTCGGCTGTCATGCCGGGATCCTAAACAGGTTCCGCCTCGGGGCAGAACCGGTCGTTGCGCACGACACTCGATCTCGGGCGCTTGAGCGGCTCGCACCCGAAGATGGGATGCGGTGGTCGTGGGCGGGATGATCGACGGCGGCCGTCGCGTTGCTCTTGACGGCCATGAAGCTAGCCCCTGCGAAGGAGAAGACAGATGCGCGCGATTCGGGTGGCGACCAACGGTGGTCCGGAGGTCCTCGAACTCGGTGAGGTCGAGGCGCCCGAGCCCGGCCCCGGTCAGCTGCTGGTCGACGTCGCCGCCGCCGGGGTCAACTTCATCGACACCTACCAGCGCAGCGGCCTGTACTCGATGCAGCTGCCGTTCACCCCGGGGTCCGAAGGCGCGGGCGAGATCGTCGCGGTCGGCCCGGACGTGGACGGGTTCGCGGTCGGCGAGCGGGTCGCGTGGGCGATGACCCCCGGCAGCTACGCCGAGAAGGCGCTGGTTCCGGCGAGCTCGGCGGTCAAGGTCCCCGACGGTGTGGCCGATGACATCGCCGCTGCGGCGATGCTGCAGGGCATGACCGCGCACTACCTGATCAACTCGACCCACGAGGTCACGACCGGGGAGACCGTGCTGGTCCACGCCGCTGCCGGCGGCATGGGGCTGCTGCTGACCCAGCTGATCAAGTCCAGGGGCGGGAACGTCATCGGCACCGTGTCCACCGAGGAGAAGGAGCGGCTGGCGCGCGAGGCCGGTGCGGACGAGGTCATCCGCTACACCGAAGCCGACGTGGCCGCCGAGGTCAGCGACCTCACCGACGGGCGCGGCGTCGACGTGGTCTACGACGGGGTCGGCAAGTCCACGTTCGAGGCGAGCCTGGCGAGCCTGCGCCCGCGCGGGACGCTGGCGCTCTTCGGCGCCTCCAGCGGCCCGGTGCCGCCGATCGACCCGCAGCGCCTGAACTCCGGTGGCTCGCTGTTCCTGACCCGGCCGTCGCTGGGGCACCACCTCCTCAACCGGGAGGAGCTCGACTGGCGCGCGGGCGACGTCTTCAACTGGATCACCAGCGGCACGATCAACATCCGGATCGGTGGCACCTACCCGCTGGCCGACGCCCGCAAGGCCCACAAGGACCTCGAAGGCCGCCGGACCACCGGCAAGCTCCTCATCCTCCCCTGACCAGCCCTTTTCGAATTTCGCGCGAAATTTGAACCCGAGAGTTCGGGCTCGAATTTCGCGCGAAACTCAAATCCCGCTGCCCGGCTGAGGCGGCCTACCAGGGCCAGCCGAGGACCGGGAGGCTGAGCGCCGAGTCCACCGCGAGGGCCACGAACACGATCATCAAGTACGTGTTGGACATGTGGAACAGGCGCATGGGCTTGGTGGGCACGCCGCGCTTGGTGGCCGAGTGCAGGCGGTGGGCCAGCACGATGAACCACGCACCGGAGGCCACCGCGAAGGCGGCGTAGAGCCAGCCGGTCGCCGGGACCAGCAGCAGCGTCCAGATCACCATGAGCCAGGTGAACATCACGATCTGCCGGGAGACCGCGGCCGGACGCGCCACCACCGGCAGCATCGGCACACCGGCGCGCTCGTAGTCGTCCTTGTACTTCATCGCCAGCGACCACGTGTGCGGCGGCGTCCAGAAGAACACGACGCCGAACATCACCAGCGCGGGCCAGTCGATGCGGCCGGTCACCCCGGCCCAGCCGATCACCACCGGCATGCAGCCGGCGGCGCCGCCCCACACGATGTTCTGCGCGGTTCGCCGCTTGAGGACCATCGTGTAGATGAAGACGTAGAACAGGATCGTGGCCACGGCGAGCACGCCTGCCAGCAGGTTCGTGGCCGCCCACAGCACCAGGAACGAGCCCGCGCCCAGCGCCACGCCGAAGATCAGCGCGTGCCGGTTGGACACCGTGTGCCGCACCAGCGGCCGGGCCCGCGTGCGCTTCATCACCTGATCGATATCGGCGTCGACCACGCAGTTGAGGGCGTTGGCGCTGCCCGCGGCCATGGTTCCGCCGACGAGCGTGGCCAGCACCAGGAAGGGCGAGGGAATGCCGCGCACGGCCAGCAGCATGGCGGGGATGGTGGTGACCAGCAGCAGCTCGATGACCCGCGGCTTGGTCAGTCCCAGATAGGCTTTGAGCAGGTCAGCGACCTTGCGGACGGGCTGACCGGAGAGTTGCGCGGCGGTGGTCACGACGCTGCGCTCACCGACGACATGACACTCCCCGCACTTGCCGAGCACGCTCCCACCGGTTCCCGAAGAACGGAACCGAACCGTTAAGCAATAGTAGTCGCGCTACTGAAGCCGGTCCCGCGCGGGTGCGAGTGCGCCTGTTCACAGGGGTCACGGGCTAAACTGGGGCCGTTCGGCGATCAGCCGCGTTCCGGCGGTTCATCAGCGCGAAAACCGGTACTCGTGCACGCTGGTCGACGAATCGCCGGCACCCCGTCGTCTGGGCCACGGTCCTCGCAGGTCGAGGCTGGTCAGCCGGGGGACTGCACCGTTTCTCAACGGGCCGCCGGGCGCCTGATCCGGAGAGGCTAGGCTGCCCGACGGACGAGGGATAACTGCGGTTCGAATCGGTCCAGTGGACCGTTCGCCGCGTTGAGGGAAATACCGCCGAAGGAAAACTGGAGCTGCGTCCGTGTCCGTCACCGACGACCTTGCCCGCTTGACGACCAAGCGACTGCCCAACGACTGGACCGAGCTGGATCAGCGCGCCGTCGACACCGCGCGCGTGCTCGCCGCCGACGCGGTGGAGAACTGCGGAAGTGGCCACCCGGGCACGGCGATGAGCCTCGCGCCCGCCGCCTACGCCCTGTTCCAGCGCGTCATGCGGCACGACCCCACCGACCCCGAGTGGATCGGCCGCGACCGCTTCGTGCTGTCGGCCGGGCACTCGAGCCTGACGCTGTACGTGCAGCTGTTCCTCTCCGGCTACGGCCTGGAGCTCGAGGACCTCAAGCAGCTGCGCAAGTGGGGTTCGCTGACCCCGGGTCACCCCGAGTACGGGCACACCAAGGGTGTGGAGACCACCACCGGGCCGCTGGGCCAGGGCCTGTCGACCGCGGTCGGCATGGCGATGGCCGCGCGCCGCGAGCGCGGTCTGTTCGACCCGGAGGCCGGCGCGGGTGAGAGCCCGTTCGACCACCACATCTACGTGATCGCCTCCGACGGCGACATCGAGGAGGGCGTGACCTCCGAGGCGTCCTCGCTGGCCGGCGTGCAGCAGCTGGGCAACCTCACGGTGATCTACGACGCGAACGAGATCTCCATCGAGGACAACACCGGCATCGCGCTGACCGAGGACACCGCCAAGCGCTACGAGTCCTACGGCTGGCAGGTGCTCACCGTCCACGGCGGTGAGGACGTGCAGGGTCTGCTGGAGGCCATCGAGTCCGCCAAGGCCGAGACCGCCCGCCCGACGCTGATCGTGCTGCGCACGGTGATCGGCTACCCGGCTCCGACCAAGATGAACACCGGCAAGGCCCACGGTGCCGCGCTGGGTGGCGACGAGGTCGCCGAGATCAAGAAGGCGCTGAGCTTCGACCCGGAGCAGTCCTTCGAGGTCACCGGCGAGGTCCTGTCCCACGCCCGCGAGGTCGTCGAGCGCGGCAAGCAGGCGCACGCCGAGTGGCAGATCGCCTTCGACAAGTGGGCCGCGGCCAACCCGGAGCGCAAGGCGCTGCTGGACCGGCTGGCCACCCGCGAGCTGCCGGCCGGCTGGCAGGAGAAGCTCCCGAGCTGGGAGGCCGACGGCAAGGGCGTCGCCACCCGCAAGGCCTCCGGTGAGGTCCTCAACGCGCTGGCCGACGTGCTGCCCGAGCTGTGGGGCGGTTCGGCGGACCTCGCCGAGAGCAACAACACCAGCATGAAGGGCCAGCCCTCGTTCGGTCCGGAGTCGATCTCCACCGACGCGTGGTCGGCCAACCCCTACGGCCGGACGCTGCACTTCGGCATCCGCGAGCACGCCATGGGCGCGATCCTCAACGGCATCGCGCTGCACGGCGGCACCCGCCCGTACGGCGGCACCTTCCTGGTGTTCAGCGACTACATGCGTCCGGCGGTGCGCCTGGCGGCCCTGATGAAGGTCCCGTCGATCTTCGTCTGGACGCACGACTCCATCGGTCTGGGCGAGGACGGCCCGACGCACCAGCCGATCGAGCACGTCGCCTCGCTGCGCGCGATCCCGGGCTTCTCGCTGGTCCGCCCGGCGGACGCCAACGAGACCGCCGCCGCGTGGAAGACGATCCTGGAGAACCCCACGGGCCCGGCCGGCCTGGCGCTGACCCGCCAGGGCGTTCCGACGCTGGAGGGCGTGACGGCCGACGGCGTCGCCAAGGGCGCTTACGTCCTGGCCGACGCGGCCAACGGCAAGCCGGAGCTGATCCTGATGGCCACCGGTTCCGAGGTCCAGCTGGCCGTGGAGGCCCGCCAGGCCCTGGAAGCCGAGGGCGTGGCCACCCGCGTCGTGTCGTTCCCGTGCGTCGAGTGGTTCGACGCCCAGGACGAGGCGTACCGCGAGTCGGTGCTGCCGAGCTCGGTGAAGGCCCGCGTCTCGGTCGAGGCCGGCATCGCCATGCCGTGGTACCGGTTCGTCAAGGACGCCGGCGAGTCGGTTTCGCTGGAGCACTTCGGCGCTTCGGCCGACTACAAGACCCTTTACGAGCAGTTCGGCATCACCACCGAAGCCGTTGTCGCAGCTGCTCGACGCAGCCTGAGCAACGCCAAGCAGGCGTGAGCGGAGGAATTCCTGTGACGACCAACGCGAACCTCAAGGCCCTGACCGAGGCCGGAGTTTCGATCTGGCTGGACGACCTGTCCCGCCAGCGCATCAGCTCGGGCAACCTGGCCCAGCTGATCACCGACCAGGCGGTCGTCGGGGTCACGAGCAACCCGACGATCTTCGCCAACGCGCTGTCCAACGCCGCCGACTACGCGGACAAGGTCAAGGACCTGGCCGCACGCGGTGCCGGCGTCGACGACACCATCCGCGAGCTGACCACGGCGGACGTGCGGGACGCCGCGGACATCTTCCGCAACGTCTACGAGTCCACCGGTGGTGTGGACGGGCGGGTGTCGCTGGAGGTCGACCCGCGACTGGCGCACGACACCGACAAGACGGTCGCCGAGGCGATCGATCTGTGGAAGGCCGTGGACCGGCCGAACCTGATGGTCAAGATCCCGGCCACGGTGGCGGGCCTGCCGGCGATCACGAAGGTGATCGCCGAGGGCATCAGCGTCAACGTGACCCTGATCTTCTCCGTCGAGCGCTACAAGGCCGTCATGGACGCCTACCTGGCCGGTCTGGAGCAGGCCAAGGCCAACGGCCACGACCTGGCGAGCATCGAGTCGGTGGCGTCGTTTTTCGTCTCCCGCGTGGACACCGAGATCGACAAGCGGCTGGACGCGATGCAGGAGGGCCACCCGCTGCGCGGGCAGGCCGCGATCGCCAACGCCCGCCTGGCCTACGCCGCCTACCAGGAGGTCTTCTCCTCCGAGCGGTGGAAGGCGCTGCAGGCCGAGGGCGCTCGCGCGCAGCGTCCGCTGTGGGCCTCGACCGGGGTGAAGGACAAGTCCTATTCCGACACCCGCTACGTCGACGAGCTCGCCGCGCCGAACACGGTCAACACCATGCCGGAGTCGACGCTGCAGGCCACCGCCGACCACGCCGACGTGCGCGGCGACCTGGTCAGCGGCACCGCCGAGGCCTCGCAGAAGGTCTTCGACGACCTCGCCGCGGCCGGCATCGACCTCGACGACGTGTTCAAGGCCCTGGAGACCGAAGGCGTCGACAAGTTCGAGAAATCCTGGACCGAACTCCTGGAGACGGTCGCCGCTCAGCTGGAGCAGGCCAAGTAAGTAACGCCACGTGCGTTGAGCCGGCCCGGGCCGGTGCGGCGGCATGTCGCACCGGCCCGGATCGGCGAGAATCACCCACGAACTGAAAACTCTTTCGAGCCCTGAAGGATCTTCATGGCAACCGATGTTTCTGTCGAAATTGCCGACACGGCGCTGGCGGCCGAGGCTCGCCCACTGGTCGAGCGGCTGACCGCCGACGCGGTTGCCGGCAAGCTCGCCGCCCAGGACGCCACGCTGTGGGGCACCGACGCCGAGCCCGAGGCGTCCATCCGCCTCTCCTGGACCACCCTCGCCGAGAGCTCCCGACCGCTGCTCGCCGAGATCGACGCGCTGCGCGCCGAGCTGCACGCCGAAGGGCTGGACCGAGTCGTGCTGGCCGGCATGGGCGGCTCCTCGCTGGCACCCGAGGTGATCACCGGCACCGCCGGTGTCCCGCTGACGGTGCTCGACACCACCGACCCCAGCCAGGTCGCCGACGCGCTGGCGGGTGATCTGGACCGGACCGTGCTGGTCGTCTCCTCCAAGTCGGGCACGACGGTCGAGACCGACTCGCACCGCCGGATCTTCGAGAAGGCTTTCTCGCAAAACGGAATCGATCCTGTGACCCGCATCATCGTGGTCACCGATCCCGGTTCCCCGATGGAGACCGCGTCCCGCGAGGCCGGCTACCGCAAGGTCTTCACCGCCGACCCGAACGTGGGCGGCCGCTACTCGGCGCTGACCGCGTTCGGCCTCGTCCCGGCCGGTCTGGCGGGCGCCGACATCGCCGCGCTGCTCGACGACGCCGGAAGCGCGTTCAAGGCGGTCAGCCTGGACTCGCCCGAGAACCCGGCCGTCGTCCTCGCCGCCGCCATCGGCGCTGCCCACGACAGGGGCGCCGAGAAGCTGGTCTTCGCCGACACCGGTTCCGGCATCGCCGGTTTCGGTGACTGGGTGGAGCAGCTGATCGCCGAGTCCACCGGCAAGAACGGCACCGGCGTGCTGCCGGTCGTGGTCGAGAGCCCCGACGCTCCCGGCTTCGTCGACGCCGGCGCCGACGCCACCACCGTGGCCGTGGGACCGGGCGTCGACACCGCGCGGATCAGCACCGACGGTCCGCTGGGCGGGCAGCTGCTGCTGTGGGAGTTCGCCACCGCGATCGCGGGTCGGCTGCTGGGCATCAACCCGTTCGACCAGCCCGACGTGGAGGCCGCGAAGAAGGCCGCACGCGCGCTGCTGGACGGCCCGGCGGGTGGGCCCGCGGCGACCCCGGCGGTCGTCGACGGCTCCATCGAGGTGCACACCTCCGGCGAGTGGGCCTCGGCGGGCGTCGGCAACGTGACCGAGGCGCTGCGCGCGTTCCTGGCCACCGCCCCGACCAGCGGCTACCTGGCGATCCAGGCCTACCTGGACCGCCTCGACGACGCCTCCGCCGCGGTGCTGCGCACCGAGCTGGCGCGGCGGACCGGGCTGCAGACCACCTTCGGCTGGGGTCCGCGGTTCCTGCACTCCACCGGCCAGTACCACAAGGGCGGCCACCAGAACGGCCTGTTCCTGCAGATCACCGGCAACTCCGAGGGCGACCTGGAGGTGCCGGAGCGGCCGTACACGCTGGCCGGTCTGCAGCGCGCCCAGGCGCTGGGCGACGGGCAGGTGCTGGCCGACCACGGCCGTCCGGTGCTGCGCCTGCACCTCACCGACCGCGCGGCCGGGCTCGTCGAGCTCGTCAAGGCCGTGCAGAACCTCCACCAGGGAGGACGAGCGTGAACAGCAGCGAATGGACGAACCCGCTGCGGGATCCCCGGGACAAGAGACTTCCGCGGATCGCCGGGCCCTGCGGCCTGACGATCTTCGGCGTCACCGGTGACCTCTCCCGCAAGAAGCTCATGCCGGCGATCTACGACCTGGCCAACCGCGGCCTGCTGCCGCCGGGCTTCGCGCTGACCGGCTTCGCCCGCCGCGACTGGGCCGACCAGGACTTCATGCAGGTCGTCTACGAGGCGGTCAAGGAGAACGCCCGGACCCCGTTCCACCAGACGGTCTGGGACCGGCTGGCGGAGGGCATCCGGTTCGTGCCGGGTTCCTTCGACGACGACGCGGCGTTCGACAAGCTCGCCGACACCGTCAAGGAGCTCGACGCCGACCGGGGCACCGGCGGCAACCACGCCTTCTACCTTTCGGTGCCGCCGTCGGCGTTCCCGACGGTGCTCAAGCAGCTGTCCCGGTCCGGTCTGACCGACCCGACCGACGAGAGCTGGCGCCGGGTGGTCATCGAGAAGCCGTTCGGGCACGACTCCGACAGCGCCAAGGAGCTGAACCGGATCGTCAACGACGTCTTCCCCGAGGAGTCGGTGTTCCGCATCGACCACTACCTCGGCAAGGAGACGGTGCAGAACATCCTGGCGCTGCGCTTCGCGAACCAGCTGTTCGAGCCGATCTGGAACGCGCACTACGTCGACCACGTGCAGATCACCATGGCCGAGGACATCGGTCTGGGCGGCCGCGCGGGCTACTACGACGGCATCGGCGCGGCCCGGGACGTCATCCAGAACCACCTGCTGCAGCTGATGGCGCTCACGGCGATGGAGGAGCCTGTCTCCTTCTCGCCGGACGATCTGCGCGCGGAGAAGATCAAGGTGCTCTCGGCGACCAAGCCGGTGGGCCCCTTCGACCACACCACCGCGCGCGGTCAGTACACCGGTGGCTGGCAGGGCGGTTCGCTGGTGCCGGGTCTGCACGAGGAGGGCGGTTTCGCGTCGGACTCGATCACCGAGACCTACGCGGCGATCACCCTGGAGGTGGAGAGCCGCCGCTGGGCGGGCGTGCCCTTCTACCTGCGCTCGGGCAAGCGGCTGGGCCGCCGGGTCACCGAGATCGCCGTGGTGTTCAAGCGGGCACCGCACCTGCCGTTCGACTCCACGATGACCGAGGAGCTGGGGCAGAACGCCCTGGTGATCCGGGTCCAGCCGGACGAGGGCGTGACGATGCGCTTCGGCGCGAAGGTTCCGGGCACCTCGATGGAGGTCCGGGACGTCACGATGGACTTCGGTTACGGCCACGCCTTCACCGAGTCCTCGCCGGAGGCCTACGAGCGGCTGATCCTGGACGTGCTGCTGGGTGAGCCCTCGCTGTTCCCGGTGAACGAAGAAGTCGAACTGTCCTGGAACATCCTGGACCCGGTGCTGGAGCACTGGGAATCCCGCGGCAAGCCCGAGCCGTACAAGGCCGGGACCTGGGGTCCGTCCTCCGCGGACGAGATGCTGGCCCGCACCGGACGCGTCTGGAGGCGACCGTGATCATCGACCTGCCGTCGACAACCACCTCGCAGGTCAACAAGAAGCTGGTGGAGCTGCGCGAATCCGGTGGCGCGGTGGCGCTCGGCCGGGTGCTGACGCTGGTGATCGCCACCGGTGACGGCACCGAGGTGGAGAAGGCGATCCAGGCGGCCAACGACGCGAGCCGGGAGCACCCGTGCCGCGTGATCGTGGTCGCCAGCGGTGCCCGCCAGGCGGCTCCGCGGCTGGACGCGCAGATCCGCGTGGGCGGCGACGCCGGGGCCTCCGAGGTCATCGTGCTGCGGCTGTACGGCCCGCTGGCCGACGAGGGCGCGGGTTCGGTCGTGCCGCTGCTGCTGCCGGACGCCCCGGTGGTGACCTGGTGGCCGACCGACGCGCCGGAGGCTCCGGCGAAGGACCCGCTGGGTGCGCTGTCGCACCGCCGCATCACCGACGCGGCGGCCGAGGGCGACCCGATCGAGGCCCTGCATAAGCGGGTCAAGTCCTACGTGGACGGTGACACCGACCTGGCCTGGACGCGCCTGACGTCCTGGCGGGCGATGCTGTCGGCGGCGATGGACCTGCCGCCGCACGAGCGGGTCAACTCCGCGACCGTCACCGGTGCCCCCGACTCGCCCTCCACGGATCTGCTGGCGGGCTGGCTGTCGGCCTACCTGGAGGTCCCGGTGCGCCGGTTGGAGAGCGAGCGGGCCGGTTCGGGCATCTACTCGGCCCTGCTGGAGCGCCCCTCCGGCAACGTCGAGATCGTCCGGCCGGACGGCAAGGTCGGCACGCTGACCCAGCCGGGGCAGCCGGACCGGCGGATCTCGTTGCAGCGCCGCGAGGTCCAGGACTGCCTGAGCGAGGAGCTGCGCCGCCTCGACCCGGACGAGATCTACGAGGTCACCCTGAGTGGGCTCAAGGGCATCGTGCGCGGTGAGGACGTCGAGAGCTCCGACGACGAGGAAGGGGACGAGCAGTGAGCCGTCCCGAGGCCCTGGTCCACTCCGGCGGCGACGTGCTCGCCGCCGCGGTGGCGGCCCGGCTGATCACCGCGATCGCCGACGCGCAGGCCGCTCGCGGTTCGGCGTCGGTGGTGCTCACCGGTGGCCGCACCGGCATCGGCGTGCTGGAGCAGGTCCGCCTCTCCCCCGCGCTGGGCGCGGTGGACTGGTCCGCGGTGGACGTCTTCTGGGGCGACGAGCGGTTCTTGCCCGGCGGCGACGGCGAGCGCAACGAGACGCAGGCCCGGCAGGCATTGCTGGACCACGTCGACGTCGACCCGGCGCGGGTGCACGCGATGGCGCCCTCGGACGGCGAGTTCGGCGCCGACGCGGACGCCGCCGCAGCGCGCTACGCCGAGCTGCTCGCCCAACTCGCACCCGAGGGTGCGGCGGTGCCGCGGTTCGACGTGCTGATGCTGGGAGTCGGCGAGGAGGGCCACACCGCCTCGCTGTTCCCGGACACGCCGTACGTGCGGGAGGAGTCCCGGACGGTGGTGGGCGTGCACGACTGCCCGAAGCCGCCGCCCACCCGCATCTCGCTGACGCTGCCCGCGATCGGCGCGGCCTCCGAGGTCTGGCTGATGACCACCGGCAAGGCCAAGGCCGAACCGGTGGCGTCCGCTCTGGGCGGCGCGAAGCCGGTCGACATCCCCGCTGCGGGAGCCGTCGGCCGCGACCGCACGCTCTGGCTGCTCGACACCGATGCGGCGGCCCAGCTGGGCTGAGAGTTCCGGCAAGAACGTGAACGCGCCTCCTTCTCGCTGAAGGGGGCGCGTTTTCGTTCGCCCCGATCGGTGATGACCTGTGCGGCGGGCCCGGTTGAGCAATACGCTGTGGCGCGGTCGGTGATCGCGGCGAAGGGGATCCGATGCGGAAGCTCGGTTTGCTCGGCACGGCAATGGGTTTGGCAGCGGTCCTGGTGGGGTTGCTGGGCGCGACCGGGGTCGCCGCGCCGCCGAGCACCGCGATGCGCGGCGTGTGGATCGCCAGCGTCGCCAACACCGACTGGCCCAGCCGGCGGGGGTTGTCTGCCGAGCAGCAGAAGTCCGAGTACCGGGCGATGCTGGACCAGGCCGTGGCGAACCGGATGAACGCGGTGTTCGTGCAGGTCCGGCCGACGGCGGACGCGTTCTGGCCCTCACCGCTGGAACCGTGGTCGCACTGGCTGACCGGGCAGCAGGGCCGCGATCCCGGCTACGACCCGATGCGGTTCCTGGTCGACGAGGCGCACCAGCGCGGCCTGGCGTTCCACGCCTGGTTCAACCCGTACCGGGTCAGCATGACCGACGACCCGAACTCGCTGGTCCCCACGCACCCGGCGCGGGTCCATCCGGAGTGGACGTTCTCCTACGGCGGCAAGCTGTACTACGACCCGGGCGTGCCGCAGGTCCGGCGGTTCGTCAGCGACGCGATCATGGACGCGGTGTCGCGCTACGACGTCGACGGCGTGCACCTCGACGACTACTTCTACCCCTACCCCGTCGACGGTCAGCGGATCCCGGACGAGCGGACGTTCGCGGCGCACGGCAAGGGGTTCGACAACATCGACGACTGGCGCCGCGACAACGTCAACGACCTGATCGCTGGTCTGGACGAGCGGGTGCACGCGGTCCGGCCGCGCGCCGAGTTCGGCGTCAGCCCGTTCGGCATCTGGCGCAACGCGAGCAGCGACCCGGCCGGTTCGGACACCAAGGGCATGGAGTCCTACTCGTCGATCTTCGCCGACACCCGCCGCTGGGTCCGCGAAGGCTGGGTGGACTACATCGCTCCCCAGGTCTACTGGCAGTTCGGACACCCGGCGGCCGACTACGCCAAGGTGGTCCCCTGGTGGTCCCGGACGGTCGAGGGCACCGACGTGAAGCTCTACATCGGCCAGGCCGCCTACAAGGTCGGCCAACCGAACTGGACCGACGCGGCCGAACTCACCAAGCACCTCACCTTCAACGCGGGTCAGCCCAACGTCGAGGGCGACATCTACTTCAGCGCCAAGTCCCTCAACACGGTCGCCAAAGAAGCCATGGCCCAGGTGATCCAGGACCACTACACCCCCTGAACCCGGAATACCGCCGTAATCAGGTACCGGAATACTGCGGTAATCGAGTAGCGGAATACTGCGGTAATCGTGAAACCCGGGAGGGGTCAGGCTTCGCGGTAGAGCTGGAGGCGGAGGTCTCGGGCTTTGGCCATGTGGGTTCTGGCGAGGGTGCCGGCGCGGTCCGCGTCTCGGGATTCGATGGCCTGGACGAGTTCGCGGTGTTCGGCGAGGGCTTCGGCCCAGCGGCCGGGGATCTCCAGGGTGGTCGCCGGGTAGCGGGTGAGGTGGTTGTTGAGCCTGGTCAGCAGGTCCACGACCGTGCCGTTGTGGCTCGCGGTCCAGATCGCCTCGTGGACGGCGCGGTTGGCCGACGCCATCGCAGCGGGGTCCTGCGGGGACACGGCATCCATGGCGGACTGGGCCTTGTGGATGCGGATGAGGTCGAAGTCGCTGTGCCGGGTCGCGGCGGCCGAAGCCGCGGTGGCCTCCAGGGCGATGCGGACCTCGTAAATCTCCAGGATCTCCTCGGGACTGCGGGAGCGGACGCGCATGCCGCGGTCACCGCGTTCGACGAGACCGTCCTGCTGGAGCCTGCGGAGGGCTTCGCGGATCGGCGTGCGGCTGGTGCCGTACCGCTCGGCGAGCGCGAGCTCCACCAGGTTGGCGCCGGCGTCGAAGGTGCCGTCCACGATCTCGCCGCGCAGCCGCTCGTACACCTCGGACAGGGCCGCCATCTCCTTCATTGCTGGGTTCACCTGGCAGAAGGCCAGGATACTCAGACGGTCGCGGCCCCCGCCCCGGCGAGCCTGCCGAACACCGCTCCCGAGGTCAGCCCGCTGCCTCCCGGGTAGTTCCCGGAGAACAGCCCGCCGACCATCTCGCCGCAGGCGAACAGCCCCGCGATCGGCGAACCGGAGACGTCGAGCACGCGGGCGTCGGCGTCGACGTGCAGGCCGCCGAAGGTGAAGGTGATGCCGCACCCGACCGCGAAACCCCAGTAGGGCGGGGTGTCGAGGGCGAGGGCCCAGTTCGACTTGGGCGGTTCGACGTGCGCGGCCCGGCCGTCCTTGACCGCGGGGTCGAACTCGGCGTCCACGATGGACTCGTTGAACTCCCGTGCGGTCCGAGCCAGTCGGTCGGCGTCGATGCCCAGCGCCTCGGCGAGTTCGGGAAGCGTGTCGGCCTGCGCGGCGGCGATCGGCTGCGAGTCGTACTCCTCCGCGCGCAGCAGCGGGCGGGTCTTCGCGTCGAAGAGCTGGAAGGCCCTGCCGCCGGGCTGGCGCAGGATCTCCCGGCCGTACTTGGCGTAGGTGTAGTTGCGGAAGTCGGCGCCCTCGTCGACGAAGCGCTCCCCCGCCCGGTTGACCACGATGCCGATCGGATAGCTCTGCCGGGTCAGCTGGTTGGTCAGCTCGCGGTTCCCGCCGTCGGGGTCGGCGTCGGCGTCCCACGCCGTGCTGTGGCAGGTGGTCCAGTCGCCGTGCGGGGCGGCACCGGCGGCCAGCGCGAGGTCGAGGACGTCGCCGGTGTTGGTCGGCGTGCCGCGCACGTGGGCCCTGGCCCACTCGGGACCGAGGTTGCGGGCCCTGCGTTCGGCGGAGGCCTCGAAGCCCCCGGCCGCCAGCACGATCGCCCCGGCCGACACCCGGTGCTCGGTTCCCCCGGCCCGGTAGGTGACGCCGCGGTCGTCGAGGTGCAGCGCGGTGACCTCGGCGCCGTAGCGGATCTCGACGCCCTCCTGCCGCGCGGCCGCGGTGTGCTGGGCGATCAGGCCCTTGCCGCCGTCGACGGTGCCCACGTAGAGCCCGCCGGAGAACACCCACTTGCCGCCGGAGAGGTACGCCTGCCGCTCGTACATCAGCCGCCAGGTCAGGCCCTTTCCCGCCAGCCACCGCACGGTGTCGGTGGACCGCGAGACCAGCACCTCGGTGAGCACCGGATCGCAGCGGCCCCCGGTCACCCGGTCCATGTCGGCGTGGAACGCGCTCGGCGGGTAGGCGGGCACGACCGAGTCGGCGTACCGCTCATCGGGTTCGAGCAGGTCGGCCACCTCGTCGATGTCGTCGAAGGTGAACCGGAACGCCCCGGCCGTGTAGAAGGAGTTGCCGCCCGCCTCGGCTTCCGGGGCCTTCTCCAGCAGCAACACCCGGGCACCCCGCTCGGCGGCGGAGTGCGCCGCCGAGAACCCCGCGTTGCCACCGCCGACCACCACGACGTCGAAGTCCACCACGCACCTCCTGCACACGACTGTATACAGAAGAATACCGACCGGAGGGTCGTTTGGGAACGACGTGCGAGCGCTGGAAGCTCAGGTGCGCTCGGCGAAGGCTTCGACCTGGGTGGTGGTTCCCGCGACGATCAGCGTGTCCTGCTGGCCGACGGTCGTCTCGGCCGTGGCGTAGGTGAAGTCCTCCCCCGGCCGCTTGATGCCGACTACCGTCACGCCGTACTTGGAGCGCAGCTTCAGCTCGCCCAGCGTGTTGCCGACGGCTTCGGCGGGCGCGTGGGTCTTGACCAGCGCGTAGTGCTCGGCGAGCTCGATGTAGTCGAGCATCCGGCCGTTGACCAGGTGCGCGACCCGCTCCCCCATCTCGTGCTCGGGCAGCACCACGTGGTGCGCGCCGACGCGCTCCAGGATGCGTCCGTGCTGGCGGCTGGTGGCCTTGGCCCAGATGTGCGGGATGCCGAAGTCCGCCAGCAGCGAGGTGGTGAGGATGCTGGCCTCCAGGTCCGTGCCGATGGCGACCACGGCCCGCTTGAACTGGTGCACGCCGAGCTGGCGCAGGGTCTCGGGGTCGGTGCTGTCGGCGACGGCGGTGTGGGTGAGCTCGTCGGCGTGGCGCTGCACCTCGTTCGGCCGCGAGTCCAGCGCCAGCACCTCCGAGCCGCGCCGCACGAGTTCGGCGGCCAGCGAGCTGCCGAAGCGGCCGAGCCCGATGACCACGATCTGATTGGTGTCGTCGTTCTTAGCCAACGATGGGTCGCTCCTCCGGTAGTTCGTAACGACGGACGCGTTCGCGGAGCGCGAGCGCGGAGGCCAGGGTGATCGGACCGAGCCTGCCGACGAACATGAGCATCACCAGCAGCATCTGCCCGAAGGGCGGCAGCTGTGCGGTGATCCCGGTCGACAGACCGACCGTGGCGAACGCCGACACCGCTTCGAACAGGACCTGGTCCAGCCCGAAGGGGCTGATCACCAGCAGGATCAGCACGGTCAGCATCACGAACGCGACCCCGAGCAGCACGATCGTCAGAGCCTGGCGCTGCACCGCTGCCGGCAGCTGCCTGGCCATCACGTGCACGGTGGGTTCGCCGCGGATCTCGGCGAGGATCACGTACGCCAGCAGCGCGAACGTGGTGACCTTGATGCCACCGGCCGTACCGGCGCTGCCTCCTCCGATGAACATCAGGATGTCCTGCAGCAGCAGCGTCCCGGGGTGGAAGGCGGCGACGTCGAGGCTGTTGAACCCGGCGGTGCGCGGCATGACCCCGGTGGAGAACCCGGCCAGCAGCTTGCCCGGCCACGACATCGGACCGAGGGTGCCGGGGTTGGTCCACTCGGCGGCGGTGATCCCGACCGCGCCCACGACCAGCAACAACGCGGTCGCCAGCAGGGTGACCTTGGCGTGCATCGTCCAGCGGCGGGACACCCGCAGGTGCCGGAAGATCTCCACCCACACCGGGAAGCCGAGTCCGCCGGCGATCACCGCGAGGCAGATCGGCAGGATGAAGTACGGGTCGGTGGCGAACGACATCAGGTTGTCGCTGCGCAGCGCGAACCCGGCGTTGTTGAAGGCCGAGACGGCGTGGAAGACGCCGTCGTAGATCGCCCGGCCCAGGCTCAGCTCGTAGCCGATGACCAGCCGCGCGGTCAGCAGCGCCGCCACGACCAGTTCGAACAGCAGGCTGAGGCCGATCACCCGGAAGACCGTGCGGCGCACCTCGCCCAGTCCGAGGGTCTTGGTCTCGGCCTGGGCGGTCAGCCGCATCCGCAGCCCGAACCGGCGGAACATCACCAGGCTGAGCAGCGAGGCGACGGTCATGATGCCCAGGCCACCGAGCTGGATCAGCACGAGGATGACCACTTCGCCGGCGGTGGAGAAGTGGACGGGCGTGTCCAGCACGATCAGCCCGGTCACGCAGACCGCCGAGGTGGCGGTGAACAGCGCGGGGAGCAGGTCGGTGGGCTCACCGGTCTCGGTCGAGAACGGCATCATCAACGCGACGGTGCCGACCGCGATCAGGGCTGCGAAGCCCAGCACGATCGGCACCGATGGACGCCGCACGAGGGCGGCGAACCCGCGCTCGAAGGCAGGGATGACGCTCACGCGAGCACCCTACTTCGAGCGGACGATCAAGGTTCGCTGACCACGACCACACCGTCGCTGTCGGCGTAGACGTACTCGCCGGGCACGAACTTCACGCCGCCGAGCTCGACGACCTCGTCGAGGACGCCTTCACCGGTCTTGGTGGACTTGCGCGGGTTGGTGCCCAGCGCCTTGACCCCGAACTCCATGCCGCCGATGACCGACGAGTCGCGGATCGCGCCGTTGACGATGATGCCGCTCCAGCCGTTGGACCGGCCGAGCTCGGCGATGAGATCGCCGACCAGGGCGGTGTGGATCGAGCCCGCGCCATCGATGACCAGCACGGCTCCGTCTCCGGGCTCGGAGAGGGTCTTCTTCAGCAGCGCGTTGTCCTGGAAGCAGGTGACCGTGCGAACGCGCCCCTCGAAGGCCACCACGCCACCGTAGTTGCGGAACTGCACATCGCAGCTGCGCACCTCCGACCCCTCCCGATCCGCCAGATCAGCCGTCGCCAAAGCCATGAATGCCTCCCAAGAAAACCTCAAAGACCAAACGGACCCTACCCGCCAGTAACAACACGAGCCAAGCCCAACCAACAACGTCAGGCAAGCACCGCAGGTGCTTTCTCATTACCCCACCCCAGCAACTCGCACCGCCGCGGGTTCTCAGACGTCTTCTGGGGAGGACAGCCGAAGCGCCGTGTATTGGCATACATAAGTCTCGGATCCCGGAGCCAGAAGGCGTCTGAGGTTCCGCTACCCGCACCGCCACGCAGCACGACCACTGAGTAGTTGCAGTAGAACTGACCAAAAGAAAAAGCCGGGTTCAGGAACAATATCCCGAACCCGGCTCTCCATTGTGAATCCTCTACCGCCCCTTGCGCTCCCGGAGCTTTTCCAGCGCTTCGTCGAGGATTCTCATCCCGTCCTCATCGCTGCGCCGCTCCTTCACGTACGCGAGGTGGCTCTTGTAGGGCTCGTTGCGCTTCGCCGCCGGAGGGTTCTGCTCGTCCCGGCCTGCGGGCAGTCCGCAGCGCGGGCAGTCCCACTCCTCCGGCACTTCGGCGTCGAGCGCGAACGACGGCTTGCTGTGGTGCGCGTTGGCGCACCAGTAGTCGATCCGCTTCCGCGGAGCGGCTTCCCCCCGCTCAGACTCACCTACCGTGGGGCCCGAGCCCACACGAGTGCCGCGAATGGCATTACCGCCAGTCATCCATCCTCACCCACCAAGCGGCCCGGGTTGATCGACCGTCAACAGGCCGGTCGATCAACCGATCTTGATCAACAGGCCGACGCCGATGATGGAGATGACCCAGAGCGCCATGACGAACAGCGTCATCCGGTCGAGGTTCTTCTCCGCCACGCTGGAGCCGGCCAGGTTTGACTGCATACCGCCGCCGAACAGCGAGGAGAGTCCGCCCCCCTTGGCCCGGTGCAGCAGGACAAGCAGCACCAGCAGGACACTCGTCACGATCAACATGATCTGCAGGAAAAGAGTCATATCGTCCTCGTTCGCACAGCGGTTCGCAACCTAGAGTACCGGCCCGCCAACCCCCAGTTGACCAGTCCACCCATTTACGCACCGAGGGTCCCACACGCCGACCACCGATTCTTCGGCGGGCGACAACCGGACACCGGAAATCTTGAAGTGGAATTCACCCGAAACGACGAGAGGGCGCCCCGGCGCGGACCGGGGCGCCCTCTCGCGCAGGTCACGGCAGCGGGCCGCCCGCGGCCATGGCGGAGAGCTTGGCGAACTCGTCGGCGTTGAGGCTCGCGCCACCGACCAGCGCGCCGTCGACGTCGGTCTGGCCGACCAGCTCACCGATGTTGCTGGACTTCACCGAGCCGCCGTAGAGCACGCGGATCTCGTCGGAGATCTCCTTGCCGTACTTGTCGTTGAGCGCCTGCCGCAGCGCGCCGCAGACCTCCTGGGCGTCGGCGGCGGTGGCCACCTTGCCGGTGCCGATGGCCCAGACGGGCTCGTAGGCGACGACGACCTGGCGGACCTGCTCGGCCTTGAGGCCCTTGAGCCCGTCGATGAGCTGCGTGGTGCAGTGCTCCACGTGGCCGCCGGCCTCGCGCACGTCGAGGGCCTCGCCGACGCAGAGGATCGGCGACATCTCGTTCTTGAGGACCTGGCGGACCTTCTTGTTGACGAGCTCGTCGGTCTCGCCGTGGTACTCGCGGCGCTCGGAGTGACCGACCACCACGTAGCTGCACCCGAGCTTGGCCAGCATCGGTCCGGAGACCTCACCGGTGTAGGCACCGGACTCGTGCTCGGAGACGTCCTGCGCGCCGTGCTTGATGAGCAGCTTGTCGCCGTCGATGAGCGTCTGGACGCTGCGGATGTCGGTGAACGGCGGGATGACCGCCACCTCGACCTTGGCGAAGTACTTCTCCGGCAGCGCGAAGGCGAGCTTCTGCACCAGGGCGATGGCCTCGAGGTGGTTGAGGTTCATCTTCCAGTTGCCGGCGATGAGGGGCTGACGAGCCATCAGGCTTCACCTTCCAGGACCTGAACACCCGGGAGCTCCTTGCCCTCCAGGTACTCCAGCGACGCGCCACCGCCGGTGGAGATGTGCGAGAAGCCGTCCTCGGGCAGGCCGAGGGTGCGCACGGCCGCGGCCGAGTCTCCGCCGCCGACGACGCTGAAGGAGTCGGAGTCGACGATGGCCTGCGCGATTCCCCGGGTGCCTTCGGCGAAGGCCGGGAACTCGAACACGCCAGCGGGGCCGTTCCAGAACACGGTGCCCGCACCGCGCAGGACCTCGGCGAACAGCTCGACGCTGCGGGGGCCGATGTCCAGGCCCATCCAGGCGTCCGGGATGGCGTCGGCGTCGACGGTCCGCTTCTCGGCGTCGGCGGCGAAGCGGTCGCCGGCCACGATGTCCACCGGCAGCACGATCTTGTCGGCGGCGTCTGCCAGCAGCTTCTTGGTGTTGTCGATCTGGTCTTCCTGCAGCAGCGAGGAGCCCACGCCGTGGCCCTGGGCGGCCAGGAAGGTGTAGGCCATGCCGCCGCCGATGAGCAGCTTGTCGACCTTGGGCAGCAGCGCCTTGATCACGCCGAGCTTGTCGGAGACCTTGGAGCCGCCGAGCACGACCGCGTAGGGGCGCTTGGCGTCGCCGGTGAGGGTGCGCAGCACCTCGACCTCAACGAGCACGAGGCCGCCGGCGTAGGCGGGCAGCTTCTTGGCGACGTCGTAGACCGAGGCCTGCTTGCGGTGCACGACGCCGAAGCCGTCGGAGACGAAGGCGGCGTCGTCGCCGACGAGCGCGGCGAGGTCGGCAGCCAGCGACTCGCGCTCGGCGTCGTCCTTGCTGGTCTCGCGCGCGTCGAAGCGCACGTTCTCCAGCAGCGCGACACCGCCGTCGGCCAACCCGGCGACGGTGGACTCGGCGGAGTCACCGACGAGGTCCCCGGCCAGCGAGACGTCGGCGTGCAGCAGCTCGCCGAGGCGGCGGGCGACCGGCGCCAGCGAGTACTGCGGGTCGGGCTCGCCCTTCGGGCGGCCGAGGTGCGCGGTCACGACGACCTGCGCGCCGGCCGCGCTGAGCTTGGAGATGGTCGGCAGGGAGGCGCGCACCCGGCCGTCGTCGGTGATCTTGTCGCCGTCCAGCGGCACGTTGAGGTCGGCGCGCACCAGGACGCGACGACCGCGCACGCCCTCGGACAGCAGATCGTCGAGGTTCTTCACACTCTAACTCCTCGTGAGACGGGAAGACCCGCACGAGCCGGGCGGAAGCGCTGCGGCTCGTGCGGGTCTCATCCAGTGCTTGCTCAGGCCAGCTTCGAACCGACGAGGTTGACGAGGTCGGCGAGGCGGTTGGAGTAGCCCCACTCGTTGTCGTACCAGCCGACGATCTTGACCTGGTTGCCGATGACCTTGGTCAGCGGCGCGTCGAAGATCGTCGAGTGCGGGTCGGTGACGATGTCGGAGGAGACGATCGGGTCCTCGTTGTACTTGAGGATGCCCTTGAAGCGGCCCTCGGCAGCGGCGGCCTTGAAGGCCTCGTTGACCGACTCGACGGTGGCGGCCTTCTGCACGGTGGCGGTCAGGTCGGTGACCGAACCGGTCGGCACCGGCACGCGCATCGCGTAGCCGTCGAGCTTGCCGTTGAGCTCCGGGATGACCAGGCCGATGGCCTTGGCGGCGCCGGTGCCGGTCGGCACCACGTTGACGCCGGCGGCGCGGGCACGGCGCAGGTCCGAGTGCGGGCCGTCCTGCAGGTTCTGGTCCGCGGTGTAGGCGTGCACCGTGGTCATCAGGCCCTGCTCGATGCCGAAGGTGTCGTTGAGGACCTTCACCATCGGCGCGAGGCAGTTGGTGGTGCAGGAGGCGTTGGAGATGATGGTCTGCGTGCCGTCGTACTTCTCGTCGTTGGCACCCAGCACCACGGTCAGGTCCTCGCCCTTGGCCGGGGCGGAGATGATGACCTTCTTCGCGCCACCCTCGTCGACGTGCTTGCGCGCGTCCTCGGCCTTGGTGAAGAAGCCGGTGGACTCGACGACGACGTCGACACCCAGGTCGCCCCACGGCAGCTTGCCCGGGTCGCGCTCGGCCAGGATCTTGATGAGCTTGCCGCCCACCTCGATGCCCTCACCGGTGACCTTCACCTCCTGGTCGAGACGACCGAGGATGGTGTCGTACTTGAGCAGGTGCGCCATGGTCGCGACATCGCCCAGGTCGTTGGCGGCCACGATCTCGATGTCGTGATCGCTGGCGGTCGCCGCACGCCAGAAGTTCCGCCCGATCCGACCGAAGCCGTTGATACCTACGCGAACGGTCACGCCGATCTCTCCTCGTGACTGACCCGGCCGATGACTTCGGCGGGTGAGTTGATGGTCTCGGGCTCACCCTATCTGCCGCGGCAGCCCCCGCGCGTGGGCGGTCGCGGGCTGTCACAGCGCGTTCGGGTGAGCGACGCCGAGCATACCCGCCGAACCCCCAGCGGGCGTCATCTTTGCAGTTCAGAAGCCCATCCCGGGAGGTGACGAAAAACCGCCACCGGTGATCGGAATCTCTGCACCGGTTCGGCGAAGCGGCGAAGCCGCTTTCAGCCCCGACCACCCAAAACCCACACCGCCAGGCAAGCGGCGAAGCCGCTTCCTCAGTACCCCACCAGAGCAACCGGCACCGCCGCGGGTTCTGAGCGGCTCTCTGGCGAGGACGGCCACTCCGCCGTGTATTGGACATACATCAGGAGTGGCACCCGCAGTCCAGAGAGCCGCTCAGGTTCCGCTACCTGCACCGTCGAGCAAAGTGAGCCCCGGCGGAGAGACATCAAGCCTCGGCTTCGAGCATTTCTGCTGTTACTGCTGACTCCGTGTCCGGAAGACCCAGCTCACGGGCGCGCTTGTCGGCCATGGCCAGCAGTCGCCGGATGCGGCCGGCGACCGCATCCTTGGTCATCGGCGGGTCGGCGAGCTGGCCGAGCTCCTCCAGCGACGCCTGGCGGTGGGCCAGTCGCAGCCGGCCGGCGACCGTGAGGTGGTCGGGAGCGTTCGGGCCGAGCAGGTCCAGGGCCCGCTCGACGCGGGCGGCCGAGGCGACCGCCGCGCGGGCCGACCTGCGCAGGTTCGCGTCGTCGAAGTTGGCCAGCCGGTTGGCGGTGGCGCGCACCTCGCGCCGCATCCGCCGCTCCTCCCAGGACAGCACGCTGGAGTGGGCTCCGAGCCTGGTCAGCAGGGCCCCGATGGCGTCGCCGTCGCGGACCACGACGCGGTCCGCGCCGCGCACCTCGCGCGACTTGGCCGACACCCCGATCCGCCGGGCCGAGCCGACCAGCGCGAGCGCGGCTTCCGGTCCGGGGCAGGTGACCTCCAGGGAGGACGACCTGCCGGGCTCGGTGAGCGAGCCGTGCGCCAGGAAGGCGCCGCGCCACGCGGCTTCGGAGTCGCAGGAGCCGCCGGAGACCACGTGCGCGGGCAGTCCGCGCACCGGACGTCCGCGCGGGTCGAGCAGCCCGGTCTGCCGGGCGAGGCCTTCGCCGTCCTTGACCACGCGCACCACGTAGCGGGTCCCCTTGCGCAGGCCCCCGGAGGTGATCACGTGAACGTCGGAGTGGTGTCCGAACAGCTCGTGGACCTCCTTGCGCAGCCTGCGCGCGGTGGATCCGCTGTCGAGTTCGGCCTCGACCACCACCCGGCCGGCGACGATGTGCAGTCCGCCGGCGAAGCGCAGCAACGACGAGACCTCCGCTCGTCGGCAGCACGTCTTGCTCACCGACAACCGGCTCAACTCGTCCTTGACCGCCGCGGTCATCGCCACTGGTCCGTCCTCCTCTCCAGTGCGGCCCGCAGGCTCGCCGCGAGCGCCTGCGGGTCGTGCCGTCCCGGCACGGCGGGCGCGGCGATCTTGTCCAGCAAGGTCCAGGCGCCCAGGTCCGAGGCCGCCGAGCGCAACCGGTCCGGAGTGGGCACCGAATCCGCATCGGCCAGCACGGCGTCGACCTTCAGCCGGGGCGCGTGTTGCGAGAGTACGTCCAGGTGTTGTTCGGGCGAGAAGCCCGCCGTCTCACCCGGCTGAGGGATGAGGTTGAGCACCACGAAACGCCGTGCCGCGGTGGTCACCAGAGCCTCGTGCAGCTCCGGGACCAGCAGATGTGGCAGGACGCTGGTGAACCAGGAGCCGGGTCCGAGCAGCACCAGATCGGCGCCGGTGACGGCCTCCACGGCCTGCGGGCACGCCGTTGGGGGACCATCACCGTTCGCGTGCAATCGCACTTGTTTCACACGACCGGGTGTACTGGCGAGAGCTACCTGGCCTCGGATGGTGCGCACGGCCTCCGGGTCGGAGTCCAAACCGACGACGTCGCCGATCATGTCCAGCGGTCGCGTCGACATCGGGAGCACCCGTCCCCGCACGCCGAGGAGCGCGCAGGCGTGGTCGAGAACCTCGACCGGGTCCTGCAACACCTCCAGCAGACCGGCGAGCAGCAGGTTGCCGACGGCGTGCCCGGCCAGCGCTCCCGATCCGCCGAAGCGGTGCTGGAACACCTGCGACCACAGCTGCCCCTGCTCCCCGTCGTCGGCCAGCGCCGCGAGGGCCTTGCGCAGGTCGCCGGGTGGCAGCAGGCGTAGCTCGCGGCGCAGCCGTCCCGAGGACCCGCCGTCGTCGGCGACCGTGACCACGGCCGTCACGTCGGAGGTGATCCGGCGCAGCGCCGCCAACGACGCCTGCAACCCGTGCCCGCCGCCCAGGGCGACCGCGCGGAGTGGCCGGTCCTCGCCCGTCACTCGCGCCCCAGGTCCCGGTGGACCGTCTTGACCATCATCCCGTCGTCCTCGGCGAGCCTGCGCGCCAGTTCCTCGACCAGCGCGACGCTGCGGTGCTTGCCGCCGGTGCAGCCCAGCGCCAGCGTCAGGTAGCGCTTGCCCTCCCGGTGGTAGCCGGCGCCGACCAGCCGCAGCAGCTGCTGGTAGCTGTCCATGAACTCCTCGGCGCCCTCCTGCCCGAGCACGTAGTTGCGCACCTCTTCGTCGAGGCCGTTGAACTCGCGCAGCTCGGGGATCCAGAACGGGTTGGGCAGGAAGCGGCAGTCCATGACCAGGTCGGCGTCCATCGGCAGGCCGTACTTGTAGCCGAAGGACAGCACGGTCACGCGGGTGCGGGTGCTGGCCTCGGTGCCGAAGGCGTCCTCGATCTTGCTGCGCAGCTGGTGCACGGACAGCCCGGTGGTGTCGAGCACCAGGTCGGCTTCCGAGCGCAGCCGCGACAGCAGGGAGCGCTCGGCGGCGATGCCGTCGGCCAGGCGGCCGTCGGCCTGCATCGGGTGACCGCGCCGCACCTGCTCGAAGCGGCGGATCAGCACCTCGTCGGTGGCCTCCAGGAACAGCACCTTCGGCTTGTAGCCGCGGGCGTCGAGGTCCTTGATCACCGACCCGAGGTCTTCGGTGAAGGCGCGGCTGCGCACGTCCATCACCACCGCGACGCGGGTGATCTGGCCGCTGGAGCGGGCGCCCAGCTCGACCATGGTGGCGATCAGTTCCGGCGGCAGGTTGTCCACCACGAACCAGCCGAGGTCCTCCAGGCACTTGGCCGCGGTGCTGCGGCCGGCTCCGGACAGGCCGCTGACGACCGCGACCTCGATGCCCGAATGCTCGTCACTCACTTTGTTCCCCTTGTTTTCCGGCTGTCCCTTCGGCCAGCGCCGCGTGAACGGTTTCCGCGGTGCTGCGGCCGATCCCGGGTACCGCCACGATGTCCTCGACCGATGCCTGGCGAAGTTTCTTCACCGAGCCGAAGTGCTTGAGCAGCGCCGCGCGACGAGTCTCACCCAGACCCGGGATGGCGTCCAATGTGGAGCTCGTCATCCGCTTGCCGCGCTTGGACCGGTGGTAGCTGATGGCGAAGCGGTGCGCCTCGTCGCGCACCCGCTGCAACAGGTACAGCGCTTCGCTGTTGCGCGCCAAGATCACCGGATCGGGGTCGGCGGGCAGCCACACCTCTTCGAGGCGCTTGGCCAGGCCGATCACCGCGACGTCGGTGATGCCCATCTCGGTCAGCGCGTCGGCGGCGGCGTTGGCCTGCGGCCCACCTCCGTCGATGACCAGCAGGTTCGGCGGGTAGGCGAACTTCTTGGGCCGTCCGGTGTCCGGGTCGATCCCGGACGGGGCGTCGGCTCCGTCCTCCCTCGCCTCCTCCTTCGCGGTCTCGCTGAGGTAGCGGGCGAAGCGGCGGCGCACGACCTCGTCGATCGAGCCGACGTCGCCGCCTTCGGCGCCCTCGCGGACCTCGAACCGGCGGTACTCGGACTTGCGCGGCACGCCGTCCTCGAAGACCACCAGCGAAGCCACCACGTCGCTGCCCTGCACGTGGCTGACGTCGATGCACTCGATGCGCAGCGGCGCGGTGTCCAGCGCGAGCGACTCCTGCAGCTCCTGCAGCGCCGCCGAGCGCGCGGTGAGGTCACCGGCGCGGCGCAGCTTGTACTGCTGGAACGCCTCCTTGGCGTTGCGCTCCACCGTTTCCATGAGCGCACGCTTATCACCGCGCTGCGGAACGCGCAGGCTGACGCGGCTGCCGCGCAGCTCGCCGAGCCAGCCGGCGATGGTCTCGGAGTCCTCGGGGAGGTCGGGCACCAGCACCTCGCGCGGCACCGGACTGCCGCCGGCGTCGGCCTGATCGGCCAGCGCGGCCTGCTCCCCGTAGAACTGGGTGAGGAACTGCGAGGTGAGCGCGGCGGTGTCGGTCTGCTCCAGCTTGTCGATCACCCACCCGCGCTGACCGCGCACGCGGCCGCCGCGGATGTGGAAGACCTGCACGGCTGCGGCGAGTTCGTCCTCGGCGAAGGCCACCACGTCGGCGTCGGTGCCGTCGCCTAGCACCACCGCCTGCTTCTCCATCGCGCGGCGCAGCGCTTCGAGGTCGTCGCGCAACCGGGCGGCGCGCTCGAACTCCAGCTCCGCCGAGGCCGCCTGCATCTGCTTGTCGAGCTTGCGCATCAGCTGGTCGGTCTGACCCGCCAGGAAGTCGCAGAAGTCCTCGACGATCCCGCGGTGCTCCTCGGCGCTGACCCGGTCCACGCACGGCGCCGAGCACTTGCCGATGTAGCCGAGCAGGCACGGGCGGCCGATCTGCGAGTGCCGCTTGAACACCCCGGCCGAGCAGGTGCGGGCGGGGAACACCCGCAGCAGCAGGTCGAGGGTCTCCCGGATCGCCCACGCGTGGGCGTAGGGACCGAAGTAGCGCACGCCGCGCTTGCGCGGGCCGCGGTAGACGTGCAGCCGCGGATACTCCTCGTGCAGCGTCACCGCCAGCACCGGGTAGGACTTGTCGTCGCGGTAGCGGACGTTGAACTTCGGGTCGTACTCCTTGATCCAGGAGTACTCCAGCTGCAGGGCCTCCACCTCGGTGCCCACCACGGTCCACTGCACGCCGGTCGCGGTGGTGACCATCTGCCGGGTGCGCGGATGCAACCCGGCGAGGTCGGCGAAGTACGAGGAGAGCCTGCTGCGCAGGCTCTTCGCCTTGCCGACGTAGATCACGCGCCCGGTGGCGTCGTGGAAGCGGTAGACGCCCGGGGCGTCCGGGATCGTGCCTGGTGCTGGTCGGTAGGTGGACGGGTCGGCCACGCCACCAGCCTACGTGCGAGCCCCGACGAGCCTCGTCGGCGGCCGGTCACCACACCGAGTGCGGTTGCGGGCACACTGGGTGGTCCACGATCTTCGCATGTGCCGCCGGGAGGCCACCGTGAGCTACACCCACACCAGTCGTCCCGACCGAGGCCCCGATCGATCCGCCCCCGACCGCGCCGCGCTCGCCGAGGTGGGACCGGGCGTGCACGCCTGGGTGCAGCCGGACGGGTCGTGGTGGATCAACAACGCCGGTGCGGTGATCACCGATGACGGGATCGTGCTGGTGGACACCTGCGCGACCGCGGTGCGCACCCGGCGGTTCCTCGACGCGGTCCGCGCGGTGGGCGGCGAGGCGCCGATCCGCTTCGCGGTCAACACGCACCTGCACGGCGACCACACCTACGGCAACGCGCTGCTGCCCGATTCCACCGCGGTGGTGGGGCATTTCGCGACCCGCGACGGCATCCTCGCCGACACACTGCTCACCGCGACGCCACCGGTCTGGGAACCCATGCCGCAGTGGGAGATCACCGAGCACCGCGCACCGTCGGTGGTGCTGCGGGACTCGCTGACCCTGCACGTGGGCGAGCGCGCCGTCGAGCTGCACCACCCGGGTTTCTCCGCCCACACGCCCGGGGACGTGGTCGCGTGGGTGCCGGACTCGACCGTGCTGTTCAGCGGCGACCTGCTGTTCCACGGCGTGACGCCGCTGGTGTTCATGGGTTCGGTGGAGGGCGCGCTGAAATCCCTGGAGTGGCTCGCCGGATTCCGCCCCACCGCGGTGGTTCCGGGCCACGGGCCCACGTTTCCCGGTTCCGCGCTCCCACGCGTCCTGGAGGACCACGCGCGCTACTACCGCTTCGTCCTGGACACCGCGCGCAAGGGCCGCACCGACGGCCTCAGCCCGCTGGAGGCCGCGAAGCGCTGCGACCTGGGCGAATTCGCGAACTGGCCGGACGCCGAGCGCATCGTGCTCAACCTCCACCGCGCCTACGCCGAGGCCGACGACCGCGACGTGGACCTCACCGAGGCGTTCGCCGACACCCTCACCTACAACGGCGGCCCCCTCCCGACCCACGTCTAGGGGTCACCCGGGCAGGGCGGCCATTCCAATTTCGCGCGAAATTCGACCGGCGCGCGCAGCGTTCGAATTTCGCGCGAAATTCGAATCCCCCGTTTCGGACTCGAATTTCGCGCGAAATTCGAAGAGAACTTCCCTGATCGGGTGACGGTCAGAGGGGGCGCGGGAGGCGTTCGGCGACCGGGGCGAGGGTGACCGGGAGCGCCGGGAGGGTCTGGTACCAGTAGGCCGTCGAGGAGACGTCGTCCGAGCGCTTGTTGGCGTGGCCGTGCTCGATGGTGGCCTTGATGGAGCGGTCGAAGACGATCGGGTCCTCGATGTGGAAGCGGTAGTAGGAGACCTGGCCGCTCCAGTTCTCGCCGCCGGGCATCGTGATGCCGTGGTAGGGCCCGTGGAACTCCTGGTTCGGGCACCAGGCGGTGTTGAAGTAGTCCTCGGTCCCGGTGCCGTGCAGGCGGGGCGGCCAGGGTTCTCCGTCGATGAAGAACATGTCGTCGCCCTCGCCGTACCAGTTCCACTCGGCGGTCTCGCGCAGGTTGTGCACGTTGAGGACGGTGCCGACGTAGTGACCGCGCCCTTCGGCCTCCAGCATCACGAAGTTGCCCGCGCCGTCGGTGTTGTGGCCGCCGAAGAGGAACTCCTCGTTGGTCTGGTCGCCCTGCGGCACGCCGTCGGTGGGGTTCTGCCGCCGCCACTGGGTGTGGAAGTAGGCCAGTTCGGGGTCGGCTTCGCCGTAGCTCTCGTAGTCGACGTAGAAGTAGAACGTCACGGGTTTGACGCTCATCTCGCTGATCAGCTCGACGCGGGCGCGGCCGGCGAAGGGCATCGCGAACCAGCAGTTGAAGCCCTTGCCGTCCTGCGGGCTCATCTGCAGCGGCGCGGAGCTGAAGTTGACGCTGTGCGCGTGGCCGACGCCGAAGAAGTCCCCGAGCGGCACCAGCACGGCGGGGTGCGGCTGGTCGTCCCAGGTGATGCGCAGGACGAGCCGTCGCAGGTAGTCGGCTTCCAGCTCGACGGGTTCACCGACGTGGTCGAGCGCGACGGTGCACCAGATGTGGGTGATCACCCCGGGCCCGGTGATGTCGGCGAGCAGCCGCGTCTCGCCGGGCATGACGCGCACGTTGTCCTGGTTGCCGCCGGAGGTGTCCCAGCTCGACACCCTGCCGCGGCGGGTGGCTCGCAGCCGCGGCAGGTCCCTCAGACTGCTCCCGAAATCGCCGTATCCGGCCACCAGTGGCCTCCCCCATCAGCAGACAGCAGTGCCGTTGATCACTGTCTACCATCCCGGGCGGCCTCGCAGGCCGCGTTTCACCGAGCCGGAGGCGTGTAGTTCTCGATGCGACGCAACAGGTTCCGGATCCGCGCACCGTAGACCGGCGAGAGCGCGTATCCCGGGTAGCTGGCGAACCAGCTGGCGCTGCCGAGGCTGACGGCGTCGGCACCGGCCCAGAAGTACTCGCGGCAGTCGTCGAAGCTGCGGATTCCGCCGGTGGCGATGATCGGCAGCGTCACCTCGGCGTCGCGCAGCTCCTTGACCACCCGCAGCCCGATCGGCTTGATCGCGCGGCCGGACAGCCCGCCGAAGCCGTTCTTGAGCAGCGGGGTGCCGGTTTCCGGGTCGAGGCGCAGGCCCTTGACGGTGTTGATCGCGGTCAGCGCGGACACGCCGTGCTTGGCGGCGAGGCGGGCGTGGCCGATGTAGTCGTAGTCGGGCGAGAGCTTGAGGATCACCGGGTGGTTGCTGCGCGGCACGGCCTCGGCCAGCACCGATTCGATGATCTGGTTGAAGTCGAAGTTGACGTTGTGGCAGGAGACGTTGAACTCCAGCGCCGCGATCTCGCCGACCGGCACGGCGGCGTTGACCTTGTCGACCAGGGTCACGAACTCCTCGGCGGAGAAGCCGCCGATGGACATGATCGTGTTCTGCGCGCGGGTGCGCGGGTAGTAGTCGCGCAGGTAGGCGTCGATGCCGACGTTGCACCAGCCGAAGGCGTTGAGCCAGCCGCCGTCGACCTGCCGCAGGGCCTGCCCGTAGCGCTTGAGCAGGCCGGGCAGCTCGCGCAGCTCCCAGTCGTCCTTGGTGGTGAAGTGGCCTTCGCGCGGTTCGACGGTGACCGTGCGGGTGGTGACGGCGCCGAAGCGCTCCAGCGGCACGAAGTTCGAGATGGGGCTCATGCCGTAGGCCATGACCTTGGCGTTGGCCACGCCGTAGCCGAGCAGGCTGGACGAGGTGACCAGGCGGTTGCGCAGCCTGATGTCACCGAGCCGCACACCGGGCTCGGCGCTGTCGTCTCGCACCAACCGAAGGTTGCGCTCCTGGGCCAAGCTCACGATCTCCTCCTGCGGCACCCCGGTCGGCCTCGTGGACCGACGAACGGCCGCGGCCCGTGTGCCGCCGACCGACCACCGCCCATTGTCCCCCACGACCGGTGATGCCCCCATGCGGGTTCGCACACAGTCCCTCAAGGGCGTTTGCGTTTCGAACACGAACCCTGTTCGATAGAACACGTGGAGAGTTCAGAACGAAGCCAGATCATCATCGAACGGCTTCGCCAGGCCGAACGGGTGACGGTTGCCGAGCTGGCGACGGCGACCGGCTGCTCGGAGATGACCATCCGCCGCGATCTCGACCAGCTCGCCGAGGAAGGCGTGCTGCGGCGGGTGCGCGGTGGCGCGGTGAGCTTCCTGCGCGGCCAGTCCGCCCCGTTCTCGCTGCGGGAACGCGACTCGGTGGAGGTCAAGCGCAGGCTGGCCGCCGAGGTGGAGTCGCTGATCGCCGACGGCGAGTCGGTCATCCTCGACAGCGGCTCCACGACCCGCGAGGTCGCGCGGCGGCTGGCCGAGCGCCGGGTCACCGCGATCCCGCTGGACATGCACGCGGCGAACGCCCTGGCCAACGCCGCCGAGGTCGACCTGCTGCTGCCGGGCGGCCGGGCGAAACCGGGTGAGCTCTCCTTCGTCGGCCACCTGACCGAGACATCGCTGCGCGCGCTGCGGGTCGACACCACCGTGCTCGGGGTGTGCGGCCTGTCGGCGGAGCGCGGCTTGACCGCGCACGACCTGGAGGAGGTTCCGATCAAGAACGCGGCGGCGGACGCGGCGCAACGCGTCATCGCGGTGTGCCACGGCGCCAAGTTCGCCCGCACCGGGCTGGGTTTCGTGTGCCCGGTGACGAGCCTGGACGTGGTGGTGACCGACGGCAGCGCGCCCACCGACATGCTCGGAGAGCTGGAGGCGGCCGGGGTGGAGGTCCGCGTTGTCTGAAACGCTCTCCGCGCCCGCCGTTTCCGACCGCCGCGCTCGCTGGGGAGTGATCGGCTACTTCGTGGCCACGGGTGCGGCGCTGGGCACGTGGACCTCGCGGATCCCGGCGATCAAGCAGGACCTGGGGCTCGACGACGGCCAGGTGACGGTGGCGCTGTTCGCGATCGCCGTGGGATCGGTGCTGGCGATGCAGGTCGTCGGGCACCTCGCCGACCGCTTCGGCAGCGCCCGCGTGCTCGGGCCCGCGGGGCTGGCGATGGCCGCGAGCCTGCTGGTGCCGGGTTACGCGGGGTCGCTGCCGGTGCTGGTGGGCGGCCTGGTGCTGTTCGGCGCCGGGCACGGCGTGGTGGACGTGGCGATGAACGCGCACGCGATGCAGGTGCAGCGGCGCTACTCGCGACCCATCGTGATCACCTTCCACGCGCTGTTCAGCGTCGGCGGTCTGATCGGTTCGGCCGTCGGGGCGGTGGCCGCGCAGCTGAGCACGCCGGTGTGGCTGCACTTCACGCTGGCGGCGATCGCGCTGGCGCTGCTGGTGGGGGCCTCGCGTCGGCGGTTGCTGCCCGCCGAACCGCAGGAGGCGGCCGAGCGGAGCCGTGCTCGCGGCATGTCGCCGGCGATCCTGCTGCTGGGCGTCCTGGCGTTCAGCTGCTCGCTGGGCGAGGGTTCGATGGCCGACTGGTCACCGCTGTACCTGCACGACGAGCTGCGGACGAGCCCGGCGATCGCGGCGATCGGCTACGCGGTGTTCTCCACGATGATGGCGATCTGCCGCTTCCTCGGCGACCACCTGGTGGCCCGCTTCGGCCCGGTCGTGCTGGTCCGCACCTGCGGTCTCATCGCGGGTGTCGGCATGGGCGCGGGACTGCTGTCGCACCACCCAGTGGCGGCGATCATCGGCTTCGCGCTGTTCGGCGTCGGCCTGTCCTGCATCATCCCGCAGGTCTTCAGCGCCGCCGGTTCCCGGGACCCGGCCCGAGCGGGCCGCGACCTCGCCCAGGTCAGCACCCTCGGCTACGGCGGTCTGCTGGCGGGCCCGGTCGTCATCGGCGTCATCACCCACTGGACCGACCTCACCACGGCCCTCCTCATCCCGGCCGCCTTGGCCCTCGTGGTGGCCATCACAGCCCCGATCGTCCGCCCCCGCCCCGTCGAGCGGTGACCGGATTTCAATGGAACTCGGGTCCCCGATTTCAGTGGAAATCCGGGTCCTGATTTCCACTGAAATCCGGTCACGCCGGGGGACGGGTGGGGTGGCGTGTGCTGGGCATCGGGTGCGACCACAATGGTCGATGAACGTTTCCGAACTTCTAGGAGCACTTTCGTGAGCAACGACAAGCCCGTCGTCGAGGCCCCCACCGGCGAGCCGCCGGCAGACCTGGTGATCGAGGACCTCATCGTCGGCGACGGCGCCGAGGCCAAGGTCGGCGACAAGGTGGCCGCGCACTACGTGGGCATTTCGCACAGCACCGGCAAGGAGTTCGACGCCAGCTGGAACCGCGGCACCCCGCTGGAGCTCCAGCTGGGCAGCGGCATGGTCATCGAGGGCTGGGACAAGGGCCTGCAGGGCATGAAGGTCGGCGGCCGCCGCCGTCTGTCCATCCCGCCGCACATGGGCTACGGCCCGCGCGGAGTTCCCGGCGTCATCGCCCCCAACGAGACCCTCATCTTCGTCTGCGACCTCGTCTCCGCGGGCTGAGCCCTCACCCCCCGGATTACGCCGGTATTCAGGTACCCGATTACGGCGGTAATCCGCGTCCTCCGGCACCAGAACCGGATGAGGACGTGAAAACCCCGGTGATCACCACACGATCACCGGGGTTTTCAACACCCCGAGAACCGCACGTCAACGACCGGGCACCCGAATACGGCCGTAATCGGGTAACTGATTACGGCCGTATTCGGGTCCCCGGCACCGGGACCGGAGGGGTGGACGTGAAAAACCCCGGTGTCCTTGGGGCACCGGGGTTTTCTGAGGTTCTGGGTCAGGCGTCGATCGTGCGGCGCAGTTCTCGCAGGTTGCGCATGGCGGTGACCGCGTGGTCGCCGTCGGTGGCCTGGACGGCCATGATCGGGACGTACTCGTCCTCGGGCAGTTCCACCCGCGCCCACGGGGCCCCGTCGGGGAAGGTGACGCCCTGCACCAGCTGCCACGGGATGCGCTGGGTGCCGATGATGTTGCGGACCTCCAGGCCGTCGGCGTCGGCGCGCAGCCGCGGCCTGGTCAGCAGCATGACGCCGGAGGCCAGCAGCAGGCCGAGCACACCCATGGCGATCTGGTCGGAGACGTTGAACACCACACCGGTCGGCGTGTTCCGAAGCAACGTCCCGACCAGCGCGAACACCCCGATCAGCAGGATCGCGATCGGGATCGCCACCCGGCGCACCTTGCGCGGGCGGACCACCACGGCTTCGGCGCTCACAGGAACCCCCTGTCGCCGTCCACGCCGCCGCGCAGTTCGCGCAGCACCAGCGCGGTCTCCAGCGCCGCCGCCGTGGCCTCGAAGCCCTTGTCCTCGACCGAGTCGGCGAAACCGGCGCGGGCCTCGGCCTGCTCCAGGGTGTCGCAGGTCAGCACGCCGTTGCCGACCGCCGTGGACTCGTCCAGCGACACCCGGGTCAGGCCCTGGGTGACCGAGTCGCACACGTACTCGAAGTGCGGGGTGCCGCCGCGGATGACCACGCCCAGCGCGACCACGGCGTCGTGCGAGTGCGCGAGCTGCTGGCACACCACCGGCAGCTCCACCGAGCCCGGCACGCGGACCACGGTCGGCTCGGCGATGCCGGCTTGCTTGGCCGCCTCCACCGCGCGGTCGAGCATCTGGTCCACCAGCTGCTCGTGCCAGCGGATCGCCGCGATGCCCACCGTCAGCTCGCCCGCCTCGGGCACGCTGACCCGCGGCCTTCCTTCCCCACTCATTGCCTGTTCCGCCTCTCCCTGTTCCGCCCTCTCCGCGATTTTCAGTGGTGGTCGCGTTCCGGCCCCGTCTCGCGTGCGTGGCCGGGTTGCTTCACGGTCCCCTGAGGTGCGGTTGCCGAGAGCTATGCCGTCACGCCGGTGTCACCGCTGATCGAGGAGTCCTCGCCGTCGTCCAGATTGTCCAGCACGTGGCCCATGCGGTCGCGCTTGGTCCGCAGGTAGCGGATGTTCTCCGGGTTCGGGCGGATGGGCAGCGGCACGCGGTCGACGATCCGCAGGCCGTAGCCCTCCAGACCGATCCGCTTGGCGGGGTTGTTGGTCAGCAGCCGCATCGACTTGATGCCCAGGTCGCACAGGATCTGCGCGCCCTGGCCGTAGTCGCGGCTGTCCACCGGCAGGTCCAGCGCGACGTTGGCGTCGACGGTGTCGGCGCCGTCGTCCTGCAGCTGGTACGCCTGCAGCTTGTGGATCAGCCCGATGCCACGTCCCTCGTGACCGCGCATGTAGAGCACCACACCGCGCCCGGCCTCGGCGACCTTCTCCATCGCCGCGTCGAGCTGCGGACCGCAGTCGCAGCGCAACGAGCCGATGACGTCGCCGGTCAGGCACTCGGAGTGCACCCGGACCAGGATGTTCTCGCCGTCGCCGATGTCTCCGTAGACCATCGCCAGGTGCTCGATGCCGTCGAGCGTGCTGTCGTATCCGACGGTCCGGAACGTGCCGTGCACGGTGGGGATGCGGGCCTCGGCGACGCGCACCACCTGCTTCTCGAAGCGGCGGCGGTAGGTGATCAGGTCGGCGATGGTGATCAGTGCGAGGTCGTGCTCGTCGGCGAAGACCTCCAGCTCGTCGCGGCGCGCCATGTCGCCTTCGGACTTCTGGCTGACGATCTCGCACAGCGCACCCGCCGGACGCAGCCCGGCCAGCCGCGACAGGTCCACCGACGCCTCGGTGTGCCCGGGACGACGCAGCACGCCGCCCTCGCGGGCGCGCAGCGGCACCACGTGCCCGGGACGCGTGAGGTCCTTCGCGGTGGCTTCGGCGTCGGCGAGCACCCGCAGCGTCTTGGCGCGGTCGGCCGCGGAGATGCCGGTGGTCACGCCGTCGGCGGCGTCCACCGTGACCGTGTAGGCGGTGCCCTTGCGGTCCTGGTTGGAGTGGTACATCGGCGGGAGGTCGAGGCGATCGCAGTCCTCGGCGGGCATGCCGACGCAGATGTAGCCCGACGTGTAGCGGACCATGAAGGCCACCAGCTCCGGCGTCGCCTTCTCGGCGGCGAAGATCAGGTCGCCCTCGTTCTCGCGGTCCTCGTCGTCCACGACGATCACCGGCTTGCCGGCCGCGATATCGGCCAACGCCCGCTCGATGGTGTCGAACTTCTTCGTGCTCACCGTTTCCGAAACCTCGTCCTCGGGGTTCATCGCGCCTCCCTGATGCCGCCATTGTCCCCCGTCACCGCGGGTGCACCATGGTCGTGCCCGGCCAGCTGAGCTGCGGAGAGCCGTTCCAGGTGCTTGGCCAGCACATCCACCTCGATGTTCACTTCGTCACCTGCGGCGCGTCGGCCGAGGGTGGTCAGCTCCTTGGTGGTGGGGATCAGCGCGACGGAGAACCGCGCGGGCTCGCCGTCGACGATCTCGGCGACGGTCAGGGACACGCCGTCGACGGTGATCGAACCCTTCTCCACCAGGTAGTGCGCGAGGTGCCCGGGCAGGTCGAAGGAGGTCAGCCCGGTGGCCTCGGCGGTGTCGCGCAGGACGGCGGTGCCGTCCACGTGACCCTGCACGATGTGCCCGCCCAGGCGCTCCCCCAGCGCCATGGCGCGTTCGAGGTTGACCCGCTCACCTGCGGCGATGTGCTTGAGCGAGGAACGGCGCAGCGTCTCGGAGACCACGTCGACGGTGAACGCGCCGCCCTCGGTGGTGACCACGGTGAGACAGACGCCGTTGACCGCGATCGAATCGCCGTGCTTGGCGTCCTGGGTGACCACCGGACCACTGATGGTCAGCCGCGAGCCGTCCTCAAGGGGCTCCACGGTCTCGATGGTGCCGAGTTCCTCGACGATCCCGGTGAACACTGCTGCCTCCTGCCTGCCCTTGCGGGTCGCACCGAACTCAGTCCTGCGGGACCGCGCTGATCCGGACGTCCGGGCCACTCATCGTCGTCTCTTCGATCCGCAACCGCCATGCCTGCGAGATGCTTCCCACGCCCGCACTTCCCAGCGCAGCGGGCCCGGCTCCCAGCAGGGCCGGTGCGACGTAGGCCAGCACGCGGTCGACCAGGCCGGCTTCCCAGAAGGCGCCCGCGAGCGTCGGGCCGCCTTCCAGCAGCACGTCGACCACTCCTCGTCCGGCCAGTTCGGCCAGCGCCGCGGCGGGGTCGCCGCCTGGCAGCCGGAGGGTCTCGGCGGTGTCGTCGAGGACCCGTGCCCGCGGTGGGATCTCGCGGTCGCCGATGACCACCCGCAGCGGTTGCCGTTCCTGCAGTTTTCCGTCCGGATCGCGGGCGGTGAGCTGCGCGTCGTCGGCGAGGATCGTGCCGGTGCCCGCGATGATGGCGTCCATCGCCGCGCGCACCCGGTGCACCTCGGCCCGGGACTGGGCCGAGCTGATCCACTTGCTGGTGCCGTCCGCGGCCGCCGAACGTCCGTCCAATGTGGCCGCGTACTTCCAGGTTACATGGGGCCGTCCGGTGTGGACGAAGTGCAACCAGGCCCGCAGCGGACCTTTCGCGACCTCGTCCGCGAGCAGACCACTGTGGACGTCGATCCCGGCGCTCCGCAGGACCTCGGCCCCGCCGGAGGCCGACGGGTTCGGATCGGAGGCGGCGTGCACCACGCGGACCACCCCGGCGGCCTGCAACGCGTCGGTGCACGGCGGGGTGCGGCCGGTGTGCGCGCAGGGTTCGAGGGTGACCACGGCGGTGCCGCCCTCGGCGCGGGTTCCGGCTTCGCGCAGGGCGTTGACCTCGGCGTGCGGGCCGCCTGGCGGGCTGGTGGCGCCGACCCCGGCGACCTCGCCGCGCTCGTCGAGGATCACGCAGCCGACCGGCGGGTTCGGGCTGGTGGTGCCGCGAACCCGCTCGCTGGCCTCGATCGCGGCGCGCATCGCCCGGACTTCGACCTCAGCGGCCATGGCGTTCTCCTCGGGCGATGCGCGGCGGTGGTGATCAGGCCCGGGCGTGGGTGAAGGCCGGGGCGGCGGTGGCGCGCAGCGCCTCGATGGCCTGGGCGGGGTCTTCGGCGTTGTAGACGGCAGAGCCCGCCACGAAGCAGTCCACGCCGGCTTCGGCGGCCTGCTCGATGGTCTCGGCGTTGATGCCGCCGTCGATCTCCACGAGCAGCTTCAGGTGACCGGTGTCGACCAGCTCGCGGGCCTTGCGGGCCTTGTCCAGGACCTCGGCCATGAACTTCTGGCCGCCGAAGCCCGGCTCCACCGACATCACCAGCAGGGTGTCGTAGTGCTTGAGGACCTCGACGTAGTCGTCGAAGTTCGTGCCCGGCTTGATCGCCAGACCGGCCTTGGCGCCCGCGGCGCGCAGGTCCTTGGCGAGGTTGATCGGGTCGTGGGCGGCCTCGACGTGCACGGTGACGTTGTACGCGCCGGCCTCGGCGTAACCCGGCGCCCAGCGGTCCGGGTCGTCGATCATCAGGTGGCAGTCGATCGGGATGTCGGTGGTCTTGAGGATCGACTCCACGACCGGCAGGCCCAGCGTGAGGTTCGGGACGAAGTGCGCGTCCATCACGTCGACGTGGAGCCAGTCGGCCCGCTTGCCGGGTTCTCCGCCCACGGCGGAGATCTCCTCGGCGAGCCTGGCGAAGTCTGCGGAGAGGATGGAAGGCGCGATCATCGGCTGGTTCGACACATGCGGGAGTTTAAAACCCTCGCGGCCGCGCCGAGCTCACGCCCTCCTCCGATGGCGGCATCCTCGTCACGAGTGGTCACCGGGGCCCACCTTTCTCGGTCAAGCCGCCTTCCTGCGGTTGATCGCGTAGTAGGCGATGCACAGGACGACCAGGAACGGCACGCCCGCCTTCCACGCGGTGTTGAACTGCTCGGTGAACGGGGTCGTCAGAAGCACGGCCGCGACGAACAGCATCGCCAGCACGGTGGTCACCGGGGCGCCCGGCAGGCGGACCGGCGAGGGGTCCAGGCCCTGAGCGGCGCGGCGACGGCGGAACACCAGGTGCGAGGCGAAGATCATCAGCCACACCACCAGCGCCGCGAACAGCGCCAGGCCGATGAGCAGCGGGAACGCGCTCTCCTCGGTGAACACCGCCAGCGCCGCGGCCAGCGCCAGGCCCGCCGCCGAGAGCACCAGCGCCCGGCGCGGGACGCCGTTGGCGCTGACCCCGGCGAACCACCGGGGGGCGTAGCCGTCGAGCGCGAGCGAGTGCGTCATGCGGGCGGTCAGGTACAGGTTGGTGTTCATCGCGGACAGCGCTGCGGTGAGCACCACGAAGTTCATGATCCCGGCCGCCGCGGGGATGCCGACCAGGCTGAACAGGCGCACGAACGGGCTCTGCGTGACGTCCTCGGACGAGGAGATCTGGTCCCACGGCAGGATCGAGACGACCACGAGCATGCCCATCACGTAGAACAGCGCGAGCCGCAGCACGGTGCTGCGCGCGGCGCGCGGGACGTCGCGGGCGGGGTCGCGGGACTCGGCGGCGGTCATCGACACCGCCTCGGTGCCCAGGTAGGAGAAGGTGACCACGGTCAGCGCGAGCCACACCGCGCCGAGCCCGTTGGGCAGGAAGCCACCGTGCTCGGTCAGCGCGCCGACTCCGGCGGGCGCGTGCCCCGGCAGGCCGAAGACGATGTAGACGACGCCGAGCACCACGAACACAACGATGGTGACGACCTTGATCATGGCGAACCAGTACTCGAACTCGCCGAAGAAGCGCACGGCGGCGAGGTTGATCGCCAGCATCACCACGGAGAAGCCCACGACCGGTACCCACAGCGGCAGCTGCGGGTACCAGAACTGCAGGTAGAGACCGGCGGCGATGACCTCGCTGCCGATGTTGACCACTTGCGCGGCCCAGTAGATCCAGCGGGAGATGAATCCCGGCAAGCCACCAAGGTATTCGCGGATGACCGCGCCGAAGCCACCGGCTTCGGGGTGCACCACGATCATCTCGGCGAGCGCGTAGGCCAGCGCGAGCGCGGCGAAGGCGGCCACGGCGTAGGCGATGATCACCGCGGGTCCGGCGATGGAGATCGCCAGGCCGGATCCGAGGAACAGCCCCGTTCCGATGGCGCCACCGATGGCGATCATGCCGACCTGGCGCCCGGAGAGGGCCCGGCGCAACCCGGTCATCTGGGCCGCTGCGGTGTCGTCTACCACCTGAACTGCCTCCTGCTCGTCGCCGATCTGTTCGGACGCCCGAGCACTTTACGACGCGCTCCGGATCTCGGGTCCCGAGGTTGCCGAAGCGTTGCCTCCGTCTCTCCGGAACCTCCACCCGTCCCCGGCAGGGGCGGTTTTGGGTCTGAACTGATCCGGCAGAACCGACATCGATCACGGACGGTTCGGACCAAAGCCGCCCGTTGCCAAGGCACGCGCGGGACGGCGATCAGCGCGGGAGGGTCAGGTTGATCGGGGTGGATTCCTCGACGGAGCGGCTGACGGTGCAGTACTTCTCGATGGCCCGCTGGACCGCGTCCAGGAGCTTGTCGCGGTTCTCGACGCCGTCGAGCTCCGCCTCCAGCGCGACCTGGATCTCGGCGAACTTGTGCTCGTCCTCGGGGTTCTTGGTCCGGTCGGCCCGCGCGACCAGCCGAGCGTCCTCGCCGATCCGCCGGACGAACAGGTTCTCGCTGGTCACCACCGAGCACGCGGCCACGGCGGCGAGCAGCAGCTCACCTGGCGTGAACGCGCCGGGCGCACCGTCGCGGCCCACGGCGACCTCGGCACCGCGCGAGTTGGTCGCGGTGAACGTGTGCTCGCCGGTGCGGGTCACTTCAACCGGAGTGGAGGACATTCGAACCACCTGTCGTCGGATTGCGGGGCCGCCCAACTTTCATCGAGCCCACCTGCCCCGGTCAACCGGACGGCGCTCGACGATGTTCCGCCTGAGAGGACGCTCTCACTCCTCGCCGATGTCCTCGTTCCACAGCTGCGGATGAGCGGCGATGAAGTCGGCCATCATCCGGGTGCAGGCGTCGTCGTCGAGGAGCACCACGTCCACGCCGTGCTCGGCGAGCCAGTCGTGGCCGCCGTGGAAGTTGCGGGCCTCGCCGATGACGACGCGGCCGATGCCGAACTGCCGGATCAGGCCGCTGCAGTACCAGCAGGGCGAGAGCGTGGTGACCATCGTGGTGCCGCTGTAGGAGCGCTGCCGACCGGCGTTGCGGAATGCCGCCGTCTCACCGTGCACCGACGGGTCGTCGTCCTGCACGCGCCGGTTGTGGCCGCGCCCGAGCACCTCCCCGCCGGTGCCGATCAGCGCGGCTCCGATGGGGATCCCACCGGAGGCCAGGCTCGCTTCGGCCTCCTCGACGGCGACCCGCAACCACTCCCGGTAGTCCACTTCGGACGCTCCTTCGTCAGAAACTGCTCGGTGAACCCGTTGTGCGTAGCGGCGCGAGTTGCGGAACCTGACACGCCGTCCGGACTCCGTGCGCCGCTCCTGATGCACGCCAATACACGGCCAACAGTCTCAGACCTGGAACAGGGCGCAGAACATGGCGTCCGTGCCGTGCTTGTGCGGCCACAGCTGAACGCCGGGCCCGTCTCCGAGGTCGGGCACGTCCGGGAAGTGCTCGCGCGCGTCGAGCTGGGTGACGCCGGTGCGGCGCACGACGTCGGCGACGACGCCCTCGGTCTCGGGCAGGTGCGGCGAGCACACGACGTAGCCGACGATACCGCCGGGCCGGGTGAGACCGATCGCGGAGATCAGCAGTTCGCGTTGCAGCTTGGTCAGGTCTCCGACGTCGCCGGGCTGACGCCGCCAGCGCGCCTCCGGGCGTCGCCGCAGCGCGCCCAGCCCGGTGCAGGGCGCGTCGACGAGCACGCGGTCGAAACCGGGCTCCAGCCCGGGGTCGCGGCCGTCGCCGGTGTGCACGGTGACCGACAGACCGTCGGTGGCCTTGCGCACCAGCTCGGCGCGGTGCGGTGCCTGCTCGACGGCGTCGAGCGTGCCGCCGTCGAGGGTGACCAGCGCGCCCAGCAGCGCGGCCTTGCCGCCGGGACCGGCGCACAGGTCGAGCCAGCGCAGGTCGGAGCCCTCGATCTCGGGGCGGGTGACGGCGAGGCTGGCGAGCTGGCTGCCTTCGTCCTGGACGGCGGCGAAGCCCTCCTGCACCGGTTCGAGGTCGCCGGGGTCTCCGGCGCCGGCCTCCAGCCGCACGCCGTAGGGCGAGTAGGGCGCGGGGTCGCCGCCGGTGATGGCGGCGAGCTCGTCGGCGCTGATCTCGCCGGGTCGCGCGGTCAGGTGCACGGCCGGGCGTGCGTCGTCGGCGGCCAGGGCGTCTTCGAGCTCGTCGAGCCCGAGGGCGTCGGCGAACGCCCGCGCGATCCACTTCGGGTGCGCGTGCTTCATCGCCAGGTAGCCGACGGGGTCCTCGGCCTGGTCCGGGGCGAGCTTGTCGACCCACCCCTGCTCGTCCAGCTCGGTCGCGCGCCGCAGCACGGCGTTGGCGAAACCGGACATCTTGGAACCGTTCTCGAACCGCACGATGTCCACGGTGGACGCCACGGCGGCGTGCGCGGGGATCCGGGTGCGCAGGAGCTGGTAGACCCCTACGCGCAGCGCGTCCAGCAGCTTCGGGTCCATCTCGGACAGCGGGCGGGTGCTGCACTCGCCGATCACCGCGTCCAGCAGGCCCTTCGCGCGGCAGGCGCCGTAGGTGAGCTCGGTGGCCAGCGCCGCGTCGCGTCCGGAGATGCGGCGCTGCTTGAGCAGCGGCGGCAGCGCCAGGTTCGCGTAGGCGTCGCGCTCGCGGACCGCGCGCAGCGTCTCCACCGCCACCAGCCGCACCGGGTCGACCTCCACCGGTCGCGGGTTGGGCTTGCGCTGCGGCGGGCGGGCCTTCGACGGGCGGGAGGGCCGTCCGCGGCGTTCAGTCACTGGAGCTTTTCTCCTTGCTCGATGCGTGTTCCGCGGGCCCAGTCGGTGGCGGCCATGCGCTTCTTGCCCGCGGCCTGCACCTCGCCGAGCGCGACCGCGGTGGTTCCGGTGCCGACCAGCACTCGTCGCTTCTCGGGCCTGATCTCGCCCGCCGGGAGCTGCTCGTCGGTGACGGTGACGGGGCCGAGCTTGAACCGCTCCTCCCCCAGCAGCGCCCACGCCCCGGGCTCGGGGGTGACGGCGCGGACGAGGCGGTCGACGGCTGCGGCCGGTGCGGTGAAGTCGACCCTGGCGTCGTCGACGGTGACCTTCGGCGCGTAGCTGATGCCGTCGGCGGGCTGGTCCTCGGCGCGGACGCTGCCGTCCTCGATGCCGTCGAGGGTGGCGGCCAGCAGCCCCGCACCCGAGATCGAGAGCCGTTCCAGCAGTTCACCGGAGGTGTCGGTGCCGCGGATCTGCTCGGTGACCACGCCGAAGACGGGTCCAGCGTCGAGCTCGCGGACGATGCGGAAGGTGCTGGCGCCGGTGATCTCGTCGCCGTGCCGGATCGCGGCCTGGACCGGCGCGGCACCGCGCCACGCGGGCAGCAGCGAGAAGTGCAGGTTGACCCATCCGTGCTCGGGGATCGACAGCGCTTCCTCGCGCAGCAGCGCACCGTAGGCGACGACCGGGCAGCAGTCCGGGCCGATCTCGCGCAGCCGCGCCAGGAACTCCGGTTCGGAGGCCTTCGCGGGGGTGAGCACCTCGATGCCGTGCTCGTCGGCGAGCGCCCCGACGGGCGAGCGCACGAGCTTGCGGCCCCGGCCGGCGGGAGCGTCCGGGCGGGTGACGACGGCGGCGACCTCGTGCCGGTCGGAGTCGATCAGCGCCTGCAGCGCGGGCACGGCGGGCGCGGGGGTTCCGGCGAAGACGACGCGCATCGTCAGCGGCCTCCGAACAGGGGGTGCGGGTTCTGCTTCATGACCGGGACGTCGCCGTCGAACCAGGACGCCTGGCGGATCTCGCGCATCGCCGCCTTGCGGGTCTCCTCGTCCAGGCGGTCCAGGAACAGCACGCCGTCGAGGTGGTCGGTCTCGTGCTGGATGCAGCGCGCCAGCAGGTCGGTGCCCTCGACCTCGATCGGCTCGCCGTGGGCGTTCCAGCCCCGCGCGACGACGTGCTGGGAGCGCAGGCAGTCCCAGGACATCCCGGGGATCGACAGGCAGCCCTCGGGCCCGAGCTGGCCGTCGTCGCCGACGGCGGTCCAGGTGGGGTTGATGAGGTGCCCGGCGAAGCCGTCGCAGTGGTAGGTGAACACGCGCAGGCTCACGCCCAGCTGCGGAGCGGCCAGGCCGGCACCGCCCTGGTCCTCCATGGTGTCCCAGAGGTCCTTGATGAGGGTGCGCAGCTCCTTGTCGAAGTCGACCACCTCGTCGGCCTTGGTGCGCAGAACGGGGTCGCCGAAGAGTCTGATCGGCTGGACGGTCACCTGGTCTCCCTGAAACGTCGACTACGACCTGACGAGTCTAGTCGCCGACCCCCGTCCTCGGACCCACCGCCGCACCCCGGGCCGCCCAGCACCCGAACGCACCCCACCGGCGGCCCGCGCAGGCGGGATTCGAATTTCGCGCGAAATTCGAGTCCGGAAGTTCCCGGTCAAATTTCGCGCGAAATTCGAATCCCCCACTGCGGTCCGCAGCGTTTTTACTGTTCAGGGGGTGGGTATGACGACGCCGGCTGCGCCGCCGCCTCGGCGGTCGGGTTCTGCCGCGGCGATCCAGCGTCCGTCCGGGAGGAGTTCGACGCCGGTGGCGGCGCCGATCTCCTCGCTGGTCTTGAAGCGGTGGCCGAGGGCTTCGAGCTTGGCCGCTTCGGGCTGGGCGAGGAAACCGGGCTCGGCGTCGGTGGTGGCGCTGTTGCGCTGCGAGGCGCGGGGCTCGGCGATCGCGTCGACCAGCCTCTGTCCCCGGTCCAGCCTGCCGGTGAGGGTCTGCAGCACGGTGGTGATGATCGTCGAGCCGCCGGGGCTGCCGAGGGCCAGCACGGGCTTGCCGTCCTGCAGCACGATCGTCGGGCTCATCGAGCTGCGCGGCCGCTTGCCCGGTCCCGGCAGGTTCGGGTCCGGCACACCGGGGGTGGCCGGGGTGAAGCTGAAGTCGGTGAGCTCGTTGTTGAGCAGGAATCCGCGCCCGGGCACCACGATGCCGCTGCCGCCGGTCTGCTCGATGGTCAGCGTGTAGGACACGATGTCGCCGCTGGCGTCGGCCACGGTCAGGTGCGTGGTGTTGGGGCCTTCGTAGGGCTCGCCGCCGCCCCGGCCGCCGTCGCAGCCCTGCGGCGACGCGGGATCACCCGGTGCCGCCGGGGCCGGGAGCACGGCGTCGTCGCTGATCAGGCATTCGCGGGAGGCCGCGAACTCGTCGCTGAGCAGGTCCCCGGTGGGCACGTCCGAGAAGGCCGGGTCGCCGACCCACCGGTTGCGGTCGGCGAAGCCGAGCTTGCTGGCCTCCAGGTAGCGGTGCAGGTAGCCGGTCTTGTCGGCGGCCGCGAGGTCACCGCGTTCGAGGATGTTGAGCGCTTCGCCGACGGTGGTGCCACCGGATCCGGAGGGCGCCATGCCGTAGACGTCGTAGCCGCGGTAGTCGGAGTGCGTGGGCTCGCGGTCGATGACCTGGTAGTCCTCCAGGTCGGAGGCGGTCATCGCACCCGGTCGGACCTTCAGCCCGGAGGCGGGGTCGACGGGCGGCTGGTTGACGGTGCCGACGACGTCGGCGCCGATGTCGCCGGTGTGCAGCGCCTGCGCGCCTTCGTCCCCGAGCCGCCGGTAGGTGTCGGCGAGGTCGGGGTTGCGGTGCACGCTGCCGACGGCGGGCGGCTGCCCGCCGGGCAGGAACAGCTCGCGAGTGGCGGGGAAGGCGCTGAAGCGCTCCTGGTTGTCGGCGGTCTGGGAGCGGAACGTCTCGTCGACGACGAAACCGTCGCGGGCCAGCTCCTCGGCCGGCCGCAGGACCTCGCCGAGCTCCTGACCACCCCACCGCTCCAGGGCGCGTTCCCAGGTCCGCGGCGTGCCGGGGACGCCGACGCCGAGCCCGCTGGTGACGGCCTCGTCGAACGGGATCGGCCGGCCGTTCTCCAGGAACAGGTCTTCGCGCGCCGATGCGGGAGCGGTTTCGCGGCCGTCGATGGTGTCGATCTCGCCGGTCGCGGAGTCGTAGTGCACGAAGTACCCGCCACCGCCGATGCCCGCCGAGTACGGCTCGGTGACGCCCAGCGCCGCGGCGGTGGCCACGGCCGCGTCGGCGGCCGTCCCGCCCCGGCGCAGCACGTCGAGACCGGCTCGGGTGGCGTCGGGATCGACGCTGGAGACCGCACCGCCGAAACCGACGGCCTCGGCCTGCTTGGGAGGTTCGGGCGCGGCCTGCGCCATCGGCGCCACCAGCGCGCACACCCCGAGCACGCCCAACCCGACCCGGACACTCGATCGCATCGTCCCGAACCTCCTGCTTTCCTCTGCTGTGCGAACCGCTCGCCGCCATCGGCACGCATCAAGATCGGTGCCCGGGCCGTGCTGCGCGACGACGCCGAGAGCAGTTTCCCCCGAACCTGGTGAACGGGCCGCTCGTCCGGTGAAACCGGGACGAACGGCCCGTCGCGGTCAGCCCCTCGGCACCAGGGCCGCGTCGTGGTAGCGGCAGTTCGGCGCCCACAGCAGGAACGAGTTCATGCCGTTGCTTCGCGCGGCCTCGATCTGGGCCGCGACCTCTCCTGGACCGTAGGACACCCCGAGGCTGAAGTCCTGCAACCACGGGATGATCTGCACGTCGGTTCCCTCCACGGCCTTGCCGAACGCGGCCAGCGAGCGGGCCACGATGTCGTAGGGCTGGCTGTTGGGGTTGCCGACGCCGAACTCACCGGCCGCCCAGTGCGAGGGGTAGACCATCGGCGCGATGTAGTCGACATAGTGCGACATCTGCCGGACGTCCTGGGCGATCTCGGTCGGCCGGTCGACGGCGATGCCGAACACCGATGCGCCCAGGAGCGCGCCGCGCGAGCGGACCTCGGTCTGCGTCTGGCGCAGGAACTCCGCGATGGAGGTCTCCGGGGTGCCGACCAGGTTCGGGATGCGCATCTGCTCCATGTGGCCGTCCGGCCGGCGCACGTAGTCGTAGAGCACGTCGTCGAACCCGAGCTGGGCTGCTTCGGCGGCGATGTCGACGTTGTACTGGCGCACCACCGGGTCGGCGAAGTTGGTGAAGGCGAACTGCCCGTAGCCGCTGGACCAGGGCGAACCACCCGAGGTCTGCACGACGCGTTCGGGGTGGCCGCTGTTCCAGGAGGCCGCGCCGAGCACCGGGTCCTTGAACGCCACGAGCCTGCCGACGACCCGCACGCCCATGCCGTGCAGCTGGTCGAGCGCCTGGCGCGCGTTGTAGTAGCCCTTGACGGCGCCGATCTGGTGGGCCATCGGGACCGCGGAGTCGTAGACGACCTCGCCGCTCTCGTCCTTGAGGTCGAGCTCGACGGTGTCGATCTTGCCCTGGCGGGCCAGCTCCAGGATCGGCTCGCGCAGCGAGTCGCTGGTCCAGGCCATGCCGGTGACGTGCACCGCGCGCATGCCCGGGTGTTTGATGTGGACGGTCATGACCCGTTCGGACCGGTTGCCCGCCACGTCGGTGGCGACGACCTTGACGTCGCGGTCGGGCTTGTCGACCACGACGCTGAACGCGCCCTGCGGGTCGGCCTTGACCTGCTTGCCCGCGACCTCGACGCGGTCGGCTCCGTGGGCCTTGCCGTTGACGGTCACCGGGCGGTTGGGACCTTCTGGCCGCAGCGAGTCCTCGACTTGGAGGTCCGGCGGCGTGCTGTCCACAGTGAACTCGTGACTCGTGGTGTCTGAACCGAGCCAGGAGATGCTGCGCGGTGCGTCGACGACCAACTCGTGCGGCCCATCCGGCAGACCGGCGGGTGCCAGCGCCATACCGCCCGCGACCTGCCGCGCGGCGACTTCCCGGCCGTCGATCGTGATCTTGGCGTTGCTCACTCCCCGGATACCGACTTCGGCATTGGTGTTCACCGGCTGATCCAAACCGGTGATCTTCACGTCCTCAGTGGACAGTGCGCGTAACAGGAGGAAACCGAAGACCAGCACCAGCGCGGTACCGACTCCGATCACGACGTACTTGGGCATTCCGGCGCTGATGGCCTTGATGCGGGCGCGCGCTGAAGCAGCATCCGACATCGGTTTCGCCTCCCCGACTTAGGCGAACTCGCGCGGTGCACGAATTTCCTTGCTGGACAATTGTGTTCCGGCCGCTCCCGGCGTCCGGAAACCCACTGTCGCAGTCGGATCGGGCTAGATCAATTGGCCAGTTGGAGTATCCCGCTACCGGAACCGGATCTATACCGTTGGTCCCGATGTTGCCCTCCAGAACCACGGTTCGCGCCGCCGCGCTCGCGATGTTGCTCGCGTCCGCGGCGTGCAGCGCACCCGCCGCGCCCGCTCCTCCGCCGCCTCCCGCTCCCGCCGCACCGCCCGCTCCCCCGCCGCCACCGGATCCCGCATCGGTCGGGGCCAACGAGCTCGGGGACGTCCCGGTGCTGATGTACCACCGCATCACACCCGCTCCGAGCAGCGTTTACGACCGCACTCCGGCCGATTTCCGGGCCGAGCTGGAACGGCTCGCCCGCGAGGGCTACGTTCCGGTGACGGCCACCGAGTACGCCTCCGGGAAGATCGACATCCCCGCGGGGAAGCACCCGGTGGTGCTGACCTTCGACGACGGCTCGGCCACCCAGTTCACTGTGGACCCGGCGGGGAACCCGGCGCCGGAATCGGCCGTCGGCATCCTGCTCTCGGTGGCTCAGACCAACCCGGGCTTCCGCCCAGTGGCAACGATGTACGTGTTCAATCCGCCGTTCGAGGAGCCCACCGGTCGGCGCAGCCTCACCTGGTTGCACGACAACGGTTTCGAGATCGGCAACCACACGATGAACCACCCCAACCTCGGCCGGGTCTCCTCGGCGGAGGCGCAGCAGGAGATCGCCGGGATGCAGCGCGTCATCACCGACGCCGTTCCGGGCCTGCGGGTGGACTCGATCGCGCTGCCGCTGGGCATGCACCCCGACGACGAGCGGCTGGCCTCCGACGGTTCGGGCGACGGGGTCACCTACCACCACACGAGCGTGATGCTGGTGGGCTCGAACCCGGCTCCGTCGCCGTTCACCACCGACTTCGACCCGGCCAACATCCCGCGGATCCGCTCGCAGGGCCCGGTCGGCGAGGACGCGGGTTACGGCTCGGCGGCCTGGCTCGACAAGCTCGCCGCCGACCCGGCGTCGCGCTACACCTCCGACGGAGATCCGGCCAAGACCTCGGCACCCCACTCGGCGAGCGCCCAGCCGACGCCGGGCGCACCGAACGTCCAGCGCTACTGACGCCGGTTCGCGCAGCTGCGGGCGGGACCTCGCGGCTGCGCGAAGTGGTTGCACGGTTTGTGGTTCCGCATGCTGATCGTGACCACCGCGTAGCCTGCGTTGGTATGAACGTGTCACATGCGTTGACACGACCTCCACTTCGCGACACGCAGGGTTGATCAGCTGCTAGCGTCCGTGCACTCATCATCGCCGCTGAAACCGGAGGGGGGTTTCCGCTGGTGACGTCACAGGACGCCGACACTCATCACCGGACCATCAAGAGGCGTCTTTCGCGCGCGCTCACACTGCCGATCGTGCTGCTGTCGGTCGTGCTGCTGTCCTCGACGGTGCCGCAGGGGGTCGAATCCTTCGTCGTCTGGAGGATCGGAGTCGCGGCCAAGGAGGCCGGTACGTCCGCGATGCGCGGTTTCGAGGCGCTCCAGCACGAACGCGACCTGTCTGTGCGGACCGGGATCCCGCCCGCGGAACTGACCGCCGCGCGTGCCGCGACCGACCGCAACGTCGCCGAGCTCAACGCCACGCTGGACGCTCTGACGGGATACGCGCCGGAGCCGATCGCCGAGAAGACCGCGCAGTTCCAGCGCCGCCTGGCCGAACTGCCGCAGCGCCGAACGCTCGCGCAAGGCACCGAGCTCAACCGGCGCGCGACCGTCGACTACTTCAACTCCGTGATCGACTCGGGCATCGACCTGTTCGACACCCAGTCCCGCCTCGCCCACGACATCCAGGTCACCCAGGAAGGCATCACCGCCACCGAGCTGCTGCGCGCCTCCGACCTGATGCAGCGCGCGGCCATGATCGGCGGGGCCGCGGTGGACTCGGGTCGTTTCGACGCGGGCGAGCACCTCGCGTTCGCCGAGCGGGTGTTCACCTACCGCAGCCGGATCCGGGCCGAGAGCGCCCATTCCGCGCCGCAGGTGCAGGAGCGCTACCGCGAGCTGACGCGTTCGGGGGCCTGGCAGCGGCTCACCGCTGTGGAGGACCAGCTGATCGCGGCCGGTGCGGACGCGCCGAACGCGATGTCGCCGCAGCAGCAGCGGGCCTGGCACACCGACGTCAGCACGGTGGGCAGCGAGCTCAACGCGATGTCGATGGCCCAGTCCGACCACGCGATCACGCTGGGCATGACGCAGAGCTACGCGAAGTTCGTCTGGACGATCCTGGTGGTGCTGGTCGCGGTCGCGGTGATCGCCGGCTGCTGGTGGTACTCGTGGCGCAACATCGGGGTCACCGAGCAGGTGCTGGCTCGGCTGGCCCGGCTGCGGGACGCGGTGCTGCACCGCACCAACGACCTGCTGCCGCCGATCCTGGAGCGCGCCCGGGAGGGCAAACGGGTCGACGTCGACGGCGAGCTGGGCGAGCTGGACTTCGGTCGCGACGAGATCGGCCAGGTCGCCGACGCGATGGAGGTCTCGCAGCGCGCCACCATCGACGCCACGATCAACGAGGCCGCCACGCACGCGGCGTTCCGCAGCGCCATCGCCGCGATCGCCAGCGGGCAGCAGACGCTCATCCAGCAGGCGATCGTGCTCATCGACGCCGCTGAGCACGACGAGCAGGACCCGGCCAAGCTCCGGCGGTTGCTGCAGGTCGACAGCACGGTCACGCGGCTGCGGCGCAAGATCGAGAACCTGCGGGTGCTCTCCGGTGACCGACCGGGTCGCCGCTGGCGCGACCCGGTGCCGCTGGGCAAGCTCGTGCAGTCGGCGATCGGCGAGACCGAGCACTACACGCGGATCAACGTCCGCGCGGTGCCCGCGGTGGCGGTCAAGGGACCGGCGGTCACCGACACGATCCGGGTGCTGGCGGAGCTGATGGACAACGCCACCCGCTTCTCGCCGCCGAACTCGCCGGTGGTGGTGCGGGTGGAGCGCGCCGACGACGGCGTGCTGGTGGAGATCGAGGACTGCGGTCTGGGCATGAAGGAGCCCGACCGCGAGCGGATCAACCGAACGCTCGCCGCGCCACCGGATTTCACCGCCACGTCGGTGCAGGACGACGTGCGGCTCGGCCTCGTCGTGGTCAGCCGGCTCGCGCAGCGGCGCGGCATCGCCGTCAGCCTGCACCCCGGTGAGGGTTCGGGAACGCGCGCCTCGGTGGCGCTGCCCGGCGACATCATCGCCGAGCACGTGTTCGCGCAGCGCGAGCGCAGCACCGAGACGACGATCCGGATGCGGCGCCGACCCCACAGCACGTCGACGGTGACCGAACCGGACTCGCCCGGCGGCCTGCCGCAGCGCAAGCGCGGCACCACGCTCGCGCGGCTCAAGGGCAGACCGGGCGAATCCTCCACCGAGGGAACGGTTTCCGAGGATGAAGAGCAGTCGTCCGGGGCGGTAGCGTTCATGAACAAGATCCGACGCGCCCGTGCTGAGCAGGAGGGACGTTCGTGAACAGCGACAACCTGAGCTGGTTGCTCGAAGATTTCCGCAGGCAGGTTCCCGATGTCCGGGGCCTCATCTTGTTCTCGGCCGACGGCCTGCCCACCTCGTTCTCCGGCATGTCCGAGGACGAGGCCGACGCGCTGGCCGCCCTGGGGGCCTCGATCAACAGCATGGTGTCCAGCGCGAGCGCGCACACCGGTTCCGGGGGTGTGCGGAGCACGCTGATCGAGAGCGACGAGGCGTTCCTGATGCTCGGCCAGGCCGCGGAGCGCACCGGCCTGCTGGTCGTCGTTCCGGCGAGCGCGGACCTCGAACTGGCGTCCACGGCCGTCGAGCAGCTGGTCTCGCGGGTGGGTTCGCACCTGGCCACTCCGGCGCGGCGGTGACCGGCATGGCCGAGTGGAACGACGACGAACCCGGACCGCTGGTGCGGCCCTACGTGCACACCGGCGGTCGCACCGATGTCACCAGCGACGAGCTGGACGTGTCGGCTCTGCTGCACGCCGTTCCCGACACCACCGTCGACGACGTGTCGCTGAGCGCCACGACGGTGCGGGAGTTGTGCTCGAAACCGGTTTCGCTGGCCGAGATCGCCGCGGAGCTGGAGAGCCCGATCTCGGTGGCGCGCGTGCTGGTCGGCGATCTCGTCGACCGCGGCCTGCTGCGGGTGACCGCGCCGCGCACCGACCGGCCTGACGTTTCGTTCATGGAGAGGCTTCGCAACGATGTCCGGAACCTGTGACCCGACCACGACCTCGGCGAAGATCGTGATCGCCGGGGCTTTCGGGGTCGGCAAGACCACGATGATCACCAAGCTCACCGATCGGGAGCCGCTGCGGACCGAGGAGATCCTCACCGAGGCGGGTGTCGGGATCGACGACCTGGCGGGCGTGCAGGACAAGAAGACCACGACGGTCGCCCTGGACTTCGGTCGGCTGGACCTGCCCAGCGGCCCGAAGCTCTACCTGTTCGGCACTCCAGGCCAGGACCGCTTCTGGCCGATGTGGGACAGCATCGCGCTCGGCGCGCTGGGCGCGATCGTCATCGTCGACCCGCAACGGCTGGGCCAGTGCTTCGCCATCCTCGACTTCTTCGAGGACCGCGGGATCCCGTTCGTGGTCGCGGTCAACGAGTTCGACGGCGCTCCGCACCACGAACCGGACCAGATCGCCGGGGCTCTCGACCTCGACCCGGACGTCCCGGTCCTGCACTTCGACGCCAGGAGCAAACCGGCCACCAAGGACGTCCTGGTCGCAGTCCTGGATCGAGCCATCGAGCACCGCACCGGCCGACCGGACGCGGCCCGGGCGACGAGCCCCTAGCACGCCGGACGCGGCTTTTACCCGACGGTTACAACTGACTCTTGTTCATCGGCGGATCAGCTCATACCTTTGTTTGGTATACCGTGTTGGTATACCAAACAAAGGATGATGCAGATGTCCAACACCCGTTGGCGCTTGTTCGGTCTCCTGTTGTTGTTGGTCACCGTCAACTACATCGACCGCGGATCGCTGTCCGTGGCCCTCCCGATGATCAAGACCGAGTTCGGCATCGGGCCCGAGGTCACCGGCGTCCTGCTGTCGGTCTTCTTCTGGGCCTACGCCGCCATGCAGATCCCGGCCGGTTGGCTGATCGACCGGTTCGGTCCGCGCAAGCTGATCACCGCGGCCTGCCTGGGCTGGGGCGGAGCGACCGCGATCTCGGGCCTCGCGCCCAACACCGCCACGATGGCGGTCGGCAGAGCCGCGCTCGGCGTCGCCGAAGCACCCATCATGCCCGCGGGCGGCAAGCTCAACGCCGTCTTCCTCACCGAGAAGGAGCGCGGCCGCGGCGCCACCATCCTCGACGCCGGCGCGCCGCTGGGCTCGGCGTTCGGCGGCGTCGTGATCACCGGGCTCATCGCGGCCACCGGCAGCTGGCGGTGGGCGTTCGTCGCCGCCGGTGTCGCCACGATGCTGCTCGGGTTCTGGGCGTGGCGGGCCATCCGCGACACCCCGGAAGCCCATCCCGGCGTCGACGACGCCGAACGCGCCTACCTCGCCGAGGCCCGGCGCGAGGAGAACGCGCGGCACCAGGCCACCGGCCGCCGGGCCGGCCTCCTGCACTACCTGCGCTACCGCAGCTTCTGGGCGATGTGCCTGGGATGGCTGGGTTTCAACGGCGTCTTCTACGGACTGCTGACCTGGGGTCCGCTGTTCTTGTCGGAGAGCAAGGGTTTCGACCTCAAGACCATCGGCTGGTCCACCTTCGTCATCTTCGGCGCCGGTTTCGTCGGTGAGATCCTCGGCGGGCAGCTCGCCGACCGCCTCCGCGACCGCGGCTACCGCACCAACCCGGTGATGCGGACCCTGCTGGGCTTCGCCGGGCTGTGCGTGATCGCCGGACTGGTCGGCGTCGTGCTCGTGCCGGGCCCGATCGCCGCGATCACCCTGCTGTCCACCGTGCTGTTCTTCCTGCGCTGGGTCGGCCTGTTCTGGGCCGTGCCCGCGATCCTCGGCGGCACCGAGGACGCCGGGGTGCTCGGCGGGGCCATGAACCTGGCGGGCAACATCTCCGGGTTCATCACGCCGATCGCGGTCGGGCTCATCGTCGGCGCGACCGGTGGTTACACCGGGGCGCTGCTCTACTTCGTCGGTGCCGGGGTCCTCATGACGATCTCCGTGCTGGTCCTGGACTACAGCACGCGACTGGCTCCCCGCTCCGAGTCCAGCCCGATCCGGGGAGGTGCGGCATGACCCGCATCGGCATGATCGTCCCGTCGTCGAACACCACCGTCGAGCCCGCCACCCGGCGGTTGCTGGCCGATCGGTCCGATGTCGACTTCGTGTGCACCCGAATTCCCGTGCACGCCATCGCGCGCGACGGTTCGGGCGCGTCCTTCGACGTCGAGACGATGGTCGACGCCGCGGCGCTGCTGGCCGATGCCGCGGTGGACTGCGTCGTCTGGAACGGCACCGCCGGGTCGTGGCTGGGAGCCGACCACGACCGGCGGATCGTCGAGGCGATCACCGACCGCACCGGCATCCCGACCACCACCTCGACGCTGGCGATCCTGCAGGCCTGCCGCGCCTTCGGTATCACCGAACTGGCCTGCGCCACGCCCTACACCTCCGACGTGGTGGAGGCGATCATCGCCGAGTACGGGCGGCACGGGATCGGCATCACCGGACACCGCGAGTGGGGACTGACCGACAACCGCTCCTTCGCCGCCCCCGATTCCGCCGAGGTCGCCGCGCTGCTGCGCGGTGCGATGAGCTCCGGTGGCCAGGCGGTCGGGCTGATCTGCACCAACGTGGACGGGGCCGCGGTCGCCGAGTCCGTCGAGGACGAGCTGGGCGTCCCGGTGATCGACAGCATCGCCGCGACGTCGTGGTGGGCCCTGGAAACCGTCGGCGCGCCCGCGCGCATCACCGGCGCCGGGGCGCTGCTCGACCAGGCGGACCTGCGGCACCGGGCCACCGCGCTCGTCACCGAGCTCCGCGAGCGCACCGGCTGCGACCGGACCACCCTGCGCATCGACGACCCCCGGCGGGGCCTGCACGTCGACCTGTGCGCGGCCGAGTCGCGCGCCGCGGGCGTGCGCTCCATCCAGCACGACCCGTCCCTAGACCAGCGCGGCCTCGACACCGTGCGGTGGCTGGACGAGCACCGCCGGGTCCTCGTCCAGCCCGCGTTCACCGAACCGCCCTTCCCGCCGCAAGCGCTGCGCGAGGTCTACGGCGTGAGCGCGCAGGTGCTGGGCCCGGTCGAACGGGACGGGGACGTCGTGGCGTGGCTGTCGGCGCACAGCATGGCCGAACGCGAGTGGTCCGCCTCCGATGTGGAGGCCGTGAACGCCGCGCGGGATGCGGTGGCCGCACTCCTCGACCGGTGAATCCCCGATGTGGAAAGGGAAAGAACGCATGAAGAAGATCCAGGTCTGCGTCGGCGTCGATGTGGACTCCTGCGCGGGATGGCTGGGCTCCTACGGTGGCCAGGACTCCCCCAACGACATGCAGCGCGGCGTGTTCGCCGGTCAGGTCGGCGTGCCCCGGATGCTGAAGCTGCTGGAACGACGCGGCATCACCACCACGTGGTTCTGGCCCGGCCACTCGATCGAGACCTTCCCCGAGCAGGCGCGGATGTGCGTGGAGGCCGGGCACGAGATCGGCGCGCACGGATACAGCCACGAGAACCCGCGATCGCTGTCGCCGGAGCAGGAACGCGACGTGATGGCCAAGAGCGTCGAGCTCATCGAGGACCTGTGCGGCGAGCGACCGCGGGGATACGTCGCGCCGTGGTGGGAGATGAGCGAGCACACCGCGGGCATCCTCGCCGAGTTCGGGTTCTCCTACGACCACTCGCAGAACTACCACGACTTCGTGCCGTTCTACGCGCGCGTCGGCGACCGGTGGACCCCGATCGACACCTCGCAGCCCGCGGCCCACTGGATGAAACCGCTTGCCCACGGCGAGGAAATCGATCTCGTCGAGTTCTGCGGCAACTGGTACGTCGACGACCTGCCGCCGATGATGTTCATCAAGTCGCACCCGAACTCGCACGGGTTCGTCAACCCGCGCGACATCGAAGCCCTGTGGAACGACCAGTTCGACTGGGTCCACCGCGAGCTCGACTACGCGGTCATCCCGATGACGCTGCACCCCGACGTCTCCGGGCGCCCGCAGGTGCTGCTGATGCTGGAACGCCTGCTGGACCGGTGGGCGGGCTTCGAGGGCGTCGAGTTCGTGACGATGGCCGAGTCGGCCGACGAGTACCGCCGGCGCTTCCCCTTCGAGGCGCCTGCGCGGCCCGACGGCGTGGGCCGGTGAGCAGGTGATTCGACCGAGCGCACTGCTAGGATCGGGGACGGCATGTCCCGGACAGATTCCCACCCGAACGCGACCGAGAACGTCTTGCTGCGAGGTCGGCTGATCGACACCTTGCGCAACGACGTGATCATCGGTCGCTACCCTCCCGGCTACCGGCTCGTCGAGCGGGACGTCGCCGACACCTACGGTGTCTCGCGGCTTCCCGCCCGGGAGGCGTTGCAGGCGCTGCGCGCCGAGGGCTTCCTCGAGGTCCGCAACTCGCGCGGTCTGGTCGTGCGGACCTGGACCGAGACCGACGTCAGCGAGCTGTTCGACATCCGCCAGGCGCTGGAGGCGGTCGCTTGCCGGCAGGCCGCCGAGCAGCGCACCGATGACGACCTCACCGCGCTGCGCGAGGCGGTCGACGACGCCGACGCCGCCTTCAGCTCCGGTGACACGGCCGGTGCGCACGACGCGAACGCGCTGTTCCACCAGCTCCTGGTCACCGCCGCGCGCAACCGCACGCTCAGCGAGGTCATCGCGCCCGTCCTCTACCGCGTCCAGTGGCTGGTCCGGCAGATCCCCGACCCGCACTCGGTCTCCGACGACCACCACGCCCTCGTCGACGCCATCGCCGCTGGTGATCCCCGCCGGGCCCAACACCTGGCCACCACTCACGCCGAGCGCAACCGCACCAAGACCCTCCGGGCGATGTTCCCCACCCGCTGACCCGCGGTCACCCCTGGGCGAGCCACTCGTCGCGGGTGAGGGCGTATTCGACGTCGCCGTGCTCGGAGCCCTCGATGGGCCCTTCCGGCCAGGTGGTGAAGAACGTGCGGACGTAGCGGAGCCCTGCCTTTTCCATCACCCGGCGGGATCCGGTGTTGACCGTCATGGTCTGGGCCCAGACCCGGCGCAGGTCGAGTTCGGTGAACCCCTTGCCGATGAGGGCGATCGCGCCCTCGGTGGCCAGGCCCCGGCACCAGGTGGAGCGGTGCATCCGGTAGCCGAGCTCGAAGTCGTCGGACTCGGTCGGCGTGTTCGGGTGGAACTTGAAAAGGCCCAGGAATTCACCGGTTCCGCGATCGGCGGCGACCCAGTTGCCGTGGCCGCCGAAGCGCGCGTAGCGGTCCAGGTACAGCGGCATGGTCCTGGACCGGACCTCGTCGAACGTGGTCGGCAGGCCGCCGTTGAGGTAGCGCATGACCTCGGGATCGTTGTTGAGGCGGAAGACCTCGCCGGAATCCTCCTCGGTGAGCTCCCGCAGCACCACCCGCTCGGTCTCCAGGAAGATCCGGACCACTACAGCATCTCCAACGGATCCAGGCGGACCCGGAGCTCGGTGGCCTTCCGCGCCGCGCGGATCGCCTGGGCGGCGTGCAGGGAGTCGGCCAGGGCCCGGCCTTCGGAGCGGTCGACGCGGACGATGAGGCGTTCTCGCTCGGAGTTGCCGTCCTCGTCGACCTCGCCGAGCGGTACCGGCCCGAGGACCTCGGCGCTGGCGGGGAGGTCCGCGGAGTCCAGGAGGGCTTCGATGGCGTCGGGCGTGCCGTCGACGGCCGCGACGCGGCGCGCAGGCGGGAAGCCGAGCTCGGCGCGTTCGGCGAGCTCCTGCGCGGCGTACCAGGCGGGATCCCAGCGGACTAGGGCCTGCACCGGCTGCAGCGAGGACTCGGCCATCACCACGACCCGACCGCCTTCGGAAGCGGGCCGGACGAGCGCGGCCGCGGCGAACCACTTGCGCAGCGCGGTCTCCGAAGCCCGCAGCTCCGGTCGTCCGAGCATGGTGCGTCCGTCGAGCAGCAACGCCGCGCCGTAACCGCCGTCGGCGACCGGTTCGGCGCCGGGCGTGCACACGATCAGCGCGGGCTTGCCGGGCACGTCGGCGAGGATCTCGCCCGCCCCGGAGGTGCGCACCGGGAACCCGGGGAACGCGCGCCCCAGCTCCTCGGCGGTGCGGCCGGCCCCGACGGCGACCGCGCGCAACCGGCGCGACCCGCACTGGGGGCACTTGAACGCGGCTTCGGCCGCCCCGCACCACTGGCACGCAGCGGGTTTGGGCATGCCGTCCTCGGTTCCGCCGGGCAGCGCCAGCGGCCCCGCGCACCGTCGGCACCGGGCGCGTTCGCGGCAGTCTCCGCAGGCCAGCGCAGGCACGTAGCCACGGCGGGGCACCTGGACGAGCACCGGGGCGCCGTTGTTGAGCGCGGCCCGGGCGGCCTCGAAGCCGACCGAGGGCAGCCGGGCCGCGCGGGCGGCCGGATCGCGGGCCAGCTGGGTGTCATCCTCGCCGATGGAGGTGACGCGCGGTGCGGCGCTGCGGACTTCGGTGCGGTGCGCGACGAGTTCGTGCGCCCAGCCGGATTCGACCAGCAGCGCGGCCTCGGCGGTGCGCGCGAACCCGCCGACGATCAGCGCGGCACCGGCGGTGTGGGCGCGCTGGGTGAGCACGTCGCGGGTGTGCGGGTAGGGCACCTGCGGGTAGCTGTGCAGGTCGTCGCCGTCGTCCCACACCACGGCCAGCCCCAGGTCGCGGACCGGCGCGAACATCGCCGCGCGCGTGCCGATGACGACCCGGGCGGCGCCGCGCAGCGCTGCGAGCCAGTGCTTGTACCGCTCGGCCGGGCCGCTGTCGGCGGTCAGCGTCACCACGTCGTCGCCGAGCAGCGCCGCGCACGCGGAGTGCAGGCGCTTGAGGTCGCGGTGGTCGGGGACGACGATCAGCGCGCCGCGCCCGGCCGACGCCGTGGTCGCGGCGGCCTCGGCGAGCCGGGCGGGCCAGTCCTCCCCCGGCAGCGCCTGCCACACCGCCCGCGCGGGACGACCGGCGTGCAGCGCGTCCAGAAAGGACTGGCCGTGCTGATATCGCTGCCACGCGGGCGTTTCCGGGCGTTGCGGTGGCGGGAGCGGCTCGCGGCGCGCGGACTTCTCGGCAGCCGCGCTGCGCGGCGGGATCGCCAGCCGCAGGACGTCGACGAGCATCCCGCCGTAGCGGTGGGCGACGGCCTGGGCCTGGGCGAGCATGTCGGGCGTGAGCACCGCTTCCGGCGAGGACACCCGCTCCAGCCAGGCGAGATTGCCCTTGAAGTCGGAGGTCTCGACGCGTTCCAGCAGGTAGCCGTCGACGAGCTTGCCGCGGAAGCGCACCCGCACCCGGCAGCCCGGTTGCGCGTCGGCGTCGAGCCGGTCGGGAACGCGGTAGTCGAACGGGCGGTCCAGGTGCACCGGGAGCGGGACGTCGACCAGCACGCGCGCGATGGGGCTGGTCGCCGCCGCCGTGCGCTCGGTCTCCTCCCCCTTCCGCTTCCGGGGCTGCCCTGCTGCCATGCCTCTTCTCTACCATGCACCCCCGTCGTGACCGGGCGCCGGAGTCGACCGGCGAGTTGGTCACCGCGAGCCGGCCTGGCCGAGCCGGTGGGCGAGCTGAGCCGCCGCCTCGCGCAGCTCGGGGGCATCGATGATCGTGAAGTCCCGGTCGAGCGCGGCGAGGTAGACGGCGAGGTCGTGCGGGGTGTCGGCCCCGGCTTCCACCAGGCAGCTGCCAGGCCCGAGCGCGGTGACGGGCCACGCGACCGGGAGCAGGCACGCGACCTCCTCCGCCGAGCCGTGGACCTCGACGTCGGCCCGGTAGTTCCACAGCACCTCCGCGACGCCCCGCGTGACGAACCCGGTAAAGCCCCCGTCCGGCGGCTCCCTGGGCTCGAAGCGGGGACCGCCCGGGGTGCGCAGCCGTATCCGGTCGACCCGGTAGGTGCGCCAGTCGGCCCGGTCGAGGTCCCACCCGACGAGATACCAGCGGCGGCCGGTGCTGACCAGGCGGTGCGGCTCGACATCACGGCTGGTCACGGCCTCGTCGCGGACGCGGTAGTCGAAGCGCAGCCGCTCGTGGTCGCGGCAGCTGCGGGCGATCTCGCCGAGAACGTCGGGGTCGACATCAGGGCCGGGGACCGCCGCGCTGGTGGCCTGCAACGCCCGCACGCGCGCACCCAGCCGCGGCGGGAGCACCTGCTGGAGCTTGGTGAGCGCGCTGATCGCCGCTTCGGTGCCCGCCGAGCGCAGCGCAACCGCCACGGCGACCGCCTCGTCGTCGTCGAGGAGCAGCGGCGGCAGCGCGGCACCCGCGCCCAGCCGGTAGCCGCCGCCGACACCGGACGTGGCGTGGACCGGATATCCCAAGCCCCGCAGGCGTTCCACGTCGGCGCGCACCGTGCGGGTGCTGACCTCCAAGCGCTCGGCGAGCTCGGGCCCGGGCCGGTCCGGCCGGCTCTGCAGCAACGTCAGCAGGCGCAACAACCGCGCGGCGGTGTCCATCGGTCCATTGTCGCCGACATCGCGGAAGCGGCCTTTCCGCGATTGCCGCGATGGTGGGTTCATGACGTCGCCTCCACGACGCCGATGGCGGACCTGACCGAGCAGGAGTTCGACCGCGTGCTGGCGGTCAACACCAAGGGCCCGCTCCACGCCATGCAGCGCGCGGCGGGCCTGATGTCCCGGGGCGGGCGCATCGTGAACATCTCGACGATGACCACGGTGTGGGCTTCTCCCGGCGAATCCGCCTACGCGGCCAGCAAAGCCGCGCTCGAACAGCTGACGATCGTGGCCGCGAAGGAACTCGGCGAGCGGGGCATCACCGTCAACGCCGTCTCCCCCGGCCCGACCGACACCGACTTCCTGCGCGGCGCCGTGCCGCCGTCGGCGCTGGAGGCCGCGGCGAGCATGATCCCGCTCGGTCGGCTGGGCGCGCCGGAGGACGTCGCCGACGTCGTCGCCTTCCTCGTCAGCGACCAGGCCCGGTGGGTGACGGGGCAGAACGTGCGCGTGACCGGCGGTCTCGTCTGACCCGTGGTGGGCGCTCCCTGCTGGGGTGTGAAAGCATTTTCGAGTGTTCCACGTCGTCTTCTACCACCCCGAGATTCCCGGGAACGCCGGGAACGCGATCCGGATGGCCGCCGGTTCCGGCGCCGCGCTGCACCTGATCGAGCCGCTGGGGTTCTCCGTGGAGGACGCGAAGCTGCGCCGCGCCGGGCTGGACTACCACGACCGCGCCGCGCTGCACGTCCACCGGAGCCTGGAGGCCTGCTGGGAGGAGCTGCGCCCGGAGCGCGTCATCGCGTTCACGGCCCGCACCGAGGCCTCCTACGTCGACGTGGAGTACCGGCCCGGCGACGTCCTGCTGTTCGGCCCGGAGTCCACCGGACTGCCGGACGACCTCATCGATGCGGCATCGCTGCGGGTGCGCATCCCGATGCTGCCCGGCATCCGCTCGATGAACCTCGCCAACTCCGCCGCCGTCGCCGTGTACGAGGCCTGGCGGCAGCACGACTTCAAGGCGCCGTGACCGGCTCGCGGCTGCGCGTCCAGGGCCAGGTGAGCAGCGCCCAGGCGGCCATGCCGACGGCGAGCTCCACCGCGAGGTAGGTCGGCCAGCCGCCCATCAGGTCGAGCAGCGACGGGTTCTCCGGCTTGCTGCTGACGAAGCCGTAGTTGGTGCCGGCCACCTCGTTGAACACCAGCATCGCCAAGCCCCACGCGACGGTGACCCCGACCGAGATCCAGTACCCGCGCCACGTGGGCCGGAGCCCGACCACCCAGGTCAGGAAGGCCGCCGCCCAGATCACCAGCAGGTGCTGGCCCCAGAACTCGACGAAGTTGACGTGCGGGAAGTCGGGTGCGTCCAGGGCCGGTGTGATGATGGCCTGCGGCGTCAGCGTCAGGCCCCAGAAGTAGAGCAACGCGTGCGGCGTCGCCCGCCGCGTCCACAACGCCCAGGCGGCCACCATCCAGGCGAGGTCGCACAGGTGCAGCGGCAGCGACTCGGCGACGTTCCACTCCCCCGGCATCAACCGGAACGCCAGCAGCGGAACGTTGAACCCCAGCACCACGACCGCGAACGCCCGGCACCACCGCTCCAGGGCCTGCTCGTGCAATCCCCGCCCGAGCACGACGAGGATCACCGACCCGGCCACGATGAGCACCATCAGCACCCAATGCGACGGGCCGTAAGGCTCGAACCGATCCACAACCGGCCCCACACCCCCAGAGTCACCCACCCGAGAGACCACGTCAATCGGGCCCCAGAACCACCCTTCAACCCCAACTGAAACCACCAAGAGCCTGGGCGTGAGCCGCTCCTCTCGACGCCCAGCCACGCCCAAAGCTCCCCCACCTCCACCACCCGTCCAGACCACCACGCCACACGACTCCCCGCCTCCAGCACCCAGCGGACCGTCTCGTCCCCAGCTGAGTTCCCGGATTTCAGCGGAAATCGGGACTCAGCTGGGCGACCACCACAGGTCTGGGGCAGCCCAGAGAGACTGCGGGTGTGCGCGAAATGGGAGGCGCCCCACGGGCTTTGAGACCGTGGGGCGCCTGGGTTGCTGAGTTTCCCGGGGGTTGACCGTTAGAGGCCGGCTGCGGTCTTGAGGGCGTCGGCTCGGGAGGTGGATTCCCAGGGGAGGTCGACGTCCGTGCGGCCGAAGTGGCCGTAGGCGGCGGTGGCCGAGTAGAGGGGGCGCAGGAGGTCGAGGTCGCGGATGATGGCGGCCGGACGGAGGTCGAAGACCTCGTTGACGGCCTGCTGGATCCGGTCGGGGTCGACGGTCTCGGTGCCGAAGGTCTCGATGAACAGTCCGACCGGGGCGGCCTTGCCGATGGCGTAGGCGACCTGGACCTCGATGCGCTTGGCGAGTCCGGCGGCGACGACGTTCTTGGCCACCCACCTCGTCGCGTACGCCGCGGAGCGGTCGACCTTGGACGGGTCCTTGCCGGAGAAGGCGCCGCCGCCGTGGCGGGCCATGCCGCCGTAGGTGTCGACGATGATCTTCCGCCCGGTCAGGCCGGCGTCGCCCATGGGACCGCCGACGACGAACCGGCCGGTCGGGTTGACCAGCAGCCGCGTGTCGGAGGTGCTCAGCGCCAGCGACGAGATCTCCGGCTCCACGACGTGGGCCTTGATGTCGCCGACGAGCTGCCCGTCGAGGTCGATCTCCTCGGCGTGCTGGGTGGACAGCACGACGGTGTCCAGCCGCACGGCCTTCTCGCCGTCGTACTCGATGGTGACCTGGGTCTTGCCGTCGGGCCGCAGGTAGGGCAGCACGCCGTCCTTGCGGACGCGGGTGAGCCGACGCGACAGCCGGTGAGCCAGCGCGATGGGCAGCGGCATGAGCTCGGGCGTGTCGTCGCAGGCGTAGCCGAACATGAGGCCCTGGTCTCCGGCGCCCTGCTGGGCGATCTCGTCGATGACGCCTTCGACGCGGGTTTCGTGCGCGGTGTCGACGCCCTGCGCGATGTCGGGCGACTGGGAGCCGATGGCGACGTTGACGCCGCAGGAGTTGCCGTCGAAGCCCTTGGCGGAGGAGTCGTAGCCGATCTCGAGGATCTTCTCGCGCACGATGGCGGGGATGTCGGCGTAGGCCTCGGTGGTGACCTCGCCGGCCACGTGCACCTGCCCGGTGGTCACCATGGTCTCCACCGCGACGCGGGAGCGCGGGTCCTGCGCGAGCAGCGCGTCCAGGACGGAGTCGCTGATCGCGTCGCAGATCTTGTCGGGATGCCCTTCGGTCACCGACTCACTGGTGAACAACCGCTGCTGACTCAACGACTCTCCTCTGGTGCTTGCGGCCTGTTGCCGACAAACACTACTGGTCGGAGAGCCGCCGACCGACCGAGTCCCACAATGTGGACGCCAGCAGGGACTTGGCGCCGAAGGCGATGCGCTCCTCGGTTCCGTCGTCCCCGAGCAGCCAGCCGGAGTTGTCCTCGACCTCGAAGGCCATGCCCTCGCCCACGGCGTTGACCACGAGCATGTCGCAGCCCTTGCGCGCGAGCTTGGCCCGACCGTGGTCGAGGACGGAGGAGGTGGCATCACCGGTTTCGGCGGCGAACCCGACGATCAGCGACGCCGAGAGCTTGCCGGCCGCCCGAGCTTCGACGATCTCGGCGAGGATGTCGGGATTGCGGGCCAGCGCAACGGGTTCCGGGTCCCGATCGGTCTTCTTGATCTTGTGCTCGACCCGGTTGACCGGTTTGAAGTCGGCCACGGCGGCGGCCATGACGACCGCGTCGGCGCCGTCGGCCTCGGCGAGCATCACCGACCGCATCTCCTCGGCGGTCCCGACCCTGATCAGCCGCACTCCGGCGGGCGTGATCAGGTCGGCGGTGTGCGCGGCCACCAGCGTCACGTCGGCGCCGCGGTGCGCGGCGATGCGCGCCAGCGCGTAGCCCTGCCGCCCGGAGGAACGATTTCCCAGGTAACGGACGGGGTCGAGCGATTCCCGCGTGCCACCGGCGGAGATGACCACCCGGCGACCTTCCAGGTCCCACGGCAGCGCGGTCGACGAGGTCAGCAGCAGCCGGGCCAGGTCGACGATCTCGGCCGGGTCGGGCAGCCGCCCCTTGCCGGTGTCCTTGCCGGTCAGCCGACCGCTGTCGGGCTCGGCGACGATCACGCCGCGACTGCGCAGCGTCGCCACGTTCTGCCGGGTCGCCGGGTGCTCCCACATCTCGGTGTGCATCGCCGGGACCATCAGCACGGGGCAGCGCGCGGTCAGCAGGGTGTTGGTGAGCAGGTCGGGCGCCTGCCCGTTGGCCGCACGGGCCAGCAGGTCAGCGGTGGCGGGGGCGACGACCACGAGGTCGGCTTCCTGCCCGAGCCGCACGTGCGGGACCTCGTGCACGTCCGAGAACACGCCGGTGACCACCGGCTGCCCGGACAGCGCCTCGAAGGTCGCGGCGCCGACGAAGTTCAGCGCGGCCTCGGTCGGCACGACGCGGACGCTGTGACCGGACTCGGTCAGCCGCCGCAGGACCTCGCACGCCTTGTAGGCGGCGATGCCACCGCTGACGCCGAGGACCACCCGCGGGCGGCCCTCGGTCGGTTCAGACGTCACTCGCCTTCGGTGTGCTCGAGCACGCCGGCGTGGATCTCGCGCAGCGCGATCGACAGCGGCTTCTCACGCGGGCCGGGCTCGACCAGCGGGCCGACGTACTCCAGCAGGCCCTCGCCGAGCTGCGCGTAGTAGTCGTTGATCTGCCGCGCGCGCTTGGCGGAGTAGATGGCCAGCGCGTACTTCGAGCTGACCTGCTCCAGCAGGTCGTCGATCGGCGGGTAGGTGATGCCCTCGACGGTGTTGGTCGACGGGCTGCTGTTGAGCGCAGCCAGCGCGCTAGGGGTGCTCACAGGTGTGGCTCCTGCTCAGTAGTAGGTCGCTCGGACAACGGGAAGGGAGACGTCACTTCTCGTGGCCGAGTATCAATCGTACCAATTCGCTGGTCGCGGACTGCACATCGGCGTTGACGACCGTCTCGTCGAACTCCGGTTCGGCTGCCAGCTCGTCCCGCGCGGCGGCGAGTCGCTTCTCGACGACGTCTGCCGGTTCGGTGCCGCGGCCGGTGAGCCGGTCGACCAGCTCGTCCCAGGACGGCGGCAGCAGCATGACCAGCTGCGCGTCCGGCCAGGCGCTGCGAACCTGGCGGGCGCCTTGGAGTTCGATCTCCAGCACGGCCGGTTTGCCCGCGGCGATCGCCTCTTGGACGGGCTTGCGCGGCGTCCCGTAGAAGTTGCCCGCGTAGCGGGCGTGTTCGAGCATCTCGCCGTCGGCGATCATCCGCTCGAACTCCGCGACGGAGACGAAGTGGTAGTGCACTCCGTCGATCTCACCGGGGCGCGGAGCCCTGGTGGTCGCGGACACGCTGAAGTACACCTCCGGAACCTGCCTGCGCACCTCGCTGAGCACGCTGGACTTGCCGACTCCAGAAGGCCCGGAAACGACGGTGAGCCGAGGCTCGCCCTGACGGACGATCCTCGGCTCAGCGCCGGTTTTTGCGTCGATCACTCGCCGCTGAACTCGGTGAGCAGCGCCTTGCGCTGCCGCTCGCCCAGCCCGCGCAGCCGACGGCTGTTGGCGATCTCCAGCCGCTCCATGATCTGCTGCGCACGGACCTTGCCGACGCCGGGAAGGGCCTCGAGCAGGGCGGAGACCTTCATCTTGCCCAAGACCTCGTCGTTGTCGGCGGTCTCCAGGACCTCCGCCAGCGTGGTTCCGCCTCGCTTGAGGCGCTCCTTGAGCTCAGCTCGGGCGCGACGGGCGGCAGCCGCCTTTTCCAGAGCTGCTGCCCGCTGCTCCTCAGTCAGCTGGGGAAGGGCCACCATGTCCTCCGTGATGTGGGGTTTCTCTTGATCGGTGCGGGCGACGGTACCGAGTCCCGAAAGGCGGTTGCCCACGGGGGTCCCGGTTTTGTGGAGCGGATCAGTCCGCCCCACCGCCCTGGCCCTTGAAGTTCTACCCGTACAAGGCGTGCACGAGCACGGGGCCGCTGCAAGTCCTATCAACAAAGCCGCTGAAGTGCACTAATCTCAGCAAAACTTATCGGAATGTGTCCGATTTCCGCACAGTTGAGCCACGTGAGGGTTGTCTCCGCAGGTCACAACCGCGTTAAACGGTCCCCGAACGCACGCCGTTCGAGAGCCTGTTCTATGATAGAAGTTGATCTTGTTTTCTTCCACTCAACGGAAAGGGCGGTCCCCGTGATGCGGCACCGAAGCACCCGGTGGCTCCGCCCGTCCAGACGCGGCGGGGCCCGGCCCTGACACCGTCGGGTCGGCTGCCCGAGCCGGGGTTTACGCACCCTCACTGACCGCCTGACCGGCCTCTTCAGCGCTGCGCAGGCCGCTGGGCCCTCCGAGCCCCGGTCAAGTGCTTCCGCAGCGTGCCGTGCCATCTGCGGGCGTGCCCAGGGCCTCAGAGCCCGCGAAGGCGGGACTGGCGAGCCGCGGACGAGCTGTTCCCGGACGCGAGAGAGCCCCGGGCGCTCGACCCGGGGCTCCGCTCTGGCTACAGCGTCTTGACGAGGTCGTGCACGCGGCTGGCCATGCGCTGCCGGTCGATCGGCGCGATGGTCGTCCATCCTTCGTCGCTGCGGCGGCTGTTCTCGATCATGTACCAGCCCTTGGCGTTGGCGAAGAAGTTGGTGACCGTCGGGGCCCGGTGCCGCTTGCCCTGCCCGTCCATGACGGCGTAGCCGACCTGCGCGTAGGCGTTGCGAGCCCCGCCGGCCATCTCCACCAGCGTCTTCGCCTCCTCGCGCCGGATGCCTTGCCGCACGAGCGCCTCGCCCATCTCGCGGTCGTTGCCCGCGGACTTGGCGGCGGCTTCCATCGCCGAGCTGCGCAGCGACACGCCCCGCCCGGGACCGGCCTTGACGTCGTCGGGCAGCACACTCAGGAGCGCTCGCACCATGGAGTCGGCGGGCAGCGTCTGGACGGTCACGGCTTCTTCGGTGAGCACCGCGAGCGTCGCGTGGCCCCGGGTGCACGCGACCATGCCTGCGACGATGCTCTGACCACCGTCGGGCTTGCGCTGCCGGAAGTTGATGTCGAAGGCCCGCTCGTAGCGCGTGAGCGGCAGCAGGGCCCCCTGGATGTCCTCTTCGCGCATCTCGTTGCCGAAACCGAGCGCCTGCAGCTCATCTCGCGCGCGAGCCTCCACTTGGCGCCGCTCGGTTTCGAGGATGCCTTCGGGCAGGACGTTGAGCACGAGCGGCTTGGTGCCGAGGTTGAAGTACTTCCACGCCTCGTGGAAGCCCTGCTTCGACAGCTCGATCTTCACCGGTTCTCCCCAGCCAGAAAGTGTGGACGGCACCGCCCCGAGAGCGTCCACGAATTGATCCGAGTTGTTCACTGATCCGTCCAGTTCTCAGCCGTTCGGAAGCCCACGACGCACGGCCGTCCCCCACAGTCCGAGCCCTGATCGTCCACGTTCTCGCAAGAGCCAGTGGGCGGCACCGAAGCGGTACCGCCCACTGGCTGATCTGCGTTGACGAGCAATTACCGCTGGTTGTCCCAGTCACCGAAGACCGGCGGGGCGACCTTCGGCAGGTCCTCGTCGAAGACGCCCTGGTCGCCGATCAGGTAGTCGGGAGTCTCGTGCTCGAGGTCGTCCTCGCCTTCCTGACCCCGGCCGCGCGCACCCGCGCCCGCACCAGCACCGGCACCACCGCGGCCACCGGCGGCTCCAGCACCGCCGGCCCCGGCAGCTCCACCGCCGAGACCACCCATGCCGGCACGACCACCGGCGCCCATGCCGGGCCCGCCAGCGCGACCACCGGCACCCGAGCCGGCCCCCACGCCACGGCCCGCACCAGCACCACCGCGGCCACCAGCGCCGCTACCGGCACCCGGCCGCGCACCAGTGCCCGAACCCGGGCCGGCGCCGAGACCGGGAGTGCCACCGGGGACACCAGGCCCGTTCGGCACACGACCGGTGCCACCGGGGTTCTGGTTCGAACCCGAGCCACCACCAGGCGGAGTCGCCCAAGCAGCACCGGTACCAGCAGCACCACCGCCGTAAGCACCACCGCCAGCACCACCAGCGCCGCCACCGGTGTAACCACCAGCGCCAGAACCGGCCCCACCAGCCCAAGCACTGGACGTGGAAGACGGCGAGGAGGAGCCAACACCACCGACGCCGGGGCCGGAGGAGCCCGTCACAGTGGTCTTCATACCCCCGTCTGGCGGCGGAGTGAAGACGGCACTGCCAGCAACGTTGTTCTGGCTGGTCTCCTGATACGTGCTGAAAGCCTGTACGGCTTCCTGACGCAACTTCTCGTTGTGCGCTTTGGCGTCCTCGGCGTCGGTGGACCCAGTCGTGAGGGTGTCCCACCCTTCCTCGAGCCAGCCATCATCCGGAACGGACTGCTCTTCACCCTTGCCCGGGATCGAGGTCTGAACCTTGCCGAAAGCGTCACCCTGAGCAGTCATCTGCTCGGATTGAAGCTTTGCGCTGTCCGCCGTGACCTCAGTCCACAGGACGACCGGCATGGCCTGGTTCTTCATGGCCTCGCCGGACTCGGACTGCATGACCGCGCCGACTTGCTTCAGCTTGTCCTCAACCCGGGTCTTCAGCTCACGGAGATACTCGTCCTCCTTGTTCCAGCCGGTCGAGACCTCGTAGAGCCCTTCAGCCCCAGCTCCGCTGCTGACCCACTTACGCATCTGGTCGAGCTGCGCACCTTCAAAGTCCGCAGGCTCAAGTTGCCTACCTGTCACCGCCTACCCCCTCAGTCAGGCATTCGGAAGATTCTGAACAACCGCACCTGCGATTTGCTTGCCGACATCGCACGCGTTTACCGACTGGACCCGAGAGATGGCGTTCACGAACACGGATCCCTGGTCTGAGACGTCGACGGAGACCATGCAGTTCCGTCCTTCGTTTCCGGACTGCGCCGCCGGGTAGCCTGCCACCTCAGTAGGCACAACGTCAGCCGTGGACTCCGTGAAGTCCTTCATCGTCTCGGTCGTCGTAACAGCGACGAAGACGTTCCAGCCCTGATCCGAACCGCCCTGCCCCGAGACGTAATTGCAGCCGGGAGTGCCGTTCGACTCGTTAGGTGCCGGAGGCAGCGTGACGCCGAGGGACTGCTGCTGGGCCTGCGGCAAGCTCGTGCATTGATCTGCCAGCTGCACCGACTTGGCCGGCGCGGTCCGCGACGAGCTCGGCGGAGCGGGAGACTCGGCTGGGGCGCTACTGGGAGCCTCGGTGGTGCCACCGGTCCCTGTACATCCGGCGAGCACGAAGCTAGCCAGCACCGAGCCAATAGCGAGTCCCTTACGCAAGGTTTCCTCCTCGAACCGGTCTCAAGACCGGAAACTGTCCGCCGAATCCTGGTCGTTCGTACGCGTCTGAGTTGCGCTGGCACGCAGGTTCGCAGCCGTGTCCTTGAAGACACTCGCAAGCTTCCGATAGTTGTTTAGGTATGCCTGCTCGTCTCCATCGGCAACCTGCCCGTAGGTCGATGCAGACCGAACGCTGACGGGGTCCTTACCCGCAGTGGGCACCTGCGACAGCTCGTAAACTTCCTGCTCGCGCCGCTCCATCGCGAGAGCTTCGGCCTCGAAGAAAGAGGCAAGCTCGTCGACCTTGTCAGGCTCGATGCGCATGGACCCGCCAGCGGACTGCGAAGCAGCAAGCGCCGCCTTGTCCGCCATCCGGTCGAAAGTCTCGCCGATCGTGCCCCAAAAGCTGTTCGGGAACGTCATGCCACGACCCCCTCGCTACTCACGCTGAACTCCCCTTGTCCACGTGCCGTCGCAACGAGGGCGACGGACATCCACTTGCCAGCGTGGCAAACGTTAGCGCACGGGTCTGCGCGCGTGTAGCGAAGTTGGGCAAAACAGGAACCGGCAAACGAGTGAAATGGATCTCAGAACGCCGCTAGGGGCTTCCCAGCCAGTTGATCTTGTGTTGCATCCCCTATCGACCCCTATCAACTACATGATCATCTGCAAGAAGGGCTGACGAACCGGTCCTCCCGCAGCCTCCGAAGAAAGGACGACCACGCCGGCTGCCCGAAAATCAGGTGCTGACCAGCAGGATTCTTCGAGTCACGGGTGTGCACGTCGTCGCCCGCGAAGGCGACCTCAACGCAGTTCGCGTAGTTGCTGCTCCGAGTGCTCTTGCGCCACTGAAGCGTATGCCGTTCCGGCGCAGCCACAATCCGCTCCTTGAGTTTTAAACGAGTTTGTCGGCGATGTCGTTCATGAGCGCGATTGAATCGTGAGCGGGCAACGCGGTCTCGTGCAACCGCCGAAGGGCTTCTCTCGTCGCGGCGACATGCTCGGGCTCTTCCAGGAACGCACTGCTACCGCGGTTCTCCAGGAGGACCAGGCTCGGATGCTGGTCGAAGTCGAAGAGGACGAATGGCCCGTCCAAACCGGGGTGCGCACCTGCGCGGGTTTCGACCACCCGGACCGTGATGTTGTCCTGCCTGGCCGCAGAAACAAGGTGGCGAATCTGCTGGTACATCACACCTGCCTCGCCCACTAGGCGTTCAAGCGTGCTCTGTTCGATCAACGCCTCGAAGTGCGGAGCATTAGCCCTGTTCAAGACTGTCTGACGGCTGAGACGAGAGGTGACCAACGTTTCGATCTCGGCGATGTTCAGATCAGGGTCCGTTCCGCCGACGAGCGCCGATGCGTACCCAGCTGTCTGCAACATCCCTGGTACGAGCGTCGTCTCGTAGTTGAAGATCGCCGCAGCTTCCCGCTCGAATCTGGTCGCCTCTTCCCACATCGCAGGCAGACGCCCTTCCTGCACCTGCCACCAGTTGGGCATGGCCGCGTTGCGCACCAGGCTCAACAGCTCTTCCCGGCGCCGCGCTGGAACGCGGTAGAGCCCGAGCAGCGCCGACACGTCATCGGCCTGCAGCCCGCGCTGCCCGGACTCCATCCGAGAAAGCTTGCTCATGGACATGCCAAGAGCCCCGGCAACCTCCTCGGCCCCGAGTCCGCTCCGCAGCCGAAGCTCCCGAAGCTCGCTCGACACCCGCCGAACCCGGACCGGCACACCCACACGACCGCTCATCAATCCTCCCGATCAAGACCAACAACGAGATCACGATCGGCACTTGCCCAGCGGGCACGTAAGAGCACCGCAAACGATTCAGCCAGCAGGTACAAGCAGGCGAACCCGACGGCTTGGGAGATCACTCCACGTAGCAACCCGGCGATTCCGGGGCCACTACCCGGCCGCGGGCACGGGCGCGTCAGGAAGGTTCATCACGGCCATCCCCCCGAACTGCTCCGCCAACACGCAGGGATCGACGCCATCCTCGTCCGAACCTGCCGTCTTGCCGTTGGCCACCAGGAACCCCAGGTCCGAGATGTCCGCGATCAGCGTGCAGTCCGCGCCGTTCCGGAAAGTCTTGCCCGGGTAACCCTTGAGGTCCGCGCCACCGGTTGGTTCGGCGCGCCGATTGACCTCAGCCTTGTAGCTCCGCTCCCCGCTCACGCCGACGAAGACGGACCACCCCGCATCACCGCTCAACTGGTACTCGCACCCCGGCGTCCCGTTCCAATCGCTTTGACGCGGTGGTTGGTCAACGCCGACTCCCCGCCACTGATCCTCAGCGACGAAGGCGCACTTCTCAGCCACCTCCGTCACCTTGGCCGGACCAGCTCGCGGCACGAACTCCGGCGACGCACTCTGGGGAGGCCGAGGTGAAGCCTCAGAACCCCCACCACACCCCACAGCAAGAAGACCGAGAATTGCGACAAGAACCCCAAATGTCGTACGCGTCAACTCGTACCCCCATCGAAATCACCCGCTGACAAAGTTGCGGATGAACCTCAACCGTCACGAACCTCCCCAGCAGGCGACCAACCAGGGAAGATCCCTGGACGCTAGCTCAGCCCACCCCACCTACAGGTCAGATCGAGCACAGAACCAACTCAAAAACCCAGCTCACCGACCTCCTCGAGATTGAAGCACCCGAACCCAGGGCAGCCGATTCAGCCGATAGGTCCGGAGTTGCATACCCAACACTTTCCGCAATCACTGCTGGTGACACCTTCAGCTTCCCTACGCTTTCGCCGACCGAGGACACATCTGCAAGGGGAGAGTGCGTGCCGACTCAACCGGGGTGGAACCAACAGTGGGGACCGCACGAGCAACAACGCTGGCACGGGCAGCCGGTGCAGGGCTGGCAACCACCACCGCCGCAGCCGCCGAAAAAGCGGAAGAAGTGGCCGTTCATCGTCGTACCGATCGTCGCCCTTCTGCTCGTGTTCGCGGTAGTTCGAGGGTCCTACGAACTCTCCCGTCCAGACATTGAACCGATCGCCGAAGCACCCGCCCCGACCGCCGAACAAATCGAGGAAACGACCCCCACGGCTCCGCCTCCACCCGGCGCACCCGTTCGATGCCAACCGGACCTCGTCCTGTTGTGTTTCCCAGACGACTACGACCCCGACGCCACGATGGACGCCATCGCAGCTGCGGGCTGGACCTGCTATCGGAAGGACGACAGAACCGAAGCAGGCAACCTCGTCTTCGAAGCACGCCGCTGTGAGGTTCAGGAACAGGTCGGGCAGCAGTACGGCGCCTACACCTCACACGGCTACGAGCGCGACTTCCTCAACAAGGAAACCGGCAAGCTCGAGTCCTTCACCCTGAGCGTGAACACGATTGCCGCGCTCCAGCGGGGCGAGCACACAACCCCGGAAGACTCGACGAGGAAGCTCTTTGGGTTCTTCGACTTCGCCGCCGAGCGAATCTGGTTCGACAAGCCCGACCAGCTCAGAGAAGCCAAAGAAGCCTTCGAACGCCTCAAGCCCCAGTGCGCCTCCCCCGCCGGCCGCACGATCGAAGGCGCCACGGTCACGACACCCTCAGGCTACGAACTGAACTGCAGCGCCCCAGGCGGAAGCTGGCAAGTCGGCGACCAAAGCAAAAGCTACCAACAGACCCTCACGATCAAACCAGCCACCTGACACACGCCTGTGTAGCCGCACAGGGCAGGATATTGGAGGCGACTTTCACCGACATGGACTAACCAAAACACGCCGGAAAAAATCGTGAGTATGCCACCATGATCTTCGGTCATCGCTATAGGGGGAACATGACGGATCCAGGAATGTACGGCGATTACGGCTCTATGAAATCCGCAGAAGGATGCATACGAGAAGCCGCCGAATCGCTCGGCAAGAACCTGCAAGACTTCCACACCCGCGCGCAACTGGACAGCGCAATCCCTTCCCTTTCTGGAAATAAGATTCCAATTACAACAACTGCGCCTTTCGGCCCCAACATTGACGAGATCGAAACCCTGATGGCACAGTCCGTTCAAGCAGCCTACAAGCCAACCGTAGACGCGGTCGATGAATTCCTCAAGGAAACCAGGAAGCAGGTTGACAACCTAGCTATCGGGATTTCCGAATCAATCGCCGAATACCAACGCCGCGACAATGAAGCCGCATCTGGGATGCCGAACGTGCACCCTCCCCGCTGAACAACCGCTACAAAGCAGGTGCGAAATGGCGAATCCAATGGAAATGGCAACCCCCAGCTTCTGGGACGCCTCCAGGAACTTTGATAAAATCGCCGAGACCCTTGGCGCGCCAGTCAGAAAACTTACCGATCAGTTTCAGCTGATCGGAGAGGTAGACACAAAGAAGATCAGCACGGTAGCCCAAGAGGTCTGGGGTGAGGACGAATCGACAAACGGCGTTCGCGCGGACATCGCCAACACTCTGCAAAGCTTGAACGAAGCGAAGAACTACCTTTCGCACGGATGGCAGGGCGAAGCATTTATCAACTTCAACTCCGCGACCGATAAGGCGATCAGGGCACTCGAAGACGTTGCTGACCCGTTGGCCCAGTTGTCTGAATCTTTGAAAGAAATGGCGGCGAAATTCGACGAGTCTGTCGGCGATCTGATGACGACCGTCGCTGGCGTAGGCGGAATTCTTTCTGCAATTGGCGGTGTCGTCATTGCACTCATGGCAGCCCCAGAGCCGACACTTATCACCAAGGCCCTCGGAATTATCGTCGCCGTCATTGGAGCGCTCGTCGCCGCAGTGGCGTACGTGGGCGCACAGTTCAAGGCTATCGAACAAAGAAAGAAGGCCGCCCAGGCGGTTATTGATGAGTGCAAGACTACTATGAGCTCCATCAAGCGGTAATTTGCCAGCGAAGGAGGGATTTAGGCATGGAAATCGAATCCCAGGTTGCCAATGCGATGCGACAACTTGAGAAGAACATCGAGAAGGCCAGAAAGAACCCCCAAGCCGTTCTGCAGGGGAGTTTTCCTGGAACCTCTCGAAACGTAACGGTGTGGGTTGACTCTTTGGGGAGAACAGAGCGTTATCGAATCGCACCAAACAGTGTGGCTGAAGGTGACGAGCTTCAGTTGATCCATGCATTCGACGAAGCCACCAAGAAGGCTCGCCAAAAAGCTGAGAACCTTGAATTTGAAGAGGATGGCGAATCTCCTCACGAAAGTCCGGCCGCTTGGCGCCCGAGCAACCGCGCTCCCGAAAATGCTGACTGGGACGAAGAGCCGGGCACGTGGCTGCGATGAGGAGCTTTAGGAGTTCAAGTATCAAACCCACAATTGCCTCCCCACTCGCCCTGACGCTAGGTACAGCGCTGCTGGTCGCTTCGTGCTCGCAGCCCGCGAAGGGGTATCGGGAGGACCCTGGCGCGTGCTCCGTGGTCTCGGACCCGAGCGTGGTCACGCAGCTCGGCGAGGAAGCTCTGCAGTTCCCACCGACAGCGGATGTCTCTCACACCGATTCGCAGCAGTCCAGCAAGTGTGAGTGGGAGTCGAACCATCCACCAGGTTGGGGAAGCCCAGCGAACGCCACCATCTCGGTGCTCGTCCGGCTGAAGGTGAACGAAGACGGCGACCCGGATATCGCTGCGGCGCAGGGGAGCTACCAGGCGAACAACTCCCAGGCCGCGCAACCGGACACTCCACCAACCGTGATCGGAGACTCCTCCAAACGCAGCATCCGACCTGGCAGCAAGGGCAACAGCCAAGTTGTCACGATCGATTTCCTCCGCGCGAACGCGCACGTCACCGTCGAATACCGGGGCTGGGGAAGCCAGGGTTTCAATGCCCAGTTCATCCCTCTGGAGGCCCAGCAGGAGGCCACGCTCGACTTCGCACAGCAGACGCTCGCCAGGCTCGGGGAGCCGAAGTAGATCCCTCCGCGTACGCATCCCGCGCTGCGGATGCCGCCGTAAGGAAGAACAGGGGCTAGCACCTCAGGCGAAGCGGTAGCCGAGGCTCCCTGACCACCCTGTTCACCAGTGGGTTGCCTTGGCCGGGTTGAGCAGACTCCTACCGATGATCATGTCGATCAGAGCGAGTGCGCACGGAAGCCACAGGAGAGCCAGGCAGAGCAAGGCCGCAGGGGGAAATACTCCGGCGTTGCTCGCGCTCACGGCGAGGAAGAGCGATGCGATTCCAGCCGGGAGGATCGTTGCGACCAACATGGTGATCAGCGTGCGCCGGGCTTGCCTGGCGTAGGTCGCGTTCAAGTAACCGGTGTTGACGTATGACGCGCCGGCAACCAGCGTGATCGCCGAGACCAGGGCGAACGCGCACCCGAGCCCACCGAGCACCACGGCGAATACGCCCCCAAGAGGCAGTGCGGGCAACAGCATCGCTCCGCCTGCAAAGGTGCCGATCAGTGCCGCAACCACCAAGGTGATCGACAGAAGGCCGGACCATCTGCAACGACCACGAACACGGGCAGCAAACGCGGGCGGGATCGGAACGAACTCACTGTTCACAGGCACGTTTCGACGCCGCGCCGGAGGCGGAGTAGGAATCATCCGTCAACCTGCCAATCTGATCCGTGACCGAAAGCCCACCGAGCCCCGTCAGCGCGGATGACCGGTCAGAACGCGATCGACATCCTCTTCATCAGCGTTGACCTTGCCCGCACCTCGCGTAGCCGAGCATGCCAGTCGAATTCGAGGTGCCGCTGACCACGGTGCTGCCTTGATCCCCATCGATGTCCGCCAGCACAGAGTCGCGTTCTGCGGGGTATCCAGGTGATGTCGGCCGTTTCATTGGCTCCGCGTCGGCAATCAGCCTTACCCGGCACTGGTCCGGTTCGTCGTCGAGCTCAAGTCGAAGCGCGGCTGCGGGACGACCGGTATCACCGGTGGGCCTGCTCATTCCGCTTTTGCTCCTGGACGTCGAGGTCGACGACGTAGGCTGTGAAGCCCTCGTCGTCGTCCGCGGTGATGTCGTCGTGAGCATCGGAGTCGTGGAGCCACACGAGTCGGCCGGAAAGCGGGACCGGGCGTATCTCGCGTGCCGAGGTTCGTTCGAAGCGGCTGTAGAGCGCGTGGATCCCGGTCACGACTCCGGAAGCCTTGGGGACGTCCACCACGCGCTTGCCGTGAAAGATCGCGCTGTGCGTGATCGGAGCGCCTGCGTCCTCCCCGAGCCGCTCCTGCACGAAAGCGAGGCCCTCGGTGTCCAGGTCGAGAAGCGGCCAAGTCACCGTGTCGCCCACGCGGAACGGTGTGCCGCAGCACTCCATCTCCCAAGCCGCCATCCACGCGCGAACCATCATGCACCTGCAATATCACAGCCCCCGAGAAGAATTCCGGCGCTTCTCGTTCTCAGCACCCCGAGCGCTTCGATTGGTAGCCCGCACGCGCGGGGTCAGGACGTCACTGCGTCGAGGAAGCGGTTGTGGCGGAGTCTCGTGGCGCGTTCGAGGGCTGCTAGCGCTCCTGCGGTGATCAACGTGGCGTTCGCCCAGGTGGGAAGGTGGATCGGTGAGGTGAACGTGCCGACCTGCTCGGCGATGACCGGGCTGTGGGTGAGGACCTCAACGCCGTGGAGGAGGTTCACCGCGAGCGCCACGACGAGGATGACCACCGCTGCTGCGCCGATGACCGCGCTGACGTGGGGGAAGCGCTGCCCGAACCTCGCGCGGAGGCCTTCCTGGGAACGGCGGTGCGGGCGCAGTGCTCGTTCCTCGCCGGCTTCGGAGACGAAGTGCATGCGTTTCAATCCGAACCCGGTGGTGGCGACCTCGATGACGCCGCCGGGTACTGGGAACGCCGTCGGCACGTTGGAGCGCAACACCTGCACGCCGTTCCGGTACAGCGCGGCAGGGGCCTTGCCTTCCCCGTCGTCGTGCTGCTTCCTCGTCTTCGCATCGGCGAGGTGCCGGACGTCGACCGCGTAGGAGTGGCTGATTCCGTCGTGGTCGGCGAGTTCGAGGAAGAACAGGGAGCGGGAGAAGAGCTGCCAGAGCCGGTAATCGCGAAGCGGGCTCCCGTCGCCGGATCTGACCTTGGCGAGCTGCCAGCGCCTCTTGAGCTTGTTGACCATTCAGGTGCCTCTCGTCGTCGAACCATCCCCTTCGCCAGTCAAGGGCGTGCCCTCGGGGCATGGTCAAGAGGCGCTGCGGGACCGCTTCCAGCGAGGTGAGGGCGTCAGCTCCCTCGAGAACACACCTGATCGCTCGACTTGTTCTGCGTGCGGGGCGTGACACAATCCGCACCATGAGTTACCAGCCACACGATCCCTACGACCGGAACGACCCCGGGCGGTACCCGTACGGGGACGACTACGGCGACCGACGCCCTCCTCGGCGTCCGGGGCAGGTCGGGGACACCATTGCGCGGATCGTGCGGATCGTGGTGTCGATCGTGGTGCTGGTGTTCGCGTTGCACGTGCTGTTCGTGGTGCTCGACGCGAACCAGGGCAACGGCTTCGTGTCGTTCATCTACACCCTCGCGCAGACCTTCGTGCTGGGGCTCGGTGACGTCTTCACCCCGGACGATGCGCTGCTCGGCGTCGTGCTCAACTACGCGCTGGCCGCGTTGATCTGGTTCATCGTCGGGCAGATCATCATCAAGATCATCCGCCGCTAGCCGCCGGGATCTCGTCTACGACCTCGGGCAACCGATGTCCTTTTTGCCCGGCCAGTTCGGATCAGACCTGCCCCCGCGCTAAGAGCTGTTTAGGAGTGTGGCGGAGCCGCTGTTTCATGTGTGGGACTCAACCAGCACCGCCGCAGGTTCTGAGCGGTTTCGTGGCGAGTACGCCGCGACGCCGTGTATTGGACATACATCAGGAGTGGCGCACGGAGTCCACGGAACCGCTCAGGTTCTGCTACCCGCACCGCTACGCAAAGCAATTCCTAAACAGCTTTTAGACGAGAGCGAGGGTGCGGGCGCGTAGCGTGGCCCTGGCCTCGGCGTCGTAGGCCTGGGCGTGAGCCCGAGCGGGACGGAGGCGGTCGAAGAACTGGCCGGTGACGCCTTCGAGCGACTCGTCCACCGCGAGCCTGCGCGTCGCCTCCACCCCGGTTTCCAGCGAGTCCGAACTCCTGCCGATCTCCGACAAGACGATCTTGGTCGGCATGAAGGTGGCCGGATGCAGGCAGGTCGCGGCCAGCTCGATGGGCGCGAACCGCTCGGCGAGGTCGAAGCTGTGCATGATCTGCGCGAGCTTGCTCTGGCCGTAGGCGCGGGAGCCCGAGTAGTCGCGTTCGAGCATGAGGTCGTCGAAGTCGAGCGGGTCCTGCGCCAGCGACGCCACGTGCACCACGCGAGCGGCACGTCCCTCCTCCGACGAGGAACGCAGGAGCGGCAGCAGGTTCTCGGTGAGCGCGAAGGTGGCCAGGTAGTTCACGGCGAAGCGCAGCTCGTGCCCGTCCTCGCTGGTCCGGCGGTCGCGCCCGTCCGGCTCGCCCGATCCGATGCCCGCGTTGTTGACCAGCACGTCGAGCCTGTCGACGCTGCTGCCGATGGTGTCGGCCAGCTTCGACACCTGGGCGAGCTCGGCCAGGTCGGCGGTCGCGGTGACAGGTGCGGCACCACCCGCCGCCCGCACCTCGGCTGCTACCTGCTCGACCTTGCCGGCGTCACGGCCGTGCAGCACGAGCCGGACGTCCCCGCTCGCCAGACGCAGGGCCAAGGCCCGGCCGAGCCCATCGGTGGCACCGGTGATCGCGATCGTCTGCGGCATGTGGTCCTCCCATCGTTCGGAAGCTCCGGTCAGGAGATCAGAGCGCGCGCTCGGAGGAGTCGCGCGTGACCGAGGTCGTGGCGAGCAGGGTCAGCTTCTCGGACAGCGTAGGCGCGCGGCTGTGGGCGTGCCTGGTCCTGCGAGCCCCAGGGTCGCGGGGCCTCTGGCTGAGGGCGCGGACCGACGGCGACGCGGGTCGGCGCATCGACGAAGGAGTGTCGAAACCCGGATCCCGTCCGTCACCGGGTCCCTGATTACCGCAGTATTCCGGGCCCCGACCGCGGACGAGAGCGTCCCGACGCGTGGTGGTCACCCGGCTTTCCGGATTTCAGTGGAAATCCGGGTTCCGATTTCCACTGAAACCCGACCACGGATTTCCACTGAAATCCGGAAACCCAACCCCGGGGGTGAGCGGTGGGGGCGTCCGGACCAGTTGCACTGATCGACCGGCAGTGCCCGACGGACGTGGTTGGGGCGTTGACTGGGGTTTGGGGACTGCGGTTTTGTCCCTGGTGGGGTTGGGGAAGTTGGTGAAGACGGGGTTGGGTGTCGGTGGGGTGTCGTAGGGTTCTGCGGTGACCAGGGAATTCGAAGAGCTCTTCCGGATCTCGGAGGAGAATCGTCGGCTGGCGGCCGACATGTTCGCATCGTTGACGCCGGAGCAGTGGGCGACGCCGAGCCTGTGCGCCGGGTGGACCGTGCGGGAGGTGGCGGCACACCTGCTCGCTCCCCTCGAAACCCGGTTCAGCTGGTTTCGCGTGCTGCGCACGGTCATTCGCTACCGCGGCGATCTCGACCGGTACGTCGACGAGCAGACCCGCGAATGGGCCCGGCGTCCCACGGACGAGCTCGTGGCCGGTCTGCGCCGGATGGCCGGTCGGCCGATGAACGTGCCGTTCGTCGGGCCCTTCGGTCCGATGACCGACACGTGCATCCACCTGCGCGACGCCGCTCGGCCGCTCGGTCTCGACGTCAACCCGCCGCCGAGCTCGTGGCGACCGGCGCTGGACTTCCTCGTCTCGAAGCCGGGCGCCCGCGCATTCCTGCCCGGCAGTCGCCTCAACGGACTCCGATTCATCGCCACCGACCAGGACTGGACCTGGGGCGAAGGCAGCGAGATCCACGGCCCGTCCGAGGCCCTCACCCTGGCCATCACCGGCCGCCCCGTCGCCCTCATCGACCTCGAAGGCCCCGGCGTCGAGCTCCTCCGCGAACGCATCACGGACTGACCTCACCTCGTGGTTTCGGATTTCAGTGGAAATCGGGAACCCGGTTTCAGTGGAAATCCGGTTCCCGACTTCCACTGAAATCCCGGTCCCGACTTCCATTGAAATCGGGTCACGCCAGCTGCGGGGGGTGTGAGGCGGTGAGTCCGGCGAGGGCCTCGGGGAGGGGGTCTTGGTGGAAGATTCCCAGGCGTTGGGTCGCTCGGGTGAGGGCGACGTAGAGTTCGGCGCCGCCTCGGGGGCTTTCGGTGAGGATGCGGGTGGGTTCGACCACCAGGACCGCGTCGAACTCGAGACCCTTGGTGTCCGCCGGGGACACCGCGCCGGGGATGCCGGGAGGTCCGATGACGACGCTGGTTCCTTCGCGTTGCGCTTCGTCCCGGGTGAACTCGTCCACGGCTGCGGCCATCTCGGATGCCGTGACCTGGCGGTGCCAGGGCGCGACTCCGCAGGAGCGGACCGACTCCGGGGGCACCACGTCGGGGGCGAAGTCGGCCAGCAACGACGCTGCGACCTGCATGATCTCCGCCGGAGTGCGGTAGTTGACCGTGAGCTCGCGGTACGCCCAGCGGTCGGGGACGTAGCGGTCCAGCATCGCACCCCACGCGCCTGCGCCCGCCGCTGAGCGGCGCTGCGCCAGGTCTCCTACGACCGTGAACGAGCGGCTCGGGCATCGGCGCATCAGGACTCGCCAGTCCATTTCGGACAGTTCTTGCGCCTCGTCGACGACGACGTGCCGGTAGGTCCAGTCCCGGTCGGCCGCGGCGCGTTCGGCCAGGTCGCGGGTGTCGTGCTCGACGAATCGCTCCGCCAGGTCCTCCGCGTGCAGCAGGTCCTGGGCCAGCAGGTGGTCCTCGTCGTCCATCATGTCGTGGCGCTCGGTCTGCATGATCTCCAGGACTCCGGCGGCGTACTCGGCCTCGGCCGCTCGCTCCGAGGCCACCGGGTCGGACGTCTTCACGACGCCCAGCAGGTCGACGAGCTCGTCGAGCAGCGGCACGTCGGAGACCGTCCACGCCTGGCCATCAGCGCGGTGCAGCGGCTCCGCGCCCACAGCCCGCAACCGCTCCGGCGATGAGTACAGGTCGGCCAGGAGCTGCTGCGGGGTGAGGATCGGCCACAGCTCGTCGAGGGACTCCGTGAAGGCCGGGTGCTCCCCCAGCTCGCTGAGCAGATCGGCCCGCAGGTTCTCCCAGACCTCCTCGTTGTCCCTGGTCAACCAGCCCTTTCCGATGCGGCCGATGGCGCGTTCGGTGAGCACGTAGGTGACGATGTCGGTGAACACCGCGCGAGCCTCGTTGTGCGGCAGGCCGCTGTCGCGGGCCTCCTCGCGCGCCCACTCGGCGGTCGCGGCGTCGATGCGGACCGTCACGTCCTCCAGCTCGATGTGCAGCGGCTGCGCCGGCAACCGCTGGCGGTCGGCGACCGCGGCCTTCAGCACGTCGAGGATCTTCAGCGAGCCCTTGAGCTGCGCGACCTCCGGCGCGTCCTCGGCCGTGACGTGCAGGCCGGGAACCAGGTCTCCGGTGGTGGCGAACACGACGTCGGACTCCCCCAGCGACGGCAGGACGCGGCCGATGTGGGTGAGGAACGCCGGGTTCGGGCCGACGAGCAGCACGCCGCTGCGCTCCATCCGCTCGCGCTGGGTGTAGAGCAGGTAGGCGACGCGGTGCAGCGCCACGACGGTCTTGCCGGTCCCCGGACCACCCTCGATGACCAGCACACCCGCGTGGTCGAGTCGGATGATGCGGTCCTGCTCGGTCTGGATGGTGGCGACGATGTCGCGCATCCCCTCCCCGCGCGGAGCGTTGACCGCGGCGAGCAGCGCCGCGTCACCGCCGGACTCCCCGTCCGGACGTCCGAGGACCTCGTCGGTGAAGTCGGTGACCTGGCGGCCTCGGGTGTGGAACTGGCGGCGCCGGCGCATGTTCTCCGGGCTGGCCGCGGTGGCGACGTAGAACGGACGTGCCGCCGGGGCACGCCAGTCCAGCAGCAGCGGCCGGTAGTCGTCGTCGGAGTCGAACAGCCCGATCCTGCCGATGTAGCGGCGCTCACCGTCGACCGCATCGAGCCGGCCGAAGCACAGGCCCTGGTCGGCCACGCCCAGCCGTTTGAGCTCCCTGGCCTGCGCCCGGACCTCCACGTCGCGCTCCATCGCGGACGCGCCGGTCCCCCGCAGCGCGTCCGCGTAGCGGGTCTCGACGCGCGCGCGTTCGGCGTCGAGCTGTTCGTAGAGCCCCGCGACGTAGGCGCGCTCGGACGTCAGCTCTTGTTCGTGCTGGGACACGTGTTCCTCGCAATTGATCGATTCCCCCAGCCGGGCACCGCGTTTTCGCTGGTCTCGGCCCAGACCGAGGATTGTGCGGCATACCCGGGGTCTTGCCGCAAGTCCCCCTGCCCTCTGTAAAATGAGAGCGGGAAGAGGGGATGCGTTCTCTTCCTCTCCCATTTCGCGGCAATTCTCCGGCAAGTCCGCCGTGCCTCTTGCCGATCACCGATCGCATCCGATCGTTCCCGCTGATCGCGCCGCCCCGGGTGTGCCCCGAGGTCACGCCGCTGCGGTCCCCGGAACGTGATGTTGCGTGCCCGACCGTCACGCGCGGACATTCGATCCCGTCACTGTTTCCACTGTGGAGGGACGAGAACATGTGCGCCAGTTGGCGAATTCCGGCTTGCGAGCACCGCGGCGAGGTCGTGGTGACGCTGCTGGTGCGGGACGAGATCTCCATCGCCCAGGACGGCGTGGAGGTCGTGGTCGCGCGCAGCCAGCTCACCGACGTCGCTGACAAGCTCTACTTCCTCGACCAGGCGTTCCGCGCCGAGGCCCGCGACGTGGTGGAAGCGCTGTGCGACTGATGACCTGCCTGATGCTGTGGGCGCTGCTGGCCGGCTGCGCGACCGAAGCGCCGGAGAGGCCCGAGGAGCTGTTCTGGGAGGTCTACCGGCGACAGGCCACCCAACCCGTCGTGCACACCCGCCGCGAACGCTTCGACACACCCGAGGCCGCCGCGGCGCGGAGGATGGTGCGGGTCAGCGACGAGATCTTCGACCACCGGTCGGGGCACCACGTCGGGACGAGCATCGAGCACTGGCGCGGCGAGAGCGTCGTGCGGACCAGGTGCGTCGACGGCCTCCGCCACGGCTACCTGCCCTCGCGCAAGACGTGGGACGGACCAGAGCCGAGCTCGTTGTGCCAGGTCAGCACGCGTCCGCTGCTCGGCGACGGGATCATTCCCGGGGGCTTGTCGGACGCGCAGGCCGACGCGGTGGTGGAGTCGCTGCGCGGCGAGCACCGCTTCCTCACCCCGCTGCCGCCCACTCCGGTCGACGTCGGCGGCAAGCGCTACCTGCGGATTCCAGTGCGGGCGCGTCCCACCGAGCACGACGGCACCGCGTGGGACATGCAGCACCTGTTGTTCGCGCTGCACGACGCGGGCGTGGACCCGAGGACGTACCCGTTCCAACCCGCCGACGACACCGGGGCCGGAGCGGACCTGACCTACTTCGTCGACCCGGCGACGCTGCTGCCCGCCTTCGTCCACCGCCAGATGCTGCCCGCACCGGGCCCGGTGGTGCGGGTCGAATACGTGCGTCCGGCGCGACTTCCCGCTGATCCCCTGGCGGACGTGACGCCGTGGGCACTGCGCTGGTGACCGACCCTCGCGCCGTCCCCGCCCCCGAAGGCCGGAATACCGCCGTAATCGGCACCCCGAATACTGCCGTATTCCGGTCCCCGAAAACTGCGGTAATCCTGCACCCGGAAAACCGCCGTAATCAGGCACCCGAAAACTGCGGTAATCCGTGGGTTTGAGGACTCCGGTGGGTGTGGTTAGCCGTTGCCGCCTCGGGACTTCTTGTCCTCGCTGCGGGGTTCCGGTGGGTTCACCGTCACGGTGACCGGGACCGTGCCGGGTGCCGGGATCGCGCGCACGTCCTCGGCGACCCGGTCGGCGGCGGCCATGATGGATCCGGCGCTGTCGGAGTCCAGCGCGCCGTCGGCGACCGCCTCGGCGATCTCGCGATGCAGCGCGGCCAGCGCGGTCTCGGTGTCGAGGCGGTTCTGCGCCAGGGCTGCGGCCTTCACCTCGGCGACGCGGGCGCTCAACCGGGCCCGCACGTGCGGGTCGTCACCGCAGCCGACCAGCACGAACCCGACCAGGAGCAGAACGGGCAGCAACCGGTTCATCCGCGCACCAGCCTCTCCAGGTTCTCCAGGTCCACGGGCAACCGGTCCACACCCGGACTTCCGGAAACCGGTGGTAATCCGGGTGTTTCGGATCTGTCGGGCCAGAGGGCGACGATGAGCGCGGCCAGGGTCACCACCACCAGCAGTCCGGCCGCGATCGGCGCGACCGGTGGGCGCGAGGGTTGCGGCCGGATCGGCATCGACTGCGTCGGCGGGCGATGCGCTCGCTGCTGCGGGACGCGCGGTGGCGGTGCCGGAAGCGGCGGCGGGACCGGGGCGATGACCTCCGTGGTGCGACCGCTGAGCAGGTCACCGGCCTGCTCGGCGGTGATGCGGCGCGCCGGGTCGGTGGCGAGCATCGCCAGCAGACCGCGGCGCAGGCGGGCGGGGATGCCGAACGGGATCTGCGGCGGGCGGACCAGCCGCGCCACCGCGGCGTCCGGCCCGCCCGGGTACTCCACGCGGCCCGTCACGCACTCCAGCAGCACCAGGCCCAGCGCGTACACGTCGGCCGGAAAACCCACGTCACCGCCGGAAACCTGCTCCGGAGCCATGTAGGTCGTGGTGCCGACGACCATGCGCGAGTCGGTCAGCCGGCCCGCCGCGTCGGCGAGGCGCGACACGCCGAAGTCGGCCAGGTAGGCGCGGCCGTCGTTGCCGATGAGCACGTTGGTGGGTTTGACGTCGCGGTGCACGACGTCGTTGCCGTGCACGTGGGCCAGCACGTCCGCGAGCTTGCCGCCGATGTCGGCGACGTCCTCGGGGGGCATCGGTCCGGCCTCGGTGGCGTCGGCCAGCGTGCCGCCCTCGATCAACTCCATGATCAGGAACAGCTCGTCCTCGTCGGCGCTGAAGTCGTGCACCGTCACCAGGCCCGGGTGGCTCAGTCCCGCCAGGATTCGCGCTTCCTCCGCGAAGCGCTTGCGCCCCAGCTCATCGGTCGCCGAGCGGAAGACCTTGGCCGCGACCAACCGCTGCAGGCGGGTGTCCATCGCCCGGTGCACGTCGGCCATCCCACCGCCGCCGAGGCGAGACCCCAACCGGTACCGCGCGCCCAGCAGCGGAGCATCGTCGGTCATCGAGCCAACCCTCCGAACCCCTCAACACAGCGACCCTAACGGGTGAAGATCACCCCGTGATCACCAGCTTCCACCCCTCCAACGAGCCGGCCGGGCACCAGTGATCAACGGAGGAATCCCCGCTGCTCAGGCGATTCCGGCAGCGACCGGGAGGGTCGGAGCGTCCGCCGAACGGCGCCCGGGAACGAACGCCCGAACGGAGCAGTTCATCCGAATTTCGCGCGAAATTCGAACGACCCGGCCATGCGGAGCCGAAGGCCGGCGAAGACCAGGCCCCCGGGCCACATCGGCGTGACGACAGACGCAGAACACCCGTCCCCAGCACGAGAGCGTCGTGCCGGGGACGGGTGTGTTGCGATCGGATCAGTCGTTGAGCTGGTGGCCGATCTCGTCCGCGAGGCGGGCGTGGGTGTCTCGCAGCGACTTCACCTCGGGGCCGTGGCGGAGCACGTCCCTCGACGTGGTCGGGAGGACGTGCGGCAGGGCCCGGCCGAAGACCGCCTTGAGGTCCCGGACAGTGGCGCCCTGAGCACCGAGGCCAGGGGCGAGGATGGGGCCGTTGAGGTCGGAGAAGTCCAGCTCCCCCGCGGGAATGGTGGCGCCCGCCACCACCCCCACGTGACCCATCGGTTCCTTGCCCAGGTTGGTCTCCGCCGCGGAGTCCACGATGTACTGGCCGACGGTGTCGCCGCTGCCGTGGACCGCCTGCTGCAGGCCCACGCCCTCCGGGTTGGAGGTGCGGGCCAGCACGAACACGCCCCTGCCGTTCTGCTCGGCCATGCCGATGGCCGGGGCCAGCGAGCCGTAGCCGAGGTACGGCGAGACCGTGATGGCGTCGACCGCCAGCGGGGCGCGCTCGTCGAGGTAGGCCATCGCGTAGGCCGTCATCGTCGAGCCGATGTCGCCGCGCTTGACGTCCAGCAGCACCAGCGCACCGGCCTGCTGCGACTCCGCGATCACCTTCTCCAGCACGGCCACGCCTGCCGACCCGTAGACCTCGAAGAACGCCGACTGCGGCTTGAGCAGCGCCACCCGGTCGGCCAGCGCCTCCACCACGGTCATCGCGAACCGCTCCAGGGCCTGGGGGCTCTCCCCCAGCTGCCACGCGTGCAGCAGCGACGGATGCGGGTCGATGCCCACGCACAGCGGCCCGCGCCGGCTCACCGCATCGGTGAGCCGGGCGCCGAAGCCGGCGCGCAGCGGAGCATCAGGCATCGCCGCTCACCGCCCCTGCCGCAGCGCGGCCTGCAGCGCCTGCAGCGGGCGGACGCCGATGTTGCCCTGGATCGCGGCCTCGATGCCCTGCACCGCAGCCGCAGCGCCCTGCACCGTCGTGATGCACGGGACGTCGCGGGACACCGCGGCCGTGCGGATCTCGTAGCCGTCGACCCGCGGACCCGGGTTGCCGTACGGGGTGTTGATGATCATGTCGACCTCACCCGCCTTGATCAGGTCGACGACATCGCGATCGCCCTCGACCGACTCGGTGTGCTTGGCGACCACGGTGGAGGTGATGCCGTTGCGCCGCAACACCTCGGCGGTGCCCTCCGTCGCCAGGATCTCGAACCCGAGATCGGCCAGCCGCTTGACCGGGAACACCAGCGAGCGCTTGTCCCGGTTGGCCACCGACACGAACACCTTGCCCGACGTCGGCAGCGAACCGTAGGCACCGGCCTGCGACTTGGCGAACGCCTGGCCGAAGGAGGTGTCGATGCCCATGACCTCGCCCGTCGACTTCATCTCCGGCCCCAGCAGCGAGTCGACGCCGACGCCCTCGCGGGTCCGGAAGCGGTGGAACGGCAGGACCGCTTCCTTGACCGCCACCGGCGCCTCGACCGGCAGGTCCGCGCCGTCGCCCTCTTCGGGCAGCATGCCCTCGGAGCGCAGCTCGGAGATCTTGGCGCCCAGCATGATTCGTGCGGCGGCCTTGGCCAGCGGAGCGGCCGTGGCCTTGGAGACGAACGGAACCGTCCGCGACGCGCGGGGATTGGCCTCCAGCACGTAGAGCACGTCGTCCTTGAGCGCGTACTGCACGTTGAGCAGACCGTGCACGCCCACACCGCGGGCGATCGCCTCGGTGGAGCGGCGGACCATCTCGATGTCCTGACGCCCCAACGTGATCGGCGGCAGCGCGCACGCCGAGTCGCCGGAGTGGATGCCGGCCTCCTCGATGTGCTCCATCACGCCGCCGAGGTAGATCTCGTTGCCGTCGCACAGCGCGTCGACGTCGATCTCGATCGCGTCGTCGAGGAACTTGTCCACCAGCACCGGGTGCTCCGGCGTCACCTCGGTGGCGCGGGCGATGTAGTTGGCCAGCGACGCCTCGTCGTAGACGATCTCCATGCCCCGGCCGCCGAGCACGTAGGACGGGCGCACCAGCACCGGGTAGCCGATGTCGTCGGCGATCCGCTTGGCGCCCTCGAAGGACGTCGCGGTGCCGTACTGCGGGGCGGGCAGACCGGCGGCGACCAGCACGTCGCCGAACGCGCCGCGCTCCTCGGCCAGGTGGATCGCCTCCGGCGGGGTGCCCACGACCGGGACGCCCGCGTCCGCGAGGCGCTGCGCCAGGCCCAGCGGGGTCTGGCCGCCCAGCTGCACGATCACGCCCGCGACCGTGCCCGACTGACGCTCGGAGTGCACGACCTCCAGGACGTCCTCGAAGGTCAGCGGCTCGAAGTACAGCCGGTCCGAGGTGTCGTAGTCGGTGGAGACCGTCTCCGGGTTGCAGTTGACCATCACCGTCTCGTACCCGGCCTCGCGCAGCGCCATGGCCGCGTGCACGCACGAGTAGTCGAACTCGATGCCCTGGCCGATGCGGTTCGGGCCCGAGCCGAGGATGATCACCTTCGGCTTCTCGCGCTGCTCGGCGACCTCCGACTCGGCCGCCGGGTCGGACTCGTAGGCCGAGTAGTGGTACGGCGTCTTCGCGGCGAACTCGGCGGCGCAGGTGTCGACCGTCTTGTACACCGGACGCACGCCCAGCCGGTGGCGCAGCGCGCGAACGCCGTCCTCACCGGCCAGTTCCGGCCGCAGCGCGGCGATCTGGCGGTCCGACAGGCCCGCGCGCTTGGCGACGCGCAGCAGCGAGGCGTCCAGCACCGGGGCGTCGACGAGCTCGCGGCGCAGCTCCACCCACGCCGAGATCTGGTCGACGAACCACGGGTCGATGCTCGAGGCCTCGTGCACCTGCTCGACGGTGGCGCCGAAGCGCAGCGCGCGCTCGACGGTGTAGATCCGCCCGTCGTGCGCGGTGCGCAGCTCGTCCAGAGTGGACTGGAGGGTGGCGCCTTCGGGGTCCGGCTTGGTCCAGAACCCGACGGACTTGGTCTCCATCGACCGCAGCGCCTTGCCCATCGCCTCGGAGAAGCTGCGGCCCACGGCCATCGCCTCGCCGACGCTCTTCATGGTCGTGGTCAGCTCCTGGTCAGCGCCCGGGAACTTCTCGAAGGCGAACCGCGGCACCTTCACGACCACGTAGTCCAGCGTGGGCTCGAACGACGCCGGGGTCTCGCCGGTGATGTCGTTCTGGATCTCGTCCAAGGTGTAGCCGACGGCGAGCTTCGCGGCGATCTTGGCGATCGGGAAACCCGTCGCCTTCGACGCCAGCGCCGACGACCGCGACACGCGCGGGTTCATCTCGATGACGACCATGCGGCCGTTCTTCGGGTGGATGGCGAACTGGATGTTGCAGCCACCGGTGTCCACGCCGACCTCGCGCAGCACGTCGATGCCGACGTTGCGCATGTGCTGGTACTCGCGGTCGGTCAGCGTCATCGACGGCGCCACCGTCACCGAGTCACCGGTGTGCACGCCCATCGGGTCGACGTTCTCGATGGAGCAGATGACCACCACGTTGTCGGCGTGGTCGCGCATCAGCTCCAGCTCGTACTCCTTCCAGCCGAGCACGCTCTCCTCGATGAGCACCTCGTGCACCGGGGACTCGGACAGGCCGAAGGAGGCCATCCGCTCCAGGTCCTCCTCGGTGTGCGCCATGCCCGAGCCCAGACCACCCATGGTGAAGCTGGGCCGGATGACCACCGGGAGACCGGACTCGGCGACGAACGAGCGCACGTCGTCCATCGACTTGCAGACCTTCGACGAGGGCACCTCGCCGCCGACCGAGCGCACGATGTCCTTGAACATCTGCCGGTCCTCGCCGCGCTGGATCGCGTCCACGTCGGCGCCGATGAGCTCCACGCCGTACTTGTCGAGCACACCGCGCTCGTGCAGCGCGATCGCCGTGTTCAGCGCCGTCTGCCCGCCCAGGGTCGCCAGGATCGCGTCCGGGCGCTCGGCATCGATGACCTTCTCGACGAACTCGGGCGTGATCGGCTCGATGTAGGTGGCGTCGGCGAACTCCGGGTCGGTCATGATCGTCGCCGGGTTGGAGTTCACCAGCGAGACGCGGATGCCCTCTTCGCGCAGCACCCGGCACGCCTGGGTGCCGGAGTAGTCGAACTCGCACGCCTGACCGATCACGATCGGCCCGGAACCGATGACCAGTACGTGCTTGATGTCAGTGCGTTTCGGCATCAGCGGGCCTCGCTCATCAGATCAACGAACTTGTCGAACAGCGGGGCGGCGTCGTGCGGACCGGCCGCCGCCTCGGGGTGGTACTGGACGGAGAAGGCCGGGCCGCCGAGCAGCCGCAGACCTTCGACGGCACCGTCGTTGGCGCAGTGGTGGGACACGATCGCGCGGCCGAAGTCGGTGTCGAACTCCTCGCCCGGCTCGCCTTCCACGGCGAAACCGTGGTTCTGCGCGGTGATCGCGACCCTGCCGGTCTCCTGGTCGATGACCGGGATGTTGATGCCCCGGTGGCCGTACTGCAGCTTGTAGGTGCCGCGGCCCAGAGCGCGACCGAGGACCTGGTTGCCGAAGCAGATGCCGAACAGCGGCAGCTTCCGGTCCAGGGCCTGGCGGGTCAGCTCGACCTGCGCGTCGGTGGTCGCCGGGTCACCGGGACCGTTGGACAGGAACAGCCCGTCCGGCGCGACCTCCAGGATCTCGTCCATCGTGGACGCCAGCGGCATCACGTGGATCTCGATGCCGCGCTCGGCCATCATCCGCGGCGTGTTCGCCTTGATGCCCATGTCCAGCGCGGCCACCGTGAACCGCTTCTGGCCCACGGCCGGGATCACGTAGGTCTTGCCGGTGGTGACGTCGCCCGCCAGGGACGCGCCGACCATCTCCGAGGAGTCCTTCACCGCGGCCACCATCTGCTCGTCCGAGACCAGCTCGGAGCCCGAGAAGATGCCGCCGCGCATCGCGCCCAGCTCGCGCACGTGGCGGGTCAGGGTGCGGGTGTCGATCCCGGAGATCCCGACGACGCCCTGGTTGGTCAGCTCGTCGTCCAGGCTCCGGGTGGAGCGCCAGTTCGACGGGCGACGGGCGGGGTCGCGCACGGCGTAGCCGGCGACCCAGATCTTGTCCGACTCGTCGTCCTCGTCGTTCCAGCCGGTGTTGCCGATCTGCGGCGCGGTCTGCACCACGATCTGCCGGTGGTAGGACGGGTCGGTCAGCGTCTCCTGGTAGCCGGTCATGCCCGTGGTGAACACGACCTCCCCGAGGGTGCGGCCCACCTTGCCGTAAGCCTCCCCGCGGAAGATCCGGCCGTCTTCCAGCACCAACGCGGCCGGTGTGTACGCGGTCATTTCTCCTCCTGTGCTGGCGTGGGGACGCCCCACGCCCCGGTCGGTCGGATGAACAGCTGCGAGAACGTCGTTCATCCGTCCTCCGACTCGTTCGAAGTCGTGTGAGCGGGCAGCGATCGGATCGCCTCGACCCACTCGGTCTGCGCTTGCTTGTCGTCGCCGCGGAACCCGGTGTCCAGCAGCTGATCGCCGAGACGCCAGGTCACCACCACCAGACCGGCCCCGGGCACGACCTTGTTGGCCAGCTTGTGGTCCAGCCGGGCGTCCACCACGGACGCGGCCGGGACCCACACCGCCGAAGCGCCGTCGCGCTCGATCAGCAGGCCCTGGGCGTGCAGGTGCGCGGTTCCGTTGGCGCGGTGCCCGATGTCGCCGACCGCGATGCGGTCCTGCCAGTCATCGGCGCTGGTCGTGCCGATGTACATGCCGGTGGCGGGGGTCAGGGTCTCGGCGCCGGGGTCGGCCGGCCGCTCCGGGAAGGGAGGCAGCTCGGCCGCCTGTCGTCGGGCTCGGGCCAGCCAGCCGCGCCGCATCCCGAAGAACACGAGCGCCGCCAGCGCGGCGAGCGCGAGCACCCACAACAAGCGTTCCATCAGCGCCTCACCTTGCCTTCGTGCGCGGTCACCGAACCGCGCAGCAGCGTCGCGACGACCCGACCGGGCAGCCGCATCCCCTCGAAGGGCGAGTTCTGTCCCAGGCTCGCCAGCTCGGCGGCCCGCACCGTCCACTCCGCGTCCGGGTCGACCAGCGCGAGGTTGGCGGGTTCGCCGACGGCGATCGGCCGTCCCTGGCCGGTCAGTCCGGCGATCTCGGCGGGACGCTCGGAGAGCACCCGCGCGACGCCTCGCCAGTCCAGCAGGCCCGAGCGCACCATCGTCCGCGTCACGATGCCCAGCGCGGTCTGCAGTCCGAGCATGCCCGGTTTGGCCGCGGACCACTCGCAGTCCTTGTCCTGGGCGGCGTGCGGGGCGTGGTCGGTGGCCACGCAGTCCACGGTCCCGTCGGCCAGCGCCCGGCGGAGGGCCAGGGCGTCGTCGTCGGTGCGCAGCGGCGGGTTGACCTTGTTGACCGGGTCGTAGGTCTCCAGCCGCTCGTCGGTGAGCAGCAGGTGGTGCGGCGTCACCTCGGCCGAGACGGTGCCGTCGGTCCCGCGGTCCTTGAAGAACCGCAGCAGCTCGGCGGTGCCCGCGGTGGAGACGTGGCAGACGTGCAGGGTTCCGCCGGTGTGCGCGGCCAGCAGGCAGTCGCGCGCCACGATGGACTCCTCCGCCGGGGCGGGCCAGCCGGCCAGGCCCAGCCGGGCCGCGTTCGGGCCCTCGTGCGCTTGCGCGCCGACGGTCAGCCGCGGCTCCTCGGCGTGCTGGGCGACCAGCCCGCCGAACGAGCGGGTGTACTCCAGCGCGCGGCGCATGAGCAGCGGGTCGTGCACGCACTTGCCGTCGTCGGAGAAGACCCGCACCTCGGCAGAGGAGTGCCGCATGGTGCCCAGCTCGGCGAGCTTCTCGCCCGCCAGCCCGACGGTCACCGCGCCCACCGGGTGCACGTCGACCAGGCCGACCTCGCGGCCCCGGCGCCACACGTGCTCGACGATCACGGCGTTGTCGGCGACCGGGTCGGTGTTGGCCATCGCGAACACGGCGGTGTAGCCGCCCAGCGCGGCGGCCATCGAGCCGGTCTCGATCGTCTCGGCGTCCTCGCGGCCCGGTTCGCGCAGGTGGGTGTGCAGGTCCACGAAGCCCGGTAGCACGACCGCGCCGCCGCCCTGCACGATCTCGTCGGCGTCGGCGCTCAGGTCCGCGCCGATCTCGGCGATCGTGGTGCCCTCGACGAGCACGTCGACCGGCTCGCCCTCGCCGTAGGGACGGACGTCCTTCAGCAACACGCGCACAGTTCCGCCTCTCCGCGATTCACACTTGTGGTTGCGAACAGCTCAATCTCGCGTTTCGAGGTTTCTCGTGGCTGGTTCGCGTCACGTTCCCCTGAGGTGCGGTCGAGCACGGCTGAAGTTGCAACAGGACTGCTCACGCCGCCAGCTCCTCTCCCGCCAGCAGGTGGTAGAGCACCGCCATGCGCACGTGCACGCCGTTGCCGACCTGCTGGGTGATGGCGGCGCGCGGCGAATCGGCGACCGAGGGCGCGATCTCCATGCCGCGCAGCATCGGGCCCGGGTGCAGCACGACCGCGTGCTCGGGCATCTTCGCCAGCCGCTTCTCGTTGAGGCCGTAGGCGATCGAGTACTCGCGCGCCGACGGGAAGAACCCGCCGTGCATCCGCTCGGCCTGCACCCGCAGCAGCATGACCGCGTCCAGCTTGGGCAGTTCCGGGTCGAGGTCGTGGCGCACCTCGGCGCCCCAGTGCTCGATGCCGGTGGGCACCAGCGTCGGCGGCGCGATGAGCGTCACCTCGGCCCCCAGCGTCCGCAGCAGGTGCACGTTGGACCGCGCGACCCTGCTGTGCAGCAGGTCGCCCACGATGCCGATGCGACGCCCTGAGACGTCCCCCAGGCGCTCCCGCAGGGTCGCGGCGTCCAACAGGGCCTGGGTGGGGTGCTCGTGCATCCCGTCGCCCGCGTTGACGACCTGGGTGCCGTCCTGCTCCAGCCAGCCGGCGAGCCGGTGGGCGGCGCCGGAGGCGGGGTGCCGGATGATCACGCAGTCCGCGCCGGCCGCCGCCAGCGTCAGCGCGGTGTCCCGGAGGGACTCGCCCTTGCCGACCGACGAGCTGCTGGCCGAAACGTTGATCACGTCGGCGCTCATCCACTTCCCGGCGACCTCGAAGGACACCCGGGTCCGGGTGGAGTTCTCGTAGAACAGCGTCACCACGGTGCGCCCGCGCAACGTGGGGAGCTTCTTCACCTCGCGCCCCAGCAGCGTCTGCTTGAGCGTGTCGGCGGTGTCGAGGACGGCGGTCGCGTCGGCGGCGGACAGGCCCTCGGTGGACAGCAGGTGGCGCATCACACGTCCTCCTGCGTCTGTTCCTTGTGGATCACCACGCGGTCCTCGCCGTCGGTCTCGGACAGCTGAACGGCGACGTCCTCGCTGCGGGAGGTCGGGATGTTCTTGCCCACGTAGTCGGCGCGGATCGGCAGTTCCCGGTGTCCCCGGTCCACCAGCACGGCCAGCTGCACCGAGCGGGGACGGCCCTGGTCGCGCAGGGCGTCGAGGGCGGCGCGCACGGTGCGCCCGGAGAAGAGCACGTCGTCGACGAGGACGACCAGCTTGTGGTCGATGCCCCCGGGCGGCAGGTTGGTGGGCTCCAGCGGCCGGTTGGGCTGGGAGCGCAGGTCGTCGCGGAACAGCGTGATGTCCAGGGTGCCGACGGGAACCGTCACACCGCTGAACTCGCTGATCCTGTCGGCCAAACGCCTGGCCAGCGGGGTTCCCCTGGTGGGTACGCCCAGCAGCACCACGGAACCGTCGCCGGTGTCCAGCGCGGTCTTCTCGATGATCTGGTGCGCGATTCGGGCTATCGTGCGCGCAACGTCACCGGCCGAGAGCAGCTCCCGCTGCCCTGCCGGTTCCGCCGCGCTCGCCTGATGGCGAGACGCCACGGTGCGACCTCCTTCTCCGCCTCACAGGACGGGTCCTTAAAGGATGGTGTGTGAGCTGCCCCGCAATCCGGGTTCGGGATGAACCTGCGCATCGCCGGGCTGCCCCGTACGCTATCAGCGACAACGGGTCAATCGACCGGGTGGTGTGTTGGCGCTCGCCACATCGGCATCGAAGACCAACTTGACCTGGTGACGCTCGCGAGCGAACATTACTCTCCGTATCGATCTGAGCTTTGCTCCCCGGTCGCCGTTATCGGCTGACGGGGCGAACGAACGGAGAAACGCCACATGGGCGACTACGCCAAGGCGCTGGGCAGCAAACTCCGCGCTATCCGCCAGCAGCAGGGTCTGTCGCTGCACGGCGTCGAGCAGAAGTCTGGCGGACGGTGGAAGGCCGTGGTCGTCGGGTCCTACGAGCGAGGCGACCGCGCGGTGACCGTGCAGAAGCTGGCCGAACTCGCCGATTTCTACGGCGTGCCGGTCGCGGAGCTGCTGCCCGAGGGCCGCGTGCCTTCTGGAGCCGAACCGGCCACGAAGGTCGTGATCAACCTGGAGCGCCTGCAACAACTGCCTGCCGAGAAAGTGGGACCGCTGGCCCGCTACGCGGCCACGATCCAGAGCCAGCGCGGTGACTACAACGGCAAGGTGCTGTCCATCCGCACCGAAGACCTGCGGTCCCTGGCGATCATCTACGACATGACGCCGGGCGAGCTCACCGAGCAGCTCATCGACTGGGGTGTGCTTCCCCCGGAGGCGCGCCCTGCCCGCGAGGAGTGAAACAACACCGATAGGCGGACCGGGGCACCCAGCGGCGAAGCCGCGACGGGTGCCCCTGGGCTTTCAGGGCTCTCACCCGATCGGTCGCCGATCGAGCACCCAGTGCGCTCAGCACACCGACAGCACACCGCCGTTCGGGTGAGAGCACCCCGTGAACACGAAGAGGGGCACCTGCCGACTGGCAGGTGCCCCTCTTCTGGCTAAAAAGTGCGGCGGGAGGCCGCCAGTTCCAAGTGCGGGACTCAACTCGCACCGACGCGGGTTCTCAGCGGCCCTCTGGGGAGGACGCCGCGACGCCGCGTATTGGCATACATCAGGAGTGGCGCCCGGACCCAGAGGGCCGCTGAGGTTCCGCTACCGGCACCGCCAAGCCAAGCAACCCCGAGAGCACAAGATCAGTCGACCGGGGTTTCCTCTTTGGGGAGGGTCTTGCGCAGCCTGTCGCGAATCCCCGCCAGGCGTCCGAGGACGCCGTTGACGAAGCGCGGGGAATCGTCGGTGGACAGCGCCCTGGCCAGCTCCACCGCCTCGTCCACGGCCACCACCGGCGGCACGTCGCCCTTCGGGCACCACAGCAGCTCGTAGAGGCCCAGCCGCAGCACGGCGCGGTCCACGACCGGCATCCGCGAGAGCGTCCAGCCCTCGATGTGCTGGGTGAGCAGCTCGTCGATGCGCTCCCGGTTCTCGTTCACGCCCTCGACGAGGGTGATCGTGTAATCCGGGACCGGAGCCGTCTCGGGCGCGCCGATCCGGTCCGACATGAGCGTGACGGCATCGGTCTCGCGCAGATCGGCCTCGTAGAGGAAATCGACCGCGCGCTTACGAGCCTTGCTGCGCGAGCCGCTCATTTGGAGTTGACGCGGCTGAGGTACCGGCCGTCGCGCGGGTCGACCTTGACCTTGTCACCGGTGTTCAGGAACAGCGGGACCTGGACCTCGGCGCCGGTCTCCAGCGTCGCCGGCTTGGTGCCGCCGGTCGAGCGGTCGCCCTGCACGCCGGGGTCGGTGTGCTCGACGAGGAGCTCGACCGAGGCGGGCAGCTCGACGTAGAGCGGAGCGTCCTCGTGCCGGGCGACGACGACCTGGCTGTTCTCCAGCATGAACTTCGCGGCGTCGCCGACGACGTCAGGGGTGACGTTGACCTGCTCGAAGGTCTCCGGCTCCATGAAGACGTAGTCGTTGCCGTCGTAGTACAGATAGGTCATCTCGCGGCGGTCGACGTTGGCGGTTTCCACCTTCACGCCGGCGTTGAAGGTCTTGTCGACGACCTTGCCGGAGAGCACGTTCTTGAGGGTGGTGCGGACGAAGGCGCCGCCCTTGCCGGGCTTGACGTGCTGGAAGTTGACGACGGACCACAGCTGGCCGTCGAGGTTGAGCACCAGTCCGTTCTTCAGGTCGTTCGTGGAAGCCACGTGGGGGTTCTCCTGTGGTGATGGCTTGGTGTTGCGCCGGGCCGCGACGGGGTGCCGGCGAAATTCCGCGCACTCGTCGTGCGTCAGACTTCGACGAGCTCTTTGGTCGTCAGGGTGAGGAGCTCCGGTGTGCCGGGCCGCACGACCAGCGTGTCCTCGATGCGGACCCCGCCCCGCCCGGCCAGATAGACGCCAGGCTCGACGGTGACCGCCATCCTCTCGGCGATTCTACCGTCCCCGCGCTGCGACAACGTGGGCGCCTCGTGGATCTCCAGCCCCACGCCGTGTCCCAAGCCGTGCAGGAACTGCTCGCCGTACCCCGCGTCGGCGATCACCTGGCGGGCCGCGGAGTCGACGTCGCGGACCTCGGTGTCGATCTTCACGGCCGCGCGGCCGGCCGCCTGCGAGGCGCGAACCAGCTCGTAGATCTCGCGCTGCCAGTCGGCGGCCTTGCCCAGCACGACCGTGCGGGTCATGTCCGAGTGGTAGCCGTCGACCAGCGCGCCGAAGTCCATCTTGACGAAGTCGCCGTGGGCCAGCACCGCGTCGGTGGGCCGGTGGTGCGGGATCGCGGAGTGCGCGCCCGCGGCGATGATCGTCTCGAACGACGGGCCCGCGGCACCGTTGTCCAGCATCCGGGCCTCCAGCTCGCGGGCGACCTCCAGCTCGGTGCGTCCCGGGCGGAGTCCGCCGTGCTCGATGAGGTCGGTCAGAGCGCGGTCGGCGGCGGCGCAGGCCATCCGCAGCGCCTCGATCTCGGTCGCGTCCTTGATCAACCGCAGCTGCTCGACCATGCCCGGAGCCCGGACCAGCTCGGCCTTGCCCGCGGCGTCGTCGAGCACGTCGCGGTTGTCCACGGTGACGTGCTGGGACTCGAAGCCGACCCGCCGGTGGTCGGTGGCCTCCTCGCCGAGGCGCTGGGCGATGGCCAGGTCGCTCGCCCGGTCGATGACGCGTTCCAGGTCCGCGACCTGCTCCTCGGCCTGCGTCAGGTAGCGGCCGTCGGTGCAGAACACGGTGCGGTCCTCGCCGCCGGGGCCGTCGGCGGCGTGCACCACCAGCGCGGCGTTGGAACCGGTGAAGCCGGTCAAGTAGCGGATGTTGAGCAGGTCGGTCACCAGGAGGGCGTCCAGGTCCCGCTCCCGCAGTCGGCTGCGGAGTGCGTCTCGTCGGTGGGCGTGCGTTTCGGACATGTTTCGGAGCCTAACTCGCAGGGCACGGGATTGGCCTTCGTCTGACGGCCGTTTGCTGAAAGCCGCCAGGACCTTGCGCCCCGCACCCGCTCCGTGCAACTCGGGGGCGCGGAAATCCGCAGGTGAGCGGATCTTTGCGAGCGAGGCCGGGTGTCGGTGGCGGGCGCTACGCTGAGACGGTGGAGCTGACGTGGAGCACCGTGGCGGGACCGGTCGGGGACATCACCGTGGTGGCCTCCGGGACCGGTGTGCGGCGGGTCGCCTTCGCCGGTCCGGACCTCGCGCTCGCCGAGTTCCCCTCGGCCGAGCCCGGCGGTCTCGCGGACGAGGCGACGGGTCAGCTCGGCGAGTACTTCTCCGGCGAGCGCCGGGAGTTCCGGCTCGCGATCGACTGGACCGAGCTCGACGGGCTGCGCGCGCACGTGCTGCGGACGCTGCAGGAGCTGGTGCCCTTCGGCGAGACCGTCAGCTACAAGCGCCTCGCCGAGCTCTCCGGCAGACCGGCGGCGTCCCGCGCGGTGGGGTCGATCATGGGTTCCAACCCGGTGCCGCTGATCGTGCCGTGCCACCGGGTGCTGGCCTCCGGCGGCGGGCTCGGCGGATTCGGCCCCGGCTTGGAGGCCAAGCGGAAACTGCTGGTGCTAGTGTCCTGCGTCGGAAGTTGGTTTTGTAATTGTAGGGTTCGTGGATGGGCAAGTCTGGTCGGCCGAAGAAGGCTGAGCTGAAGGTTTCTGAGGAGCAGCGTCGGGAGTTGGTGCGGGGCGCTCGGGCGGCGACGTCGAGGCAGGCGTATGCGCTGCGGTGCCGGATCGTTCTTGCGTGCGCGGAACCCGGTGCGTTCAACACGGACGTGGCTGCGGAGCTGGGTGTTTCGGTGC